>NZ_SMMA01000066.1:77403-189422 GCF_009711345.1 Pseudovibrio flavus
CCGCCACGGAGAATGAGCAGCTCTTCGCACTACGTTTGTCCGGTATGACGGGCGGAGTGCTAGCAGCTATAGGGAGCTCCGAAGGGCACAGCGAACCGTCACCCCGGACTTGATCCGGGGTCTAGCAAACGCATGTAAATAACGGATAGGCCGCTGTTATTACGGCCACTTCACCACTGGAGGCATGGAGGACAGGATAGAGGCAACGTTGCCGCCTGTCTTAAGGCCGAAGATGGTGCCACGGTCGTAGAGCAGGTTGTATTCTACATATCTACCACGGCGGATGAGCTGCTCTTCGCGCTGTGCCTCCGTCCAACCTTTCAGGAAGTTGGCACGCACAAGCTGCGGGTAGATATCAAGGAAGCCGAGGCCAACCGATTTGGTGAAGGCAAGGTCTGCATCCCAGTCGCCGCTGTTGTGGTAGTCGTAGAAAATACCGCCAATGCCGCGCGCCTCGTTGCGGTGCTTCAGGAAGAAGTACTCGTCGCACCATTTTTTGTAGTGCTCGTAGTCTGCGCCCTTATGCCCTTCACACGCCTTCTTCATAGCGGCGTGGAAGTTGATGCTGTCAGCGTCATCCTCATTTCGGCGCGCATCTAGAACAGGTGTCAGGTCTGCACCGCCGCCAAACCACTGGCGTGTGGTGACCACCATGCGGGTGTTCATGTGAACAGCAGGAACATTGGGGTTGTGCATGTGCGCGATGAGCGAGATGCCAGATGCCCAAAAACGCGGGTCTTCATTAGCGCCGGGGATTTGACCGCGAAACTCTGGCGAAAACTCCCCATGAACGGTAGAGACGTGAACGCCGACTTTTTCGAACACGCGGCCATGCATCATAGACATCACGCCGCCGCCGCCTTTAGCGCCGCTGTGGTCAGTGCGCTCCCATGGCGTGCGAACAAAGCGGCCTGCAGGCATTTCGCTTAACGGGCCTGCCTGCTCGCCGACCTCGTCCTCAATACGTTCGAACTCATCGCAAATGCGGTCCCGAAGTTCGGCAAACCACTTTGTTGCGATTGGTTTTTTCTCTTCGATGTCGTGTGGGACTGGACCGCCGCGCTCGCTCATTTCGTTGAACCTGCCATTCTATTAAAACGCATTTCTACCGAGGAATACGGCAGGAGCGTTGAAATTCCTATAAATGCTTTTGTCGGATAGCTCCCTAGAAGCCACCTGTTTGTCTCAGGGCTTCACCCAGAACCATACCGGTTGATACAGCTATATTTAGGGAGCGCATTCCGTTTTTCATCGGGATGATCAAACGATTATCCGCATAATCGTGTACATCTTGCGGCACGCCAGAGCTTTCACGGCCCATGAGCAGGATGTCATCTGCCTTGTACTGGAACTCTGTGTAGGTGTGGTCAGCCTTTGTGGAGAGAAGCAGAAGGCGGCGGTTTTGTTCTTCACGCCACTGCTTAAAGGCATCCCAGCTAATGTGGCGTACCAGTTTGGCGCGTTCGATATAGTCCATGCCTGCACGTTTCAGGGCATGGTCAGAAAGGGGAAAACCTGCAGGTTCAATAAGGTGAACACTCACGTCCATACAAGCGGCAAGGCGAAGAATCGTGCCGGTGTTTTGGGGAATGTCAGGCTGGTAGAGAGCAATATCTGGCATGAAGACCTAAGCTGCATGAAGTTGTTTGCATGGTCATATCAGTTTGAACCGCATGGTAAAAGCAATGAAACAGCCGAGTGTCTGTATCGTTGAGAAGCGCTATCGATAATGTGTTGCCGATATGACACGAGAGGCTTTTTCTGATTTTTCTCGAATTTTGGGGCTAGGCATCTCTACTTATGGTGGGTATAACCTCTCTCGTTCTCACGTAACGGGAACACTTCTTGAATGGCTGGCATTTCTAGGCTAGCCGGGTTTTGGTTTACTATTTAAGGGAGCGGTTGATGTTTCATTCCAATGAACACCTGACATTTGTTGTCACCGGTTATGCCGCTTCCATGTTTGGCTGCTCATTGCCAACCATCTGCGCCCCTACCGGCTTGAAGCCGGTACTTGGTGTACGCGACTAGACCGACCCAACTTTTTCCAGACTACAGAAAATTTATACCCGGCAGACCCCGTGCCTCGGTTATGGCAAGGTGCGTAAGGCTGCCGACGACTCGACTTTTTAGGAGTTCGTTATGGCGATCCACGAATTTACGTGGGCCTATCTCGCGCCGGCTATTCTATCCCGGCGTGCGAAAAGCCCAGCCTTAAACCCTATGCAGTCTTCCAGTATGGATTGGAAGTTGCTTGCGTTTGAAATCGGTATCTTCCTGCTAATCAGCCTTGTAATTACGCTTGCTGGTTATGGTTACAGCCTCTATCTGGCGATTATGTCTTTGCAAGAGGTTCAGACCGTATCAGGAGCTGAAAGCGGAGAAGTCTTCCGCCAGAACCTGAAGTATGCTCTGGTTGGCTCCGGCATTGTTGGTGTTAGCGTTGCCTGCCTCATATGGGGGCTTTTGGCACCTGAGCCTCGCAAACCTCTGCCGAGAGAAGAAGATGAGCGGTTTCGATAATAAAACAGAGGGAAGACGCGCAAGGTCTTCCCTCAGCTCCTATGGTTTTGGAGAATAAAGGATCCCGGAAATGTTTGGTTTTTTTGAGAGATTGGTCGATCCTTTCAAGAAGGAGCCAATAGTCTCGCCTCCGGACACGTTCTGGAGTTTTATCTGGTACTACGCTCGTCCGTTGGCGCCTATTTTGCTGATCACATCCCTTATGGGTGCGGTGATCGCTATTTTGGAAGTGTCGCTGTTTGCCTTCATGGGCGATCTGGTGAATTGGCTTGGAACTGAAGACCCGCAGACCTTCTTTGCTGATAACTGGCAATATCTGCTTTGGATGGCCGCTGTGGTTCTGGTGATCTATCCGATCATCAGCTTCACTTGGGAAATGATCTTCCATCAGGGTATTCTCGGCAATTTTCCGATGATTATCCGTTGGCGCGGGCATAGATATTTGCTGCGCCAGTCCATGCAGTTTTATCAAAACGAGTTTGCTGGCCGCATCGCTACAAAGCTGATGCAGACTTCTATTGCTGTTCGTGAAGTTGTAACGCGCATTGTCGATATCTTCGTCTATGTAGCTATCTACTTCACTGCGGCTGTCGTGCTTGTTTTTGCTGCGGATTGGAAGCTGGCTATGCCAATGGTGGTGTGGCTGGTTGCCTATATTAGCGTGCTTTCGTTCTTCGTTCCGAAGCTGAAGGAAGTTTCCAAGGAGCAGGCCGACAAGCGCTCGGATATGACCGGTAAGGTCGTTGATGCGTACACCAACATTACCACGGTAAAGCTGTTCTCTCACGCCGAGAGGGAAGAGAACTATGCGCGGGATTCCATGAAGTCCTTCATGGATCCGGTCTACCGGCAGATGCGTTTGGTGACACTTCTCAATATGTGCCTCACCACCATCAACCACCTGCTGCTCTTTAGCATTGCACTGACCTCTATCCTGCTGTGGCAGCGCTCCATGGTGAGCACAGGCGACATCGCAATTGCGATTGGCCTTGTGTTCCGCCTTCAGGGCATGAGCCACTGGATCATGTGGGAAGTTGCTGGCCTGTTTGAAAACGTCGGTACGGTTCAGGACGGTCTAAAAATGATGTCCAAGCCGCGTGAGGTTGTTGATGCGCCAGAGGCTAAAGAGCTGGTGGTGAAGGATGCTGCGATCTCCTTCGATCATGTCCGCTTCCATTATGGCAAGGAAAGCGGCGTGCTTGAGGACCTGTCACTGGCTATCAAGGCCGGTGAGAAGATCGGCGTTGTTGGTCGTTCTGGTGCGGGTAAGTCCACGCTTATGAACCTGCTACTGCGCTTCTATGATCTGGAAGGCGGCAAGATCACCATCGACGGACAGGACATCTCTAATGTCACGCAGGAAAGTTTGCGTGCGCATATCGGGGTGGTCAGTCAGGATACCTCTTTGCTGCACCGTTCAATCGAAGAGAATATTCTTTACGGTAGCGACGGCGCGACAGAGGAACAGTTGATGGAAGCGGTTCGCCGCGCCCACGCAGAATCCTTCGTTGAGGGGCTTGAGGATCAAGATGGCCGCAAGGGTCTGAAGACTATGGTTGGCGAGCGAGGCGTCAAGCTTTCGGGCGGCCAGCGTCAGCGTATCGCTATTGCCCGTGTGTTGCTGAAGGATGCTCCGATCCTCGTTCTAGACGAGGCAACCTCTGCTCTGGATTCGGAAGTTGAAGCGGCAATTCAGGAGAGCTTGAACGAGCTTATGGACGGCAAGACCGTTATCGCCATCGCCCATAGGTTGTCGACGATTGCAGCCATGGATCGCCTTGTGGTGATGGACGAGGGGCGCATCATTGAGGTCGGTACTCATGATGACCTACTCGCGCATGGCGGGTTGTACGCCAGCCTCTGGGAACGTCAATCTGGCGGCTTTTTGACGCAAGTTGCGCTTCCTGCAGCGCAATAAGAATCAACGGATATCCGGCTTCGTCTTAGTCTAAAGGATAAGTCGGATATCCACTCTTATTATAAATTTCAATGGGTTAACGCTGCGAGAAGCCCTTCTTAGAGTGCCTCTAAATCCACGAAAATCGTTTTATTCCCAGTTTAGCTGCGACAATAAGTCCTTTATACGCACTGTTCCCTAGACAACTGCGACCATTGGTGGCAGTAAACTCGGGATAATCATGGTGCGTATTCTACGTACCACTCAACCTGATCCACACCGTGCAGGGGGGTATTCAACCCGGGGGCGTTCGGGGCCGTGCAAGGTGGGGTAGAAATGTTTCGAGAGGACGCGACCTTGGAACAAACGAACACGGCTGAACCAACCCGCCGCGATTTCCTTTACATCGCGACCGGCGCTGTGGGTGTTGTGGGCACTGGGGCACTGGTGTGGCCCTTTATTCACCAAATGAATCCTGATGCTTCTGCGCTTGCGCTGGCTTCCATTGAAGTGGATGTCTCTGCAGTTGAAGAAGGTCAGTCCATTACCGTTATGTGGCGTGGCAAGCCGGTCTTTGTTCGTCATCGTACAGACAAGGAAATTGCCGAGGCAACTTCCGTTGCTATCGATGATCTTCCAGACCGCAATGCACGCAACGCAAACCTGCCAGAGGATGCGCAGGCGACTGATCCAAACCGCTCCGCCGAAGGTAAGGAGCCATGGTTGGTGATGATCGGCATCTGCACCCATCTGGGCTGTGTGCCTCTCGGCGAAGCAGGTGATTTTGGCGGCTGGTTCTGCCCATGTCACGGCTCCCACTACGATACGGCAGGCCGTATCCGCAGTGGCCCAGCACCGGAAAACATGCTCATTCCGCCGTTCAAATTCACCGACGATGAAACAATCTTGATCGGGTAACGGGACGAGTTCAGGAGGCAGCAATGGCTGGTCATACTAAATATGTGCCGCAGAGTGCTCCTGCCAAATGGCTAGAAAGCCGTTTGCCGGTGATTTCACTCGTTCGTGGCAGCTTTGTCGATTTTCCTACCCCGAAGAACCTCAATTACTGGTGGACCTTCGGCGGTATTGCATTCTTTGTGCTGGTAACCCAGATCGTTACCGGCATCGTACTGGTGATGCACTACACCCCGCATGAAACGCTTGCGTTTGCGTCTGTAGAGCACATCATGCGCAACGTGAACTATGGTTGGCTTATTCGCTACTTGCATGCGAACGGCGCATCCATGTTCTTTATTGCCGTTTATATTCATATCTTCCGCGGTCTTTACTACGGGTCTTACAAGGCTCCTCGTGAAATCTCCTGGATTTTGGGTGTTCTGATCTTCCTCATCATGATGGCGACTGCCTTCATGGGCTACGTATTGCCTTGGGGTCAGATGTCCTTGTGGGGTGCAACCGTTATCACGAACCTGTTCTCCGCTATCCCGATTGTTGGTGAGAGCGTTGTTCAGTGGCTGTGGGGTGGCTTCGCCGTTGGTAACCCAACTTTGAACCGCTTCTTCTCGCTGCACTATCTGCTGCCGTTTGTTCTTGTTGGTATTGTGATCCTGCACATCTGGGCATTCCACACCACTGGCAACAACAACCCGACTGGCGTTGATGTTAAGAGCGAAAAGGACACTGTTCCTTTCCACCCTTACTACACCATGAAGGATCTGCTCGCGATCGTCGTGTTCATGATCTTCTTCTCTTGGTTCGTATTCTATCTGCCAAACTACCTCGGTCACGCTGATAACTATATTGAAGCGAACCCGCTGGTAACGCCTGCGCACATCGTTCCTGAATGGTACTTCCTGCCGTTCTACGCGATCCTGCGTGCGATCACCTTCGATATTGGTCCAATTCCTTCCAAGCTCGGTGGTGTTCTGGCGATGTTCGGTGCGATTGCGGTACTGTTCGTGCTGCCATGGCTCGATACTTCCAAGGTGCGTTCGGCAACATTCCGTCCTCTGTATCGCATTGCTTTCTGGTTCTTCGGCTTCACTTGCGTGATGCTCGGCTGGCTGGGTGCTATGCCTGCAGAACAGCCTTACGTGGCTCTGGCTCAGCTGTTCACAGTGCTCTACTTCGCGCACTTCCTGATCGTGCTGCCATTGCTCGGCTTTATTGAAAAGCCAAAGGCGCTGCCAGATTCCATCAACGACTCCGTTCTGGGTAAGCCAGCTGCAGACAGCACTGTTGGCAAGTCCAGCGAAGCAGCTGCTTAAGGGCGATAGGGGGATAGACTTATGAAAAATCTTCTTACCAATAGCGCCCGTGCTTTGGCTGTTGTTGCCGGTGTTGCTCTTGCAGCACCAGCAGCTCTGGCAGCTGGCGATGGTCCGGTAGTTGAGCGTCAGCAGTGGTCGTTCAGCGGTCCATTTGGCCAGTACGACAAGCAGCAGCTTCAGCGCGGCTTTCAGGTCTACAAAGAGGTTTGTGCCTCTTGTCACGGCCTGAAGTATGTAGCGTTCCGCAACCTTTCCGAAGAAGGCGGTCCTGGTTTCTCCGAGGATGAAGTTAAGGCTCTGGCCAAGGAATACTTCATCGTTGACGGTCCGGACTCCGAAGGCGAGATGTTCGAGCGTGAGGGTAAACCTTTCGACTTGTTCCCGTCTCCTTTTGCGAACGAGCAGGCAGCTCGTGCGTCCAACAACGGTTCGTATCCGCCAGACCTGTCTTTGATGGCAAAAGCGCGTGCGGTTAAGCGTGGCTTCCCGCTGTTCGTCGTTGATGTGTTTACGCAGTATCAGGAAAACGGTCCTGATTACCTGTATGGCCTTCTCACCGGCTACCACGAAGCGCCTGAGGGTGTGGAAGTGGCTGACGGTCAGTACTACAACACCGGCTATGTAGGTGGCACGGCTCTTTCAATGGCTCCGCCACTGTCTGAAGAGATTGTTGAGTACACCGACGGTACGCCTATGACTGTTGATCAGTACGCACGCGATGTTTCCGCATTCCTTATGTGGACCGCAGAGCCGAAGCTGGACCAGCGCAAGAGCCTTGGTCTGGGGGTAATGCTCTTCCTCGTACTGTTCGCTTCTCTGCTTTACTTCACTAAGCGCAAAATCTGGCGCAACGTAGAGCACTAAGAGCAGCTAATCGAATTGATGAACCGCCGGTATCTTACCGGCGGTTTTTCTTTGGGCGCGTGTCAGCCGGCTACCAGATCGTTACGCTGACTAAACAAAAACTACAGCCTTGTATTTTGCCCGAATCTAAGCCCATTCTTTCACGGTTAAGTGGCACGGGAGAATTCCATGGAATCTGTTCTTGGGTTTATTGGAGGCTCGGGCCTCTATAATCTGCCGGGGATTGAAAACGGTCGTTGGGAGAAGATTGAAAGCCCTTGGGGAGAGCCCTCTGATGAGCTTTTTATTGGCGAAGTTGATGGCTTGAAGGCTGTCTTCCTACCTCGCCATGGTCGCGGGCATGTGTTTGCGCCCTCTGACATTAATTACCGGGCCAACATAGATATTCTAAAACGCGCAGGGGTTACGGATCTGGTCTCCGTGAGTGCATGTGGTTCCTTGAAAGAGGAATACGCACCGGGAACGTTCGTGCTGGTGGACCAGTTTATCGATCGCACCTTTGCCCGGCCTAAGAGCTTCTTTGGCAAGGGGTGTGTGACTCATGTCTCCGTTGCCGAGCCTGTTTCTCCCAAGCTACTGGATATTGTGGAAGCAGCCTGTCAGGACGAAGCGCTAACCTACAGCAGGGGCGGGACCTATCTTGCAATGGAGGGGCCGCAGTTTTCCTCTATCGCGGAGAGTAAGCTTTATCGGCAATGGGGCTGTGATGTGATCGGTATGACGAATATGCCGGAAGCAAAACTCGCTCGTGAAGCAGAGATGAGCTACTGCACTGTTGCCATGGTTACCGATTATGACAGTTGGCACCCAGATCATGGCATGGTCGATGTGAATAGCATTATCAAGGTTCTGCATGACAACGTCAGCAACGCGCAGCGATTGGTTCTCAATGTTGCCAAGCGTTTTCCGCGTGAGCATGAGCCATGCCCGATCGGTTCTAACAATGCGCTGGACTTTGCAATTATGACAGCTGAGGAAAAGCGCGATCCCGCCCTTGTGGCGAAACTTGATGCTGTGGCAGGCAGAGTTCTGAAATAGAACCGCCAAAGTTACAGACCCAGATTTAAAGGAAATTGACCCGTGCCTACCGGAACAATTGCTGAAGAGCTCGAACGCTCCATTCGCAGCATTCCAGACTATCCTAAGGAAGGTATCATCTTCCGCGATATCACTACATTGCTCGGTGATGCGCGGGCATTCCGCCGTGCGGTTGATGCGCTTGTTCAGCCGTGGGCAGGTTCCAAGATTGATCAGGTGGCCGGTATTGAAGCGCGCGGGTTTATTCTAGGCGGTGCGGTTGCTCATCAGCTTTCCGCAGGTTTCCTGCCAGTTCGCAAAAAGGGCAAGCTTCCGTTCCAGACCATGGAGATGGAATACGCGCTGGAATACGGCACTGATACCATCGAAATCCACGTTGATGCGGTTAAGCCGGGCGAGAAAGTAATCCTCGTAGACGATCTGATTGCAACGGGCGGAACCGCAGAGGCAGCTGTTAAGCTTTTGCGTGCAGCAGGTGCTGATATCGTTGCTGCGTGCTTTATCGTTGATCTGCCTGTTCTTGAAGGACGGAAGAAGATTGAAGCGCTTGGTGTTCCTGTCCGCACCCTTGTGGAGTTTGATGGCCATTGAGCGATAAGGGCAACCAGACACCGGGACCTGCGTTTGATGACGCATTCGGGCAGGAGTTTGTAAAGCTGTTGCAGTGGCGCCGTGATGTGCGCCACTTCAAGCGCGACCCTCTTCCTTCTGAGCTGGTTGAGGAATTGCTCGCCCTTACGGATCTATCTCCCTCAGTTGGCAACAGCCAGCCTTGGCGTTTTGTGATGATTGAAGAGCCTTCCCTGCGCTCGGCAATCTATGAGGACTTCAAGTGTGCGAACTCAGAAGCGCTAAACGGTTACAAGGGCGATAAGGCAGCACTTTACGCAAACCTGAAACTTTCAGGCTTGGATGATGCGCCTGTCCACATTGCTGTTTACTGTGATGAAGCGCCCGCACAGGGGCGTGGATTGGGACGGCAGACCATGCCGGAAACGCTGCGCTATTCAGTGGTTTCTGCCATTCACACGCTCTGGCTTGCAGCAAGAACACGGGGCGTAGGGCTTGGTTGGGTGTCCATACTGCATCCGGATAAACTACAGTCCCTCATTCAAGTTCCTGACAATTGGTCATTCGTGGCGTATCTTTGTCTGGGTTACCCCACTGTTGAGTCCGACACACCGGAGCTTCAGCAGGTAGGGTGGCAGGAACGAACCCCTTGGCAGACAAGGGTATATAAAAATAAAGTCAGCTAGGCCCTAAGCGAGGCCAAGGAGAAATATGTCTGTTGTTGTAAAAACCATTGGTGATGAAGACAGGGAGCTTCTGACTGAACTTCTTGTTCGCCGTTGGACAAGTCCGGACATCCTCATTGAAGGGGAAATGATCGACGCCTCTCAGCTTCCCGGCTTTCTTGCTTTCCAAGACGGACGCCTTGTTGGTGCTGTAACTTTGATTAAGCGAGCCCATGAATGGGAAATTCTAACGCTGGATTCCCTTCAGCGCTGGGGTGGTGTTGGTACGATCCTTCTTGATGCTGTTGTCGATACCGCGCTTGAACTGGGCATGCCGCGCCTGCTGGTGCGTACCTCCAATGATAATCTTGATGCGTTCCGCTTCTATCAGCGCCGTGGTTTCCGTTTGGAAAAAGTAGTGCAGGGCGTGATTGACGAGGAACGTAAGCTCAAGCCGGAAATTCCGGCAACGGGGCTACACGGTATTCCGATCCGCGATGAGGTTGTTTTTGCCCGTCCATTGGTGAGTGAAAATAACCGCTAGAGCCGATCGGCCACCTACAGAATATAACGGGGCGTTATCTCCTTATCGGGATGGCGCCCTTTTTGTTGGGTGCTTGTTTGTAGGTCGTAAAATAGAATGCGTCCAACTTGCATCTTCCTCTAGGTAAACCTAGCTAGAGCAGATAGGAAAATGGTGCGGCGCACCAAAAATTAGAATAAATTTCTTGTGGCGTACTAATAAAGTTGCCTCCTAAAATGTTCCTAAGGCAATTTCACTTGCGTAGAGTGGTCCGAATTTATTGTTGCCTATCGGCTTAAGCAGTTACTTGTCGTGGTTCTACTAATGATGGTGAGGTGCTTAGCTTGCTCAGGCAATGCGGGAAAATTGTTCCGGTGGGGGAATTGGGGTGGCACTAAACACGCCCGACAAGGTTGATGCACTTGCGCGGCTAGCAAGCCAGCATAGGCGTATTACGCGCGCAATGGCGCGGGAAATTCTTGAAGTTTCTGAAGACGCAATCGACGCTCTAATCAACCAGCTTTGCTCTCGCGGCGGGTTCTACTATTTCGATGGTACGCTGTTTTCTATGGAGCCTCGCGCAGAGGATCCTATCAGCATCCGCATGCGAACAAACTATCTCGAAAAGTTCTCCATTTGTGGCGAGTTCACCCGTCTCATAAAGCCGGGGGACACGGTGATGGTTACCGCCGGCACCACAAGCTGCATTCTTGCTCAGCATCTGGTTCGTGTTCCATATCTGACAGTGGTCTCCAACTCCTACGTGGTGGCTTCCTCGTTTCTAGCCCACGCCAACGAGGGGCAGGCGCAGCTTATCGGCGGGGAAATGTATTCCGGCCAGCTTGGAACGCTTGGCCCTGTCGCAGAGCAGTATGTGCGCTCCATCGAGATGGACTGGGCAGTGCTGTCGCCTATAGCTCTGTCTCTTGAAGGTGAGCTTATGTACTACGAGACAGCGGAGGCTTCATTCGCCCGCGCTGTTATAGAGAAGGCGAAGAACCTGATCGTGCTATGCGATTCCAGCAAGATCGGTGTCATCAGCCGTTACAAAGCGGGCGATCTCTCCGAAGTGCGTGGACTGATTACGGATAACGGCTGCTCTCCAAAAATGCTGGAGCGGCTGAAGGCAGCGGGCATGAACGAGTGCACGACTGTAGAGCTTGATGACGACGGCGCTGACGGCGTTGTTCTGCTAGACTAAACAACCACAAGCTAGATATGAAAAAGGGCGCCAGAGGCGCCCTTAATTGATTTGATCAGGTATTGAACTTGAACATCAGGACATCGCCGTCCTGCACGATGTATTCCTTACCTTCATCACGTGCTTTACCAGCTTCTTTTGCAGCAGTTTCACCGCCAAGGCCGACGTAGTCTTGGTATGCGATGGTCTGCGCACGAATGAAGCCGCGTTCGAAGTCGGTGTGGATCACGCCTGCTGCCTGAGGTGCTTTGGTACCTTTCACGATAGTCCAAGCGCGGGTCTCTTTAGGGCCTGCGGTGAAGTAAGTGATGAGGCCGAGCAGGTCGTAGCCAGCACGGATCAGGCGGTCGAGGCCAGGCTCTTCAAGGCCCATGCTCTCCATGTATTCCTGAGCTTCTTCAGCGTCCAGCTGTGCGATTTCAGCTTCAATTGCTGCGGAGATGATAACAGCAGCAGCGCCTTCTTTAGCAGCCTTTTCCTGAACCTTTGCAGAGAGGGCATTGCCTTCAGCAGCCGCACCTTCTTCTACGTTGCAAACGTAAAGAACAGGCTTGGAGGTCAGAAGGTTGAGCATACGCATCTGGCGCTGCTCTTCAGCGTCTGCCAGTTCAACGGTGCGGGCAGGGCGGCCATCCTGAAGTGCTGCAAGAGCTGCTTCCATGATAGGCAGCTGTGCTTTTGCTTCCTTGTCGCCGGTCGCTGCGCGCTTGCGAAGCGGCGCGATACGCTTTTCAAGGCTTTCCATGTCAGCGACCATCAGCTCGGTTTCGACGGTTTCAGCGTCGGCAATCGGGTCGATGGTGCCTTCTACGTGGGTGATGTCATCATCTTCAAAGCAACGCAGAACGTGTGCGATTGCGTCTACTTCGCGGATGTTTGCAAGAAACTGGTTGCCCAGACCTTCACCCTTGGATGCGCCGCGTACCAGGCCTGCAATGTCCACGAAGGTCAGGCGGGTAGGGATGATTTCCTTGGAGCCAGCAATCTTTGCGATAGCAGACTGACGTGGATCTGGAACAGCAACTTCACCGGTGTTCGGCTCAATGGTGCAGAACGGGTAGTTTGCTGCCTGAGCTGCTGCGGTTTTGGTCAGAGCATTGAAGAGCGTAGACTTGCCAACGTTAGGCAGGCCAACGATACCACACTGAAAGCCCATTATTCTTGTCCTTTCGATCCGAACAGACGCTCAAGCCCTGCGGCGAGCGGTCCTTTTTTTGAAGTTTCCTGCGGAGCCGGAGTTTTTGCTGCAGCAGTAGATCCGGTAGCAGGTGACTTGGTTTCATCCGCAGAAGCTTTTGCTGCCTTTTTTTCGGTAGCGGCTTTGCGGGAAGATTCTTTTTTGTAGGGCTTATCCTGCCCTTCAGGGCGGGTGGCCAGTGTAACCTTGTTGGCGAACTGACTGTCTTTGTCCTCTGCAAGAAGGGGAGCGTTGTCTGCAATCGCTTCTAGAAGCTGATCGAGCCACTCGGAATCTGCTTTGGCAAAGTCGCCCAGTACCCATTGGTGCACGCGGTCTTTATGGCCCGGATGGCCAATGCCAAGGCGTACACGGCGGTACTTGTCTGTGATGTGCGCGGTGATAGAGCGAAGACCGTTGTGGCCTCCGTGCCCACCTTCCGCCTTCATGCGGAATTTGCCCGGAGGTAGGTCCAGCTCGTCATACAGAACAACAACATCTGCAGGCGTCAGCTTGTAGAAGCGCATGGCTTCGCCCACTGAGCGACCAGATTCGTTCATGTATGTCTGGGGTTTCATAAGCAGGACTTTTTCGCCTGCCAGAGTGCCCTCTGATACGTGCGCCTGAAAACGGGCACGCCACGGGGCAAAAGAGCCATGGCGGCGATGAATTTCATCTGCCGCCATGAAACCGATATTGTGCCGGTTTTTCTCGTATTTAGGGCCCGGATTGCCAAGCCCAACAAACAGCTTCATTGGTTTCAATCCAAACCCTAAGAGAAAAGGGTATTATTCGGCGTCTTCTTCACCTTCAGCAGCGTCGTCAGCTTCTTTGAGGCCAGCTGGAGCAGCGATGGTGGAGATAGTGAAGTCACGATCGGTGATGGTTGGGGTGCAACCCTTAGGCAGCTTTACAGCAGAGATGTGCTGGGAAGAGCCGAGACCTTCTGCAGCCAGATCAACTTCGATAGCTTCTGGAATAGCGTTCGCAGGAACAACCATTTCTACAGTGTGACGAACGATGTTGAGAACGCCGCCACGCTTGATGCCTGGGCAGGTTTCTTCGTTCAGGAAGCGAACTGGAATTTCAACAGTCAGTTCAGCGTCAGCTGCTACGCGCAGGAAGTCTACGTGCATCAGGAAGTCTTTTACCGGATGCAGGTGGAAGTCTTTCGCGATTACAGAGATTTTCTCGCCGTTCAGATCGATGGTACCGATGTGGGAAAGGAAACCGCCCTTATGCAGGGTCATGGTTGCTTCTTTCACAGGCAGATCGATAGAGATCGCAGGCTTCTTGTCGCCGTAGATTACTGCAGGAACGAGACCTGCGCGACGAGATGCACGTGCGGCCCCCTTGCCTACACGGTCACGCACCGTTGCTTTCAGCACATAGCTGTTTGCCATGGTGGTTTCTCCTAGTTAAAAATATAAAAAAGTGGTCGCAGGAGCGGGCAATAGATGCCACTCAACAGCGACCGGCTTTGCACGCCTCCTCCAAGGGTGTCGACGTGCGCTGCTGCTATAGCGGAATACGCCATAAAGAGCAAGGGTGGAAACCTGCTTGAAAGAGGTTTCCTTTCAGGAGGGGACGTATAGGCCAACTTGGCCGAAATAGTAAGCCTACCCATGCTAGAAATTTGCAGGCCAACCCTATAGTTTGGTTGGTGAATTCAATAAGTGCTCTGAGGGTGTTTTGCCAGAAATTGATATGGTTCAGCTGGTCGGGCTTGCGCTGGCCTTGCTGGCTACCGGTTTGATCGCCGGTATTGTTGCAGGTCTTTTGGGTGTGGGTGGCGGTATCGTTATCGTGCCCGTTCTTTATTACATGTTTACGCTGATCGGCATTGATTCCTCCGTCATCATGCATGTTGCGGTGGGTACATCTCTTGCCACCATCGTTGCCACGGGTAGTTCTTCTGCGTGGGCGCATTACAAGCGCGGCGGTGTGGATGTTGATCTTCTCAAGCGCTGGAGCCTCCCAATTGCGGTTGGCGTGATTGTTGGCTCGATTGTAGGCGGTAACGTTAGCGGCGCAGTTCTTACTGCTGTCTTCGGTGTGGTTGCGCTTATCGTTTCCGCTAATATGGCGTTCCGGCAAAATCCCAAGCCGCTGGCTGAGCAACTGCCGGGCACCCCGATCCGTGAACTGCTGGGCTTCGTTATCGGTGGCTTTTCGGTGATGATGGGTATTGGCGGCGGTACTCTTGGTGTGCCTATCCTTACCCTGTTCAACTACCCTATCCGTAAGGCCGTCGGCACAGCCGCAGCTATCGGGTTAATTATCGCCATTCCGGGCGCGCTATCAGCGATCTTTTATGGCTGGGGCGTTGAGGGGCGTCCGCTCTATTCACTTGGCTATGTGAACTTGGTCGGCTTCCTGCTTATTATTCCTGCTTCTGTTCTTGCTGCACCTTGGGGTGCAAAGCTGGCCCATACGCTCGACCCGAAGCGTCTCAAGCTTGTGTTTGCCCTTTTCCTTGGCATCACCGGCTTCAAAATGCTTTCGGACGTGCTGTTCTAAGTTTCAAATGTTCCGCAAAGAGCGGCAGGCAAATGACAACAAAAAAGCCGGAGTGGTGACACTCCGGCTTTTCTTTAATTCGTTTGTCGCTGCTTTCAATCGAACAGGCTGGAAACGGACTTTTCCATTGCCGTACGGTTGATTGCTTCACCCAGCAGAGGAGCAACCGAGATGGTACGGATATTTGGAGCAGCCAGAACAGCAGCAGTTGGTTCGATAGAGTTGGTGATGACCAGCTCTTTCAGCTTGGAAGCGGAAACGCGTGCAACTGCACCGCCGGACAATACACCGTGAGTGATGTAAGCGGTTACAGACTTAGCGCCCTGAGCCAGAAGAGCATCAGCTGCGTTGCACAGAGTGCCGCCGGAGTCCACGATGTCGTCAACGAGGATACAGTCGTAGCCAGCAACGTCACCGATGATGTTCATCACTTCGGATTCGCCAGGCTTGTCACGACGCTTGTCGACGATGGAAAGAGGTGCTTCGATACGTTTTGCCAGTGCGCGAGCGCGAACAACACCGCCAACGTCTGGAGAAACAACCATTACGTTGTCGGTCTGATAACGCTCTTTAATGTCGCGTGTCATAACCGGTGCGCCGTAGAGGTTGTCGGTAGGGATATCGAAGAAGCCCTGAATCTGGCCTGCGTGCAGGTCCATGGTCAGTACGCGGTCAGCGCCTGAATGGGTGATCAGGTTTGCAACGAGCTTTGCAGAAATCGGTGTGCGAGGACCGGCTTTACGATCCTGACGGGCATAACCGAAGTAAGGAAGCACTGCTGTAATACGGCGCGCAGAAGAACGGCGTAGCGCGTCGATCAGAATCAACAGTTCCATGAGGTGATCATTGGCAGGGTAGCTCGTAGGCTGAATGATAAACACGTCCTCGCCACGAACGTTTTCCTGAACCTCAACGTAGATTTCCTGGTCGGCGAAGCGGCGAACTTGTGCCTTTGCCAACGGAACATCTAGATACTTTGAGATTTCTTCAGCCAGCGCGCGATTAGCATTACCCGCGACGATTTTCATGACCCGCAAGTCCTTCTGGGCTTTTGTTTCGTTCCTCAGGAGGGTGGGAGCGAAACTAGTATTGAAGACCTTTCAACTAATGAAAGGTCAGAGTTCTTATGGCCGACGCTGTTGGCGCCTGTTTGGGCGCCTTGTAGCAACACGGTTCCAATCGGACAATAGGCAGGATGTCTATTGGCGCGGTTTTTTCGTCTCAGAGATAATGTTTGTGAGATTCACGCGCCTTAGGCTGTTAACTGCTGTAGAGCCACGCTTCGATAGCCACCACAGAACGGGCAGCAATACGCTCAAGCGTGTCACGGGTCACGTGTGCCCACGGATCTCCGGTGCCGCCTTCAGACGATTCTTGGCCCTCGATACGCTGCAAACGGTTGCCATTGGCATCAACAATATCGAAGACGTAGAAAACAACAGAGCTGTCCTGACTGCCGGTTGCGGACAAGAAGCCCTTTACGCGGTAGGTCGCAGGCGCGCCGACACGGCGCACAAGCTTGAGATTTTTCTGTGAGGCAACTGTCGCGACATAGCGGGCGAGATCATCAGAGACGTTCCCCGGAGCACCGGTGAAACGGTCAAAGGCGAAGGTTGCTTTATCCGGTGCGACGTTCGGACGGACTGCTTGTGGCTGCGCAGAGCCGTTCAGCAGTTCCCCTGGAGGCACCTGACTGGCGCCACACCCTGCTACCAATGCTAGTAAACCTAGGGCCGCGAAACGGCTAAAACTCGAGCGTTTAATCATTTTCTCAATTACAGTCCCTGTGTGCCTGCCATGCACCTATGAATTGCCCCAGAGCAGGCTTGTCGCAGATCAATTGCAATAGGTTTAGCCTGACTTGATCTGTAGGTCGAGAGGGAGCTTGGATAAAGCCTCCGGTCCTCCATCGTGAGTGATGTAGGTTTGACCCAAAGTCATGGCTGTTTCGCTATCTGAATCCATAATAATCATGTGCATGAACAGCACCATGTTTTTATCGATTTTATGCGGATTATCCCGATAGGCCATGTACGGCGCATCCATCCACGTTGGAGAGAAGCGAGCGCCGAGAGAATAGCCGCAGGCATTCAGGCGATGCGACATCAGACCACGCTCGTCCAGCGTGCTGGCATGAGCTGCAAAGAGATCGCCAAATGTGTTGCCAACCTGCATGGCTTCCTCAACGGCTCTAAGGGCCGTCTTTGCTGCTTGGTGTAGCTCCAAGTGGCGCGGCGTCGGCTCGCCAATTATCACCGTGCGCATAGCTGCGCAGTGGTAGTGGCGGTAAACGCCAGCGTATTCCAATGTCAGCTGATCATTCTGGGAAAGATCTCTGCGGCCGGACTTATATCTGCAAAGCAAGGCATCACGGCCAGAGCCGATAACGAACTCGTTGCCCGGATAATCGCCGCCGCCTTCAAAGACAGCGCCCTGCATGGCTGCGAGAATAGTTCCCTCGTTTACACCGGGACCAGTGACAGCAAGAGCTGCCTCAAACGCGTTGTCGGTGAGTTCTGCTGCTTTGCGTACGTAATCAAGTTCTGCTGGTGACTTGATAAGGCGCAGAGAACGCACAACGTCCGATGCGTCTTCGATATTTGCAAAGGAACGAAGGGATTCGTCCAGTTCGCGCCCATTGAGAGCCGTAAGGCCGTGGGTGTCATACTCCACGCCGATCCGCGATCCCAGTAAGTCGAGATCGAATAGTAGCTCTTTGACCTGCGATACTGGGGATTTGCCACCGATATCCATCCAGAGACGTACATCCTTGATGATGGATGTATGGCGTGCCTGTCTAAGGTCGGCTGACCGAGTGAGAAGAATTGGCTCTTCTCCCGGACGGACAATCAGGCACTGGAAAAAGCAGTAGCCGAAGGTGTCGTAACCCGTGAGCCAGTATTGGCTTTCCGGCGCGAAAAGGAGAAGGCATTCCAGTTTGCGCTCGCGCATTGCCGCTTCGAGCGCGGTTCTGCGGTCTGCAAATTCTTCAGCTGAAAAGTGAAGGGCCATTCCAGATTGCTCCCTTATCCAAATCTAGATCAAGGTAATTGCAGAGATCTGACGGCCATAGTCAGGTTCTCTTCTGTGCGTGGTTCGACGGTAGGAGAAGAATGTATCCTCTTCTCCGTAGGTGCAGCGGCCGAGGTTGAACACTTGGTTCACTCCTGCTCGGTCCAGCTGGAACATAATGAAAGATGGTAGATCGAACATGAAATGTTGCGGTCGGTCAGACGGCTTGAAGAACCGGCAAAGGCGCGGGTCTTCTTCTTTGAACCGCTCGTGAAATTCGCTGCCTACTTCGTAAGCGCCGCTAGAGATGGTTGGGCCAAGGACAGCAACAGTGCTTTCCGGCCGTGCGCCCAGCTCAAACATTGCTTCCAGCGTATTATCTAAGATACCGGAGAATGCACCCTTCCAGCCCGCGTGGGCTGCGCCGATCACACCGTGCTGTGCATCTGCAAAAAGAACAGGGCCGCAATCTGCTGTGAGAACGCCGATAGCTATGCCACGCGTGTTGGTGACGAGGGCATCCGCTTCACGGTTCTGCTCAGGATCAAATGGACCGCTTACGGTCAAAACGCGTGCAGAGTGAATCTGGTATGGGGTGACGAGGTTGTCTGCATCAACATTCAAAGATGCGGCTACGCGGCGACGGTTCTCCAAAACACTGTCTTGGTCGTCGTTGGAGCCCAGACCTACGTTGAGACTCTCATAGATACCCTTGGACACACCATTGCGGCGGGTGAAAAAGCCGTGGTCTATGCCGGAAAGAGCCTCAAGCGCCTGTGCTTTAATCATGCAAACGTCCTTAATCTCTCAATGCGTGGAGTTGAGCCCTAAGGGAAGTGAATGTCAATTTCTTTAATGGGGTTATCCGGTGAAAGCTGCCGGGGCGTCTTGGGTGTTCGTTACGGCCAGAACTTTGAAAAGGTTGCCCATTTGGTTGTCGGCGGCAAGCCGTTCGACTGCTACGCGAATAGCTTCCTGCTCATCAGGTGATTGGCCGCTGCCCAGCTGTCCCGCACGTTCCAGCAAGCCGAGTCGCAAAAGGAAGTCCGCTTGAGTGATGGCACCGTGGGTGTGAGCGCCAGCCGCTTTCGCTGCTGCTGCAAGCGCTTCGAAGTTCACATGGGACGACAGATCGCTACCACCGGGATAGCGGAAGAAATCGCAGAACTGGTGGCTCTTTATCGCCTGAAGTGTCTCGCCGATTTGGGTGCGGGTGTAGCCGTAGTCAATAATGAGTGCCGCGCCGCCGTGGGTTTTAATCTGCTTGGCGATGGCTCCCATGAGGGCGATGCCCATTGCGCCGATTTCCAGCACGGACCCTGCTTCAACCTTGTCTGCGTTTGGCGGTAGGGCGTGTGGCGGAAGTTCGATAATACCGAGACCGAGAGTTAGTTCCCGATCTTCGTTGAGCCCTACGCTGCGTTCAAGCCAGCGCCCATCCTGAGCCTTTTGGAAGTGCTGGATGGGCAGCGCATCAAACAGCTCATTGGCAACGAGGAAGATTGGACCTTCGGGAATAGAGCCAAAGCCTTTATGCCATGTAGCATTGGTTCCGGAGAGTGCTGTTCGCTGAATCTCTTCAAGGCGCGGGCTTGTTTCCACTAGGTGAAGGTTCATCGCGGCCATGAAGTCTGCCCGCAGCCGCGCAACACGCAGGATGTCTTTGATCAACGTACCGCGGCCCGGTCCAAACTCTACGAGGTTAAACGGGGCAGGGCATCCTTGCTGAACCCAAGTGTGGACCAGCCACGCACCAACAATTTCGCCGAATAGCTGTGAGACCTCTGGCGCTGTTATGAAATCGCCTTCCTGCCCGAACGGTGGCCGCGTCATGTAATAGCCGTGCTGCGGATCGCTGAGACACAGCTCCATATAACGCGCTAGTGACATTGGTCCGTCGGTCTCGATGTAACGGCGTAGCTTGTCGAGCAGCGGGGTGCTTTCCATTAGCTCTTGCCTTTCGCAGCACTGCTTTCGGTGTTGGAGCGAAGAGCATAGAGCAGCAGAGCTAGGCCGCCGAGTATCATTGGTAGAGAGAGGATCATGCCCATGGTCACAAAGCCGCCAATGTAACCGATATGGGCATCTGGCTCTCGGAAGAATTCGACGAAGGTGCGGGCAAGGCCATAGCCAATTGCAAAGCAGCCGGCGATAGCGCCCGGCTTTTTCAGCAGGTCGAAGCGATAGATCAAGAAGCGAAGAACGAAGAAGAGGACAAAGCCTTCCAGCGCCGCTTCATAGAGCTGGCTTGGGTGACGTGCAAAAGGGCCGCCATGCGGGAAAACAATTGCCCAAGGCACATCGGTTGGGCGTCCCCAAAGCTCACCATTAATGAAGTTTGCGATGCGGCCGAAGAACAAGCCGACGGGAGCAACCGCGCCAATGAGATCAAGGAAGGTGAGGGGCGATAGACCGCGAGAGCGTGAATAAAGCACAATCGCCGTCATCAAGCCAAGGAACCCGCCATGGAATGCCATGCCGCCATGCCATACGGCGAGGATTTCCATCGGGTTCTGCAGGTAATATTCGAAATTATAGAAAAGGACGTAGCCAAGTCGTCCGCCCAGCACGATACCCAGAGCTGCCCAGACAACAAAGTCGTCAATATCAGTCAGGCTTGGTGGCTTGGTGCCAACTGTGAGGCGTGGGTCTGCAGCAAGGCGGCGCATGAAGTACCATGCCAGCAGAATTCCTGCGATGTAGGAAAGGGCGTACCAGCGGATCGCGACCGGACCGAATTCGATGAGTACAGGGTCAATCGCAGGAAATGGCAGCGCAAGAAAAGGCATGATTCATCCGTTTAAAGAAAAAGGTTTCTGTTACTGCCTAACGATCTTGGCAGATTTAGGCAATCCTGCACCAAAGAGCAGGGGAGGAGCAGTAAAATCAGTGTGAAACGACCTAAACCTGTGCTTGCCGCTGCTTACCTCTTGAAGTCGTCTGCGCTGATCAATAGGTGTTGTCTATGAGCAAACACGGGAGAGCCCTATGAGCCATTCACCAAACCGTTTTCTGGATGAACTTGCAAAACTCATGACTGATGCAGCGGGTGTGGCGCAAGGTGCCCAACGCGAAGTTCAGACTGCATTTCGTGCGCAGGCCGAGCGTTTCCTTTCTGATATGGATATCGTCTCGCGTGAAGAGTTCGACACGGTTAAAGACATGGCTGTGAAAGCACTGGACGAAGTTGAACGCCTTGAACAGCGTATTGCTGCACTTGAAGCCAAGCTTTCAGCCAATGAAGAATCCAAGAGTGAGGTAAAAGAGGACTAACCTCGCTTAAAATTACATGTGAATATTCTGTGGGCGGTGCGTTGTCGTCCACAATTTTCGCAATGTTCTTACCGGTGCCTCTGTATCGTTTTACGGGAAGTTGCCTATATATTGAAAGCAAGAAAAAGATTCGAAGCGTCAAATACTAGGCTGACGCACTAGCGTCGTCCTGTAGGTTCACTTGATAAACTTTAGGGAACCGTTGATTGCCTTTGAACGCTTCGCAAACACGATCTGTACTGTGTCGTAAACCATAGCTCCAGCCGACGGAGACCCCGCATGAGTCTCATGGAATTCGAAGCCGAACGATCCAGTCATCCCGTAGATGCTATCGAGCAGCTTGCCCATATGAATGACTGGTCATTCGAACGGCTTGGGGACGACGAGATCTCAATTTCCGTCAAAGGTAGCTGGACCGACTATCAGATTTCCTTTTCATGGATGGAAGATCTGGAAGCTTTGCATTTGGCAAGTGCCTTCGATCTTCGGGTTCCTGAGCCTAGAGTGACCGAGATTACCCGTCTACTTGCGCTTGTTAACGAGCAGATGTGGATTGGCCACTTCGATCTCTGGTCTAATGAAGGGGTTGTTATCTTCCGCCAGACCTTGCTGTTGGCAGGTGGTGCGGAAGCGAATGTGCGACAGCTCGAAGTTCTTCTTTCAAATGCTCTTGAGTCCTGTGAACGATACTATCAGGCTTTCCAGTTTGTAGTATGGGCGGGTAAAACGGCGAACGAGGCCGTTGAAACCGCATTGTTCGAGACAGCAGGAGAAGCATGAGTTTTACAAAAGACGCCCCACTTGTATTGGTGGGTGCTGGCAAGATGGGCGGCGCGATGCTTGCCGGCTGGATTGCCAATGGCGTTGCTCCAGAAGCAGTTGTAGTGGTTGACCCTGCGCCTGCCTCTGAAATGAGCGAGTTTTTATCTTCCAACGACATTCGTCATCTGACTGCAAGCGATGATAGCGTGAACGCGCAGATGATCATCGTGGCTATCAAGCCGCAGATGATGGCTGCTGTTTTGCCTGATGTTGCCAAGATGGCAGGGAAGGGCACGCTTATCCTTTCCATCGCGGCAGGTACTTCCATCGATACCTTCCAGCAATACTTTGGAGCAGGCTGCGTTGTCGTTCGCGCAATGCCGAACACACCTGCACAGGTTGGGCGAGGCGTAACCGCTGCTTTTGCGACAGACAATATCAGCGCCGAGCAGAGAGGGCTTGTTGCTCTGCTTCTAAGCTCCGTCGGAGCATTTGCTTGGGTGGATAGCGAGCAGCAGATCGATTTTGTGACCGCGGTGAGTGGCTCCGGTCCGGCCTATGTGTTCCACCTTGTAGAGTGTCTCGCCGCAGCGGGTGAGAAACTCGGGTTGTCTTCCGAGGTTGCTATGCAGCTTGCGCGCCAGACCGTTTGCGGTGCAGGCGAGCTGCTCTATCAATCTGACCTTGATGCAGCAACACTTCGCCAGAATGTTACATCTCCGGGCGGTACTACAGCGGCAGCGCTTGGTGTGCTTATGGAAGATGGGGCTCTGGAAAGCCTGATGTCTAAGGCAGTTAAGGCGGCTGCTGATCGCGCGGCTGAACTTTCAAAGTAAACAGACGGCGCTGTTTCTGATCCAGTTCTATGGACAAATGCGTAGTGGGTGGTAGCTTTGTTGCCACCCCTTTTTCATTTTCTGGAGATCGCATTTTGCCAACTGAGAAAACGCGAAAGAAGATTGTCGCCAGCTTCATTAAGTTGCTAGATGCGAACGCCTATGAGGCCGTTGGCTACGAGCAGATTGCGGAGGAAGCGGGTGTAGGGCTCGATGTTGTTAGGGCGAGCTATGCCAGCAAAGAGGAAATGCTTGGCGCTTTCATCAGCGAGATCGACCAGAAAGTGCTTTCAGAAGCGCGAGAGGACATTGCAGAGGAAGGCAGTCGTGACCGGCTGTTTGATGTGTTGATGAGCCGCTTGGACGCGCTGGAGCCTTATCGGGGAGCGCTGCATAATATTGAAGCGGCTATGAGTGGCGATCCGGTCTTGCGTCTTGCTCTTTTGGGGATGATTAGTCGGTCAATGGATTGGATGATGGTTGCAGCAGCCATCAACGAAACAGGACTGCGAAGGGCTGGCATGAGCCGCGCGTTGGCGGTTGGATTTGGCCGTGTCATTTCCGTTTGGCTGGATGAGACAGATCCGGGGCAACCCAAAACGATGGTGGCTTTGGATGATATGTTGAAGGAAGGCCAGAGGTGGATGGGGCGCGTTGAGAAAGCGCAAAAACTGGCTGGTCCGTTTGTTAAAAGACTGTTTGGAAGAAAGCGAGCGTAGGCTCATTTGGTTTGATTGGGTAGTTTGATGAGTGAATTGAAAGAGCCCGCAGTGGCAAGTTTTGATGATTTTCTGAAAGTGGATATTCGCGTTGGCAAGATCGTGGATGTGCAGCCATTTCCTGAAGCCCGCAAGCCTGCCTACAAACTATGGATCGATTTCGGTCCGGAGATCGGTGTTAAAAAGACTTCAGCCCAGATCACGGTTCACTACACCATGGAAGATCTGCAGGGTCGCCTTGTGATGGGTGTCGTGAACTTCGCGCCTCGGCAGATCGGCAAGTTTATGTCTGAGGTGCTGACGCTTGGCGTGCCGGACGAAAATGGCGATGTGGTTTTGATAAAGCCAAGTCAAGACGTGCCAATTGGCGGGCGGTTGTACTAACCGCCCAACCTCAAGCGTTAGATTGGAATGCGCGCCCGCACGC
Organism: Pseudovibrio flavus; assembly: GCF_009711345.1. Classification (GTDB taxonomy): domain Bacteria; phylum Pseudomonadota; class Alphaproteobacteria; order Rhizobiales; family Stappiaceae; genus Pseudovibrio; species Pseudovibrio flavus. The sequence continues at coordinate 101,642 of NZ_SMMA01000066.1, forward strand.
GGAGACCGCCAAGTGGCGACTTGCGAAGGAAAATCTCGCCGCCGTGACTGCGGATGATGTCACGGGCGATGGAAAGGCCAAGCCCGGAGCCGCCGCTATCTTGATTGCGTGCTGCATCCAAACGATAGAACGGGCGGAAAACTGCCTCTCGTTCATTTTCCGGAATGCCGGGGCCATCGTCATCGACGGTGATGATCAGCCAGTCGTCTGTTCGGTAGCCTTTGATACGGATCGTCTTACCGTAACGCGCCGCATTGGAGATGACGTTGAGAAGGAAACGTCGGAACGCCTGCTCCTTCACGATAACCATCGGGTCGCCTTCGAAGGTGGATGCAATGTCGGCTCCCACAACTTCTGCCTCAACCTCCAGGTCTTCAATCATCAGTGCGATGTCGGCAGGGTTGGATTTTTCTTCACCGTAGCCTTTGCTAAAGGACAGGTAGTCCTCAAGCATGCGGCTCATCTCGTCGACGTCTCTGCGCAGTGCAATGACATCAGGGCTGTCTTCCATTACTGCCAGCTGCAGGCGGAAGCGCGTGAGAATGGTGCGAAGATCATGGCTCACACCTGCAAGCATGATTGTACGCTGTTCAACGTGGCGTTCAATGCGGCGGCGCATATCAAGGAAAGTATGCGCGGCACGTCTAACCTCTCTAGCACCTTGTGGCCGGAAGCCCTTTATTTCTCGGCCCTTGCCGAACTCTTCAGCAGCTCTTGCCAATCGCTCGATTGGCCTGATCTGATTGCGTAGGAATAGCAGAGCAATGCAGATGAGGATGAGCGAAGTTGCCACCATCCATACGATGAAAATATGCGAGTTTGATGCGTAGGTCTGGTTGCGGCGTGTGATGATACGAACCGTGTGGTCGCCAACCTGCACGCGTACCTCAATAAAGCGGCCTTCACCGATGGTGTTGAGCGAAAACGGTTTGGCGATGCGAGCCGCAATCTCTCTGCTCATGTAGCGATCAACCAGATCGAAGAAGGGTTTTGGTGCTGGTTTCGGTAGCGGCTCCTTGGGCATAACGGTAACCGAAAGACCAAGGGCGTTGGCTGAGATGCGCTTTAGATCTGTGTAGTTGTCATTGTGGTTATAGGTCTCAACCATCTCCACAACGGCCGCCATCTGCCTAACAACGGCCTCCGAGAGGCGACGAGTTACGAGGTCGTAGTGCCTCTCCATAAACACGAAGGCGACAACCGATTGCAGCAGAACAATCGGGATCACGATGATCATGAGCGCGCGGACGTACAAGCTCTTTGGAAGGATACGGTGCAGCCAATTGGCCAGCGCATTGTAGGGCGCTAGCAAAGGCTGCATCCAAGAGGGTAGTCGCAGGAATTTTGAAAGGCTCATATATGCCCACTCGCGCTTAGAGCGAATAAATCAATCAGTCTGTGATGAGACGATAACCGATACCGCGAACGGTTTGAAGATAGAGCGGATTGCCCGGATCTTCCTCGATCTTGCGGCGTAATCTGTTGATCTGCACATCAACGGTACGCTCACCAAGCGAGCTGTCTTCGCCAATCAAATCTGTTCTGGCAACAATCTGCTCGTGCTTTTCTGCAAACAGATTGAGTATCTGCTTTTCGCGGTCTGTCAGGCGAATGAACTCTTCGTTGCGTTTCAATTCGCCGCGTTCAGGGTTGTACTGGAACGGGCCAAAACGGATAGTTTCCGGCTTCGCCTTCAATTTAGGGCCGCCCCGGCGCAGAATGGCGCTGATGCGCAAAAGAAGTTCGCGAGGCTCAAAAGGTTTTGCCAAATAGTCATCAACACCAGCTTCAAGGCCCGCAATGCGGTCATCAGCCTCGGAACGAGCGGTAAGCATTAGAATTGGCACATCAAGGCGTTGGCGCAGGTCTGCAGCCAGTTCCAAGCCTGTTTCACCGGGCATCATGACATCGAGGATCAGGAGGTCAAACTCCAGCCCTTCCATCCGTCTGCGTGCTTCGCTGGCATCGCGAGCGGTCGTTACGCGAAAGCCGTTGTCGCCAAGAAACTGGCGAAGCAGATCGCGGATGCGGCTGTCGTCATCGATCAGCAGGATATGGGAGGCATCATCGCCCGGTGCACTTTGTTGCTTCACTACTCGCCCTTCGCGCTCAGATCATCCCCGATCAAACGCGCGACCTCACTGCGTTGGTTCTCGTCAATCATCAGGTACAGAAACTCGCGAACCTTCTCGTCGCTGCCCGGTGCCATCTTGGAGATGGTATTGTTGATCCGGCGTGTTTGCAATTGAGAGAGCTGCTCTGAAAGTTCCCGCCCTTTATCCGAGGTGTACAGCAAGCGCTGACGACGGTCCAGAGGACCCGGTTCTTGCAGGATATACCCGTCATCAACAAGCTGTTTCAGCACGCGGCCGAGGCTTTGTTTCGTAATTCTCAATATTTCCAGGAGATCAGAAACAGTCATGCCCGGGTTGCGGTGGACAAAGTGCAAGACGCGATGGTGGGCTCGGCCATAGCCAATCTCGTTCAAAAGAATGTCAGGATCGGCAGTAAAGTCGCGGTATGCAAAGAATAATAGCTCGATCAGATCAAAACGTGGTGTTCCGGTGTCGTCTTGGCTCATGCCTAAAAAATCCCAAGTTTGCACGCTTTTGCCTAAATTTTGGATACTTCAAAAAAATAAGTCAGGTTTATTGACTTATTTCTTTCTGGTTGTTACAAGATTTGTGTCTCTCATGAAACGATTGAACACGCAGAGTTCTTTATAGGTAATTTTATTATCCTTCAGATCTCGGTTGTTCCGTCTCTTGAAGATGATTGCGTACTTGCTAAGCAGCAAGACAGCAAGATTAACTTGGAAATTATCTAACAGTTTAAACCAGTACAAGCTATGGCAGGTGCGGTAATCGTACTGCACGACCTGTGAATTGTCGCCGGACAGGAGTATTAGAAATGGCGGGTGTTCCGTTTGATCAGCGAGAAGGTGTCATCTGGTATGATGGCAAAATTGTCGACTGGGCTGACGCGAACGTGCACGTGCTAACGCACGGGCTACATTATGGCAGTTGCGTCTTTGAAGGACAGCGCGCATACGGTGGTGAGATTTTCAAGCTCGATGAGCACACTCGCCGTCTACACGCATCCGCCGAAGTGATGGGCTTCGAGATTCCTTACAGCGTTGAAGTGATTAACGATGCATGTCGTGATCTCATCAAGCGTATGAACCTCGTTGATGCCTATTTCCGCCCTGTTGCATGGCGTGGTAGCGAAATGATGGCTGTATCTGCTCAGCGCAATACCATTCACATGGCCATTGCTGCTTGGGAGTGGCCTAGCTACTTCAAACCGGAAGAGGTTATGAAGGGTATTCGTCTGGATATGGCTAAGTATCGCCGTCCAGACCCGAAAACTGCGCCATACAAGTCCAAGGCTGCGGGCCTGTACATGATCTGCACGCTCTCCAAGCATGAAGCGGAAGGTCGCGGCTATGCCGACGCGCTGATGCTTGATTATCGTGGTCAGGTAGCAGAGGCGACCGGTGCGAACGTTTTCTTCGTGAAAGAAGGCAAGCTGCATACGCCAACGCCAGACTGCTTCCTTGATGGTATTACACGTCGCACTGTTATCGAACTTGCGCAGCGTCGCGGGATCGAGGTTGTTGAACGTGCCATCATGCCTGAGGAGCTGGCAAGCTTTGAGGAATGCTTCCTCACCGGTACAGCTGTGGAAGTGACGCCTGTTTCTGAAATCGGCGAGTTCAACTTCCAAGTGGGCGATATCTCCCGCGCACTGGTTACCGATTATCAGGCTGAAGTTCGTGCTCACGCAAATGCGATGCGCGCAGCGTCCTGATCTGCTTTTCGTTAAGAAAAAAGAAAACCCCGCGAAGATCGCTTCGCGGGGTTTTTTGTTTGTATGGTTCGGTGCTTACTGCTCGTGTTGCGGTTTCATAAATTCACCGCCCTCGGTGATGTAAACCGTAATCATTGCAAGAATGCCGAAGGTAGAGAAGCCGAGAGTGAACGGAATGATCGTTCCGTCGAACATTGCCCCTACTGCCGCGCCAAGCAAAGCACTAACCAACGTTGAGAAAAAGCCGATCATGGCGGAGCCGGTGCCTGCGATCTTCGCAAGTGGTTCCATTGCCATTGTATTGAAGTTTGGTCCGATGAAGCCAAAGAAGAACATGATCAGCATCTGCAAGCAGATGAAGGTAGCAAGGTTGGAAAGGCCGGAAAGCGCCACTATCGCATGGATGATGCTGACGGCCGTATAGCCGAACAATGCCATGTGGGAGAGGCGGCGTAGACCGTACTTCTCAACGAAACGGGCGTTGAGATAAGATGCGAGCGACAGGGACGCGGCGATCACTGCAAAGACAATCGGGAAGGTGGTTCCCAGATCGAAGATGTCGACGAAGATTTGCTGCGCCGAGTTGATGAAGCTCATCAAGCCACCAAATACGAACGACATGGCGAGCATGTAGCCGAAGGTAAGGCGGGTTGTCAGCACGGTCTTGTAGGCGTTTAGAACAAAGCCGAAGCTCATTCTGCGCCGGTTCTCCGGCTCAAGGCTTTCCGGTAGGCGGGTGTAGCACCAAGCGAGCAGGCATACGCCAAACAGCGTCAAGAACGCAAAGATCCACTCCCACGGGCCGATAAACAGGATCGACTGCCCAATGGAGGGAGCGAGAATAGGCGCTGCCATGAAAACCATCATAGCGAGGGACATGACGCGGCCCATCTGGCGGCCTTCATACCAATCTCGCACCATGGACACAGTTACAACGCGCGGCGCTGCTGCACCAATGCCCTGCACAGCGCGCGAAAGGAGTAAGGTGCCGAAGGTGTCTGACATGGCGGAAAGGAAGGCGCCGAAAGCGAATAGAACAATGCCGAAAAGCAAAACCTTCTTACGTCCGATCCAGTCCGATATTGGGCCGAAGATTAGGGAAGCGAAGGCAAGCCCTACAAGGTAGGACGTGATGAGGAGTTGGCGCTCATTTGGGTCTGTCAGGCCGAAGTCTTTGCCGATGTCTGGCAGACCCGGCAACATAATATCGATAGATAGCGCGTTAAGGGCCATCAACGCTGCAATAAGAGCGACAAACTCAGGGAATGACATGCCTTCATGAGGCTTGCGCGGTAGCTTTGATGGCGCGGGGGATTCCGTGCTGAGCATGCGTGGTCCTTGTCTAGTTCCTATTATTTTTTTGGATAAGTCGTGGGGGATGGCCGAAACCAAGGCACAGGGCAATACCTGAATTGCCCCTCTACAGAGAATAATCAGGTCTACTTAGGCTCTGTCAATGCCCAGTCTCATGAAAGATTTTTTCAAGGTAGTGAGGGGTTGGAACTCTAGTTCCAGCGTGCAGCGTCTTCGTCGTCTTTTTCTTTTGCTGCAACCCACGAGCCTTCACCGTCCTGCTTGAAGTGTTCCTTCTTCCAGAACGGGGCACGTGTTTTCAAGAAATCCATCAGGAAATCGGCGGCGTTAAAGGCAGCTCGGCGGTGCGCACTTGCAGCAACCACGAGAACGATATTCTCGCCGGATTTAATCTTGCCGAAACGGTGAATGACAGTCAGTCCGGTAAGCGGCCAGCGCTTGCATGCTTCAACCGCGATGCGTGTCAGCTCTGCTTCTGCCATACCCGGATAGTGCTCTAGCTCAAGAGCTTCCAAAAGGCCGCCTTCGTCGCGACAAATGCCGGTAAACGATAGAACGGCGCCTACGTCCAATCGTCCTTCGCGAAGCTCACGCTCTTCTAAGCTGACATCGAAGTTTTCAGCCTGCACGATAACTTTTGGAGTAATAGGCGCTGTCATTTGTAAACCCGTTTGCTGCGCTTTAGCCGCCCGTCATAGGCGGAAAGAACGCTATTTCGCGTGCGCCGGTGAGGGGATGGTCGTGTTCCACATGCTCATGATCAATAGCAGTGCGGATCGCATCCGTCTCCTCGAACGCATAGGCGTAGGCTTCGTCGCGCTGTTTGAGCCATTCCATCAAAGCTGCGGGCGTGTTCACATTATCCGGCAGCTCAATTGCTTCTTCTGCCGTGCCGGTGCGCTCGCGTAGCCAAGCAAAGTAGCGGACTTTGATGGTGCTCATAGGTGCTTCCTTATCCGTCAATCAGGTGCTTCATACCCACTCTGAAATAGTCGTAGCCGGTGTAGAGCGTCAAAATCGCTGCCAGCCAGAGAAGAGCAATGCCGATATGCGTTGTGTACGGGAACATCGCATCACCTGCCGGGCCAACAATCAGGAAGCCGATGGCAACGAGCTGTACGGTTGTCTTCCATTTCGCCAGCTTGGTAACAGGTACACTGACCTGCAGTTCAGCGAGAAATTCACGCAGACCAGAGACGAGGATCTCGCGGCACAAGATGATGATAGCAGCGATCAGGGACCACTGGCCGATGATACCAGCGTGAGTGAGCACAAGAAGGCTGACAGAAACGAGGAGCTTGTCTGCAATCGGGTCCAGCATACGGCCCAGTTTGCTCTGCTGCTTCCAAGCGCGCGCCAGATAACCGTCTAGAAAGTCGGTCAGGGCTGCGGTTACGAAAATCGCCAGAGCCACCCAGTTCGACGTCGTCCCGGGAAAGTAGAAGCAGGCCGCCATTGCGGGAACTGCGAGAATTCGCCCGTACGTTAGAAGATTGGGTAGAGAAAACACAATGCTGTTGTTCATTCTAGCCTTCGGTCATTCCAGTTGCGTTAGCTGCACAGTGATGTGCCCCCAACAGGTGTAGGTTGTCAACGGCAATATCAAGTGCGCGTATCTGCCTAGAGATCAGTTATCGAACAGGTTTTCTCCCATTTCGTCAATGATCTGCTTACCCTTGCGGACGGTGAAGGCGATGGCTTCTTCTTCACTAGGCAAAGTGTCTGCGCGGATGAATTCCTGTTCTAGGGTCGTTTCGTCCTTGGTGAGACGAATAACGCCAACGATCTGCCACTGGCCTGATACACTGCGCGGAGTTGGAAAAATCAGGAACCCTTTGTGTTCGGTCGGCTCTGGCCCCTTTTTGCTGGCTTCTTTGTTACCTGAAAAGCCGAAAAGGCGAGAAAGGAAAGACATTATCCCGGGTTCCTTCAATGCTGCGGTTGTTCGTGGGGCTTATACGCCCACCGCTTCAAACTCTGGTTCTAGTTGTTTTAGCTGATCTGTGCGCAATTGTCTTGCTAGCCAATGGGCGCGACACAGAGAGACGTATCTTTCTTCACCGCCAATAACGACCTGATCGCCTTCTTCTACAATATCGCCATTCTGGTCGAGGCGGGCCACCATGGTAGCCTTTTTGCCGCACCAACAAATTGTGCGAACTTCGCGCATGATGTCTGCAATAGACAACAATGCAGCGCTGCCGGGGAACAGCTTGCCTTGGAAGTCGGTGCGCAATCCGTAGCACATCACAGGAATACGGAGTTTGTCGGCGACTTTCGCCAGTTGCCATACCTGCGCTTCCGAGAGGAACTGGGCCTCATCAATGAAGACTGCGTCTATGCGTTCTGTGCTGGTTTCTTCTTTAATGGTCTCAAAGAGATCCTTTGACTCGTCAAAAAGAAGCGCAGTGGAGTTTAGTCCGATACGGGAGGCGATTTGGCCAACTTGCGTTCTATCATCCAAGGCGGCGGTGAAGAGCAGGGTCTTCATACCTCTTTCCTGATAGTTATAGGAGGCCTGTAGCAGTAGGGTAGACTTGCCGGCATTCATTGCCGAGTAGTTGAAATAGAGCTTCGCCATTATGTCCGGTCTGATGGTTTAAGCAGGTAACTTAGCTAAAACACATACAGGGATTCGCCGAGACTGCCGCAGCTGCCTTCCCGTTTCTCCCGATATTTATGCAGTTCTCAACGCTCTTTTGCCGAGGGGAAAGTGATCTCTGCTACAAGAGGTAGATGGTCAGAGTCGATATGGGGACCAACCTTTGGGTTCGATACGCTGAGGTCTGTAGACACGGCGATGTGGTCAACCTGAGCTCCGAGGAGCGAAGACAGCTCTGGACGGAAGAAGTATCGGGTGTTGGATGGAAGCTTACTTGGGAAGCGGGTATGTAGGCCCAAGTGTCGGAATGTAAACTGGCTTGAGCCCGACCAGATTGACGTGTTCCAGTCACCAACAACGGCGAGCGAGCTGTTGTCTTCACTTGCTTTACGCTCGCGCCGAATGTGGCTGCGAATATAGGACATATAGGCTTCACGTGCGCGCAGTCGGTCCCAGGTACGTGGGCTGGATGGATGCAGCGCAAAGAGCTTTAACCGTTCACCACCAACGAGGACCGTCGTTTCAACGAACTCCTTAGTGATATTCGGGTTCTGCGGCATATTCGAGATTTCCGAGCGGCTGCTGTTTACCAGCGGTAAGCGGCTGAAGATCGTGATGTCCGCGTCAAAACCCTTCGGTGGTGAAAACGAATATGGATAGGTATCGGCGAGCAGCTTTTCAATAATCCACGCGGTTCCTCCAGTTTCCTGAAAAACCACAAGATCTGGATCATGACTATCGATTGCGTTTTTGAGTAGGCCTTCACCACGGCGCATGTGCTCAAGGTTCACGGTCATCAGCTTCAAAGATTCGCCGGTGTTGTGAGTAGCGCCGCCGGTTTGAACCAGCGTTATGCGGTAGAAGGAAAACGAGACGAGCAGCAGAAGGCAGCAGCCCAAACCCAAAAAGATATTGAGTTTTGCCGAGGTTATGATGAAGGCTACAAGCGCCAGAACAATGGTCAGCAAAATTTGCGGAACAAAGAAGGCAGCGGCTTCTCCTAAGAAGGTTCCCGGGAAAATATAGACACATGTTGCGATCGCGATGCACAGCGTCGCGACAGCAAGCGAAATGTCCGCGATAATTCCACGCCACTTCAAATTAGAAAAAATCGACTTAACCAAACCCACCGGCCCTACGCATAAAGTTCTGATAGTTATAAATAAACAACCACAGGTAGGCCAAGCGGCATTGTGCCCTATCAACGCAAATGATGTTTATTCATGGAAGTGATCGTAGATCACTTTGGCGATTTGGCGGGAGATGCCCTCGACTGCGGTTAAATCGTCAATACCAGCTTTTGACACGGCCTTGGCTGTTCCGAAATGTCGCAGGAGTGCACGTTTTCTGGTGGGACCAATTCCTGCGATCTCGTCTAGCGGGTTTGTGCTGATAGCTTTTGTCCGTTTACTGCGGTGGGTGCCAATGGCAAAACGGTGTGCTTCGTCTCGCAGTCTTTGGACGAAATAAAGCACGGGGTCACGCTCTGGCAGCATGAAGCTTTGTTTGCCGGAGATGAAGAATTTCTCTCGCCCTGCATCGCGGTCTGGCCCTTTGGCGATACCTACGAGTGGGATGGAGGTAATGCCAAGCTCCTCCAGTGTGCTGCGCACGGCGGAGAGCTGGCCCTGACCGCCGTCAATCAGTACAAGGTCAGGCCACTGCGGAATATCGGCATTGGAGAGCGGGGTATCCATTGCCTCCTCGGTTTGGTCCGCGCCCTCGTTTTGCTCCGGCGTACCTTCTGCAAAGCGGGCGGCTTGCTCTAGCCCCTCCGGATTTTCCTTCAGCAGGCGAGTGAAGCGACGTTTCAGGACTTCACGCATCATCCCGTAATCGTCGCCAGCGGTTAGATCTTCCGACTTGATGTTGAACTTGCGGTACTGGCCTTTGGCAAAGCCTTCCGGCCCTGCCACGATCATTCCGCCCACAGCATGGGTGCCCGAGATATGGGAGTTATCGAAGACATCCACTCTGCGCGGCATCCGGTCTAGAGCGAATGCTTCGCCCATGCCCTTGAGCAGTCGTAGCTGGCTGGAAGTTTCGGCAAGGCGTCTGCCCAGAGCCCCGCGAGCATTTGTTACTGCGTGGTCGAGCAGGTCTTTCTTTTCACCGCGTTTTGGAACGGTGATCTCGACCTTATGTCCAGACCGCGCAGAGAGCGCTTGCGCAAGCAGCTCCTGTTCTTCTGTCTCATGAGACAGGAGGATGAGGCGAGGGGCCGGCTTGTTGTCGTAAAACTGGCCAAGGAAACTCTGCAGGATTTCGGCTTCGGTAAAGCTTCTATCCGCCTTAGGGAAGTAAGCGCGGTTACCCCAGTTCTGACCGGTTCTGAAGAAGAAGACCTGCACACATGCCTGACCGCCATCTTGATGGACGGCAAAAACGTCTGCTTCTTCGGTGTGCTGTGGATTTATGCCCTGATGGCTTTGAACATGAGACAGCGCGGCTAGGCGGTCGCGGTACACAGCGGCTCTTTCATAGTCGAGCTGTTCAGACGCGGCTTCCATAGCGGCTGCAAGGTCTTTTTTGATCGCTTGGCTACGGCCAGAAAGAAAGGCCTTGGCCTCGGCAACCAGTTCTTTGTAGCCCTCAGGCGAAACTTCACCGGTGCAAGGGCCTGCGCATCGCTTGATTTGGTAGAGAAGACAAGGACGAGAGCGGTTGGCGTAATAGCTGTCTGAGCAGTTGCGGATATGGAAGGCCTTCTGCATGGCATTGATCGTATCGTTCACCGCTCCAGCGGAGGCGAATGGACCGAAGTAGCTGCCTTTGCGATTACGTGCTCCGCGATGCTTGATGATTGCGGGCGCTTCGTGATCTGCAGAAATCAGAATATATGGAAACGACTTGTCATCACGCAAAAGAACGTTGAAGCGAGGACGCAGCCGCTTGATGAGGTTGGCCTCAAGAAGAAGGGCTTCAGCTTCTGTTCTGGTTTCAACAAACTCCATTGAGCTTGTTGCCATAATCATACGCAGGATGCGGTTCGATTGACCTTGTACGCGGGTGTAGCTGGTAACGCGTTTTTTGAGCGAGCGCGCTTTGCCGACATATAATACGTCGCCATTTTCATCCAGCATGCGGTAAACGCCCGGTCCCAGCGGCAACCGTTTTACGAAGTCGCTGATAACTTCCACGCCTTTGGTGCCTTCGGGCAGCGTTGATTTACTTCCCTCAAAATTGATCTGGGGGAGGAGGGTATCTTCCGCTACGGTTTCTTCTGCCTGTACAGGTCTATCTGACGTCACGTTCTCTGCTCAAAAAATGAAGGGCCTGCCCCAGGAAAGGCAAGCCCTGTCTTTTATCATAAAAAGTGCATAGGTGGGCCTATGCGTTTTTATTTAGCCCGCTTGACCAACAGCAAACACGCCGTAGATGTAAGCGACATAGGCAAGCGTTAGGCCCACGCCCCAGACCTTGTTGAGCTCGATCTTCTTGATTGTGAAGAACAGAACGAGCAGCGCACAGGCCAGCATGACCCAGAAATCAAATGCGAAGAACTGAGCCGGAATGTCCAACGGCGTGATAACAGAGGTGATGCCAAGGATCGCCAGAATGTTAAAGATGTTGGAGCCGATTACGTTACCGAGCGCCACAGCCGCATGACCACGGATGGCTGCCATCATGGTTGTTGCAAGTTCTGGCAGGGAAGTGCCAAGAGCAACGACAGTGAGGCCGATAACAGCATCGCTTACACCCCACTGGGCGGCGATTTGGGTTGCACCATCAATGGTGAAGTGGGCACTGATCGGCAGGCCAATAAGGCCGATGGCGACCATTACGCCTGCTTTCCAGTAGCTATCCGGCAGTTCCGATGGGTCGATATCGCCCAGAAGCTCGGAATCATCACTCTGTTCGCTGCGGGTGGACTTGCGGTGAGCCAGTGCTGTTCTTGCAGAGTCTGCGAGGAACACAACAAGCAGGACCAGAAGGATCAAGCCAGAGAATACAGAGAGCGTGCCCTGATAACACAGGCCGATAAAGATGAGGGAGATCGCAACCATGAAGGCTGAGTTGCGAAGGGTTCCTTTTTCATTGCACGGGGTATTGGCAATAAGGGCAGGCAGACCGAGAACAATAAGCACGTTTGCAATGTTGGAGCCGACAACGTTGCCAATGGCGATGCCGTCTGCGCCTTCCATCGCTGATTTGAGGGAAATGACCAGTTCCGGCGCTGAAGTGCCGAATGCAACGATCGTCAAACCGATAATCAGGGAAGGAATACCCAGTCGGGTCGCGATGCCCACAGATCCACGTACGAGTATGTCGCCAGCGACAACGAGGGCGGCCAAGCCGCCAATCAAGCTTATGTAGGCTAAAAGCATGTGAGCAGTCAGTCCAATTCACTGTTCGCGGAAGGGGCCGCGAAGAGATTCGGTTAGTTATTGGTGCTTCTTCAACGGGCTATATAGTTATTATGCAAGGCCGTTGAAGGGTTCGGTCCACAAAATGTTGGATCAGAAGCATGAAAAAATGATGTAATTTTGCAACATATGGGGGTCATTCATACCTAACGTGTAACAGACCCCTAAAAAATAACGCAGCGGAAACAATGGGTTAAAAATACGTCACATTCGCTCCTTAATTCGCCATGAATTCTCCGTTTTTGACAACGGATCCAGCCACATTGGGTCAGCATATCTCTTTCAACGCGAGATCGGGGGGCCCGATCCGGTGTTCATAAGGACCTCGTGTTCAACGAAGGTTCCATCAAAAATATGGAGACGATATTATGAAGCGCATTTCCCTTGCTGCTGTTGCACTTTCCGTTGTTGCTGCCCCTGCTCTGGCTGCTGACCTCCCACAGGAAGCTGAACAGATCGTTTATGAAGAAGCAGTTGTGTATGAAACCTACGACTGGAACGGTGCATACGTTGGTGCCAACATTGGTTGGGGCTTCCTCGGCGCAAACGGTAAGCAGAACGCAACTGGCGCTCTGGACAAAAACACCGATGGCGTAAACGTTGGCGTATTCGGCGGTTACAACTTCATGGTAACTCCAAACGTTGTTCTGGGTGCTGAAGCAGACATCTCTTACAACGACTTCACCAACAAACAGGGCACCACCAAGCTTGAGTCCGACTGGAACGGCACCCTGCGTGCACGCGCTGGTTACGCAATGGACCGCACCATGGTTTATGGTACCGGTGGTGTAGCGTTCGCTAACTTCAAAGCACACGACAACGGCTTCAAAGATTCCACCACCGCTTTCGGTTACACCCTCGGTGCTGGTCTTGAGCACGCTGTAACTGACCGCGTTCTGGCTCGCGTAGAATACAACTACCAGGACTTCGGCAAGCAGTCTTTCGATCTTGGCGCAAACACCTCTAAAATCGCTCTGGACGATCACATCGTTCGCGCTGGTGTAGCAGTTAAGTTCTAATAGGTTCCCGTCAGGGTTCTTATGGAAGGGCGTGCGCTGGAAACAGCGCACGCCTTTTTTGTTTTCTGCTGGCAGTGCTTACTGCAAGCGGTAAAACTAGACTTTCATGCGGGTTGCTTCGAATGATGGCACTGCCGATGAAAAGTCATCCAGCCAAGCCACAACATTCGTGTGGTTTTCACGCCATTTTCCTTCCAAACGCAGATCCAGATAACCCAACGCACAGGCCAGCGCGATTTGCGCGGCATTTGGTGAGTTATGGGCAACGTAATGCAGCGGCTTGGTGTCAAAGGAACCCAGAGCGCGATCGATCTTTTCCTGCTGGTAAGCAACCCATTCCGGCAACTGCTTGTCTTCTGCGCGGAAGCGGCCTTCGTAAACGATCTGAAGGGCTGCATCCATAATGCCATCTGCCAGCGCCTGCTGGGTTAGAACTTCAAAACGCTCCGCACCTGCTGGCAGCAACTTTTCGCCACCTGCCATATAGTCGAGATATTCGGTGATGACGCGGCTGTCATAAAGCACCGAACCATCCTCTAGAATAAGCGCTGGAATTTTTCCCAGCGGGTTCTGGCTGCGAAGGCTATCGCTGGCGTTGGTCGTATCAGCGTTTTCTACGGAAATATGGTCGGAAAGACCCAGAACAGCTGCTGCGATTTTGATTTTCCGCCCGAATGGAGAAGCAGGCGAAGAGCGTAGAACCAGCATTATGCGCACCCTTGGTTTAATAACACGTCTGGGTGGCAGAATGCCGGATTTCTACTCAATTGCAAGTGCTTGGTCTAACAAGCGCATTTTGGGAAACGCAGAGCGTTGTCATCGGCCGACCTGCAAGTGTGCTGGCCAATCGGTTTCTTAGCGGAATATTGGCGTATCCCAGTCCGCGAGTTCCTGCGCGAAATCATCCACACGACCCCAATCGGTGAACTCGTATTTCTGGCTGGCGTCGGTCGGACCACCGGTGATCACCATGATGAGCTGGATCATTACGCGATCAAAGATATTGTAGATCGGGTAGTTGAGCATGCCTGCGAATACAGCGGCTTTCTTTGGCTCAAGACCGGAGCGTTCCAGATACTTGCGGCAGTAGAAATTGGTTTCAGCAGTATTCTTGTTCGGCTTGCGAGCGGTGAGGTTGACGGAAATAAAGGCCGTTTGCTCGCTGTTCAATCTTACGATGTTGCGTTTAACGAAGCGGCGCACTGCTGGCAGGTGGAAGCCGTAGCGGATTGGAACAGCCACGATGATGCGATGATCTTCATGCCATTCGGCCAACGGCTCTTTGCCGCTAGAAAGCTCAACCGGATTTACAGTATGTCCGGCTGCTTCCAGATGCTCTTGGATTTTGGAGATGATCTGTTTGGTATGCGCGTCATGTGTCGCGAAATAGATGGAGTATTGCATAGTGGCCCCGAAGCGTTTCGCGGCACTATAGTTCGTTTAAGTGTTTCTGTAGGTTCGTAGTTTTGCGGCTGAGTGCGTAGAACTGTGCACCACTTATACGGGTGCGCAGTTAGAAGGGTGAGATGCGTACCGTTCTGCATCGCCCGTCATAGACGCGGTATTTGTCCAAACCATCAAGGCAGGCCTGCACGTTCCACGAGACGCCAACGAATCCGTCATGTTCCACCACCATGTAGTAGAGAGCGCGGTGTGAACCATCGGAGAGGATTGCCCTTGCCGCGCAATACCGGCGGGCTACAGGGCTTGGATTGCCGAGTTGGAAGCCGGTTTCCTGAATATAGTTGATTTCAGAAATTGTGAGGCCGCCGTAATAGGATTCATCTGCTCTACGGATCTGACGTTTGACAGTGCGCGATACCGCTCCTTCATCACAAAAAGGAACGCGTGGGTCACCAGACAAAGAGAAGTAGACGCGGGGCTCTTCCCCAGTCGGGGTCTGGGTCGGGTACCCTCCGATATCTGCGGCGACTGCCGGTACGCTCAAGCTAGCTGAAAGAAGAAGTGCGCTAAGGCCAGAGAGCAGTCCGCGAAGCATGTCGCCTCCAATGAATCAGTGGGTTAACTTGGGGCACGATGTAACATGCCCCGAGTCTGGTCAATTCACTGATCTATGGGGGCCTTATTCTGAAATCACCTGCTCGACAGACCACATTGCACCTTCACCTTGGGCGAGCGTATCGCAAACCCAAGGCAGGGCGGTTTTCATAGAGCTTGCCAGTGTCCACGGTGGGTTGATGACAACCATGCCGCTGGAGCGCATTGGAGCTTCGGGTGAAATGCGGCCTGCTGAAAGTTCCAGAGCAAGGACGTTTTTAACGCCAGCGTCTTCCAATCGTGCCACAAGCTTTTGAACTGCCTTGCGTTCTTTAATTGGATACCAAAGAGCGTAGGTTCCGGTCTGCCAGCGTTTGTATCCGCGGATCGCGCCTTCTGCTAAACGGTCGAACTCGTCTTCAACTTCAAATGCCGGATCAATCAGCACAGCACCGCGGCGCTCTTTTGGAGGGACAAAGCTGCCAAGTGCAAGCCATGCATCCAACTCGATGACCTTTACCTTTTTATCTCCGCCGAAGTTTTCGGTGAGCTCGTCAAAGTCTAGTGGATGAAGTTCAGTGAGGGTAAGACGGTCTTGCTGGCGCAGAAGACTGCGGGCGATTTCCGGCGAACCGGGATAAAGATTGACCCCGCCTTGCGGGTTAAGTTCACGAACAACGGAAAGCCATGGCTCCAGAACCGCTTCAACATCTGCAGGTATATCGGCATCAATAATCTTGCCAACGCCCTGCTGCCATTCTCCGGTTTTCTGAGCCTTTTCAGATGTCAGGTCATAAAGACCAACACCTGCGTGCGTGTCCATAATGCGGAATGGAGCGTCTTTCTTCTTGAGATAGTCAATGATTACGCCAAGCACGATGTGCTTGAGAACGTCACCCAAATTGCCAGCATGGTAGATGTGTCTGTAATTCATTGCTTCTCTTTATTTTCAGCGGCTCATGCCGGTTTCGTTGGGCCTTATTTATTGTGTTGGACCGCTTCTCGCAACACAAATTGACCGTATGTGAAGGGCGGGCAATGTAAAAGAAAAGGCGGCCCAAGGCCGCCTTTTCACTTCCGTCAGGATGCTGAACACCCCGATTAGTTGTCGCCGAAGCCTTCGCTTTCGAAACCTTGGTCCAGCGCGTCGCCAGCTGGAGCAGCTTCACCTTCTTCAAGGCGCAGCTCGACAGCTTTAGGGCCTTTGCCTTTGCGGTCTGGCTCAGTCTCGAAAGAGATTTTTTGTCCACTTGCCAAGCTCTGCAAACCAGAACGCTCAACAGCAGAGATGTGAACAAAGACGTCATCGGAGCCATCATCAGGAGTGATGAAGCCGAAACCTTTGTCTTCCTTAAAGAATTTAACAACACCCGGCTGACGCGGTCCGCGTTCTACCGGTGGGCGTCCACGGCTTTCACGTTTTGGGCCATCATTGTTAAATCCGCCGCGATCAGGACGGCCGCGATCTGCTCCACCGCGGTTACCGCCGCGATAGCCACCGTTCTCATTATTTCCTTCACCGCGATAACCCCCGCGGTTACCGTCGCTTCTAAAGGAGCGACCTGGGTTGGCGCCTTGGTCAGAGCGTTCCTGAAAATCGCCACGGTTTCCTCTGCCGCGGTTGTTTTCATAACTAGGAGCGTAACCGAAACCGGAATCTGTTTGCAAAAAGTCCGGAGCACCAAAGTCCGGGCCAAAACCTTGCGAATCTCCAAATTCGCGTTTGCCCCCACGCTTGGTGCGGTTCCGGCGGCCCGAATTCCCATTGTACATTACGTAATCGCCTTTCTTGCCGATATTCCTCATGAATTTATCGGCAACCAAAGTAATACCTTAAAGCTTGGAGGCTTTAAGGTAGGTGATAAGCTGTATTTGTGGCTAAAAACTATCCAAAATACAGAGCTGTACCCAGCAAGAAATGGCGTTTAGAGGTACAAATTGCGGGCACCAAAAGCTATACAACCATCAACTGCTCATGCACAGGGTGGCATCATAAAGTTCACTCAGGGAAAAGAGCAAGAGAAAGCGTATTAAAATTCGCTGAAACCCCTCTAAAATAAGGGGTAACTCGCAGATTACGTAGTTCCTCGTAGTTTATCGGGGTAAAATGCAGCGAGTTAGGCCGATTTTTTCGCGAGTATTGTTGGTTGATATACTTATTTATTTAAATGAGGAATACATGCCCAAGGAAAGTTGACCAAAAGGTCGATTCTTGGCGCTTCCGCGCAGTTTCTGGCTGGGGCTACGGAAACCTTGGCAGTTCGGGGTCTTAACCATTTCTTTGAAGGCGTTTCTCCTGTAGCTAGGGTTTCAGTATTTTACGAGACAAGGGATTGTGGCGTATGAGCCGTAGCGATGAGAGCACCAAGCATGAGTTACAGGTAACTGTCGTTCCTGTAACGCCATTCCAGCAGAACTGTGCGATTTTGTATTCTCCAGTTACAAAGAAGGGCGCGGTAGTTGATCCAGGTGGAGATGCGGACATTATCCTTGAAGCCATTGCAAACAATGGGCTGGAAATTGAGAAAATCCTCATCACACATGGCCATATCGACCATATTGGCGCTGCTGCTGATCTCTCAGAGCGTTTGGGCGTACCTATTATCGGTCCTCATGAAGATGAGAAATCTCTCATTGACGGTGTTGGTAAGCAGGCGAAGCAGTTTGGACTGCCAAACGTTCGCAGTTTCACGCCGGATCAATGGCTGAATGAAGGCGATACTGTTGATGTTGCCGGTGTAGAGTTTCAGGTGCTGCATTGCCCAGGCCACTCTCCAGGTCACGTCGTTTTCTACACTCCAGAGCTGAAGTTTGCCGTAGTTGGTGACGTATTGTTTGCAGGTTCCATTGGTCGTACAGACCTTCCGGGCGGAGACTACGCGACCCTGATTTCCTCCATTAAAGATAAGCTGCTGCCGCTTGGAGACGACATCACGTTCCTGCCGGGCCATGGCTCAGCCTCTACATTCGGTGATGAGCGGAAATCCAATCCGTTTCTAAAGTAAGCAGTCATAAGCAAAAGCAGCGCATTTTTCAGTGCGCTGCCAATTCCAGATCAGTTGTAGGTTGGGCAATTAAGAGTGCGCCGGTCGCGCTCTACTTCAAGACGGCTCGCAACTCTTCCAAACGTTCGTTTGCCAGCCAGCCGTAATAGTTTTCGCTAGGCAGCACTTCTGGCTCTTTCTCCCGCTTCTTCCGCAAAACTTCGGCTCTTTCCCAAGGGTTTCCGAGGTTGTAGAGGGTCGCTGTGATGCCCGGATTTGTCGAGATGTCTATACCTGCGACGGTCTTGTAGGCCTCGATTGCATCTGCAATAACGGCGGCGGAATAATCGATGGAGGTCGCTGGATCCATAACGCGCTTATAGATTTCCATGGCGTTATCTGGAGACAAGGGGCTGAAGCCGCTGATCGTCTCTACCCGATCACTCATCTTAAGCGCAGTTAGGGGCGTAAGCTGGCCAATGCCAAAGCTTTGCCCTGCGAACATTGGGTAGAAGAAAGTACGGTTGAATGGCAGGAGAGGGAACTGCTTTCCATCCACGACCTTGCCCATGAACTCTTCACGCCAGACCTGCTCATAACAGCGCCATTTGCGGCTGCTTTGCTCAAACTGGTTACAGGTGTCGAATTGAGGGCGGGTTACGAACTTGGAAACGTGCTCGTCGTCGAGTTCAAATTCAAGACGAATGCCTGAATACTGAATAGCCTTTAGGTAATAGCTCTGCGCGCTATCGAGGCTGTCATAGTTATAAGTGTGCTCACCCACAATGGCGGCAACGAGGTGTATCGGGTCAAAACCATAACGCTCTGATGCCACGCGAATTCTATTCAGCAGCGTGCGATCGCGTTTCAAGACCCTGAGAATTTTCTGGAATTTCTTTTCGTAGGTCCGCTGGAACGAGCTTGTGCGAACGCGGGAAGCCTCGGGAATTGGAGGCTGTTCCATATTGCGGTTTCCAGTTGGCATAACCTCAAGCGCCATGGCTGGCGCTGTAAGGCATACAGCACTGGAAAGTAGGACTGAACTCAAGAGTTTACGGGCAATCGATAGCCCGAAATGAAAGCCTGAAATTGCCATAGATTGTATGCAGCTCGAATCCGCTAAAAATGGTTCTATTACCTTGCGGAATTAGCTGCTTTCATAGCCTAGACACGGTAGTGATATCAAGCGATCTTGTCGTTTCTTAAATGAAATTATTGAAACTCTTGAAATCCAGTCCCCGAAATTTCCTATTAACTGTCGGCGCAGTTGTAACCGCTCAGTTTATTGGCACCTTTTCCTTTTACGGTCAGCTTAACGTTTGCAACGCCAGCATTCAGGAAGCCAATTTTATCAGCAGCAGCTTTAGTGAGGTCAATAACACGGCCCTTTACGAAGGGTCCGCGGTCGTTAATGCGAACATCAACGGATTTGCCGTTTGCCTTGTTGGTTACAGTTACAACGGTACCAAAAGGCAAAGTGCGGTGCGCGGCCGTCATTGTATATGGGCTTGCGCGTTCACCGCTTGCGGTTTTTGATGTCATTGCGTACCACGAGGCTTTACCGCATTGGGTTGCCACGGGAGATTTTTCTTTAGCCATGGCTTGAGGCATGGCGAGGGGTAGCGTAGCTACGAGGGCCATGCACGCGCCGATAACAGCAAAGCAGGAGCGGCGTGTGCCGGCAGAGCGGTACATCGTTGGCATGTGAACTCCATAGTCGGTTAATTCGCGGCGCAAATAATCCATAAATCGCGGCGGAATCATGGCACTTTCACTATAAATTATTGATATTATTAGTAGATACTACGTATATGTAGCCTCTAGGCTATTGAAGGCAAAAGGTTAAGTGGAAGCTTCAAAAATGCAAAAAAACAGCAGCAAGCGGCATCTGATCTACATAGATATCGCCCGTGGTGTGGCTCTTGTTGCTATGGCCATCTATCATTTTAGTTGGGACTTGTCTTGGTTTCGACTCGTTGATTGGCCTGTTTCCAACGGAAATGGTTGGAGATTATTTGCTCAGCTCATTGCATCCAGTTTTCTTTTTCTTGTCGGCTTTTCTTTAGTTCTCGCTCATGGTGAGGGAATGCGTTGGCGAGCCTTCTGGAAACGCGAAGCGATTATTGTCGCTGCCGCGGCGTTGGTCTCGTTTGTAACGTATTTCAGCTTTGGCGACGGGATGGTTCGTTTCGGCATCTTACATGCGATTGCAGTAACAAGCCTGCTAGCAATTCCGTTTATACGAGCGCCGCTCTGGGTCGCAGTTGTTGCAATAATAGTGATGGGCATAGGCGGGCAGGCTGCCCAGCAGGTTTCGCCAAGTGCTTGGTATGATTGGATTGGGATTGGGCCATCTGCGCGCTCCAGTGTCGATTTTGTGCCTGTCATTCCTTGGTTCGGCGCTGTGATGCTCGGTTTGGTGACTGCAAGGCTTATGAAGGCATCGGATCGTCTCACTATTCTGGCAGGTGGTGCGGGAGCGTCTCTCTGGCAGTCAGGCCTTGCATGGGCTGGGCGGCATTCGCTTCCCATTTACCTTCTGCATCAGCCAATCCTCTTCGGACTGGTTTGGGCATTCGTGCAGACGGGCGTAGTTCTGTCTCCTCAGGAACGTCAGTTCGTGAACGAGTGCACTGCCGTTTGCAGCCAAAGTGCTTCTAAAGAAGTCTGCGAGGCTGTCTGCACTTGTTCATTAGACGGCATAAAGGCCTCCGGAACATGGCAGCGGTATACGAAGGGTGTTCCAGCCTCGGAGCTTAATAATGAGATCCTTGAGGTCTATCGAATGTGCCAGAGACCAGCAGAAAATCGATAGTTTGCGCAGTTTTCCTGAGGGAATCGCTTGGGCTACCTGTGTGATTGTGATGCTGAAAAGTCACACAAACATCAATACTGGGCATTATTTACAATAAGTGCACAATGCAGCTAATTGGCGTGTTTTTCGTCACATTTTTAACTGCTGTTTCATATCGCGTGTAATTTTACGCAAAATTCTTAGTTTTTTTCCCTTTTACCACCCATCCCCCGAGAGCCCCATTTTTTGAAAGGTGCTTTCAAAAAGTGCATAGGTATATTCCGCTATATACCCCTCTTGACCTGTAATATATCCGCCCTAACAATATCTTGGATATTTTATGCGTCGAACATTAAGCGATTGAATTTGCCTCTTTATTCCAACTCGTAAAGAACAGGCAGCCGCTGGTCAGCGTGAAGAGAGATCAGAAGACCCTTCGCCTGAATGATGTTTGACGTGCTTGAGGCATGAAACAGTAGCGTCCAAAGGGGTGACGCGTTGAGGGAGGTCCTATGAAAAAGACGGTATACGCTGCGCCGATTGGCGCCGTACTTGGGGCGATGGCATTGTCCTCCACTGCACTGGCGAGCGGCTGGGATACAACCGGCATCGACGGCATGGCAATCTTGTTCTCCGACAAGAAGTTTGTTGTAGAAGGGCAGGCTGCTTACGTTGACCGAAATGTTGACTATAAAGATGTTCAGGGTATCGCGCCTGGATTGAACGAAGCTTCGAAAGACGCCATTCCAGACATTTGGGTTAACTCTGTAGCGGCGAAAGCGAATGTTTGGGGCAACTTCGATGTATTTGCGGAAGTTCACACCCCTCTTATCATCAGTGAAGATCCAGGAATGGCATGGGGCGGGCGTTATTCGCTTGTGAAAACTGATGCTTCTGCACTCGGTATTGATGGTGTTGTCAGCTACAAGCATCAGTTAAATGAATCCAGCAATATTCGGATCTTTGGTGGTGTTCGGACGGTAAGTCTCGATTTCCTCATGCAGGCAATGTCACCTTTGGCTCCGCCTCCCGCCCTTAACCCCGCCGGTTTGGCGAGCTTTGACCTGAGTTCTGAAGAACGCGGCATCGGTTGGCGCTTGGGTGCGGCCTATGAGATGCCGGAAATCGCTCTTCGTGCAACGTTGATTTACGACAGTGCGACGGATGTTGATCTCGCTGGGGCGCTATCTGTTGATACTCTGGGAGCAGGCCCTAACCCAAGTGATACTCCAATTGCAGCAAGCGTGACCCTTCCACAGTCTGTCGAAGCTCGCGTTCAGAGCGGCTTTGCTCCTGGCTGGATGGCATCGCTCGGCGTGAAGTGGATGGACTGGAGTGTTCTTGACGACCTGACTGTGAACACAGCAGCGGGTACGCCAATGCTTACTCGTCACCTCAACTATAAAGATGGCTGGACAGTAGAAGCGGGTGTTGCTCATCGTCTCAATGACGATTTGGCTCTCGGCGCTAACATTGGCTGGGATCAAGGTATTGGGGATGTTTATTCTGACACATACAGCATCGGCCTTGGCGGTTCCTACGCGCTTTCCGAAAACGTGGACCTTGGTTTTGGCGGTAAAGCTATCTACAAAACCGCACAAGATGGCGAGTACTCCTCTACTAAAGGTGGCACAACTACCACTACAACATACTCCTACGATGCTTCTTGGAACTTTGTCGCTTCTACCAAGCTGACAGTTTCCTTCTAAGGAACGTTTATAGAGACAGAATTAAGCGGGGCTTCGGCTCCGCTTTTTTGTTGGTGCTATCTAATGTCTGGAACGAAGCGGGAACACTCTTTATTTTTGGATGGACTCGGACCATATTGCCTGCATGGCTAAGAAAACGACTTCCTCCGACACTCCGAACCTCGACAATCAAGAGCCAGCCGATCCGCAGGGCTTTGGTGAGGCACCGCAGCCGCCCTTATCTGGTGCGCCGGTGCCTGAGAGCATTTCTTCTTGGTTCGACAGTGTTGAAGAGGAAGACCTTAGCGCTTTGAAGGCGAAGGCAGAGAAGTCTACCGCGAAGCCGGAGAAGAAAGCCGAGAGCAAGGCGACGAAACCCAAGAAGCCTGCGGCCGCCAAGAAAGAGAGCAGTACCCGCTCTGCGCGTGGTACGTCTATTGGTAAGGCATCTTCACCAAGGGATCGCGCAGCGGGCGGGCTTAATCCTGTTGCTGGCCTAGATATGTCCTTGGAAGATGCAGAAGCGATGCTTCAAAAGCATACCAAGGAGAACAAGCGCAAGAAGAAGTCTGATGCGTCTGCGACGATTTCCGGCGCTACCGCTACTGTTCAGGCACTTGCCAATCTTATTGAGCGTGGCCGCGCCGAAGAAGACGGTCAGGAGTGGGTGCCGCACAGGCCAGAGCGTCCGACTAAGTCCGAGGGCGGCGTTCCCATCAAGCTTGTGTCTCAGTACGAGCCAAAGGGGGATCAGCCCTATGCGATTGCTGATCTATGTGAAGGCCTCACAGAGGGCGAGCGTACGCAGGTTCTGCTTGGTGTAACGGGATCCGGTAAAACCTACACTATGGCGCAGGTTATCGCGCAGACGCAGCGTCCGGCGCTTATCCTCGCGCCTAACAAGACACTGGCCGCGCAGCTGTATGGTGAGTTCAAATCGTTCTTTCCTGAGAATGCGGTAGAGTACTTTGTTTCCTACTACGATTATTACCAGCCAGAAGCGTATGTTCCGCGTACGGACACCTTCATCGAGAAGGAAAGCTCCATCAACGAGCAGATTGACCGGATGCGTCACTCGGCAACCCGTGCTCTGCTGGAGCGCGATGATGTTATCATCGTAGCCTCGGTCTCCTGTATTTACGGTATCGGTTCGGTAGAAACCTACACCGCGATGACCTTTGGTCTGGAAGTGGGCGAGCGTATCGACCAGCGCCAGTTCCTCGCAGACCTCGTGGCGCTTCAGTACAAGCGCAACGATGCTGCTTTCCAGCGCGGTACGTTTCGTGTGCGCGGGGATACAGTGGAAGTGTTTCCAGCTCACTATGAAGATCGTGCTTGGCGTATTTCCATGTTCGGGGATGAGGTTGAATCCATCACCGAGTTTGATCCACTTACAGGGAAGAAGTCTGCAGACCTCGGAAACGTGAAATTCTATGCGAATTCGCACTATGTCACGCCGAAGCCGACACTGACCCAGGCGGTGAAATCCATCAAGGCGGAGCTTAAGAAGCGTCTTGAAGAGCTAAATGATCACGGCCGCCTGTTGGAAGCGCAGCGATTGGAGCAGCGCTGTACCTTTGATATAGAGATGATGGAGGCTACAGGGGCTTGCGCGGGTATCGAGAACTACTCCCGTTATCTGACTGGCCGTGCACCGGGTGAGCCGCCGCCAACGCTGTTCGAATACCTGCCGGATAATGCGCTTGTGTTTGCTGATGAAAGTCACGTAACCATTCCGCAGATTGGCGCCATGTACCGAGGCGACTTCCGTCGTAAAGCGACGCTTGCCGAATATGGTTTCCGTCTTCCGTCTTGCATGGACAACCGTCCGCTACGCTTTGAGGAGTGGGACGCAATGCGCCCGCAAACCATCGCGGTATCCGCAACGCCGGGTAAGTGGGAGATGGAAGAAGCTGGCGGTGTGTTTGCCGAACAGGTCATTCGCCCGACGGGTCTTACCGATCCTGATATCGATATTCGTTCTGCCAAAACGCAGGTTGATGATCTTCTGGGTGAGGTGCGTGAAGTGGCCGCTCGCGGTTACCGCACGCTTGTTACCACGCTCACCAAACGCATGGCGGAAGATCTGACAGAATACTTGCACGAGAATGGTGTTCGGGTTCGCTACATGCACTCCGACATTGATACGCTTGAGCGTATCGAGATCATCCGCGATCTGCGTCTAGGCGCTTTCGATGTGCTTATCGGCATTAACTTGCTGCGTGAGGGTCTGGATATCCCAGAGTGCGGGCTGGTGGCTATTCTTGATGCGGATAAAGAAGGCTTCCTGCGTTCTGAAACTTCGTTGATCCAGACGATTGGCCGTGCTGCGCGTAACGTGGATGGCAAGGTTATTCTGTACGCTGATAGAATTACCGGCTCCATGGACCGTGCGATTAAGGAAACCAACCGCCGCCGTGAGAAACAGGAGACGTATAACCTTGAGAACGGCATTACGCCTGAGAGCGTAAAGCGTTCTATCGGCGATATTCTGGAAAGCGTTTACGAGCAGGATCACGTTACTGTTGATGCCGGATTTGCTGAGGAAGGCAGCATGATCGGGCATAACCTCAAGGCTTATATTGAAGACCTTGAAAAACAGATGCGCGAAGCTGCGGCTGATCTGGACTTCGAGACAGCGGCAAGGCTGCGCGATGAGGTCAAGCGTCTTCGGGAAACCGAGCTGGCTATTGCTGATGACCCGTTGGCAAGGCAGTCGTCTGTTGAGGAGAAGAGTGGTGGCTATGCTGGTGACAAGAAATACGGCGCAGCGGCCAACCTGCCTAAGGGCTCCAAAGTGCGCAAGCCTACACTAGACGAGATGGGTCCGGGTACCGATCTTGCAAAACCTGCAGGTGCTTCCCGTAAACCGGCTAAGGGGCGCAGCACTGGCGGCCGTCCGGGAACGCGAACCTTTAGAAAGAGTTAGCTTTGTTTTGCCGGCGCTGCTTACCATAGCGCCGGCAGAAGTTTGTCCCCGAGACTGTACATGGCTATAGTCCTCAGTGAAAAATCGGGTGAGATGCGGTCCGTGTATCGGGCGGCAATCAAATAGCACGCGGGGAGCGTTGCAGCGTGAGGTGGAGTTGCTTGAGAGAAGAGCGAGGCCTTCATCATGCGTCTTCATTGGCTTGTGTTTTCGGCACTAGGATGCCTGCTGTTGCCGTTTTCGGCGATGGCGGAGGTTCCACCAAAAGACAAACCCGAAGCACCCAAATTCGTTGACACGATTAAAGGCCCTACGCCTATTCCTGTTCGGCCGGCGGAAGAAAAGGCCAAAGAGCCGGAGGACGCGCTTTCCAAGGGCGACCTGCTGGTTCAAAAGGCGCTGGAGCCCGCTTTGGGTGATCTGGACAAGATGACCGAGCGCGGCTTTGTGCGAGCTTTGGTGCCATTCTCCCTTTCCGCA
This sequence comes from Pseudovibrio flavus, assembly GCF_009711345.1. Lineage (GTDB taxonomy): Bacteria > Pseudomonadota > Alphaproteobacteria > Rhizobiales > Stappiaceae > Pseudovibrio > Pseudovibrio flavus. Next base: position 127,627 of record NZ_SMMA01000066.1, read on the forward strand.
TTTTACATCGACAAAGGGGAAGAGCGCGGGCTTCAGGCTGATCTTCTTCGCGAGTTTGAGAAACGGCTTAACAAAGGGGTCAAAAAGGAAGCGGATAAAACCCGCGTTCTTATTATTCCCACTCACCCTGATGAGCTATTCGACCGGCTAATCGCTGGGCAGGGTGATGTGATCGTCGCTGGGCTTACGGTGACGGAGGAGCGGGAGGAAGACGTTGATTTCGCCGATCCCATCATCAAAGACGTTCGTGAGGTCATTGCCACCCAGCCAAACGTTGCGGACATCAAGTCGATTGAAGACCTTGAGGGTATGCAGATCTTTGTGCGCAGAGAGAGCAGCTTTTATCCCAGTTTGCTGAAGGTGAATGTCGAGCTTGCCGAGATGGGCTTGGAGCCGGTGACGATTATGCTGGCAGATGACAAGCTGGAGGAGGAGGACCTTTACGAGATGATCGACGTGGGGATGATCCCCGCCATGGTGATTGATGAGCACGTCGGCAAATTCTGGAGCGTTGTCTTCAAGAACGTAAAGCTGCACCACGATCTGGCGATCCGCGAGGGGGCCAGCATCGCGTGGGCGGTACGGCAGAACAGTCCTCAGCTTGAAGAAGAAATCAACGAGTACATGGAGCTGAGCGACCCGAAGACGAGCATCCTGGCTCGCAATATTTTGGCGAGGCATGAGAACCTTGCGCTTCGTCTGGCGAACCCTGAAGCACTCAAGTATCGCAGCCTGCTGACGAAACTTGAGGGGCTCTTCCAGAAGTACGGCGAGAAGTATGATATCGACCCGATGTTGCTAGCAGCGCAGGCGTTTCAGGAGTCCCGTTTCAAACATAAGTCTCGCAGTCATGCCGGAGCTATCGGCATTATGCAGTTGCTGCCATCAACGGCCGCTGACAAGTCGGTCAACATCAAGAACTTCAGAACCCTTGAAGGGAACATTGAAGCCGGCGCGAAGTATCTGCGCTGGGTGGTCGATAACTACTTCAATGATGATGAAATTCCCGATGTAGAGAAAATCTACATGGCTTTGGCCGCATACAACGCTGGTCCCAACCGAGTGGCGCGGGTGCGCAAAAAAGCAGAGAACCCGAACCTGTGGTTCGATAACGTTGAGTGGGAAGTCGCCAAGGTCGCGGGTTTCGAGCCAATCCAGTATGTGAAGAACATCTACCGGTACTATCTGGCGTTTAACCAGATTTTGAACCGTCCGCACAAGCTGGCGCGGATCGACCAGATATCGGCGCTATCTTCCTCTGACTAAAGCGTGTGCTTTGCTTTGCGCTGTTTCAGGTAAAGCGGTCCAAGCTCGGTCAGGAGTACAGCAGTGAAGATGAGGGCGCAGCCAAACAGGCCAATCGGCGGTATGCGCTCTCCCAGCATGATTGCTGCGAAAATGGCAGCGAACGGTGCCTCGGTGGAGAGGAAGATCGCCGCGTCTGACGGTCTGGTCCACTGCTGCGCAATCGCTTGGAGGGTGAACGCAAGGCTGCCGGAAAGCACACCGGCAAACAAAAGCTCCACTGCGGCTGCCTGAATGGCGGCCAGCGATACTTCTTCAAAGATTAGCCCCAGACCCGTGGCGAACACGCCGATAAACAGGAACTGGATTGCAGCAATCGTGATAGGCCGTCCTGTCTCGTGGGCTGCATTACCAAGGTAAATCACCTGCAGCGCCCAGAAGACCGCAGCCACGATCATAAGTGCGTCACCAACGTTAAGGGCGCTAAGGTCTCCGCCACTCAAGAGATAGATGCCAATGAGGGTTAGGAACGCTGCTGGCCAAATGACCCAATCCGGTCTGCCTTTAAAGAAGAACAGCACGAAGAAAGGTGTCAGTACCACATAGGCAGCGGTGAGGAAGCCAGCGTTTGTTACCGAGGTATGGATAATGCCGATCTGCTGCAGTACGTGGCCGAGAAAGAAGCAGACGCTGATAATCAGCAGGGTAGGCCAGTATTTGCGCTCAATCTTGGCCTTCGGCTTTCTGCGCTTTTCCCAAAACACAAAGGGCAGCACTGCGATAAAGGCAAGCAGAAAACGGATGCCGGAGAACTGAAGGGGTCCAATGTCATCCATCGCCGTAGACTGGGCGATAAACGCCATGCCCCAGATTACACCGGCAAGCAAAAGCAGAAGGTTGGCTGTGGCGCGCGACATGGAGTGCTCCGTACGTCTAAATGACTGGCATTTTGGGTAAAATACGTACTAGCAGCAAATGTTGGTCAAGCGTCAATACGCCTAAAAGACAAACCCCAAGAGAATGATGACGGTGCAGATACTTAACGCAGCGCCAGCAATGGGCCACGGGCTCCTGCTTTTTTTGACAATAGGCATGTCTTCATCATCATAGTCTTCTTCGTACACGTTCGTACTCTCCGCACCAAAAGGATTCTTGTTATTGATGGAGCCGGTTTTAAGAGCACGAGCGTACCGTGACACGCATGATGAGGGCAGGCGGGACTTTACTGACGTTTAGCGGGTTTTCGCCGCTCAAAGGTTGAGGGCGTCTAGGCCGTTTTCCAGATGGTCGGCTAAATGCGGGAGCCCGAGCAGGTAGGAAGCAGTGGAACCGGTTGCCCGTTCCTTGGCCTCTAGCAGGGCGACTTCAAAGTCGCTGGCATCAAAATCCCCGCGGCCAATCCACGTTATGGCAACAAGCTCGGCAGCTTCATCGACATTCAGGTCATCAAGAAGTTCGCGCACCTCTTCCGTAGTCAGGTCGTTTACTTCTTCTTCCGCTAGCTTGTCGTGGTGATGGGCATTGCCCAGAGTGACAGGGTCAAAGCTGAAGTCTGGGTCGTGGCCAGCCTCGTAGGTGTCTGGAAGGCTTGAGTTGGCGGCCCGGACTTTTTGTACAATCATCCGAACGGAATCAGCGGATAAGTTGAGATCATTGGTCATCGGACTTCTCGCTGTTGGTTACATCTATTGTTATCCACCGAAGGTGTCAGGACTGCAAGGATGAAACAGTAGTCATCTTTAACAGATGCTCAGTTTACGTGCAGTATTCATACAGCTACGGTAGAATTTTATATTTAAAGTTCAAAGGGGAAGGGGCTGGTCGAATCAGTCTTTCGTCCCACGAATAGTCGTTTGCCGACTTTTTGATCAGTTATTTTCTATCCCCTAGAATTTGATCACTTACAAACAAAGGTACAAATTTTCGGGTTAAGAGCCTTCCGGCCTTGTTATTGCGGCGCAACTAACTATAGGCTCGGCGCTCATCAAAGCAATCACAGGTACTCTTTGCGGTCTATGCGGCGGACCTTGAGTGCCAAGCCGGTGCGTGATCGGGGGGACACGCACCGGCTTTCTTTTCGCAAAACTAGGGAGTTCTTGCGGGAGCTTATTGATCGCGGAGAAACTCCACGATGAAATACTGGAGGGTGGCCACAAGGCCTAAAAAGGCCCCGACGAGGCCGCATAGCAGCAGTGACTGTTTCAGATCAAAACTACCAATGTTTGCCGAAATTGCTGCAGTCAGAGGAAGCAGGCTGACTACCGCATAGAGCAGGACAATATTGGTTTTCTTTGCGGTTGCTTTAGCACGCGCAATGGTTGGTCTGGACTGGGTCACCAAGTTGTGCTCCTCAACGTTAACTGCCACCCCTACGTTGTGGTTGGGGTTTGAGGCAGAAACGTGCCCAGAATGGTCAAATTCCTTGATTAATAATGGCTATCCCAGTTCAAAGTCCAAACATGCGTTAAGATTTGAAGGCAAACAGCTTTGACCCGATAAAGTTGAAGGCGGTTGCACAGACGGTTGCAACGAACAGGGCGATGAAGGGCGAAAGCTCAGGGAAATTGAGCAGCAGGCCACTGTAGATCGCATAGTTGATAAGGGCGCCAACGCCGTTCACTGCAACAAAGCGCAGGAACTCTTCCAGCCGTTTGCCGGATGACTTGAAGGTGAAAATGCGGTTCAGGGCCCAGTTGTTGGTCATTGCTGCCAAAATGGACAGGATGCGAGCGAGAAACGGCCCCATTCCGGTGTAGGCAAGCAAACACGCTAGTACAAGACTATCTACCGCTAATCCGGAGAAACCAACCATACAGAAACGTAGAAACTGGCTTTTCGTAGCACGACGAATCAAGTCTTTGATCGTATTGGCGGTCATTAGCGGTAATCACAATTTGGGTTATATTCTATTTGAGCGCAGGCCCTGCTGCCTCTTAAACAGAGCGTAACAGAAACACAAGGGGAGCTGCGCTTATCGCTTTCGTAAGACTGCGTGCAATCTGGTGTTGCCCTTGGTGAAACAATCAATTTTCAAGAAAAATAAGGCAAAGCGTCTTGCTTTCCCTTTGTGTGCGTCCTAGGGTCCGCCAGCTAAATATCTTCGCAGACAGCGCCGCTTTCATGGAGGGCAAAATGGGCTTTATTGCCGACGCGCTAGCACGTGTAAAACCTTCTGCTACCATTGCAGTAACCAACAAGGCACGTGAACTTAAAGCTGCTGGCCGAGACGTTATCGGTCTTGGTGCAGGTGAGCCGGACTTCGATACCCCAGAAAATATCAAGGCAGCAGCCGTTGCCGCGATCAATGAAGGCAAGACGAAGTACACAGCTGTTGATGGCATTCCAGAACTGAAGCAGGCAATCTGCGCAAAGTTCGAGCGTGACAACGGCCTGAAGTACGAGCCAAGCCAGGTTACCGTTGGTACAGGCGGTAAGCAGGTGCTTTACAATGCGCTTGTTGCGACGATCAATCCGGGCGATGAAGTTCTCATCCCGACCCCTTATTGGGTGTCCTATCCGGATATGGTTCTGCTTGCTGGTGGTGAGCCTGTCATCGTTGAAGCTGACAAGGCGACCTTCAGGATCACACCTGAGGCACTAGAAGCGGCAATCACGCCTAAAACCAAGTGGTTCATCTTCAACTCTCCGTCCAACCCTTCCGGCGCGGCTTATACCCGTGACGAACTGAAGGCGCTGACCGACGTATTGATGAAGCACCCGCATGTTTGGGTGATGACCGACGATATGTACGAACACCTCGTCTATGACGATTTCGAGTTCACTACACCTGCGCAGGTCGAGCCTAAGCTCTATGACCGTACGTTGACCGTGAACGGTGTTTCCAAAGCATACTCCATGACCGGCTGGCGTATCGGTTACGCTGCAGGCCCGCAGGAACTCATCAAGGCAATGGCCAAGGTGCAGTCCCAGTCCACCTCTAACCCAAGCTCCATTTCTCAGTGGGCAGCGGTTGAGGCACTAAACGGTCCGCAGGACTTTATTCCGGTCAACAACGACATGTTCAAAGGTCGCCGTGACCTTGTTGTGTCCATGCTCAACCAGTCAAAGGGCCTGAAGTGCCCAGTGCCTGAAGGCGCGTTCTACGCGTTCCCTTCCTGCGCTGACTGCATTGGTAAAACCGCACCGTCCGGCAAAGTGATCGAGAACGATCTCGACTTCTGTGCTGAGCTTCTTGAAAGCGAAGGCGTTGCAGTGGTTCCTGGTTCTGCATTTGGTCTTGGTCCGAACTTCCGCGTTTCCTACGCGACTTCGACCGAAGCTTTGACCGAAGCATGCACCCGTATCCAGCGTTTCTGCGGAAACCTGAAATAAGCTTTGGGTTCTGCCAAAACTGATATAAGGGAAGCCGCAGCTGCCACGCTGCGGCTTTTCTATTTTTAAGATACAACAATAAGGGAAGGCTATATGGCCGACACATTCATCATTCGTGACGCGAGACCTGAAGACACCGCTGCAATTCTGGGGTTTTACCCGCTTGCGTTTCCTGAAGAGGATCTGGTGCCAGTTGCGCAGGAACTGCTTTCTGGTGGTGACGAGTTTCTCTCGCTGGTCGCGGAAAAGAACGGTGAGGTCGTCGGACATGTCAGCTACAGCCTTTGCGGTGTAGAAGGCGCTGAGAACAGCATCTATCTACTGGCGCCGCTGGCTGTCACTCCAGCCCTTCACAAACAGGGTATCGGCACCGCGCTGATCAAAGAAGGCATCGCCCGCGCTAAAGCTACTGGCTTCAAAAAGATGATGGTCTTTGGTGATCCTGCATACTATGGCCGTACCGGATTTGTGACCGACAGCGCTATTACTACGCCTTGCCCGATCCCAGCAGAATACGAGCCGGGCTGGCAGTCTATCGCGCTCAGTGACGACGCTGAAAGCCTGTCTGGTGTGCTTAAGGTGCCAGCGATCTGGCAGAAGCCATCGCTTTGGGGCGGCTAAGACTTATTGAATTCAGGTAAAATAAAAGGCGCCTCAAACGGGCGCCTTTTTTGTTGCTTGCTTTGCCTACTGTTTAGCGAGGCAGCAGCTCGTCGATGAACAGGTTGTTGTTCACGAAGTCGTTGCGGTTTTCCTGCTTGAGGGTGCGCTGACCGTTGAAGGAGAAGCGTACACCACCCATGATGGATACGTCGTCGGTATCCTGGAAACGGGCGTCTGCGAACAAGGTCATGCCACGGTCGGAATAGGCGTTTGGACGGAATTCCATACCTGCAGCGTAGGTGTTGTTGTCGGCGATATAACGGTAACCTGCGTAAAGACGCATGTTATCTGTGATGTACATGGAGGCAGTAACTGCGCCCATGATTTCGCCGTCATTGTCATCCCACAGTTCGTAACCGATCAAGCCGTCAACGGAGAAGTTGCCGAAGTGCATCTGAGCTTCTGCGCCCAGATAGCCGTACTGGCCGTTGTCACGGTTGATGTGGGAAGCGGAGCCAACCAAGCCGAAGTAGCCGTTGTCTGCCTGACGGAAGCCCATGCGGGCTGTGCCGCCGATGAAGCCGTATTCGGTGGTGCCGCCAGCATTTACGTCGAACTGGGTGGTAAAGCCGGAAGCCATACCCTGAACGAAGTTAGCGTTAGCGATAACCAGACCTTTGCCTTCAAGAGTACCGAAAGCGGCAGCGATACGGGCGTTCGGGCTTGTGTTACCATAGTACTGCGCCTGTGCCAGGTTAGGCAGGGCAGTGGCGACTAGCAATGTTGCAGCGGCAACGGTAAGGGACTGATATTTGCGGACCATCTCGATTCTCATTGGTATTAATTGCCAATAGAATCTCGCGGGATGTTTAACAGAGTCTTGCCACAGTGTTCGTTTGGAGACGTTACAAAGAGGTCTCGATTTTCTTGGTTAATAAACGGTTACTTACGGGGGAATCTCATTAACTCTATGGTTTTAAAGGAAAATTTTATACGTAATTTGAGGTTATCAACTCACCATTTGGTTGACTCTAGGGGAAACCTTTCTTTGACATAAATCTGTGTTTTTGTTCCCGTGGGTTAGACATTGACTTTTCAGTAACCCGAGGAGAACAAAAATGTATAAAAACACAGCCCTCGCAACCGGATTAGCCTTGGTCATGCTTGCAGCTCCGGCTCTTGCAGCACAGCCAGCAAAACCAGCCGCACAGCCAGCAGCACCTGCTGCAACAGCGCAGCCTGCAGCCCCGGCCACCAATGAAAACCGTCCGACCGTTGAAATCGGTACTTTGACCTGCAAGATCGAAGGTGGCTCTACCTTCATCATCGGTTCCAGCCACGCTCTTGGCTGCGATTTCAAAAACGCTAACGGCAAGTCTCAGCCGTACACCGGAAAAATCACCAGCTTTGGCCTTGATATTGGAACTGTGAAATCCGGTACACTCGTATGGGGTGTCTTGGCTCCAGCCGCCAATATGAAGCCCGGAGCTCTTGCCGGTAAATACGCAGGTGTTTCTGCAGGTGCAGCACTTGGCGCAGGCGTACAGGCAAACGTTCTTCTAGGTGGTTTCAACCGCTCTATCGCACTGCAGCCAGTATCTTTGCAGAGCCAGACCGGCATCAACCTGACCGCTGGCGTAACCGGCCTGACACTGGAACGCTAATAGCAAATAGCGGTTAACCCGTTTAAATGCTTAGGTAAAAACAATAAAATCTGCGGCGGACTGTCACACTTTTGACCGCCGCAGTCTTCTTACTTGCAATCCCTGTCCATTTCCTGCGACCATGCTCTTGTTCCTGAAGGGAGAGAGGGAGGTACGCAGTAACACCGCGCCCTTTCAGGAAGGCGTGGTGCGCGTGTCGACCTCAATAACGACACGGAGAAGCGATCATGGGAGATAAACGCTTTGGAGATGCCGTAGGCAGGGTTAGCAGCCCTCGCTGTGTGGCGATCGTAGGGCCTTTTGCTAGCGGAAAGACAACACTGCTTGAAGCTATGCTTGCCCGAGCGGGGGCTATACCGAGACAAGGGAGTGTCACCGGTAAGACGTCTTTAGGAGATAGCTCGAAGGAAGCACGTGAACACGTGATGAGCGTGGAAACCAATATCGCTTCCTGTGATTATAAGGGAGATACCTTCCACTTCATCGACTGCCCGGGTTCAGTCGAATTTCTTTCCGAAGAAAACAACGCACTCGACGGCGTTGATATGGTCATTGTTGTGGCCGAGCCCGACGACAAAAAAATTCCAGCATTGCAGGTCATCTTAAAGGCCGTGGAAGACCGCGGCATACCGCATGCTCTTTTCCTTAACAAAATCGACCGTACGAACCAGCGTGTTCGCGAAACACTGGAGCTTTTGCAAAAAGCCTCTGCTGTACCGCTCGTGCTGCGCCAGATTCCGATCTGGAAGAACGGTATCGCAACCGGCTTTATCGATCTCGCGCTAGAGCGTGCCTTTGTTTATCAGGAAGGGCAGGCCAGCGAGGTTATCGGCATTCCGGATGAAGAAACCAGCCGCGAAGTGGAAGCCCGCTACTCCATGATGGAGCAGCTTGCAGACCTCGATGATGTGCTGATGGAACAGCTTCTTGAAGACATTACTCCAGAGAACGATCTGGTCTTTGAGGATCTCGTCAAAGAAATGCGCAAGGGCGATATCTGCCCTGTGTTTATCGGCAGTGCCGAAAAAGGTAACGGCATCAGACGCCTATGGAAGGCCCTGCGTCACGAAGCTTGTGGCCATGAACAAACTGCAGCCCGCCTTGGTCTGGAAGAGACTGACACCGGTACGCTGGTTGTTCTGAAGACTTTCCATACAGAGCATGGCGGCAAGCTTTCCATGGCTCGCATGCTTTCCGGCAACCTGACCGAGACCTCTCTGGTAACGGATAAGCATGGTGAAGAGTATCGCCCTAGCGGTCTCTTCCGTCTTCAAGGCTCGCAAGCCATCAAGATTTCCGGCGCTAAGGCTGGTGATCTGGTAGGCCTTGGTAAACTTGAGGAAGTGGACACCTGCGATACCCTTGGTATTGGCAAGAAGCCTCGCAGGCAGCTTATTACGCCTGTAGTGCTTGATCCTGTTCTTTCTACTGGCATTCGTGCCAAGGAGAAAAAGGATGATGTGCGCCTAACTGCAGCTCTCACCAAACTAACCGAGGAAGATCCGTCACTGCGGGTTTATCAGGTTCAGGAAACCGGAGAGACGCTTCTTGGCGGGCAGGGTGAAATGCACTTGCGCGTTGCGATAGAGCGCCTTGGCAACAAATACGGCTTGAACGTTGAACGTTACACCCCGGCTGTTCCTTACCGCGAAACCATTCGTGGCAGCACTGAGCTGCGTTCTCGCCATAAGAAACAGAGTGGCGGTCACGGTCAGTTCGGTGATGTGGTGCTCAACATTCGTCCTATGCCTCGCGGTGAAGGGCATATGTTTGACGACACGATTACCGGCGGCGTGGTGCCTAAGCAGTACATTCCGTCCGTTGGTGAGGGCGTATCAGAGGCATTGACGAAGGGACCGCTCGGCTTCCCTGTCGTGGATGTTGCTGTGACCCTGAAGGACGGCTCCTATCACTCTGTTGACAGCTCCGACCAAGCATTCCGCATGGCCGCTATCATGGGCGTTCGTGATGGTCTACCGCAGTGTAATCCGGTTCTTCTTGAGCCGATTGCCCGCTGCTCCATCTACTGCCCATCTGATGCGACAGCGAAAATCAACGCCATTATCTCGTCCCGCAGAGGTCAGATACTTGGTTTTGATGCTCGCGAAGGCTGGGACGGATGGGATGAGGTGCAAGCCCTCATTCCTGAAAGTGAAGTGACCGACCTTATCGTTGAGCTTCGCTCTGCAACAGCCGGTGTGGGCAGCTACACCAAGACCTTCGACCATCTGGCCGAGCTTTCCGGCAAAGTTGCTGACCAGATTGTTCAGCAGCAATAAAGCGAAGGTCGCAAGTTAGTTAAGAACCGAGAGCCCCGCATAACCCTAGGGTTTGCGGGGTTTTCTATGTGCTTTTAAAGTCACGGCCAACCCATGCACGGGTTGATCACTTCAGCTTGACTTGCAGTTGAAGTGTAGCTGCCAATACTTATGCTGAGAGAATGCAGGAGGATTGGCCATGAACATTATTCACCCCAAAAGCTGGCATATTCCAGAGCGTGAAGTGACCCCTGAGGCGATCTTCATGAATAGGCGCGCTCTTGTGAAGTCCATGGGCTTTCTTGGTTTGGGGGCGGTGGCTGCCGGCGCTTTGCCACGCTCTGTTCTGGCGCAAGAAGCTGACCCGACTGCTAACCTTTACCCTGCACAGCGTGATGACCGGTTTACGGTGAGCCGCGCTCTGACGCCTGAAAAGGACGCCTCCACCTACAACAATTTCTACGAATTCGGTTCGCACAAACGTATTTCCGATGCAGCCCAAGCGCTTAAAATCCGCCCGTGGTCCATTACGATTGATGGTGAGGTCGATAACCCGCAAGTCATTGAATTCGATGATCTGGTCCGCAAGATGCAGCTTGAGGAGCGGGTCTATCGCCATCGCTGTGTTGAGGCGTGGGCTATGACTGTACCATGGACAGGCTTTGCGCTGTCTGACCTTGTAAAGATGGCTGGGCCTAAGGCTGGTGCGAAATTCATTCGTTTCGAGACATTCGAAGACCCTGATGTGGCCAGCGGTCAGCGCCAGTTCTGGTATCCGTGGCCTTACACTGAAGGCTTGACCATTGATGAGGCGACGAACGAGCTGGCCTTCATGGTAACGGGTATCTATGGCAAGCCATTACCGAAACAGTTTGGAGCCCCGCTGCGCCTTGCCGTGCCGTGGAAGTATGGGTTCAAGTCTATCAAATCAATTGTGAAGATCAGTTTTGTTTCCGAGCAGCCAAAAACTTTCTGGCAGACTATTGCGCCATCGGAATATGGCTTCTGGGCGAATGTGAACCCTAATGTGCCTCATCCGCGTTGGTCGCAGGAGACGGAGCAGTTGCTGGGCACAAACGAGCGTGTGCCAACGCGTCTGTTCAATGGCTATGAGGAGCAGGTCGCAGGGCTATACCCAGACCTCAAAGAAAAGTCTCTCTACCTGTAGGCGGCCAGTGTCGCCTACTGATCCAACAACGAGACGATGAAGCTAGCGTTGTCCGTCAGGAATGTGCTGTTGGTGATGGCGTGTGATAGTTCGCCGTAAATTGTAAAAACTGCGCAAAGAGTAAGTATTACTGCCGTCCTCTTGACTTCAAACATATTGAGGCCCTCTGGCTAACTAACTGAATACAATGAACTGGGAGGCGGCCTATGGCTGCCTCAATTTCCGAAAGCTAGGTAATTGTATCAGTGTTGCTGGTAGGCCTCGTCTGGCAGTTTTGGTCCAGCAGTTTTGGCCCCTTTTTATTGTTGGGGCCTTTCTTTGGGTTCGCGCGCCTGTTGCGGGGCTTTAGGCGTTATTGCGCAGCGCGAAAAGCTATCTGACCTACCGCTCAAAAAACGTGCACTTCCAGTTGCGGGAAATTGAAGCCTTTTCTTTCCTGCCAAAAGCGTTCTCCATACATATGCATATGGCGCGCCAAGACCCTCAACGCTAAGAGCGTGGGACGTAGGATTATCGGCAGGTGTGAGGAATTCCCGTTTAATTACAGGACTATAAAGAAAAGTGCCGGGCTTGTGGCCCGGCTAGTCTAAATTTGATTGAAAACAGTAAAGTGTATCAATCACCTTCCAGAGGGGAACAGTTGACCAGATCACAGCGCCGCGGGGAGGAGAGATTGCGGTGCCGTTTTGATCAACAGCAGTTGTATATATGCAGTGCAAATTGCGCGTTTCAATATGACAATTGTGCAATGCAGATATGCGTGTAGGGTATAGCAGATGATTTTTTGGCGGGATGAGACATGCTGACGCACTTGGGAAAAATAATTATATTTCTAAATCAAGGCCTTAAGTGATTTTACTAGATGATCAAAAACTAGGCGGTAGCGACGGGTGGTCTTCAAATCACGGTGTGTAACCAGCCAAATGGGGTAGCGAATAGATGTGAACTCTTCCAGAACGCGGGTCACTTGGGGTTCAGAATCACCCAGAAGCTTCGTCATGACACCGATGCCTGCCCCATTTTTGATCATCTGCCATTGAATGAGATGGCTGGCGCTGAGTACCTTGAAGCTCTCCCTCGTAACTGGAAGGCCAAAGTCGTTTAGGCCCTTGAGCAGTATCTCCACATTGTCGAAGCCGATCATGGTTGCTTGTTGCAGATCTTCCGGTGTTTGCGGCGTGCCCGCTCGCTGTAGATAGGCTGGGGAGGCGTAGAGATACGCTTCATCCTCGCCAATGTTGCGGGCAATGAGTTCTGGATCGCTCGGGCGAGCATTGCGAATGGCAATATCGGCCTCACGCTTGCGGATATCGCTAAGCGCATTGGAAGCGATAATCTCGAATTCCATATTCGGATAGGATTCTCGCAGGCTCTTGATGATCGGCGGTAGGAGGTGGAAGGCATAAACCTCGCTGGCGGAGATGGTTACCTTTCCGTCCAAGGTTTCCGTTGTACCTGCTGCGCTGATTGAGAAACGGGCAGCAGCTTCTGCCATTTGCTTGAGGTGACCCAGCAGCTCTTGTCCGGCGGGTGTAAGCTGAAGCTTGTTGCCGATGCGGGCAAATAGCGTGACGCCCAACTCTTCTTCCAGCGCGGTGACTTGCCTTCCCAGCGTAGGCTGGGTGAGGCCAAGCGCTCTGCTTGCAGCTGATAGCGAGCCTTGCTCTGCTGTTACATAGAAGGCGCGGGCGTGGTTCCAGTCGAAGCCGATGTTTTTCCATTCCATGCATATATGCATAACATGCGTGCTATATTCGTCAATTTTGAATTGTTGCCGTATGGTTAGAATGCGCCCCAGAGTTGATCTTTAGGGGGCTTTTATGAAAGCGATGATTTACGAGCGCTACGGCGCGCCTGAGGTTCTGCATATGGCGGACGTGGCAAATCCTAAAATTGGTGAAAACGACTTACTGGTGAAGGTGGCAGCGAGTTCCGTCAGCACTGCGGACTGGCGTATGAGAGCATCTGCCTTTCCCGGTGGTTTGTGGCTGGTAGGGCGGATGTTCGTCGGCCTGTTCCGCCCCAAGAACAAGGTGCTAGGCACCGACTTCTCCGGCACCGTGGAAGCCGTGGGTGACAACGTGACGGATTTCACTGCTGGAGATCGTGTATTCGGCTTTTGCGGTGATGGCGGCAATGCCGAATACTTGCGGATTGATGCTGGCAAGGCGGTAGCGCATATGCCGGAAGGTCTTGGTTTTGGTGATGCTGCAGCGGTGCCTTTTGGCGGGCTTTGTGCGCTTACGTTTCTACGGGACTACATCAAGCTGAAAAAAGGCGAGCGGATTTTGATTGTCGGCGCTTCCGGCGGTGTTGGTGCCTATGCTGTACAGATTGCAGTGGCTATGGGGGCCGAGGCTACGGGTGTGTGTAGTGCTTCGAATACGGAAATGGTTCTTGGCTTAGGGGCCAAGGCGGTGCTGGCCTATGATAAAGGCGCATTTTCCCAAGACGCTGGCAAGTTCGACGTTGTTTTCGATTGTGTAGGCGTAACAAGCTACTCCACCGCAGCCCCAATGCTAAAGGCTGGGGGACGGTATGCGCCGCTAAACTTCGGCCTATGTGCTCTTATTACAGCGCTTGGGGTTAATCTGCTGACCAAACGGCGGATGGTCATCAACGTCAACCCAGACCGCAAGAGCGATCTTGAAGCTCTGGCGGCGATGATTGCCTCTGGTACTTTGAAGCCTGTTGTTGATCGTAGCTTCCCGTTGGAGCAACTGGTCGAAGCTCACCGATATGTCGAGCGAAGACATAAGAGCGGAAGTGTCGTTATTTCCGTTGCTCCTTAATGTAGCGTGCAGGTTTGGCTGTCTCTACGGCCTTAGGAGAGCTGGACTAAGCGGGAGAGGATCAACTAGGTTTGCACCATGCAAACCTATTCCATTCGCAAGGCCACTTCGGCTGATGCTGTCCAGCTTACAGAAGTGATTAAGAAGGCGTACGCCCGCTACCTACAGATGATCCCCGACCTGCCGGACGTCAGTGCCGGTATCGCGCAGGATATTGAAACGCAGCAGGTGCTTGTGGCGTGTGAAGGGGCAAGGGTAATTGGTGGGATTATCTTCGGGATTTATGAGGGCGAAGGGCATATCGCCAACCTTGCCGTTGATCCTGTGGCCTCCGGCAAAGGCGTTGGCCGTGCTTTGATGGAAAGCGCAGCGGCAGAGCTACAGGCTAAAGCTATTAACCGCTGTAACCTTGCCACTCACGTGTCGATGCCGGACACTGCTGCCTTCTACAAACGGCTTGGATGGCATGAAGTAGGGCGGGAGGGAAACAGAGTTTTCTTCTCAAAGGAGTTGTAACCACGATTGGGGTAGTTAGTGGACGCTGCGAAGCTGAGGAACGGTTATATTAGGTTTGCCGAGTATGAGGCCCACGGCCAGTCTCCAACGTTCGAGGCGTGGTCTATGCAGGTGGTCGGCTCTCCAACCCTTCAAGCTTTCCTGCTGTCATTGCCTGAGCACAAGCGCCAACCAAACCTTTTCTTTGCTGCTATTCGCTGGGTTGTTGGAGATGTTCCTGCTGCGAATAACCTGCCTAATATCGTCGAGAATAAAGGGCAAGAAATTGCTGAGGTGATGTTTGCCCGTTCTACTCAAACCAACGAGCCAGCAAGATGTGCGGTGCTTTTGCCCCTGCTTGCCAGTCTGCCGCAACCTCTTGCTCTGTTAGAGGTTGGCGCGTCAGCAGGCCTCTGTCTGTTCCCAGATCGTTATGCCTATGACTATGACGGCACAAGTGTGGGGCTCAAAGAAGATGGCCCTGTTTTCCAATGTAGTGTTAGCGGCGCTGTTCCTGTGCCTCCCGAACTGCCAGAGGTCGTTTGGCGGGCAGGGTTAGATCTTAATCCGCTAGATATTGGTTCATCCGATGCTCGAGACTGGCTGGCCACGCTTGTTTGGCCTGAACATGCCGAACGTCGCAAGCGGTTACTTAGAGCTATGGACGTTGTCGCTCAGAACCCACCTCTTTTGGTTCAAGGCGATGTGAGAGACGGGCTTCCGAACCTCTTGGAGCAGATGCCCGACGGCGCAACGCCTGTGGTCTTTCACAGCGCTGTTCTCAGCTACGTTGCAGATCAGGTTGAGCGTGAAGAATTTGCACGAGATATGCTGGCACGCGATGTGGTGTGGATCAGCAACGAGTCTCCAAGGGTCTTTCCCAGCATTACTGATAAAGTGAAAGGCGAGCCGCCAAGGGGAAAGTTTCTGCTCTCTATGAACGGGGAGCCCAAAGCATGGACAGGCCCCCACGGCCAGTCGATCCAGTGGATCGACCAGACGGATGGAGCGTAAGGTCGTTTAGTAGTTCCAGCGCTCTGCGTAGGAAACGAGGAAGTCACGGAACGCGGTAACGCGCGCTGTGTTCTTTAGCTCGGACGGATACACAAAGTATGTGTCGAAGCTTGGCAGGTCTTCCTGACGGGTGGACATGGCGCGAACAATGCCGGAATCTGGCTCGACCATATAGTCCGGCAGGATCGCAATACCCATGCCGCGCTGGACGGCCTTCTTGATACCCGAAAGGTTGTTGATGCGAACCGCGATGTCGCGGGTTTCACCTGCTGGCAAACCGGCTGTTTCAAGGAAGTTCATCACACGCAGGTATGGCGGGGTATAGCCACCAATAGTTACGATGCGGTGGGATGACAGGTCTTCCATGGAAGTTGGGCTGCCAAAGCGCTCAAGATATTTCGGCGAAGCGTAAACGTGGAAGTGTACGGTAAACAGCTTGCGCTGGATGAGGTCCGGCTGGGTTGGCTGACGCAGACGAATAGCGACGTCGGCTTCGCGCATGGTCAGGTCGAGCTCATCGTCCATACAGATCACTTCCAGACGCATGTCCGGATAAAGGTCGATGAACTCGTTGATACGCTCGGTGAGCCAAGTGGAGCCAAGGCCAACCGTTGTTGTTACGCGCAGGAGACCGGAAGGCTTCTCTTTGCTGTCTGTGAGACGGCTCTGCGCCGCCTCCAGCTTGAGAAGCACTTCACGGGCTGTACGGAAAAGCATTTCACCCTGTTCGGTCGGGATAAGACCGCGGGCGTGACGATGGAACAGGGCAACGCCCAAGTCCGCTTCCAGTGCACTTACCTGACGGCTGACAGCGGACTGGCTCATATTCAGCGCTTCACCGGCGTGGGTGAAACTGCCTGCTTGTGCTGCGGCATGAAAAATACGCAGCTTGTCCCAGTCCAAAGAGCGCCCTGGCATCGTTTTGTCTTCTCCTTTTGTGCGGATTTACTCCGCAGCTTCGCTTGTTGTTTCCATAGCAGCCAAGAAGCGCTCTGCTTCCAGTGCGGCCATGCAGCCCATTCCCGCAGCGGTAACGGCCTGACGGTAAATCTCGTCCGTTACATCACCGGCAGCAAATACACCGGGAATGGAAGTTTTGGTCGAATCTGCTTCGGTCCAAAGGTAGCCAGATGGCTTCATCTGGAGCTGGTCTTTAAACAGTTCGACGGCTGGAGCGTGGCCAATGGCTACAAACACACCGTGTGTGTCCAGCTCACGCTGTTCTCCGGTCTTGGTGTTTTCCAGACGAACGCCGGTAACCACCGCAGGGTTTTCCGTTCCCAAAATCTCGACCACAGCATTGTCCCACAAAACTTCAATTTTTTCGTGTGCAAATAGGCGGTCCTGTAGGATCTTTTCCGCACGCAAACTGTCGCGGCGGTGAACCAAAGTCACCTTGCTTGCCAGATTTGCCAGATAGAGCGCTTCTTCAACGGCTGTGTTGCCGCCGCCTACGACGACAACTTCCTTGCCGCGGTAGAAGAAACCGTCACAGGTCGCGCATGCGGAAACGCCGCCTGCCTGATACTTGACCTCGGAAGGAAGGCCCAGCCATTTCGCCTGTGCACCTGTTGCGATGACAAGCGTATCAGCAGTGTAGATGTTGCCGCTGTCAGCCACGGCTGTGAACGGGCGCTTGCTCAGATCAACAGATGTGATTGTGTCGTAGTCGATCTTGGTGCCAACGTTCTCTGCCTGCTTGCGCATCTCTTCCATGAGCCATGGGCCCTGAACAGGATCAGCAAAGCCGGGATAGTTTTCAACGTCGGTGGTGATGGTCAACTGACCACCTGCCTGAATGCCGGTGACAAGCGTTGGCTCCATCATGGCACGCGCGCCATAGATAGCAGCTGTGTAGCCAGCTGGACCTGAGCCGATAATCAACATTTTGGAGTGTTTGCTTGTCATTCCAGTTTCCTTAACCTGTAATTTGGCAAGTGTGAGGCATACGGCCTTTCACTTGGCTTTATCCGCGCTTTTCCATAGCAGAACGGATGGCACTTGCAATAAGCGGAGTGGCATCTATCGGTGTGTATGTGGGGCCATCCAAAGGTCCCGGAAAGGGGTGTGTGATACCTTCCACTTCCAAGCGCGATAAAAATCCCTTCAACTTCTCGTGGCCGCCGGTTGGCGCGAAGACATAGATCGGTTTTCCGGTCGCTGCTGCCTCGCTCACCATGTTGGCCGAGTCGGCTGTAACGACTATACCTGATGCGCCTGCAAGATACTGAAGCATCGGGTTTTCACCCGTACCGTTCCACAGAAGGTGTGGGCCGGAAGCGGCGATCTCCGCGATTTTGCGCTGTAGCCCCTCAGGTGTGCGACGGGAGCAGGTAATCATGAGCGAGTGGGTGTTACCCGCTTCTGCCAGCCCTTCTGCAAATTTGCGGCTATCTGCATCTGTGAAGGTATGGTGACGGCTGTTGCCTCCCACTAGCACAGCAAGCTTGGGCAGGGGCAGGGCAGCGATCTCAGGCCACGGATTTTGACGCGCTTGCTCTAGAGCCTGTGCCGAGAACCGATGGGGCGAGGTGAGTGTAGCCAGAACGTTTTCACCGCGTAGGCCGTCGTGCTCCGGCACCCAGATGAAATCTGCATCTTTGGTTCCGGTGCGTGGGTCTTTAAGAAATACGGTGAAGGTCTTGCCGCCAGAGTACTTCTTGATGGCCCTCAGATAAGGAACTGCGCGGCGGCCGGATGCAATTGCGATATCAGGGTAGGGCGGAGCAATGGGACTGCCTTGCTCACTTGGCCGGTCTTTGGGATCAATGGGTCCACGGGGCATTGCCAGCGCAAAAAGACGACGCGGCGTGACGCGCCTCGTCTCGACGGTTCCACCAAGTTCATTTGCAACAGCAAGGCATTGAGTTTCGTCGCCAGCTTTGCCGTCCGTTATTACCCACAGATATTGGGCCATTGTGCCGCGTTACCTATCATCAAGTTTCTATTTATCTCGGAAATTTGATATAGTCTTTCGCATTGGCGCAATAAAGCTACAATATGCTTTTCGCGTCTAATTCCGTAGTTTCCTATAATTTTGGTCCTGATAATGCAACAGGACACCAATGAAGGGCTTAGGCTTGAAAGCACGTCTTGATTCTATCGACTGGCAAATTCTCAAAGAATTGCAAGAGGATGGCCGTATTACGAACGTGGAGCTTGCCCGTCGTGTCGGCATTTCCGCTCCTCCGTGCCTCCGTCGAGTTCGTGCCTTGGAAGAAGCTGGTCTTATTCGCGGCTACCGTACATTGCTGGACGAGAAGCAACTCGGCTTCGAAGTTACCGGCTTTGTAATGGTTGGCCTGCACAACCAGACCGAGGCTGATCTGGTTGCATTCGAGAACAAGGTAAACGAGTGGAGCATTGTGCGCGAAAGCTACATCATTTCCGGTGAATTCGATTTCATCTTGAAATGTATCGCTCCGGATCTGGAAAGCTTCCAGAACTTCATCATCCGCGATGTGACTGCGACCCCGAACGTCGATACCGTTCGTACCGCTTTGGCGATCCGCCGTTGTAAGGATCACCCTAGTGTTGCGATTACAAAAGGACAGGCGGACTAACCGCCTGACCCCTTTCTTGAGCCTTTACGGGCTCTAGGCTTGAATGCGCCGGATTTCATCGAAGAATGCATGAATTCCGGCCCCAAGCCTTCCATTCTCCTCTTCCATCTTTCGGCTTGTACTTGCTGTATTGGTAATCGCCTGATGGGCGTTGTTTACCTGCGCAAGAATTTCGCTGATCTCGTTGTTGGTCTGAGCCGCATTTTCCGCCGCTGACTGAACGCTCTTGGCGATTTCCAGCGTAGCTGCATCCTGTTCTTCAACTGCGCTTGCAATTGATGTTGTGGTTTGGCTGACTTCGCTAATCTTGGCAGCGATAGATGCGATTTCCTGAACACAGCGAATGGTCTCGGCCTGAATTGCCGCGATTTTTACGCCGATATCTTCAGTTGCCTTGCTGGTTTGGCCTGCAAGGTCTTTCACCTCAGCTGCTACGATGGCAAAGCCTCTCCCTGCTTCACCAGCGCGCGCCGCTTCGATGGTTGCGTTGAGAGCCAGTAGATTGGTCTGCTCTGCAATATCGCGAATGAGATCTGTTACCGCGCCAATCTCATCCGTGGCTGCCTGAAGGTCAGCGAGGTTTTTGTTGGTGCGTTCTGCATCTTCTGCCACGGAACGTGCTGTTGCCGCAGACTTATTGACCTGCTGGCCGATTTCCGAAACGCTGGCACTCATCTCCTCAACGGACGCGGCACCGCTTTGAACGTTCTGGGCGGTGGCAGTAGCTGTGTTGTTTGCCGAGATCGCTGTAGATTTGTTCTGCTCTGCAAGCTGTTCCATCTCGTCAGCACTGTTAACCAGCTTCTGCCCCAGTTCCGTTGCTAGATGGGTCTGCTGTTCAACCTGCGTGCGGAACTCTTCAATAGCCGTATGGATCTGGCGATCCTTCTTCTGCTGTTCCTCTACCATGATGGTTTGGTAGGCGTTTGCAGCAAAGCACATATCAAGGGTCGCTGCTCTTTGAACGGCTGCTATGTCCTGTGCAAGCGCGCCTGCACGCCAGCGGGCTTTCTTACCGAGATGACGAGTTAACTCGCCGAGAATAAAGCTGTAGCCACCGATGTACCATTCTGTGGTCAGTCCAATGCGGGCGTGGGCTCTACCGATACGCTCGATATTGTCGAAGTAACTTTGATCAAACTCTCCGGAGAAAAGGAGCTTCCAATGGGAGCTTTGCGCCAGCTTGAGGCGCTCGGTGTGATTGCTGACAAGGTGACCGATGTTCGGATCATCCTCAACGTTCTTGTAGAAAGTGTCCAAGACATTTGGGAGCATCTCGGAGATCGTTGGCCATAGCTTTTTCAGGCGCGCGCGTGTCGCTGCGTCAATGCCATAAAACTGTAGTAGCCTTTGAAACTGCTGATCTTTACTCTCTTCCATACCGATATAACCCCCACGGTTGCCATGCGTGATATGTTACAGCGAAAGGTTAATCATTCGTGATAATGATTAGTAAAAATCACCTATATTGCGATTATTGATAATTTTTCCATGAGCGTTTTTTAGGCAAAAAAAATGCCGCTAGGGAGCGGCATTTCGGGGTATCGAAGCGTAAAGCTTAAATGAACTCTACCTCTACGATTTCGTAGGAGCGTGCACCGCCTGGTGCAGTCACTTCAACGCTGTCGCCAAGAGACTTGCCGATGAGTGCGCGAGCGATCGGGGAAGAGATGGAGATCTTGCCTTTGGAAACGTCTGCTTCAACGTCGCCAACGATCATGTATCTTTTCTTCTCTTCAGTGTCCTCGTCAATCATGGTCACAGTCGCACCGAACTTGATGGTATCGCCGCTGAGTTTAGTCAGGTCGATAACTTCAGCGCGGCCCAGCTTGTCTTCCAGCTCAGCGATGCGGCCTTCGTTCAGGCTCTGCTGTTCTTTCGCCGCATGGTACTCTGCGTTCTCGGAAAGATCGCCATGGGCACGAGCTTCGGAGATGGCCGCAATAATGCGCGGACGCTCAACGGAGGTACGGTTCTTCAGCTCGTCGTTGAGCATCGCGTACCCGGCGGCCGTCATTGGTACCTTTTCCATTACACGTACACCTTTCTAACTGTTGCGTTTTTAAGAGCACCTCGCTTACGCAACAAAAAAACTGACCGGGCAAGGTTACCTCACCCGGACACGTTATTGTCAGTTCCTAGAAATAAGACTGTAGTGGTCTTACTTCAAGGTCTCCGGCTTTGTAGGCCGTGATTGCTTTAGAAGCCGCAAGACAGCCAGCCAAGGTCGTGTAATACGGAACCTTGTTCATAAGGGCGGCTTGTCTCAACGATTTACTATCGGAAAGGGCCTGAGCGCCTTCCGTTGTATTGAAGACCAGCTGCACCTCACCGTTCTTGATAACATCAACGATATGAGGACGCCCTTCAAGAACCTTGTTGACCTTTGAACAAGCGATCCCTTGGTTTTCCAAGTATCTTTGTGTTCCGGCTGTAGAAATAATCTTGAAACCGTTAGCTTCAAGCGCTTTAGCCGCTTCCACAATCTTCGGTTTATCGGAGTCCTTTACGGAAATAAACGCAGTTCCACCGGTAGGGATAAGTACTCCCCCTCCGATTTGTGATTTAGCGAAGGCAACTGCGAAGTCTACGTCCAGACCCATTACTTCGCCGGTAGAGCGCATTTCAGGGCCAAGAACCGTATCAACACCCGGGAAGCGCGCGAACGGGAATACCGCTTCTTTCACTGCGATGTGCTTCAGGTCCTTCTTCTGAAGGTTGAAGGTCGCCAGTTTTTCGCCAGCCATGATGCGGGATGCGATTTTCGCAATCGGCTCACCAATGGTTTTCGCAACGAATGGAACAGTACGGGATGCACGTGGGTTCACTTCCAGAACGTAGATTTCGCCGTCTTTGATAGCGAACTGCACGTTCATGAGGCCAACCACATTGAGTTCCAGAGCGAGCTTGCGTGCCTGCACTTCCAACTCTGCGAGCATTTCATCGCTGAGAGAGTATGCAGGGAGCGAACAAGCACTGTCGCCGGAGTGGATACCAGCTTCTTCGATGTGCTCCATAATACCGGCGATGAAGACATCTTCACCATCACACAGGGCGTCAACGTCTACTTCAATTGCGCCGTCGAGGTAACGGTCGAACAGAAGCGGGTTGGTTCCGAGCAGGGTGTTGATCTGGCCGGTTTTATCGTTCGGATACTTTGCGCGGATGTCGTGCGGTACCAGTTCAGGCAGGGTGCCGAGCAGGTAGTTGTTCAGCGCTTCATCATCGCGGATGATCTGCATTGCACGGCCACCCAGAACGTAGGATGGGCGAACAACGAGAGGCAGACCAAGCTGGCTCGCAATGAGACGGCCCTGTTCTACAGAGTAGGCAATGCCGTTTTCTGGCTGCTTGAGGCCAACGCGGTGAAGAAGACGCAGGAAGCGATCACGGTCTTCTGCAAGGTCGATTGCATCTGGAGAGGTGCCGAGGATCGGAATACCAGCTTCCAGAAGCGCATTCGCCAAGCCAAGAGGTGTCTGGCCGCCGAACTGAACGATCACGCCCTTGAGGTCACCCTTGGACTGCTCAAGACGCAGGATTTCTAGAGTGTCTTCAGCGGTCAGTGGTTCGAAGTAGAGGCGATCAGAGGTGTCGTAATCGGTGGAGACGGTCTCCGGATTACAGTTGATCATGATGGTTTCGTAACCAGCGTCCTTCAGAGCGAAGGATGCATGACAGCAGCAATAGTCGAACTCGATACCCTGACCGATACGGTTAGGGCCACCGCCGAGAATTACGATTTTTTCGCGCTCGCTTGGCTGTGCTTCACAGTGCAACTCACCAGCAAGTGGTGTCTCATAAGTAGAGTACATGTAAGCGGTTGGGGATGCGAATTCTGCTGCGCAGGTATCGATGCGCTTATAAACAGGGCGCACGTCGAATTCTGCGCGAAGAGCTGCAACCTGCTCTGCTGTGGTGTTGGTTAGTGCTGCAATACGCTTGTCGGAGAAGCCCATGCCCTTCACCATGCGCAGAGCGTCTGCGTTGGTTGGCAGGCCGTGCTCTTCCAGCTTCTTCTCCATCTCGATGATGTCTTGCAGCTGGGCAATGAACCATGGATCGATCTTACAGATAGAGTGGATCTCTTCTGGAGAGGTGCCAAGGCGCAGGGTTTGAGCAACGTTGAGCAGGCGCATTGGTGTTGCAACAGCAAGTGCCTTGCGAATTGCGTTCTGGTCATCACCCTGACCAAGACCTTCGATCTCGATTGGATCAAGACCGCTCAGGCCTGTTTCAAGACCGCGAAGCGCTTTTTGCATACTTTCTGCGAAGGTACGGCCGATTGCCATAACTTCACCAACAGACTTCATTGCAGTGGTGAGGTTTGGTTCGGAGCCCGGGAACTTCTCGAATGCGAAGCGAGGGATCTTGGTGACGACGTAGTCGATGGTTGGCTCGAAGGACGCAGGGGTTGCGCCGCCGGTGATGTCGTTTTCCAGCTCGTCGAGGGTGTAGCCCACTGCCAGCTTAGCCGCGACCTTAGCAATCGGGAAGCCGGTTGCCTTGGATGCAAGAGCGGAGGAGCGGGATACGCGCGGGTTCATTTCGATAACAACCAGACGGCCGTTCTCAGGATTTACCGCGAACTGAACGTTGGAACCGCCAGTTTCAACACCGATCTCGCGCAGAACCGCAATCGAGGCGTCGCGCATGATCTGGTATTCTTTGTCGGTCAGGGTGAGTGCAGGAGCAACAGTGATGGAGTCACCGGTGTGCACGCCCATCGGATCGATGTTCTCGATAGAGCAGATGATGATGCAGTTATCCGCTGTATCGCGAACCACTTCCATCTCGTACTCTTTCCAGCCAAGCAGGCTTTCATCGATCAGCACCTGACCGGTTGGAGAGGCATCGATACCGGAACGTACGATCTGCTCGTACTCTTCCTTGTTGTAGGCAACGCCGCCGCCGGTACCACCAAGGGTGAAGGCTGGGCGGATAATTGCAGGCAGGCCGATTTCATCGAGCTGGCTAAGCGCGATAGCGTAACCCTGCATGCGGTCGTAACCAATGATTTTGCCGTTTTCATCATGGATAGCCGGAGAGCTGGCAATTGCTGCGCGTGGGTTCTCCAGTCCAATTTTATCCATGGCCGCGCGGAACTTTTCGCGGTCCTCAGCTTTGTCGATGACATCGGCTTTCGCGCCGATCATCTCAACACCGTACTTCTCCAGCGTACCGCGTTCTTCCAGTGCAAGGGCACAGTTCAGCGCAGTCTGGCCACCCATTGTCGGAAGGATCGCATCTGGTCTTTCCTTCGCAATAATCTGCTCGACAATTTCTGGGGTAATCGGCTCGATATAAGTCGCATCTGCCAGATCCGGATCAGTCATGATCGTTGCCGGATTGGAGTTGACGAGGATAATTCGGTAGCCTTCTTCTCGCAGCGCCTTACAAGCCTGTGTACCGGAGTAGTCAAACTCACAGGCCTGGCCAATCACAATTGGGCCTGCTCCGATGATGAGGATGGATTGGATATCGTTGCGTTTTGGCATCTTCGCTCGTCGTCAGTAATCGCCCCGCGCAGAAACCTGCGCAAGGTGGAGTGAATATAAGTGCTGTAAGCTGAGCGAACCTTATATGTGGGTTCTCTCGACTATTAAAGACCTTCCTTGGTGTATTTAAGGAGAATTTCGTGTGGTTTCATCCTCAAGGGTGTTAACCGATAGTTTTAATTCGGTTATTTTTTCCCCGTCGAAATCTCCTATACCTTGAAGAAGTGCGAAACAGGCAAGCCTGACGGACTTGGGAATCTCTACTTTCCGGTCCTCTCGCTCGCCTTTTTCGTAGTATTGAATCATCCGCTTTTTGAGCCCCAGTACCTCAGCAGCTTCCTTCTGCTTCAGTCCGAGTGATCTTCGCCACATTTTGAATTGTTCGGGAGTCATCTGGCATCGTTCACAGCGCTACGGTCATTACAACCATGGATTTATGATGGCCTACTTTAAGGTGTATCCGTAGTCGTAATCAAGCATTGCAGTTGGCGAAACGGCTGTAAATAGAGCATTTCTCATCTCTTTCTGAGAGGGAGGGGCGACGCGTGGTAAGCCTCCTCATCTAGAGCATCTGCTTCGATGAATGCAGGAAGAGTAGGTCGTATTGGTAGGCAGGCTGCAGCGTAGGGTAGTAATGGCCGTTTGCCCGAATTTCGCAAAACCCTGTCCGAATTAAAGTATAAATTGGTTGTTTTTTGTATTCGTTACAAAATGGAACAAGAAACGCATAAAGGCATAGGGATTGGGGAACAGTTCGCTGACCTACTTCTATGGGCTACCGTAATAGCTTTGAAGTTGCTCGGTCTGAGATGGTTAGGTGAAACGCCCTTAGCCTTTTGGTGGAACCAAATTTCGTTTTTGAACTACTCGTGTGCAGGGCACAAAAAGATGAAGAAATTTTAGGGAAGGGGAAGTGATTCACACCCCTTCACCCATATAGGTTGTATCGGAAATACACATTCAACAGCTTATTCTGTGGGAAAAAACGATAGGTATGAATGTAGATCGCATTTGTGCATGTGCGAGAAAATTCAATTCAATCATTTTAAAATATGATGCAAAATCTGAAATATATTATAGATGGCAAAATCTTTTCATGCACATATTGCGCCTTCTTGAAGAAATGCGCTTTTTGCTTCTGCTAAAAGTAGTGGTTTGAGATTACGCAGTGTCATTCTTGCTTAGATCACCTTGTAAGTGATGATTTCTTCCATTTATTTTACGCTCAAAATACATTTTTTATACTTGGCGAATACTGGTTATAAACTTCGGTAGGTGTTAAGCCATAGCTGATAAATTACATAACTAAAGAAAAAAAGATTTTCGTCAGGCTATATTTTTAGAAAATGCTTGTGTACCTTATCAATAATCCCGTAGCGCAAGATCTAAAAAAGGGACGCGCGTTATAAGGATTGACCTGCTTCCGGGGCCTGGAATGGTTCTTTGGGCTGTCTTAATTACGGCATGTCCTAGAGAGAGCTATAACATGCACTTGAGGCAATCTTTCTGAGGTGAAGCAGCAACATAAACGGGGTGAGCATTGGGAAGTGCTCCTGTGTGGCAAAGCCAGACAGGCTGGGGGAGATCAGAAAAGCTTTCCAAATTAATGTTCATCGAGGGATAAACTGGCAAACACCGGGCAAATAGAAATGAACAGTATTCCTATGAAGCTTGATCTGGTTCCTGATATTGCGGGTCCGATCCGTGATGACGAGGGCGACGGACAGCTTCTTGCAATTTCTGAAATGTCTGAGTTGTTCAGCGTGACACTACGCACGCTGCGATTCTACGAAGAAAAAGGGCTACTCAATCCGGTTCGTCGTGGGGCACGGCGTTTTTACCGGGGACGTGATGTTTCCCGTATGCGTGTGATTTTGCAGGCCAAGAAAATCGGTCTGACGCTTGCTGAAGTCCGCCGCATTATCAAACTCGTTGAAGGTACAACTCCACGCGACGAGCAGCTTAAAGAGCTGAAAGAGATCTGCGGTTCACAAGAGCAGTTGCTGCGCGAGCAGGAGCAGGCGCTTCAAGAGCAGATCGCAGAAGTGAAGTCTGTGGTCGATGCGCTCGAAAACATGTTGGAAGCCGCTTAAGCTCCACTTGCTTTAAAATTAGAGTTTAAAAAAACCCGCAGTTTTCTGCGGGTTTTTTATTTGTATAGCACACCGGGATTGTGATGTGGGCAATCCCGGCGTTTTTACTTCATTCCAAATGGTCAAAGCCTATGGGCTGTCGCCATTTCGTTAGGCAGCAACTTTCTTGCTTTCTTCAATGACTTCCATGAAGCGTTTGAAGAGGTAGAGGCTGTCCTGTGGGCCAGGGGATGCCTCTGGATGGTGCTGAACCGAGAAGATTGGCTTGCCCGTTACGCGCAGGCCGCAGTTCGTTCCATCAAACAGTGAGCGGTGGGTCTCTTCTACGCCTTCAGGCAGGGTGTCGGTATCGACAGCAAAGCCGTGGTTCATAGAGGTGATTTCCACCTTGCCGGTCGTGAAGTCGCTAACCGGATGGTTTGCGCCGTGGTGACCTTGGTGCATCTTGGTTGTTTTAGCGCCCAAAGCCAGCGCAAGCATCTGGTGACCGAGGCAGATACCGAAGATCGGCAGATCGCGCTCAATCAGCTTACGAATGGTTGGAACCGCATATTCGCCAGTTGCAGCTGGATCGCCCGGGCCGTTGGAAAGGAAAACGCCATCCGGGTTGTGGGCCAGAATTTCTTCTGCGCTCGCCGTTGCTGGAACAACGGTAACGCGGCAGCCCTGATCGGCGAGAAGGCGAAGAATGTTGCGCTTTACGCCGAAGTCCATCGCCACAACGTGGTGACGGGTGTCAGTCTGCTTGCCGAAGCCTTCATCCCACTTCCAAGTGGTTTCATCCCACTCGTAGGTCTGAGGAGAGGTAACGTCTTTTGCAAGATCGAGACCTTCCAGTCCGCTAAATGCCTTTGCCTTTGCTTTCAGATCGTCAAGATCGAACTGTCCATCAGGCGCATGGCAAATGATGCCATTAGGCATGCCCTTTTCGCGAATAATCGCGGTGAGGGCGCGGGTGTCTATGCCTGTGATGCCAATAATACCGCGAGCTTTGAGCCAAGCATCAAAATGTCGGCTTGCTCGGTAATTGGAAGGCTGCGTGATGTCAGCACGTAAAATAATACCGCGAACCCCAGAGGCCGCGGCCATATTTACAGTCTCAATGTCGTCTTCATTCGTTCCGACATTTCCGATGTGTGGGAACGTGAAAGTAATGATTTGTCCGGCGTAGGAAGGATCGGTGAGGATCTCCTCGTAACCCGTGATGGCAGTGTTGAAACAAACCTCTCCGGGTGCAGAGCCGGAGGCGCCGATTCCCTTGCCTTCAATGACTGTACCATCCGCGAGCACAATCAGGGCAGTAGTCGGTGTCTTGGACCACGCATCTGCAGTTATCATATCTTGCTTTCTTGAGTGTGTTGATGACATCATGCGCCTGTTTGCAATTGCCGTTGGGGTTGACATTGCACCGTTGCAGTCGCATCAAGGCTGGCAATCTATGAGAAGGGGCCGATCTGGTCAATATCATCATGAAGAAAATAGGACAGAAGTAGGATCCTATTTTCGAGTCCGGATTGTGATTTTGTGCCTGAAGTCAGGCAGTGTTATATAAAGAGCGTATGGTGTACATGGACGAGGGTCCCTCGATAATGTTGCGTGATCAAATTGCTGAATCGCTGAAACAAGCGCTGGAAAGCAATGATAAGAAGAAAGCTGCAACTCTGCGGCTTATCTGTGCCGCAATTACAGACCGCGATGCTTCTGCACGCGAACAAGGCAAAGACGGCATTACCGATGAAGAGGTAATGAACCTGCTGCGCACCATGTTGGATCAGCGCGTTGTTGAATGCCAGGACTGTGAAGAAAAGGGTGAGACCGAGCAGGCCGACCTGGAACGTGAAGAAATGGACATGATCCGTACGTTCCTGCCAGCGCAGCTTAGCGACTATGAAATCAAGCTCGTGTGCAACAACATCGTTCAGTCCGTCAACGCTACAGGCTTGCGCGACATGGGCAAGTGCATGAACGAGTTGAAAGCCCGCTATCCGGGGCAGATGGACTTTGTGAAAGCCAGCTGCATGGTGAAAAAGCTCCTGCAGGCTCCGAGCTGATTCCCCATCCTCCGGCGAACCAAGAATTTGCTGCATTAAAGCAGTTTGAAATAAGAATGTTACAGGGACGCGCGTGCGCGTCCCATTGTATTGAGTGATACCTATGCGCTTCAGCCCGCAGTTTCTCGACGAAATTCGTAATCGAGTGACCCTTTCAGATGTGGTCGCCCGTCGAGTCTCGTGGGATCGGCGTAAATCCCAGCCGGGAAAAGGTGACTTCTGGGCTTGCTGCCCGTTCCATCAGGAAAAAAGTCCAAGTTTTCACGTTGATGACCGCCGTAACCGCTACAAATGCTTCGGCTGCGGAGAATCAGGCGATCACTTCAGATTTCTGGCTGAGACGGAAGGCCTATCCTTCCCTGAAGCGGTAGAGACACTCGCCAATATGGCAGGGCTGCCGATGCCCGCGCCAGATCCGCAGGCGGCGCGTAAGCAGGCGAAGCAAGCAAGCCTCTCCGATATTTGCGAGATGGCGGCGCGGTATTTTCAGCAGAGTTTCCATGGTGATATTGGTCGAGGTGCGCGGGAGTATTGCCTAAAGCGTGGTCTGCGCCCTGACACGCTGCAGGAGTTTCGATTTGGCTTTGCTCCTGCGGGCCGGGACAACCTCAAGCAAGCCTTGCTGAAACAGGACATCAAAGAAGCGGATATGATTGAGGCTGGTTTGTTGATCAAGCCAGATGATGGCCGTCCGTCTTATGACCGGTTCCGCAATCGTTTGATGATTCCCATTCAGGATGATCGTGGCCGTGTCGTCGCCTTTGGTGGTCGAACCATGGACCCTGATGGACAGCCAAAGTACCTGAACTCCCCTGAAACGCCTGTGTTCCACAAAGGCACGATGCTTTTCAATGCTCACCGAGCCCGCCAGCCAGCATTTGATGCGCGGCAGGCCGTGGTGGTGGAAGGCTATATGGATGCCATTGCCGTCTATCAGGCTGGCATCAAGGGCGTCGTTGCGAGTTTGGGTACTGCGTTCACCGAAGACCAGATTATGCGGATGTGGAAGTTCGCTGAAGAGCCGATCATCTGTTTTGATGGTGATGCGGCGGGTCTTTCTGCTGCTTACAGGGCAGTTGACCGTATCCTTCCTGTGCTAACCAGCGGTAAGTCCTTCCAGTTTGCGCTTTTGCCGGACGGGCAGGACCCTGATGATATTCTGCGTGCCAAGGGACTTTCGGGCTTTGTGGCTGAGCTTGATAAAGCCCTGCCGCTGTCGGAGGTTTTGTGGCAACGCGAGGCTGCTCAGGCCCGTATCGATACGCCAGAGCGCAAGGCTGCGCTGGAAAAAGCGCTGGATGATCTCACGGGTTCCATTCGCGATGAGCGGGTCAAGAAAGGCTATCAGCGCGACATGCGCGTACGTCTTTCTAATCTCTTCTTCGAGGAGAGTAGGAAAGGGCGTAAGCCGTTCACCCCTCAAGGCGGACGGACTGGTGGACGTTCCTCTGGCGAACGCGATATCTTTGGCGGACAGGGGCTTGGTGCGCGGGTTGATGCTCCAGAAACCAAGATGTTTGGTATCGAGCGTCAGTTCTGCGCTCTGTGCCTTGCCTATCCGCAGCTGTTCGACCGCCATTACGAGCGCATTTCCCAGCTGCATCTGGCGAACGAACTTCATTCGGGCTTCTTGGCGGCTATGTGCCGAATTGCTACCGATCTTGCGAGCGAATCCGTGGCTGAGTTTTACGGCAAGCTGGATGAACGCTTCTTCCGCATTCTTTATGAAGTGCGCGGGCCGGAGCTGGCTCGGGAAGATGAAAAGATTCTTGCTGCTGGCGTGCGCCAGTGGGGCGAACTTAAGCATCGCCTTCCGATCCTCAAGCTAGATCCACCTGAGGATTTCATCGAGCATATCTTTATGCACTTCATTGATGTTCTTGAGCTTCACCGCATGGAGGAGGAGCTGGAAAACGAAATGAACAACGTTGATGAGAACTTTGGCGAAGAGGACTGGCAGCGCATTCAGGCTATGACCCAAGATCTTTCCCGCCGCCGTGAGGAGTGCACCCGCGAGGAGCAGGTTCTGGCCGAGCGAGCCAGAAAGATGCGGGGCGCTAAAGGAAGCTTCCTTTAGGCTGCAAAAGCAGATTTGCGGAGCGCTAACACAGATCTGAGGGGTTCGTTGCTTTGCTGTTGCCCCTCAAATACTGGCTAAAAGGTGTCAGCGGGCAGGGATTTCGTCGATAAACGCTTCTTTTTTAAGCTTTAAGGCCGAATCACCCTTGCGAATCACGCAAAGCCCGCTACATACACATGGATGAACAGCCCATACGAGCGCCCATAGGTTCAAAGTTAACCAAGCAAGCGGCGAGATGATAGATAAGTGTTAGGAGCTGTTGATACCCTAAAAACCACCGGATTCCGGAGGCCAGTGAAGGTGCACGTTGCCACGAGCAACGCGTGTTTTTCATATTTGGCCCATAAATTTTTGGTGGTCTTTGAGCAGGGTTAAGTCGGGATTAAGAGGCTTTAGAGTATTTCTCAAGGTCATTTAGACCCCTGTGAACCAAAGGGGGGCTGATACACACAGCCCACGAATTTTGTGCGCAACCACGTTGTTTGTCGGTTTATCGCTAAGCCGGCAACTTGGAGCAGAGTATGGCGACAAAGGCGACACAAGCTGAAGAAACACAGGAACCGGCAGGTGCAGAAGGACAAGACGGTCCACTTCTGGATTTGTCAGTTGCCGCAGTCAAAAAGATGATCAAGACCGCCAAGAAGCGCGGTTACATCACTTATGACGAACTGAATGAGGTTCTGCCTCCCGACCAGGTAAGCTCCGAACAAATCGAAGACACCATGTCTTTGTTGTCCGAAATGGGCATCAATGTTGTGGAGTCAGAGGAAGCTGAAGAAAACAGCGACGACGAAGAGGAAGCGGAACAGGTAGAAGGCGGCGACCTTGTTGTTGCGTCTGGCACTGCAGTTGCCAAGACCACGACAACCCGCGAGCCTGCTGACCGTACCGACGACCCAGTGCGCATGTACCTGCGCGAAATGGGTTCGGTGGAGCTGCTTTCCCGCGAAGGCGAAATTGCCATTGCCAAGCGCATCGAGGCTGGCCGTGAAGCAATGATCGCTGGTCTTTGCGAAAGCCCTTTGACGTTCCAGGCGATTATCATCTGGCGTGAAGAGCTGAACGAAGGCCGCGTGCTTCTGCGCGACATCATCGATTTGGATGCGACTTATGCCGGCCCGGACGGTAAAGGCGGACCATCTGACGAAGAGATCGAAGAACAGGAAGAAGCTGGTGAAGGCCAGGTTCCTGATGCTGTTCGTGATCGCGAGCGCGAAGAGCGCAAGGAAAAGAAAGAAGCTGCTCAGCGTTCTGAGAACGGTGAAGCAACTGAATCTGAAGGCGAAGAAAGCTCTGAGGACGATGAAGATGACGAGTACGAGGCAAACGTGTCTCTGTCCGTCATGGAATCCGAGCTGAAGCCTAAGGTTCTGGAAACTTTCGACCGCATCGCGGAAGACTACAAAAAGCTGCGCAAGCTTCAGGACCAGCTGGTTGAGAACAAACTGGCTAACAAGACCCTGTCGCCTTCTCAGGAGCGTCGTTACAAGAAGCTCAAAGAAGACATCATTCTTGAAGTTAAGTCCCTGTCGCTTAACGGCAACCGTATTGAAGCGCTGGTTCACCAGCTTTACGACATCAACAAGCGCTTGATGGGCTATGAAGGCCGTCTGCTGCGTCTTGCTGATAGTAATGGTGTTAACCGCGCCGAGTTCCTGAAGTTCTATCAGGGCAACGAACTGGATCCTAACTGGATCCGTAAGGTCGCAAACCTGTCTGGTCGCGGCTGGAAAAAATTCGTCACCAACGATGGTGACATGATCCGTGAACTGCGTCAGGAAATCCAGACGCTTGCAACTGAAACCGGTCTTGAAATCACCGAGTTCCGCAAGCTCGTTTCCATGGTGCAGAAGGGTGAGCGCGAAGCGCGTATTGCGAAAAAGGAAATGGTGGAAGCCAACCTACGTCTGGTTATCTCCATTGCCAAGAAATACACCAACCGTGGTTTGCAGTTCCTGGATCTCATCCAGGAAGGTAACATCGGTCTGATGAAGGCGGTAGACAAGTTCGAATACCGTCGTGGTTACAAGTTCTCCACCTACGCAACATGGTGGATTCGTCAGGCGATTACCCGTTCTATTGCTGACCAGGCGCGTACCATCCGTATTCCGGTGCACATGATCGAAACGATCAACAAGATCGTTCGTACATCGCGCCAGATGCTACACGAGATCGGTCGTGAACCGACCCCTGAGGAGCTGGCAGAAAAACTGCAGATGCCTCTGGAGAAGGTTCGCAAGGTTCTGAAGATCGCAAAAGAGCCTATCTCTCTCGAAACACCAATCGGTGATGAGGAAGATAGCCATCTGGGTGACTTCATCGAAGATAAGAACGCTGTTCTTCCAATCGATGCAGCAATTCAGGCTAACCTGCGTGAAACCACAACCCGCGTGCTGGCGTCTCTGACCCCACGTGAAGAGCGCGTTCTGCGTATGCGTTTTGGTATCGGCATGAACACCGACCACACTCTTGAAGAGGTTGGTCAGCAGTTCTCCGTTACTCGTGAACGTATTCGTCAGATCGAGGCGAAGGCTCTGCGTAAGCTGAAGCATCCGTCCCGTTCGCGCAAACTGCGTTCGTTCCTCGACAGCTAAGAGGCAGCGCTACGAAATAAAAAAAGGCCAGTCCCGATGGGGCTGGCCTTTTTTGTTTAGGTGGTAGGGTCTTTTTCAGGGCTAACAGCCTTGCAGCGCTTTATTGCTGCGGCTGCTTGCAGGGCTTCATATTCGCCCTTCAGACGTCCGAGCTCTTCCTTATGATCTTCTGTGGCTGCCAATAGTAAGAGGGATGGCCAGAATACAAGTAGGCCAACGCCCATCAAAACAGCATCCGCAGTTGCTGCTTGACGTTGATCCTTGGTCAATTCATTGACTCTTTGGGATACTGAGATCAAATCGTCGTTTATCTCTCTACAGTTGTAAGCTGAGTATTTATTGTGAGAGACATAAGAAGGTTGGATTCTGTTTGGCGACGATGCGCAGCCCGCAATCGTCATCAGGATCGCCGAAGCCGCGGCGATGGATGTAAATTTTCGAAAGATCATTTCAGGCGTCTAACTTTATGCAATAAACAAAAAATACCTAAAGTTGTAATTAGGTAAATTACACGTAAAGCATTAAGTTGATTCCTGCAACGAACTTGCCCGTGCGTTATCAAGCCTATGGATGCAAGCTCGGGGCTGGACCCCGCATCAAGTGCGGGGTGACCATCGGTTCTCGGGGGCAGCCTGTCATGCCGGACTTGATCCGGCATCCATAAACGCTCTTCCTAGTTTTTCAAAACGCTTAGGAGCTCATCTGCAACTGCGACTGAGCTTTGCGGATTTTGTCCTGTAATGAGAAGGCCATCCTGCACTGCCAGCGTATGCCATGGCGCGACTTTGGTGTAGTTGGCTCCAAGGCGGTCCATCTCACTTTCCAGCAGGAAGGGTACGACCTCGGTCAGTCCAACTGCTGCTTCCTCATCATTTGAGAAGCCTGAGACTGTTTTACCTTTTACGAGGGGTTCACCGTCTGCTGTTTTCGCCTGAAGCAGCACGGCAGGCGCATGGCAAACGGCGGCAACAGGTTTATGGGAGGCGATGAAGTGCTCGATGAGAGCAATGGAGTTCGGGTCCTGACTTAAATCCCACAAAGGTCCATGACCGCCGGGATAGAACACAGCGTCGTAGTCATCCGCATTCACGCTATCAAGCTTGTGGGTGTGAGCTAAGGCACCCAGCGCGGACTTATCGCTGTCCAACCGTCGGGTTGCCTCTGTCTGGTAATCAGGCTGATTGCTCTTGGGGTCGATTGGAGGCTGGCCGCCTTTCGGAGACGCAAGAGTTACGTCAACGCCAGCATCGATAAGTTTGTAGTAAGGCGCTGCAAACTCTTCTGTCCAGAAGCCTGTCTTTTCTCCGGTGTTGCCCAGCTGATCGTGCGATGTGAGTACAATAAGAACCTTAGTCAAAACACTTTGCCTTCTGCTTACGGTTAGGAGGTTGGCGGTCAGTCTCTCCAAATTTATGGCTCTATTTAGGCCGTAGTGGCGCTGAGGAAGTTTCCTTCCATTCTGAGTGAAAGAAGTTGCCTCGCCTTGTTTTGAACACCTCCATAATATCAGGATTGAGAAAAAGACCTATAGCAGGCAGGCTGAAGGTTTACTCGTTAGGGTGCTTGGGTCTTATTCCAGAAGATCTCTGTGTCCTATGCCATTTTTACTTGGAGAGCTCTTTTGGGAGGTGGCTTTGGCCATTTGAGAGCTCCTACAAAATGGGAGGTGCGCGATGAAAGCTATGCCGATGGAGCCAATCCGGCCTCATCATCTTTTCGGTGATGAGATGCTTGAGAATCCTTTCAACATCTATCGGGAATTGCGGGAGGCTAACCCGATTCAATGGTCTGATCAGGTGCAGGCATGGGTCGTTACGGGCTACGCAGAGACCGATAGCGTCCTCAAGGATAAGCGTTTTCTATCGAATAGGGTGAGCGCACACCGCGCCCGTTATTCTCGCTCCTACGCGCCGCTTTTCGATATTTTTTCTGAAACCATGGTTCAAAGTGACGGAGAGAAGCATGAGAGGCTGAGGGCTCTGGTGCACAGCGCTTTCAAGCGCACGGAAGTTTCCAAATACGAAGACCGTATTCGAGCGCTTGCCAATGAGCTTGTAGATGGTGCGCTTTTGAATGGCGAGATGAACTTCGTGACGGATTTCGCAATTCCGCTACCAATCCTAGTGATCTCCGAGATACTTGGGGTGCCGCTGGAGGATAGGGGCAAGATCCGGCAATGGTGTGATGATTACTCCGTTGCTGCGCTCACATTCTACACAAACACGTCTGAGCGCATTTTGAAGAATGCTTTAGAAAGCGCGCATGATTTTCGTGACTATCTCAGAGAACGGACGAAGGTGCTGAAGGAAGCGCCCGGTGATGACCTTCTTAGCTCACTGGTGTTGGCACAAGAAGGGGAGAGCAAACTTTCGCTAGACGAGTTGCTGGCGAATACAATGCTGCTTTTGAACGCCGGTAACGAGACGACCTGCTGCGCGCTGACAAACGGAATGTACATACTGTTGCAGCAGCCGGAGCTGATGCGTGCGCTAAGAGATGACCCTTCCAAGATTTCCGATTTCACCGAGGAGGTTTTAAGGCAGGAAACGCCGGTACAGTTCATCGGCCGGATTGCTCAGGAAGATGTTGACTTTGCAGGCGAGCAGATCAGAAAAGGGGATACGGTGATATTGTTGCTGGCCGCAGCAAACCGTGACCCCGCTGTATTTGATGATCCTGAGAGCTTTGATGCAACGCGGCGGCCTAATAAGCACAGCGCGTTTGGCGTGGGGGCCCATGTTTGCGCAGGCGTACAGCTAGCTAAACTGGAGATGCGTATAGGTTTTGAAGTGCTTCTTGGTAGGCTCAAAACCATTGAGCTTGCTCATAACAACCTAAAGCACAGCCGTAATTTTAATTTACGCTGCTGGGCTGCTTTGCCACTCAATATCTCGGCCAGCGCTCACGATTAGCCAAAACAAAAGGCGGCTGGGAGACCCTGCCGCCTTGAAAACTGTCTGCGAGTGTTTGGAGCTTACTGAGAAAGCTCGAAAGTCACAGTCACATTAGCGGTGAGGTTTTCCTGACCGGCTGCAATTGGGGTAGTGGAGTCCATTGCGGCGCGCATCATGTAAGGCTCAGGACGTGGGGAGTAAGAGCCGCCTTCCTGCATGGAAATGACGTTACCCAGCTGGCCGCCGAGAGCGGTCGCGTAGAGTTTCGCTTTGCGAATTGCGTCAGCAACTGCTGCTTCACGGGCCTGATCCAGCTTTGCGTTCTCGTCAGAAACAACGAACTGAATGTTGCCGATGCTGTTTGCGCCTTCGCTAACCATGCTTGGCAGCAGAGAACCGAGTTTGCCGATTTCAGATACAGAGATCTCGACGCCATTGCTCACGCGGTAAGCAACGATTTCCGGAGTTGCGTTCTGATCTGCGGAGCGCAGGTTGTTGTAAACTGGGCTGATGTCAAAGCCGGATGTCTGGATATTTTCTTTCTCGATGCCAGCATCGTTGATCATTTCGATCATGGCGCTGACTTTTTTCGAGTTTTCTTCCAGAGCAGCTTTTGCATCTTTGTTCTGCGTTACAACGCGGGAGGTAACCAGAGCTTTATCTGGGGTCACGGTGACAACACCGGTACCGGTAACGGTGATTTTGGACGTTTCATCGGCCAAGGCAGGGCCTGCTAGGGTCAAAGTACCTGCTACTGCGAGAGCGGCGCCTGCTTTTGTCAATGTGTTCAAACCAACCGTCATGTGATTGCTCCTTGAGAGAAAATTTTTTTGGGATCGCATTTTCGATCCAGTTACTTTGAGTTGTATTTACCAGTGTAATTGTGGCGTAGATCTGGCGGTTCTTTGTTAAAGCACTGACAATTCTAGGGAATAATCAGTCTTTGTGCACAATCGGCTCGCCAACATCCCCGTTGCCCGACAACAAAATCGCGATGGGTCGTGATTTCGGGAACTGCGCGCAGATCATGATGACGAGTACCATCAGCGGTACGCAGAGTACCATGCCGATAACGCCCCAGAGCGACCCCCAGAAGCTCAGCGACAGCATGATGACCAGCGGAGAAATGTTGAGGCTTGTGCCCATGAGGCGTGGATCGATGATGCTACCGATTGTGAACTGGATGGCGACAAGACCAAAGGTCACGATGAAGAACGGCGCCAGCGTATCAAAGTAGACCAATGAGAACAGGCTCGGGAAGATAACCGCGATCATGGAGCCGATGGTCGGAATGTAGTTCAGCATGAATGTAATGAAGGCAAATAGCGCAGCATACGGCAGGCCGACAGTGACCAGAAGCGCGTAGGTACAGAGGCCGGTAGCGATGCTTACACCGGTTTTGATGCCCACATAGCGCAGCATGCGGCGGGAAACTTCATCACGGATTGCGAACGCAAGTTTGGCGTTGTTGGAATCTGCAAAGAGCGCCGCCAGCTTTTTATCGATGATGTTCGCTTCAAAAATGAGGAAGAGGACATAAACAATGATGAGAGAGCTGGACCCTGCAACGGTTGTCAGCAAGCCTGCGCCCGTCGATATGGCGTGCGATATAGAGAAGTTTGGAATGATGTCGCCAAGGGTCAACGTATCATTCAGCTTCAACTGTTCGGATACCGTTAGCAGAACCTGATCGAGGCGCTCTTGGTAAATAGGAGCATCTTGAGCAAGCTGTTGCAGGTTAACGGTTACGATATTGAACACCCAAGTAAGGGCATAGAATATAAGGAAAAGAGCCATCACAATGGTGATGGACTTGGGCAAGTACTTGCCAATGTAAGGGGTATGGAGCAGGGCTGCGGATACGGAATTAATGATGTACCATAGCACCAGCGCGATGATGAATGGCACCAGTAAAGAGCGCCCGACGTAGAACAACCATCCGATTATGCAAAGCATCAGCAGTGCAAGGGTGAACTGGACTAGGGGCTGTCGCATCCGTGTGCTCCAATAGCATGTCGTTCAGTGACGATCTTGTCATTCTTATATCTTATAGCAGGTCGCGGGATCAAAGATCTCCGGCGTATAGCTTAGGTTACTATGCGCAGTGGCTAGTACAATCGCATCTACCAATTTCCGCTATCCCGTGATTTCAACAGGTTCCACTGTATGAACTGACTGAAAACAGGGATTCCGGTGTTTACTAGGGGCATTGGCTTGGTATAGGAAAGTCCTTGGTAAGGGCCTGTAGCTCAAGTGGTTAGAGCCGTCCGCTCATAACGGACTGGTTGGGGGTTCAAGTCCCTCCGGGCCTACCACCTTCCCATCAAAATCAAAGAAATGCTTGGCTGCATACGAGCATAGTATGCTTGCGGGTGCCGCAGGCTGAAAAATCAAAAGTTGTGGTTATGCTTTGCGCTGACTGCCAGTGGTTGTTTGCCAGGCGCATGGTGTGCGCCGGTATGCGGCATCTACGAGTTTTAACTTGACTTTTGATGAGGAAACCAACAGATGAACGCAATCGGTTTCCAGATTTTTGAAACCACTTCATATTCCATATAGCTCTTTTGCTATGGCAAGCGCCGGTCAAATCCCCAATGTTTAGAGGGACCGCAGCACTTGCAAGACCGGCCTTTTCGGAACGACCTCCCGCTAGAGAGTCCAGACATAAGTTCTGGATAGTCGACCGTGGCCCAAAACCAGAAAGAACACTCGTTGAGCGACTTTGCAAAACTGGGCCTTATCGAGAGCCTTGTGACGGCTCTAGCCTCGAAAAACTATAGTGAACCAACCCCGATCCAGCAGCAGGCTATTCCTCCGTTGTTGGAAGGGAACGACCTTTTGGGCCTTGCTCAAACCGGTACAGGTAAGACAGCGGCCTTCTCGCTGCCAACAATCCAGTTGCTATTGCAGAGCAATAAGCGACCATCTCCTCGCGGTGTTCGCACCTTGATCCTCTCGCCAACGCGAGAGTTGACCGAGCAGATTTACACCAACATCAAAGTGTATGCTGGCGACACCAAGCTGAAAATCGGTAGCGTCGTGGGTGGTGTTTCCATCAACCCGCAGATCAACGCGCTTAAGAACGGGCTGGACATTCTTGTGGCTACTCCGGGCCGCTTGATGGACTTGCAGCGTCGCGGCTCCTTGCACTTCAATGATCTGGAGATCTTCATTCTTGATGAAGCTGACCAGATGCTGGACCTTGGCTTCATTCACACACTGCGCGAGTTGGCTGGTTTGCTGCCAAAGCAGCGTCAGACCTTGCTGTTCTCCGCGACTATGCCGAAGGAAATTTCCGGCCTTGCCCGTAAGTTCCTACGTGATCCTGTCGAAGTTCAAGTAGCGCCTGCTGCAACAACTGCCGAGAAGGTGAGCCAGAAAGTGGCGCACATCAACGGCTCGCAGAAAAAATCTTTGCTTCTGGATCTGCTTGGTGATGAGGCGATTGAAAGCGTTCTCGTTTTCTGCCGCACAAAGCATGGTGCTTCGAAGCTTTCCAAGATCATCAACGCAGCTGGCTTTAAGTCAGAGGCGATCCACGGTGACCGTTCTCAGGGACAGCGTCAGCGCAGCCTTGATGCTTTCAAACGCGGTGACGTTAAAATTCTCGTTGCAACCGATGTTGCTGCACGCGGTATTGATATCTCCGGCATCTCTCATGTCATCAATTACGACATGCCGAACGTGCCCGAGAACTATGTACACCGTATTGGCCGAACTGCTCGTGCAGGGCGTGAAGGTAGCGCGATTACTTTCTGCTTGCCGGAAGATCGCGGCATGCTGACGACGATTGAGCATCTCACCCGCCAGTCTATCGAAGAGCTTGAAGGCTACGGCTGGTTTATGTCCGAGGAGACACCTAAGAAGGGTCGCTCGGGCAAGGGCAAGACCAAGTCTTCCAGCTCACCGAAGAAGAAGAGAAAAACGGCAAACGTGACCGCGCTTCCTGATGCGCCAAAGCTGGTCGCCGCTAAAACCCGTGGACCTAAAAAGCCGAAAGCTGCTGCGGGCAAAGCTGGCGGAGTGAAAAAGGGTGACGGAAGCGCACCGACTGGCGTAAAGCGCGCCAAGCCTGCTGCGAAAGGGGGGCGCCCTGCTTCCGGTCATCGTGGCGGTGCAAAGCCAAAACGCGCCCGTTGATTTGAGACTACTCAAAAAATTAAGCCCCGCAGTTCCAAGAGCTGCGGGGCTTTTTCGTAATAACCGTTAAGCAGCTAGGGCTTTGGATGCCGTTCCTTGGGCTTCATGCACCTTTTGAACCGCAGGATCGTTCGCCAGCCTTTGCATCAAGCGATGAATGTTCGGGTAAGCGCTGGTTGGTTTTTCAAACCCGTATGCCCAAGATGCCATGGCATAGAGGAAAGCATCGGCGACGGACTTCTCATTGCCTACCATCCACTCTTTGCCATCCAGATGTTGGTCGATCAGGGTGAGGCTCTTGTCGACCAGAATATGAGAGGCTTCCTGTACTGCTTGATGTCCGTTTGCATCGGTTGTGAAGCGCATTGGCATGAAGTGTGGCCAGAAGTACGGGTGCAGCGTGCCGGAGAGATAGACAAGCCAGCGATGAAGGTCTGCTCTGTTTGCGTCTTGCGGAGCTGGGCCAATGTTCGCGGCAGGGAACTTATCGACCAAGTAGAGCAGAATAGCAGCGCCTTCAGGTAGGGCCATGTCGCCGTCAGTCAGGGTCGGCACGACGCCAGATGGATTGATCTTAAGGTATTCCGGAGACTTCATTGCTTTGAAGTCAAGCTGCTCGACCTCGTATGGCTCTCCGGTCCATTCCAGAGCGATATGGATGGCAG
This sequence comes from Pseudovibrio flavus, assembly GCF_009711345.1. Taxonomy (GTDB): domain Bacteria; phylum Pseudomonadota; class Alphaproteobacteria; order Rhizobiales; family Stappiaceae; genus Pseudovibrio; species Pseudovibrio flavus. Next base: position 168,776 of record NZ_SMMA01000066.1, read on the forward strand.
TGGCACAGGTTCCGATTGCTGAATAGAGTTTCATAGTATGTCCTTTCGAAAGATTGGGTTCAAAGAGTTATGCGTTTGCTGGTGTGATGGTGGTTGCGGATTTGCGAAGAAGGGGGAGGGCGAAGAGGGCTGAGCCTAAGCCACAGATCGCCATGATCGCGAGCATCTGAGTTGGTCCGCTGCTGTGCAGCAGGGAGACGATGAAGCTGGCCACTGCTCCAATCGTAAACTGCAGAGCGCCGTTGAGAGCAGACACTGTGCCGTTCTGGCTAGGCAGTACAGATAGAGCGCCGACGATTGCGTTGGTTGCCGTGAAGCCCATCGCTGTCACATAGAGGGCAACAGCTACGACGACCCAGAGTAGGGTAGCTTGTGTCAACGCGAGGGTGGCGAGGCCAAGGGCGATTACAGCAAGGGTCAGTGCGCCAGCAGTCGCCTTGGTTGTGGGATTGATTTTGGCGAAGAACTGGGCATTCGCCATGTTTGCGGCCATCATTGCGAAGGCGTTGAAGGCGATGAGATAGCCGTAGTTCTCAGGGGCTACGCCAAAGTGGGTGATGTAGACGTATGGGGAGCCTGCAACGAATGTGAAAAGGCCAGCAAATGCGAGAGATCCGGTAAGGATGTGTGTCACAGCGCGCCAGTTAGACAGGACTGAAACGTAGGAGGTGAGCGGATTTTCTCGTGGCTGTTCAGGGGATTGCGCTGGCGAAGGTTTTACAACGACAAAGGCCATGGACAGAGCGATGACGCCGAACACGGCGAGAGCGGTGAAGATCGACGGCCAGCCTGCGAGCACAAACAGATAGCCACCAATGATGGGTGCAATGAGGGGCGCAATAACCGTCATACCCATGATGTAGGAAATGATCTTGGTGCTGGTTTCCTCGTTGTAACGCGCACGGACCATTGGAAAGACCACAACCGCTCCGGCCCCGCCAAATGCTTGGAAGAGGCGCAGTACATAAAGCTGCTCAATAGATGTGACGAAGGACGCTCCGAAGCTGGCCGCTGCATAAACAATGAGGCCGCCAATGAGGACGGGCTTTTGCCCGATGCGGTCTGATAGCGGGCCAAGGACCAGCTGGCCGATAGCGTAGCCGATCAGCAAGATAGCAACGGTCGCCTCAAGCGAACCGATACCTGTATTTAGATCATTTGCTATCGCCGGAAGGGCCGGAAGATACATATCGATAGCAAAAGGTGCGAGCATGAATACAAAGCTCAAGCACACAACGAAGAGAAATTTGTCTCTCATTTTCGGCGACCTCCAGTGAAGACATTTGTCTTTGAAATCAACTGGAGATACGTTAGATTGCGTATCGCTCGTAATTAATAGTTTAGATTGAACAAGATTGTTTCCAAATGAGTTCTAATCGCTCGCTCTTTCAGGGGCTTCAAGTTTTTGCGGAAGTTGGCCGCTTGGGTAGCTTCTCTGCCGCTGCTGATAGTCTCAATCATTCTCCTTCCCACGTGAGTAAAGAGATTGTGCGCCTTGAGGAGCGTTTAGGGGTTCGGCTCGTGCAGCGGACAACGCGCAGTGTGCGCTTAACGGATGAAGGGCGCGTGTTTTACGAACGTACGCAGCAACTCATTGAAGATGCTATTTACGCGCAGGAGTGCGTTGTAAATGAAGCGGCAGAAGCGCGGGGAAGTTTGCGGGTGAGCGTGCCGGTCAGCTTCAGCCATACGCATTTGAATAAGGTGCTGCCGAAGTTTATGCGCCAACACCCTCATGTGCGGGTAGATGTGAATGCCAACGACCGTTTTGTCGATCTGGTTGCAGAAGGTGTTGATGTTGCAATACGAATTGGTGCGCTCAGCAACTCCAACCTAATAGCGCGGCGAATTACGACATCTCGTTTGATGACGGTTACCTCTCCCGCTTATCTTGCCGAGTTTGGGGAGCCGTTAGAACCGAAGGACCTAGTTCATCACCGCTGCGTTGCTTACTCCAACAAGGCTATTCCAAACATCTGGGATTATTTTGCGCCGGATGGTGAGGCGCTGTCTGTTACTGTTGACCCAATTCTGCATGCCAACAACGCCGAGACAGAGGTGGCCTGCGCGATTGACGGGATCGGTTTAACGCAAATCCCGTCCTTTGTGGTGGAAGAAGAGCTGGAAGCTGGCAAGCTGGTTCCGGTATTAACTGGTTATGAGCCAGCCCCAACGGGCATTTATGCCGTCTATCCGCATCGTACTCACTTGGCTGCGAAAACCCGTGCGTTCGTTGATTTTCTGATCGCTGAATTTTCGCAGGAAAATAACGTGGAAAGGGAGCCTGCCTAAGCGCGGGCCCCAGCGTTTTTCTGTGCCATCAGAAGGGCTCCGCGTAGAGCATTGGTTTTCGGAGCGGTGACGAGCGCCTGAAATTCTGGCGACAGACGCTCCATGTAGATGTGAGATAGCCCGCCGAGTAGTGCGATAGGCAGCTTCTTTTCGCTCATTAGCCTTGAAAACGCTGCTTCCAGATACTGAGTACCTTCATCAAGCAGCTTGTTTGCCAGAGGGTCATTCTGTTTTGCTGCATCCAGAAGAGCAGGAGCAAAGCTGCCGAAGTCTGACGGCGCTGCCTTTTGAGCAAAGGCGATGATGCTATCTGGCTCTCTATTAAAACGGAGCAGGATCTCTTCTGTCAGAGCAGAGCTACCAGCAAGGCAGTCGTAGGCAAGAAGCGTTTCTTTCAAGGCATTGTGGCCAAGCCATGCGCCGCTGGCTTGATCTCCAAGCTTAAAGCCCCAGCCGCCAAGGTGTTTCATCTCGCCGTTGCGCTTGGCAAGGATGGCAGAACCTGTGCCGATAATGGCGATAATTCCGTCCTCACCAGCATGAGCGCCTTCCAAGGCAATACGCGCGTCGGTAACAATCTCGCAGCTTTGAAAAGGCAGAGCGGCGCCGAAGTCTTCCAGCGAGCCAAGGACATTGGCACCGGCCATACCTAGAACAGCATTTGTGATTTTTTCCGGCTCAAAGGGAAGGCTGGCTGCTTCGAATGCAGCGGCGCAGGCTGCCATAATTGAGCTGAGGGCTTGTTCTCTATCGGTATTGAGGTTTGAGGCTCCAGCTTTTGCTTCGCTCAAAACCGCACCATCTGAAGTCGCCAGAACTGCTTTGCAAGAGGTGCCGCCGCCGTCAATACCTAGAAGAAATGTCATAGCCTGCCGTCTGTCATCCTACCAAAAACGTGCATACCCTAGGCATCCCTCACGAGCTGTCAAACGATTGGCGTGTTTTTCTTGGAACTGCTGTTGAAACCGTGGGTCTGCCCGGCTTGATGAGGTGCGCTAAAGAAAAAAGGAGGCGTGTTGGGCCTCCTTCTAACTTCTGCGTTTATTCCGCAAGCGCTAGTGTAACCCGCTCCGTTGCCAAGGTGGGCGAGGGGTGGAGCGTTGGTTTTGAGGTACACGAATGGCCGAGTACCCTTCCAGTACGCCCTTGGTGTTTTCTAGCGGACGCAGATTTTTGATCGTCTTGCTCGCAAAGGTTTGCAAACGCTGGTCTTCGTTTTGCTGCGGCACAGCCTTCAAACATGCCTTGAAGTGGGAAATAGCTTCATCCTCGCGACTTGCTTTAAGCAGAAGCTGGGCAAGGTTCACGTTTGCAAGAATATGGTTTGGCGCAAGGGAGAGAACAAACCTGTAGGCTTTGCGGGCCTGATCGAACTCACCTGATTTGGCGAGCGCAAGAGCATAACGCAGCCACACCTTCACGTTGTCCGGATGGGTTTCTGTAAGGGTCTGATAGACGCTAACTGCGTCCTCTGGGCGGTCTTGATGCATCAACAACTGACCGAAGCTGTATAGAACCTTCGGATGATCTGGCCGCGACTTGAGGATCTGGCGATAGCCACCTTCCGCCAGTTTGTAGTTCCCTTTTTTGTGGCTCTGCGTGGCAATTTTAAACACTTCGTTCAGGCTACTTGGATCCAGCACATCCCCTTGATTGCGGCGGGAACGCGTGGAGATTAAGCGGCTTTGGATGAAGCGTTCTTTGGGACCGTAGGAATACTTGTAGGCTTCGTCACCGCGAAGGAAATCGTAGGACCGGATACCGTTGTTGATGGCCCACTCAATGCTGTGACCATGAAGGACAAGCCCTGACGGGAAATCCGAGACACTCTCATCTCGTGATGCGAGCACGAACAGAAGCTCTCCTTTTTCTTTATCAATGAAGCTGAATAGGCCGCCAATGGGCCGTCCTTCTCGCCAGAAGACGGGAATGAATAGGCTTCCGTCTTTGTAAGCGTCGCCAAAGATGAGTTTGTATTCACTCACGAGGTAGTCGATGCGCTTACCTTTGCGCTTCGCCCACTTAGCTCTCCAGAAACTCAAAAGTATGTCGAGCTGTTCGTCAAAGTGCTCCTCGTCGATCTGGCGGATTTCCATTGTCTCGTCCGCTTCCATTTTGCGGGTGAAGCGGCGCATTTTCTGACGTGTTTTGGAAGACAGATTGGTTTGAAGAAACTCGTCGTAGCTCTCTGGTAATTCAGCGTAGGGACAGATCAGCGTGTTTACGCCGTCTGCTTTGTTAGTGCGGGGGATATCGCGGAACTCAAACGGTCCCTTTGTAAGACCGGACATAAACAGAGACAGGCGCTCCGGGCTGGAGCGAAGGCTTTCCATTTGCAGTCTGGCCCAAGGCTGCTTGCTTAGAAACTTGGCAAACGCCGGAATGACCTGCTCATCGTATTTACTGTCTACGAGGTAGCCGGTGTAGTCCGACGAGAAATTGCCTGCCATGAAAATTTGATCATAGAAGAAGCCTTTCTTCTTGTTGATGCCCAAACGACGTCTAAGAGGAAAGAAACCCACGTAGCCCGATTGATCGTTTGACTTGGCAGCAAGGATAAACCATCCCTGCGGGCGCCGCTCAAAGACCTGCCGGAACCAACGCCACGACATGTAGTAGTTCGCATCAGGATCATTTTTGTAGACATTGCTCCAGTTCTCTTTCAACTCGAGAAACCGCTGCATGTCCTCAATAATTTCAATCTGCATCAATCCGCTCCGCATTCTTGTTTTTCTTCGGAGGTGCAGGCGCTCATCAGTGAACGCGCAAATTTATGTAAGTATTTAATATTAACTGAATAAAGAGGGTGCGCAAGACGTAAGGGAAGGTTGCGCGATGGTGGCAGCCGAAATCAGGAAATTTCGAGCTCCGAAATAATAATTATTTCCCATAGGGTTAATGGATGAAGCGCTCAGAAAGCTGTTTTGTCTTATGGGTTTGCTTAAGTCACGAAAAAGGTCCGCAGCCAAAATCATGGTTCTGCGGGCCTTTGGAAAAGATTTTTGTCTTGGCTAACGCCTGAGCGCCATTTGCTACTTCTTGGCAGCGACGACTTCGCCATCTTCCTTGGTAAAGGAACCTATATCACCGTCTAGAAGGTCAAGTACTTTCTCGGAAGGTCGGCAGAGGGCGGTGCCCTTTTCTGTTACCACGATTGGGCGGTTCATAAGGATTGGATGCTCGACCATGAAATCGATGAGTTCGTCATCAGACCATTTCTCATTGTCGAGGTCCAAATCATCGTAGGGCGTGCCCTTGCGGCGCAGAACGTCGCGCACAGAGATACCCATATCCTTGATCAGCTCAACCAGCTTCTCGCGGGAAGGTGGGGTCTTCAAGTACTCGATAACCTCTGGCTCAACTCCGCTTTGGCGGATCATGGCGAGGGTGTTGCGAGAGGTGCCACATTTAGGATTGTGGTAGATGGTTACTGCCATTTCGTAAGCCTTTTAACCGCCGAAACCGCCTTTGGCGGTAACGAATGGTGGGAATTTTATCATTTGCGAAAGTGTGTATATCGGGAAATGACGATATATGCAAAGCATTCCTTTTAGGCGCTGCAGCCTTCGAGCCAGAACGAGAAAGAGAGGTGCCGATGGGAGCACCTCTCTTGTTGTATTGTCTAGATGAATTCAAAGAGGATGAACTCGGCATTCTCTCCGTTTCTAAACTCCAAGTCACCTGAATTGTCTATCTGGGCAGCATCTCCCTGACTTAGCTCAGTGCCATTTAAGGAGAGTGTACCGCCTACGATTTGAACAAACGCGCGCCGGCCTTCTTTGACGGCAAAGTCGATGGACTGACCCTGCTTGAGGTATGCAGCATAGACATCTGTGTCGGAGCGAACATGAAGGCTGCCGTCTCTTCCGTCATGAGACAGAATAAGTTTCAGCTTGCCATCTTTCTCCTCTGGCTTCGGGTAGAGCTGATCGTATTTTGGCGCTGCATCCTTTTCATTAGGTATCAGCCAGATTTGTAGCAGGCGCATCGCTTCGGTTTTGGATGGATTGAACTCGGAGTGTTCTACGCCAGAGCCTGCGCTCATGTACTGAATGCCACCTGCGCTGACGACGCTACCGTTGCCCATCGAATCACGATGCTCCAGCGCGCCCTCGACAATGTAGGAGAAAATCTCGAAATTCTTATGCGGGTGCATCGGGAACCCGCCGCCGCCAGCGATGAAATCATCGTTGATCACGCGAAGGGATTCATAATGGGTGTTCTCAGGAGCGTAGTAACTTCCGAAGCTGAAACTATGGGCACTTTTGAGCCAGCCGTGGTCTACATGTCCGCGTGATTGGGAAGGGCGGACTGTTAAAGGGGCGAGTGTTGGGGTTTGAACGGTGGTCATTGCTTCGTCCTTTGAATTCGTTTGCTTGCCATCAAGGTAGGTGGTTTGGCGTATTCAGCAAGACGCTCTCCGGTGACCGCAGTGTTCGCAAATCATGAACAATCTCAGCACTCTCAAGAATTTCGGTGCCCTAGATGAAAATATCGAAACACAAGTTTTTATGCATTTATAATATGAGTAAATAAGTCCTGTTTGTGTGTTGTTCGATTGTGAGAAGTCTATAATTTGTAAATCTTTGATTGCGGTGCAATATAAATGCGCACCCAGAGCAAAATATAAGCACACACCGTACTATCTGATCCTTAAATTGCAATCTGACTTAGTGTTCTTGAACTGAATACATAATATGACTGTATGTCTCATGTTATTTTTTAAGTAAAAATATTTGACTAATTGGTCAAAAATTGGCTCAATGAAACTACGTAGAAAGGGCTCGCTAAATGAAGCTCTTCTATTTTCAATTATAAATTTTCTTCCGGAGGGCCTATGGCCGATACTTTAACAGCCGCTGATATTAGAAGCGGGCGCCTCTCGGACGAGGTGCTGAAAGACAACTTTAGCGATCTGCATCCACGCCTTGACCCGCATGAGGCTGCTGTCGAAGCTGACCGGTGCTATTTTTGCTACGACGCGCCATGTATGACCGCTTGTTCGACCTCGATCGACATTCCTCAGTTCATTCGCCAGATTTCTACCGGTAACCCGAATGGGGCTGCAAAGACTATCTTCGCGGAGAATATTCTTGGCGGTATGTGCGCTCGGGTTTGTCCGACAGAGACATTGTGTGAAGAAGCCTGCGTTCGCGAGAAGGCAGAGGGCAAACCGGTGCGGATTGGAGAGCTGCAGCGTTTTGCTACTGACCACTTTATGGAAACCAAAGAGGGTACATCCTTCACTCGCGCTGCTGAAACTGGCAAGCGCATTGCTGTTGTTGGTGCAGGTCCTGCCGGTCTTTCCTGCGCGCACCGTCTTGCCAGCCACGGCCATCAGATCGACCTGTTCGAGGCCAAAGGCAAAATGGGCGGGCTGAATGAATATGGTATCGCGGCCTACAAGAGCACCAATGACTTTGCCCAGAAAGAGGTAGAGTGGTTGCTTTCCATCGGTGGCATCACGGTTCATTCCGGTATGGCGCTTGGTCGTGACCTTTCTCTTGAGCGTTTGCAGGCTGATTATGACGCCGTGTTCCTTTCCATCGGTCTTGGTGGTGTGAATGCTCTGCGTGCTGAAGGCGAGAATCTTGAGAATGTTGAGGATGCTGTCGATTACATCGAAGACCTTCGTCAGGCCTCTGATCTTTCCAAGTTGCCTGTTGGCCGTGATGTCGTCGTGATTGGCGGCGGCATGACTGCCGTTGATATTGCCGTTCAGTCCAAACTGCTTGGGGCAGAAAATGTGACTATCGCTTATCGCCGCGGGCCGGATCAGATGGGCGCGAGTAAGTTTGAGCAGGATTTGGCGCAGACCAACGGTGTTGCGATCAAGTTCTGGAGTAAGCCTTTCGCCATCAAGGGTGAGGGTGGTCAGGTCTCCGGTATTGAGCTGGAGCGGACAGAGCTTAACGAAAATGGTCGTCTTCTTGCGACTGGCGATATTGAGACAATTCCGGCGGACATGGTTTTCAAAGCCGTTGGCCAGACTTTGGTGACGAAAGACATTGCTGCTGAAGGCGAAGGGCTCGCGCTTGAGGGTGATCGCATCAAGGTTGATGAGCAGCGCAAAACCTCCCTTACAAACGTGTGGGCTGGCGGAGACTGCGTTGCTGGCGGTGAAGATTTGACCGTCGCTGCTGTTGAGGATGGCAAGGTTGCTGCGGAAGCAATCAACGCTGTCTTAACCGCTTAATGCTGATTTGAATTGGAGAGTACTATGGTTGATTTACGATCTGATTTCGTAGGCATTAAGTCACCTAACCCATTCTGGCTGGCGTCTGCGCCACCAACTGACAAAGCCTATAACGTCGTTCGTGCTTTTGAAGCAGGCTGGGGCGGTGTTGTTTGGAAGACGCTTGGCGAAGACCCTGCTGTGGTCAACGTGAATGGTCCGCGATACGGCGCTATTCACGGTAAGGACCGCGAGCTTATCGGCCTCAATAATATTGAGTTGATTACCGACCGTCCGCTTGAGGTGAACCTTCAGGAGATCAAGCAGGTCAAGCGGGATTGGAAAGATCGTGCGCTCGTCGTGTCCCTCATGGTTCCATGTGAGGAAGCTAACTGGGAAAGCATTCTCAAGCGGGTCGAGGATACCGAGGCTGACGGTGTTGAGCTGAACTTTGGCTGTCCGCACGGCATGTCCGAGCGTGGTATGGGCGCAGCTGTTGGTCAGGTGCCAGAATACATCGAGATGGTGACGCGTTGGGCGAAGAAGCACACGCGCATGCCGGTGATTGTGAAGCTGACGCCAAACATCACTGATGTGCGCAAGCCTGCTCAGGCGGCAAAGCGTGGCGGCGCAGACGCAGTCTCTCTCATCAACACCATCAACTCTATCGTTGGTGTTGATCTTGATCTTATGGCTCCGAACCCGACTGTTGGCGGAAAAGGCACTCACGGTGGTTACTGTGGTCCCGCAGTTAAGCCGATTGCGCTTAACATGGTTGCCGAGATTGCTCGTGATCCTGAGACCTACGGTCTGCCTATCTCCGGTATTGGCGGTGTAACTACATGGCGCGATGCGGCGGAGTTCCTTGCTCTTGGTGCTGGTAACGTGCAGGTTTGTACGGCTGCCATGACTTACGGCTTCAAGATCGTGCAGGACATGATCGAGGGCTTGAAAGACTGGATGGAGGACAAGGGCTATGACAGCATTGATCAGGTAGTGGGCCGTGCTGTGCCAAACGTTACCGACTGGCAGTACCTGAATCTCAACTATGTTGCGAAGGCCAAGATCAATCAGGATCTCTGCATTGAGTGTGGTCGCTGTCACATCGCGTGTGAGGATACGTCTCACCAAGCGATTACCAATATGGTGGATGGCATTCGAAAGTTCGAGGTGATCGACGAGGAGTGCGTGGGTTGTAACCTATGTGTGAACGTCTGTCCGGTTCAGGACTGTATCACCATGGAGCAAATGCCGGTTGGCACGATTGATCCGCGCACTGATAAGCCTATCAGCGCAGATTACGCAAACTGGACAACGCATCCAAATAATCCAAGCTCTGCAAACTTCGAGCCTGCTGAGTAAGCGGAGCTTAAGACCTTGCAAATACGCGCTGCGGGAAACTGCGGCGCGTTTTTTGTTTTTGCGCTTTAGCTGAACCTGCAAAGCATGCTTCCTATACAAAACCGCGCTTCTTTTGGAGTAGTTTGATTATATCTTTAGAACCGAGTTTAGCTCTTTCTTCCCATGCTTAACGCCATAGTGCTCCCTTCGATTAGAAGGAGATTTGTATGGCTGGAAGGGTTGGGTTGGTCTTTTGTTCCGCGATGGGTTTATTGCTCAGCGTTCCTATTCTCGCGGCGAGCGTTTCTTCATCTCATGCGTTCATTCAGGTGCGGATCAATACAGAAACCGCAACGGCTTCAATCTCCGGCGGCGAAAGCGGGCCGGGTAAGGTGGATGCCGATACTGGCTCAGTGACTTACTGTTGGACGCTGCCTGTGAAGGTCTTCACGGAAAAAAGCGACCATAGCGCCGAGGAACTCATGCGTGCCCTTTCTAGCTCCATGCATATTATCGGTGAAGTGGCTTTCAAATCGTCCCAGTCTATCCCGCTTGATGGTTCTGCTGATTACGATGGAGAGCAGATTTGCTTTGCTGGCACCGGGCTTGGTGCTCCGTCAGATGGAGGGCAATTCCAAGTGCTGGGTGTCGATATAGATTTGAGCCATGTGAAAGACCCTAATTATGCAAACCTGTCATGGCTTCCGAAGGGGCTTTATGGGGCAAAGCCGATAAAGCATAGGACCAAGGGGAACGTGACGATCATTATCGATTAGATGCTCCGTCACGCTGATCAAAGCAAAAAAGGCGACCCGCTGGGCCGCCTTTACTGGTCTTAATGCTGGAAGCGTTACTTCAGCATATCTGTGATGACTGTGGTTGTTGCACCCTCAGGCTTTGCGGTGATAACCGGATCGGAGCCGCCAGCCAGCAGAGTTGCCACTGTGCGCTCGTAAGCTGCCATATCGAGTGTGCCGTCAGAGCCTTCAGTCAGCTTATTGATCTCACCTACCATGCGAACCTGATGCTTTTCTGTCTGAGCACCAGAGGCGTCATTTTCCAGAATGATATCAGCTGCTTCCTCAGGGTTCTCGCGTGCGTAGTCCCAACCTTTCATGGAAGCGGCGACAAAGCGTGCGAGCTTGTCTTTCATGCCGTCTTCTTCAAGGGTGCTTTCCAGCACGTAGAGGCCATCTTCCAGTGTCGCAACGCCTTGGTCTTCGTACTTGAAGACAACAAGGTCTTCAGCCGGAATGCCTGCGTCGATTACCTGCCAGTATTCGTTGTAGGTCATGGTGGAGATGCAGTCGGCCTGCTTTTGCAGAAGTGGGTCTACGTTGAAGCCCTGCTTGAGAACGGTCACGCCTTCCGCGCCGCCATCTGTTGGAATGCCAAGCTGGCTCATCCAAGACAGGAACGGATATTCGTTACCGAAGAACCATACGCCCAGAGTGCGTCCTTTGAAGTCCTCAGGAGAGGTAATGCCGGTTTCTTTGCGGCAGGTCAGCATCATGCCAGAGCGGGCAAATGGTTGGGCGATGTTGACCAGCGGAACGCCCTTTTCACGAGAGGCGAGGGCAGATGGCATCCAGTCAATAACAACGTCAGCGCCACCACCGGCAATAACCTGCGGCGGAGCAATGTCAGGGCCGCCCGGCTTGATGGTTACATCAAGGCCTGCTTCCTCATAAAAACCTTTGTCTTTCGCAACATAGTAGCCTGCAAACTGGCCCTGAGTGACCCACTTCAGCTGAAGGGTCAATTCATCAAGTGCCGCCGCCGGAGTTGCAAGACCTGCCCCCACTACGCTGGCAACCAATAGCGTTTTCAGTTTATTGATTGTCATTCCGTGTACTCTCCTCGTTGTTATTGCGCCGTCCCCTTTGGGCGCTGGAAGGTGTGTGCAAGGAAGTCTCCGGTTGCCAATGCTGATGAAAGCGCAGTTTTTCTGCTGTCTTTCCCGGCCTTTTATTTTGTCTGGCTTTTGTGTTGGTTGGATCCTGTAAATTCCTTGGCACTTATAAGTTGAGTTTGAAGTATAAGTTTAAATTTACCCATATGAATCACTGGGCGTGTAAAGAAACTTTCCCTCTCCAATAAGTTTAGATTAGGTATGCTTGACCATTTGGTCAAGAAATTATCTTGCATACTTGATGGGCATTTTGAAAATACTTAAGCCTATGGATATTATAGATATTTTCCTTGGGTTAGTCGGCGCTGCATAGTTCGTTGGCGTTATCCTTCGCTTCTGACCAAGGATTATGCGTGGGTGCACCTAGGAAAACTTGGAAAACAGGTCGAAACCTCTGGAAAGAAGGGGTAAGACGAGCGCGAGGGCGGGCAAAGCCCCTTAATCTGCAGTGATCGTTTTTTGAGTCTCTTCGGGGGGATAGTTTACCTCTATGGCAGTTCGCATTCTGCATACGGCAGACTGGCATATCGGCCAGACCATCAATGGATGGGACCGCACCTTTGAGCATGCGTTTTTCTTCAAAGAGCTGAAGGAAATCGTGGTGCGCGAGGCGGTTGATGCTGTTTTGATTTCCGGTGATGTGTTCGACAATCAGAACCCGTCTGCGGAAGGAATGCGCATGCTGTTTCATGCCTTGGCGGATCTGCGTCGGGCAAGGCCCCATCTCACTACGGTAATGACAGCGGGTAACCATGACCCAGCTGGGCGCTTGGAAGCGCCGGGTATTCTTCTGGAAGAGATTGGTGTGTCCGCCGTAGGCATGATCCTGCAAAAAGATGGTGGGCTGGACCTATCTCGCCATTTGGTGCCGCTGAAAAATGCAGAAGGCGTGATTGAGGCTTACTGTCTGGCACTGCCGTTTCCGCGAGCAAGTGACTTGCCTACGCTGACGGGTGAGAGCGCCAAAGAAGCAGGTTCTCCAATTGTGCGCGCTGTGGCAGACCTTTATCAGCGGGCTGTTAGCGGTGCGCGTGAGCAGATTGGCGATGCGCCGCTTGTTGCCATGGGCCATCTGCATGTTTCCGGCGGTGATGAGAGCGAAGCTTCCGAGCGACGCATTCTCATCGGCGGGGAACATGCTGTTCCGGCAACTGTGTTTGACGAGAGCCTCGCTTACGTGGCTCTTGGGCACTTGCACAAGCCGCAGCGTGTTGGGCGCGATACTGTGCGTTATTCCGGTTCACCATTCCCTCTTTCTGTTAGCGAACTCAATTACAAGCACGGCGTTGATATTATTGAGCTTGATGGCGATAGCTATTCCTATGAGCGCCACGCCCTTACCCGTCCTGTACCGTTTTATCGGCTGAAGGGAAAAGACGGGCTTCTTGTTGCAGAAGTGGAAGGTGCGCTGGAGGCTCTTGAGCTGGACGCCGACCTACCTGTTGAGCAACAGCCTTTCGTGCATGTGGATCTGCGCCGTCAGACATCTGCTCTGGGGCTACGGGCGGAAGTGGATCAAATCCTCTCTCGTTATCCGGTGCGCGATACTGGTGTTTCCATTGTCAGCGCCAAGGAAGAGGGGCAGGCGGCTCCATCCGAAATTGTCAGTTTGAAGAAATTGGAAGAGATAAAACCGTTGGACCTGTTCTACACGGCCTTTGAGAAAGAGCATGGCGAGGGGCCGGAAGCGCGCCACCTTGAGCTCTTTCATAGTGTCCTTGCGGAGATCGACTAGTGCGCATTCTAAGTATTCGCGGTGAAAATCTGGCGAGCCTTGCTGCGCCGTTTGAAATTGACCTTGAAGTGCAGCCTCTCAAGGGCGCTGGCCTGTTTGCCATTACGGGTGAGACCGGTGCAGGCAAGTCTACGTTGCTGGACGCTATGTGTTTGGCGCTTTTCGGCAAATGCCCGCGCTTGACGGCAGATGGCTCTAACGAGTCCGTTCCTGATATCTCCGGCGATACGCATGGCGAGCGCGACCCAAAATCGGTGCTCACACGCGGTGCTGCCAGCGGTTTTGCCGAGGTGGACTTTCTTGGCATCGACGGGGAGGTCTATCGCAGCCAGTGGGTCGTGCGCAGAGCGCGCGGCAAAGCAACAGGTCGCCTGCAGAACGTGGATCGCCAGTTGGTGCGTGTTCGTGATGACAAAACCATCGAGAATGGCATCAAGAAGGTGGATGCAGCCGTCGAGGAAAAGCTGGGTCTTACCTATGAGCAGTTCCGCCGAACGGTTCTGCTTGCTCAGGGCGACTTTGATGCTTTCCTTCGTGCAGGTGACCGAGAGCGTGCCGCTCTGCTGGAAAAGGTAACAGGCACAGATATTTACCGCCGTGTTTCCAAGCGTATTCACGAGCAAACCAGCACGGCTCAGCAGGCTGTGAGCGAGTTGGAAAAACGCTGTGATGCGGTGGGTATGCTGGATGATGAGCAGCGCGGAGAGTTGCAAAAAGAGCTTGATGAGCAGCGCGCCTTTGCGGCAGCGCGCCAGAAGGCCCTTGCGGAGCTTAAGGCTGGCGCGGAAATTCTCAAGCGCATTGATATTGCCCGCGAACAGGTGGAAGAGGCTGAAACCAAACAGGATCTTGCCGTTCGAGAGAGCGAAGCAAATGAGACCAAGCGCAAGCTGCGTGAGCAGTTAAAGCGCATTCAGGGAACCGAGCCAATCGCTGTCGCGCAGGAGCATGCTGTGCGGCAAGAGGGCGAGGCTCGCAGCCAGCTACAGAAGCTGGAAATGTTCCTTGCTCGGGCCGATGCGATTGTGCGCTCTAGCCGAGAAGAAAATGACAAGGCGCAGTCTGTTCTAGAGCAGATTGATGCTGACTTTGCGATCATGCAGCCGCAATGGGCTGAGGCTGAGCGTCTTGATGAGGCTGTCCGCCAGCTTGGAAATCAGGTCGAGGGGCACAGACGTGAAACGCGTTCACTTAGTGACCAGCTCTCTGCATTCCAGCAGGAATTGACCAGCAAACTACGCGAGATGGAAGAGCAGAAGGATCTGAAAGACAAGCTGAAGGATCAGCTTGCCCGCCTCAAGCCTGCTCAAGGGTTCCATGAGCGCGGTGATGATATCATTACACGTATCAACGGCGCGCAGGACGCGGCTATTCGCTTGTCCAAGATTGAAGACGAAGAGCAGATTGTTTTCAAACGGGCCAACGAACTACAAGACCTGCAAGAAAAGCTGGAAGGCCGCCTTCAGAGTTTCGCCTCGCAGCAGCAGACCATTCGTGCTCGCTTGAATGAGGCGCAAAACGCGCTTGGTGACTTTGATATTCAAACGCTGCAAGCCCGCCGTGAGACACTCGAACGATTGGGGGGTCTCGTTTCTAGTTTAGAACGGGACAGCCGATTTCTTGGTCAAAATGAAAAGCGTCTGCTCGGAGAAAATGAAGCAGTTCAACACCTTACTGGTACCATCGAGGCACTGACAGCACAAAAGGAGGCGCTGTCTCTAGAGCTGGAAAGTCTTCGTGAGCAAGAGGAGCGTGCTGAAGGTAAGGCGAGCCTTGCCAACAAAGCTGCGGATGAGGTGAGCGCACACCTGCGCATGGCGCTGGTGGAGGATGAGCCGTGTCCGGTTTGTGGTTCTATAGACCATCCATTTGTTGGTGAGCAAGCGCCTGCGATTACAGCGCTCTTTGAAGAGCTGCGAGCGGAATTTGTGGCGCTTCGCGAAAAACGCAAAACCACTGAAAAGCAGCAGCAGGAGCTCGGCTCTGCGATTGCAAAGGCCGAGGCGGAGAAAGATCAACGTCAGCGCAGCAGTGAAGAAATCTCCAATTCTCTTGCAGAGAGCATTCCTGCCTTTGAAGAGCAGGTTGGCGAGTTTGTTAGTTTGGTGCAGTCTGTCGGTGGCTCCATCGACAAGCAAAGTATTCGCGGCCTAGACGAAAACTGGCTCTCGCTCAAAGAGATGATCACGGGAGAGGCTGCTAAGGGGCGTGAGCGCCTTGATGCCTATCAGCGCCTCAAAGCGCAAGTTGATGCAGACTACGGCGAATTGCAGAAGCTGCAGGACGAAGCACAGAAAGAGGAACAGCAGCGGGACGAGCAGCGCCGTACAATCGGCTCTCTGGAACAGCAGAAGGTCAAACTGTCCTCCGATAAGACCAACACTCAGAATGAGTTGAACCGCCTTGGCAGGGAGCTTTCTCATCCGCTGGCGTTTATGGAAACCTCTTTCGATGAAATGTTGCAGAAGCCGGAAAGCATCAAGCAGAAGGTTGGAAGTCTTGCTGCCGAATGGGAGGATGCGAACAAAGCATCTACTGTCTGCGATCAGCGTCTTGCTGAACTTGCTGAGCATATTGCTGGCCTGCGAAGCTCCTGTGAAAGCGCAGAGCGTTCGGCCGCTGAGGGTCAAAGCAAGCTGAAACTGCTCGAAGAGCGTCTCCAACAGGAGAGGGCAAAGCGAGCTGGCTTGCTGAATGGGAAGCCGACGAAACAGCACCAAGACGAGTTTTCAGAAAAACGCGCAGGTGCGCGCGCCGCTGCCCAGCAAACCAACACTGTTCTGGTTGGTAAGCTTGAGGAGCTGAAAGACGCTCAAGGCCGCTTCGAGACCACAAAGGAAAACCTTGCTGCCTATGAGAAAACGGTAACAGAAGCAAAAGCTGCTTTTGAAGCCGTGCTGCAAGAACTCGGTGTCAGTGCCGAGGAATACCAGTCCGCCCGTCAGCGTCTGGTTACAGAACTGCCTGTTCTTGAGGCCGAGTTAGCCCGCATCGATGAAGCGTTGATCCAGACGCGTGAAGTTGTTCGCTTGCGCAAGGTCGATTTGGAAAAAGCGCTTGCCCAGCCGATGCCTGCCGATCCTCTTCTGATACTGGAACAGAAGATAGAAGAGGCGCAGAACGAGCATCAGGATTTACTTGTGAAAGTGGGCCGTGTGGAAGCACAGCTTGTGGCTGATGATACCGCGCGGGCTAAAGCTGCTGGCCTCATGGTTGAGATCAACAAAGCCAAGGAGCACTTCACTGCGTGGGGTGCCGTAAACCGTGCGGTTGGTTCTGCAGAAGGCGACAAGTTCCAAAAGATTGCTCAGGCGGTAACGCTCGACCTTCTCGTAGAGCTCGCCAACAAACAGCTACAGGTGCTGAAACCGCGCTACCGCTTACAGCGGGCAAGTGGCGGTCTTGGTATTCTTGTTGAAGACAGGGATATGGGCGATGTGCCTCGTTCCACTCGCTCTTTGAGTGGTGGTGAGCGCTTCCTCGTCTCGCTTTCTCTTGCTTTGGCGCTGTCCGGTCTTGAAGGACGTCAGTCGTTCGTCGATACGCTGTTCATTGACGAAGGCTTTGGCTCGCTTGATGGTGATACGCTGGACGTTGCTATTGATGCGCTGGAGATGCTGCAAGGGCAGGGGCGTAAGGTGGGCGTGATCAGCCACGTTGAAGCGATGAAGGACCGTATTCCGGTACAGATCCGAGTTGAACGTCAGGGGGCTGGTAAAAGCCGTGTAGCGTTGTCAGCGCCAGAGCTTTGGTAGTTTAGGCGCTTTCTAATGCTCGAACGATGTTGCTGTCCTTTTTTGAAGTGCCGGCCTTTGCATCTGCGTAGTGAAACGTGTCGCTTATTGGCTCCAACGCGCTGAGCGGCTTTGGACGGCCGATAAGGTAACCTTGTATCTCGTCACATCGCTCTGAGTGCAACAGCGCGACTTCTGCTTCAGTCTCAACGCCTTCGGCAATTACTTCCATGCCCAGAGCGTGGCCCAGATCAATCACCGCGCGAATAATCGCAAGATACTCCGGCGTATGAGTTATGCCGCTAATGAAGCTGCGATCGATTTTTAAGCGGTCAAAAGGAAAACGGCGCAAATAGCTGAGCGAGGAATATCCTGTACCAAAATCATCCAGGGCGATGGTTACGCCAAGCTCTTTGAGCTTGTTGAGGGCTGAAAGGGTTCGTGCATCATCCTCGATGAGGATGCTTTCAGTAACTTCCACTTCAAGACGATGCGCTTCTAGTCCACTTTGCAGCAAAGCATATTCGATATGCGGAATGAGTTGGTCGTCATAGAACTGCACTGGACTTAGGTTGACGCTCACACGAAGTGTTTGCGGCCATTGCGCTGCAGCCTGACAGGCTTGCTCGATTACCCAGCGGCCAATGGGTACAATCAGACCGGTTTCTTCTGCGATTGGTATGAACTGCGCCGGGGAAATAGCGCCTTTGGTCGGGTGGTTCCACCGTAGCAGAGCCTCAAAGCCTCTTGTTTTGCGATCCATTGTCCGAGCCTGCGCTTGGTAATGGACTTCAAACTGACCTTTTTCCAAGGCTAGGCGAAGGTCATCTTCCATTGTTCGGCGCAGGGCGACTTCCGCTGCCATGAACGCTTGGAAGAACGAGATTTTGTTTCGGCCAAAGTCTTTCACGCGGTAGAGGGCAATATCAGCGTTTGCCAGAAGAGCGTCGGGGTCTAAGCGATCAGCTTTTGCGATTTTTATGCCGATACAGGCGGTTGTTCTAACCAAAATACCATTTCCAACGTCAATTGGTTCAGAAATGGCTGCTTGTATCTTCTTGGCAAGTTCGCCGAGCTGTGAGCGTGATTTTCCAGAGGCTACGAGAATAGCAAACTCATCTCCGCCAAATCGGGCAACAGTGTCTTTCTTCTCGGTGCAGGCCTCAAGCCTCGCTGCGGTTGTTTTGATGAGTTTGTCGCCAATAGGGTGGCCGTAGAGGTCATTGATATCCTTGAAGCGATCTATGTCGATAAGAAGCACAGCAACTGGTTTGTTCGTTTGCTTTTGGCGCTTTAGGGCCTTTTCCAGCCTGCTTCTGAGTAGCTGGCGGTTTGGCAATCCGGTAAGAAGATCATGTTGCGCCATGTGAAGAATTTGGGCATGGGCTGCGCGTTGTTCTCGAATATCTCGCACAGCCGTGGCTCTAAGTTTTTGACCGTTTATCTCAACCGTTCGGGCACGAACCTCGACCGGAATATACTCCCCTGAGGAGCTGATTATCTCGATTTCATAGGGGGAGGCTGTATCCAACTTCAGGTTCACAAGTGCCTCTTCGATGCTGTCAGGGGCGATGAACTCTGTAAGGTGGCGGCCGATCATCTCACTTTCGGTTTGGGAGACAAGGTCACATAAAGCGCGATTGGTCTCTATCACCCGGCCTTGGTGGGAAATGATCAGTCCTTCGAATGCGCCCTCTGAAAACGTTGAAAGACGATTGGCGCGGCCTGTCTCCTGAGCGTTCTCCTCCTCAAAAGAGCGCCGGAAAAGCTCGACCTGAAACCGGTCTAGAATTCGGTTTATCAGGCGAGCAGATCTTCCGAGTTTGCCTAGGGCGTCAGGTTCGAAACGCTTTTTGGAGGTCACGCTGCCTAGTAGGACTTCATCTAGAGTTCTTTCGAAAACGTCGATGCCTTCTTTGGAAATAGCGTTCTGATCGGGAATTTGGGCTGACGGTTTGCTGCCCTTAGTAAGGCGCAGATGGCTGGAATGGAGAGCTGCTAAGGCAATAAAGATCGCCGCTAAGGGTAGAACTGTATGGAGCCAGAACCAGTGGCTTGGCGCTGTTTCTTGAGGTGTGATCGGGCTGTGAGCGTAAGCGGTCCCGCAAAGCACGCTTACGAGTAGAAGCTGCCTAATGCCGAAGGTCGAGGCGGAGACGGCGAAAGCAGATATCGATCGATAAAACAGCATTAGCTCCGAAATTCCTAATTAAACAAGAGAGCTATTGGGGCAGCAAATTGCTAATGTTTTATTATTAAAATAACGCAGTCTCAGGCGGTTTATAGAATTTGCATATATTCCGCTTTGTTTTTGAATTTATTTCGAATTTTCGTGGTTAATAGTTTTCTTATTTTTATTATTGGTTTGTACTTATCTTGGTGTTTTTTCGTTCTCCTTTGAGTTTCGATTCACCGTTCAATTTTATATTTGATTTTATGATTCCCTGAATTCGTTTTTGCTATGAATTGCTTCACTGTCAAAACGTCCAGTGAGGGTATCCATGAAGTGGTCTGCTTTGCTTGTTATGGGTGCAGTGTCTGTGATGAAGCCTACAGGGGCTGAGCACGAGAACATTCTGCCAAGTTGGGAAGCATCCGAAGCGCGTCATGGGATTGTCGAGTTCGTAGAGCGGGCAACGCGAGAGGCTAGTCCAGATTTCGTTCCCGAAACTCACCGGCATGTACTCATCGAAGCAGAAGGCACCCTGTGGAGCCGCGGGACATATCAGCACTACAAGTTCACCGAGGTGCAGGCAGACGGGGCGGCACCTTCTTTAAACGGTCGTTGGAATGCAAAGCTAAATGAGCGGGAAAATGCCAGAAGTTGGTATTTAACCGGCATGCATCCGTCAACGCGGGCTCCGCTGAAGGAAATGGTCTATCAGCCCATGACGGAGCTGGTGGAGCTGCTTCAAGAAAAGGGCTTTATCGTTTGGGTGGCTACCGGGCCAGATAAAGAGCTAACAAGGGCTATTGTTTCAGAGAAGCTGTCCATCGCGCCGCAGTATGTAATCCATGGTCCCAGATGGGTCGCAAATGCTGAGGCTGATGCGCCCGTGCGTCTGGCGTCATCTGATAGTACTTCCGCTGCACTTGGTGCATCTGATCTTCAGGGTTCATGGTTAGAGCTTTTCCTTGATCGTGTCGGCCATCCTCCCGTGTTGACCATAGCGGCCCAAGGCGGCGCTCTGTTTACTGAAAATAGGGCGGCTGGGGACGGCGCTCTGGTCTCCATACGCGCAGCAAAAGGGGGTATTTTAGAGCGGTCCTCTCAGCGTGATGGCCATGTTTTTATTTCCGTTTCGTCAGAGATAGATTGGGAAAAAATGTATACCTGGCAATAAGATAGTGGGTTCAGGTTTAGATAATCAAACATTGTTTTATTTATTGATTGAAGTCAATGCAGCACAGCTAGAAGCTGCAAGAGTGGGGGGGCTTCGGCTGACGCTCGTATGGGG
>NZ_SMMA01000066.1:189432-308563 GCF_009711345.1 Pseudovibrio flavus
TCTTGGGGGCGTGAGCTAGTTGGCTAGACACGCCCTCCTTTTATTTCAAGGGGCAGTTCTTTTGCTCCTTCGATCGGCCTCTAGGCCGGTTCATAGATGCAAGAATTTTCTCCAAACCGTGACGTTACAACGGCACCTCAATCATTGTTTTTGGCTGAAAAGCGTTCTTCATGGGGCGTTTTGACCCTTCTTTCCTCCTAGATTTGTTGATAAAGATTGCTCCAAAGCACGGTATCCTTTATGAGTGCCGACCAGAGTTTCATTTGCAATCGCTAGATCAGGAGATGCGGGCACCCAATGGCGCGCCAGTTCATCTATCACATGCATGGGGTTTCTAAGGCATACGGTGCCAAGAAGGTCCTCGACAACATTCATCTTTCTTTCTACCCGGATGCGAAAATCGGTATCCTTGGTCCTAACGGTGCGGGTAAATCTACCCTCCTCAAGATCATGGCTGGTATCGATAAGGAGTATACCGGCGAAGCATGGGCTGCTGAAGGCGCTAAAGTCGGCTATCTGCCTCAGGAGCCACATCTGGATCCTACCAAGACCGTTCTTGAAAACGTGATGGAAGGCGTAGCTCACAAGCAGGCGCTAACCGACCGTTACAACGAACTGATGATGAACTACTCCGACGAGACCGCCGACGAAGGCGCTCAGTTGCAGGACATCATCGACGCACAGGACCTGTGGAACCTGGAAAGCCAGGTTGAGATGGCTATGGAAGCGCTTCGCTGCCCTCCATCCGACGCTGACGTGACCAACCTTTCCGGTGGTGAGCGCCGCCGTGTGGCGTTGTGTAAGCTTCTGCTTTCCGAGCCAGATCTGCTGCTGCTCGACGAACCGACCAACCACTTGGACGCTGAAACCGTTCACTGGCTTGAGCGCCACCTGCGCGAGTTCAAGGGTTCTGTTCTGATCATCACCCACGACCGTTACTTCCTCGACAACGTAACTGGCTGGATTCTTGAGCTCGACCGTGGTCAGGGCATTCCTTACGAAGGCAACTACTCCGTTTATCTGGAGAAGAAAGCCAAGCGTATGGATCAGGAAGGTCGCGAGAACATGGCCCGCTCCCGTGCTATCAAGCGCGAAAGCGAATGGATGGGCATGTCTCCGAAAGGCCGTCAGACCAAATCTAAAGCTCGTATCCGTGCTTATGAGGATCTCTTGGCTGCTCAGGAAGAGCGTATGCCTTCCATCGAGCAGATCATGATTCCGGTTGGTGAGCGTCTTGGTGCAAACGTTATTCACGTAGATAACGTTTCCAAGGGCTTTGGTGACCGTCTCCTGATTGAAGACTTGAACTTCAAACTGCCACGCGGTGGTATCGTTGGTGTTATCGGCCCGAACGGTGCTGGTAAGTCTACGCTCTTCAAGCTTCTGACCGGTCAGGAAAATCCGGATTCCGGTAACGTTGTTATCGGTGACAGTGTTCGCCTTGGTTACGTTGACCAGTCTCGCGATAAGCTGGATGACAGCAAAACCGTTTGGGAAGAAATTTCTGAAGGCGCAGAGGTTATCTACCTCGACGGTAAAGAAATCAACTCCCGCGCATACTGCTCTTCCTTCAACTTCAAGGGCCCTCAGCAGCAGGCGAAAGTTGGCGACCTTTCCGGTGGTCAGCGTAACCGTGTGCATCTGGCGAAGGTTCTCAAGTCTGGCGCAAACGTTCTGCTGCTCGACGAACCGACCAACGACCTTGATACTGAAACCCTTGCAGCGCTGGAAGACGCGCTCGAGAACTATGCAGGTTGCGCGGTTGTTATCTCGCACGATCGTATGTTCCTCGACCGTCTTGCTACCCACATGCTGGCATTTGAAGGCGATTCCCACGTTGAGTGGTTCGAAGGTAACTTCGAAGACTACGAAAAAGACAAGGTACGTCGTCTGGGCGCACACGCTGCTGACCCGCGCCGCATCAAGTACAAGCCGCTTACCCGCTAAGCGCTTGGCACATAAATCTTACGAAGGCGGCGGAGCAATTGCTCCGCCGTTTTTGTTTGTAGATCTATTATTCAGCGGCTTTGGCTGATGCCGATCCTGAGTTAGCAGCCGCTGCCACGTTTTCGATCCATGACGTCACGAGCTGATCGGACACATTGCTCTCACCGAACTGCCAGCCCATCACGCCGCCGAAGGAGCTGCCGTACTTCTGAGCAAGAGGGGCGATGAGCTGCGAGCAAAGACTTTGCGTATCGACAAATCCGCTGCCCGCATTTTCCGGGGTTGTCGGTTTTCCAAGAGCAAGCTTTTCAACCGGAATACCTGCGTTGACCAAGCCGACAATGCTGCATGTTGCAGGAGTGCCGCTCGTACCAGCCACTGCGCTTACTTGCTCTGCGACTGTTGTGCCGATTGCCTGCGGGTTGTTGTAGTACTGGATGTTAAGCAGGTCGATAGACGAGCCTGCTTGCTGCATGATCTGGTTGTATGTGTTCTTGAAGGGGTTGCTTCCATCGTTCATGAAGTATGGACACTGGGGCGCATGAGAAATGAAGTTCTGGCCGCTCGGTAGCTGTTTCTTCAACTCGACGCTGAGGTTGGAGAGAAACTCGACAGGATCGTATCCTTGGTTGCTTGTAATGGCGGCCGTGTCTTCCCAGTCAATATCTACGCCATCAAAGTGATTGTCCGTCACGAACGTGCAGATTTGGTCGACGAAGGCGGAAAGGTTCTTGTCCGCTGCTGCCCAAGATGAGCTGGGAAAGGCACCTGCACCGCCAATTGCTACGGTGATTTTCCGTTTTCCGCCTTCTTTGGCTTGCTCAATCAGGCCATGGCTTATTGCTGCTGAAAGGGGGTAGTCGGGTACTAGCGTGCTTCCGCTTGGTGCGGTCAGGAATGACTGGATTCCCAAAGTACATTGTGTGCCGACAAGTTTGTTGATCGGGGCGTTTCCATTGTCCGTGTAAATTACGATCTCAGGTTTGGTCATCTGGTCTGCTCCATTATTTTTGAAATGCCTGTGGTGACAAACCAACAAGACGAGCACGACCTGCACCCTGTGAACTGATTCACCGGGTTCCACTTGATGACCTAACCAAAGGAACAAGAAGGGCGCTAACTCTTGAAGCAAATGGGAGTAAAAGGGAGCTAAAATCCTTATAGACGCGAGGATATTGGCAATACGTATATGTGCCAATGCGTCGCATTTGGCTTGCCTATAAATTGATGTAAATCAATATGTTATATGAATAAGCAAAATGGTGTTTAATGAGCGACGTAACAATAAATCCTGTGCTTCAGCGCAAAAACGCGACCTCTGACCAACAGTCGTTGCTGATGCGACTGGTATTTATGGTGCCGTTTGTCGGGTGGCTGCTGCGTGATGCGATGGAAGGGCAGAGCGATGCCAAGTACTACTTCATCGCCAATGTTGCTGTGACGTGGGCTTTGGCAATCTTGTTCTTTGGTTATCCGGCTATCATTCTTCCGGCATTGTGTATGGTGCCGCTTGCATTTGCTTGGGTTATCGCGGTCTGCCGCTAGTTGCTCCGCCTAGCATGTTTTCTTCTGCCGATACCCGAAATTTGCAATTCCATTGGGTTAGCTGCTCGTTGATAGCGCTTAGTGTGTAGAAGCGTGCGCTGTCACGGTCATAACCCTCGTGCAGAAGGTCATCATAGGATGTGTAGCAGTGGCGGATGTAACTCGCCGCTGCAAGTTTGATGGCTGCAGCCTCTCCGATATGCCGAAGGTGCGAAGCGGCGGCCTTAGCCTCAATCTCCTGCCGGTCAAATTTTGGCGTTGAGCCCAAAAGGTGGTTCGCCACCTCCCGTATTCTCTGCTTACGCGTCTGACGGTGGGGCTTTCCCTGACTAATCTGTTGCTGCTTCATTGCGCCAAGATAGCATGCCTTAGTGCGTGTTTCTTCCAGCCCGTATAGCTGCTCTACCGTTTAACATTTGCAGAGTTCGTCAGCAGTGAGGGGCTGGCCAATTGCACTTCCCATGGCGTGGGTGCAACCGAGCTTATGAGCGAACTCCAACTGTTGCTGAGTTTTTACGTTCGTCACAATCAACTCAATTCCCATGTTGCGAGCAAACTCTATGGATGCCTTCAACAGCTTTGCTTTTTGCGGTTCTGCATTCATGAGCTGCAGAAAGTTCGCCTTCACTTTTATCGATGAGATGTTGAAGTGGTGAAGGCTTGGCAAAGTTATATCGGCAAGCGCCAAATGGCCAAGCGATAGCTGTACCCGCTCGCCCACCAAGCGCCCAAGATTTGCTCTTTGAAGCTGTGTCGCGCCAGAGATGATCGAGTTTTCAGGAACCTCCAAAGTTAGTTTGGAAGACGGGAGCTGAAGCTTGGTCAGCAGGTTCTCGCAGAAGATTGGCAAGTTAGGGTCTTTAAATAACCGGTGCAGCGGGCGAATGGTGAAGCCTCTTAGATCGGGGGCTTGCTGCAATATCTGTCCAAGTTCCTGATTTGCATGTCTGAAGAACGCGCTTGTTACAGCCTCATCGAGAGATTGCTCCTCCAGTATGGACCTAATCTCTTGCCTGCTCGCAAGCTTTCGAAGGTGGTCAGGCCATAGAAAAAGACACTCGTACTGATCTGTTTTCTTCGTTCTGAGGCATTGGACAGGTTGATAGCAAAGGCGAATGTCGTTGCCTTCCAGTACGCTCTTGGTCAGGTCTTTGATGGCAAGGCGTCGTGTTTGCTTCTGTTTGATCTTGTCGTCAAAGATACAGAGACGGTCTCGTCCGCGATTTTTAGCGTCATAAAGGGCAAGGTCGGCATGTTTTGCCAGCGTTTCAGCCCGTGTTGCGTGGATTGGATAAACGG
Source organism: Pseudovibrio flavus (assembly GCF_009711345.1). Lineage (GTDB taxonomy): Bacteria > Pseudomonadota > Alphaproteobacteria > Rhizobiales > Stappiaceae > Pseudovibrio > Pseudovibrio flavus. The sequence continues at coordinate 194,224 of NZ_SMMA01000066.1, forward strand.
CCGCACCAATACTGAATTGGGGCCGTATTTTGTGGCCGTCATACATAACGAGGCCGCCTAGTCTGCTGTGTAGCGTTGTTAGAACCGTAGTCTGTTCTGCTCGTGTCGGCGCCTTAACGATTACCGCAAATTCATCCCCTCCAAGGCGCGCAACAATATGACCTTGCTCTTTGAGAGAGAGTAGGCGGTTGGCGACCTTTCTTAGAACCTTATCGCCAGCGGTGTGACCTCTGGTGTCGTTGATTTGCTTGAAGTGGTCCAGATCCAGCAGTGCCAATGCAAAACTATTGCCCGTGGTTCGACCATCCTTAATCGCGTTTGTTAGAAGCTTTTCGAAACATTGGCGGTTCGGCAGGCGGGTCAATGGATCCTGAGTAGCCGCTAGCTTGATGTATTCTTCCCTGCGCTGCTGTTCGCTAATGTCTACTAGCGAGATGAAAAGACATGCATGACCTTGGTATTGCACAGGCTTCGAGAAGAGAATGTGGTCTGCGTTGGTGCCATTGGGCCGCATAAGGTTCCAGCGTTCTCCAGTAGGCTCAAAACCCTCGCCGCTGCTCACTCTGGCTCTTAGTTCTTGCCGGTCGTGCTGGGTGTGAAGCTGATCGTAAGTGAATTGCGAAAGCTTACGGCCGTCGGTGTTAAGGAGCGTGCAGGCTGCTTCGTTTACCTTCAGGATTTGTAGTGTTTCCCGAGCGACGATCAGTGTCGCTACGGGGTTCTCGTCAAAATAGGGTAGATTGGTTGCTTCTTTTGAAGCTGGTTCTTTCAGGCTGATGGGGAGTTCGTTGCAGGCTTCGTCCTGCGTGGTGCAATCATTCCACTTGGCAATATCGCACTCGTCTTTATCGAGCATATGGCCAAGTAATCGGGTAAGCTTTTGAAGGGCTGTTGCAGGCTCTGGTAATCTGAAGTGTTCATGTCTTTCACTCAGCAACAGCAGGACAGCGCATTGCGAAGGACTTTGGCATGCAATCGTGCAGGCCTGCGATATAACCAAATGGCTCTTTTCAAGCTGAACATCGGGATGGATAAGTTCATAGGGCTCCCCAAGGCGGGGGAGTATCTCTCTCAAGTCATTGCGGGTGAACACGCTGCCATGGGTTGTGAAGACTTGCGCCCCCATTGGAGAGTGATCGAACATCAAGAGCGCTACAGGCTGCCCATAAAGAGCGCCGATAGACTGCAGGACAGAATGCCACAGGTGTTCGTTCTGGCTACGCGATGGCGCGTATATATGGGACTGATCCGGGAGTTTTTGTTCCCTAAACTGATGCAGCATTCCCCGTACTTCTCCAACGTCATTTTACTGAAACTACTGTAGTTGGAGACTATAAATCCTGAATATATTCATTGCAGCATATGACCCCTATAATTCAGGGATGGTTGAGCTTAGGTTTTCAAGTGTTCATTGGTTAGTTTCCACGGTGTGTGGATAATGTTACCAGTAAAAACAAGGGGTAATTCCTTTAAAAATTGGGGGCGGCATAGTAGGCGCACGGTAAAGGATACTTTCGTGAATCTATGAAAGAAAAGCCAGTAGCTATCATATGAACAGAGCATAGGTTGTGTTACATTGCTTCAATGACAGACCGTACGCGAACCAGACTTTTTGAACACCTCAAGACCGAAGGACCGCAGACCGTTGCTCATCTGGCAAAGGCTTTCAAAATCAGCCGTGTCGGAGTGCGCCAGCATCTGGATGCGCTTTTGCAGGAAGAGCTTGTAACCTTTGAAGACCTGAAAGGTGCAGTGGGTAGGCCGCGCCGCCTATGGTCTGTTTCCTCCCGTGGCCAAAAGGAATTTCCGGATAGGCATGGCGCTTTGGCTGCCGACCTTCTGGCTGGTGTAAATGCGCTTTACGGTGACGGCGCTGTCGAAAAGCTTATTCAGTTTCGCGAACATAAGACCATGATTTCATTTGTTGAACGTGGGTGCGGGCAGGGGCTTCTTTCCCAGCGCGTTGAAACCTTGCGCGCACTTAGAGATCAAGACGGCTATATGGCAGAGGTTGAGGCCTATAATGATGGCTCCTTCCTGCTGGTAGAAAATCACTGCGCGATTTGTACGGCTGCGCAAGAGCAGCCATCGCTCTGTCTCTCGGAATTGCGTTTGTTTGAAAGCGTTCTGGGTGATGATTGTGAGGTAACGCGACGCGAGCACATTGTTTCCGGTGATCGGCGTTGCAGCTACCACATCAAGCCTTTGCGTTAACGTTCCTAGCTCAAGCGGTGCAGCAGTAGTGCTAGCTCTAGTCTGGATGAGACATTGAGCTTTGCGTAGATGTTTTTTCTGTGAGAGCGCAGCGTATTGAGGGAGATTTGAAGGCTCTCTGCAATCTGGTGTTCAGACTTGGTGCCAGACAGCTCTTGCAGCACATCCTGTTCTTTCGTCGTCAGCTTGAACAGGCTGGTCGCACGGGAAAGCTTCATAGTCCAATCGATCTCTAGATCGGTTATCAGTAGCAGTAATTGCCCGCGAACGGTCTCTCCACTTTGAGCCATAATCTCTATATGAATGGGCCGAAGAAACTCGTCTTCTCTTTCGATAATGAGTTCCCGTTCTTCGATCTGCTGCTTTCCTGAGAGGGCAGCTTCCAGCGCGCTAATCAGCTCCTTTTGCAGGTCCGGGCCTGTAAGCTCAAAGCGGCCGCTTGCCATTGAGATGCGATTGGGTGCCAGAAGAACACGCTTGGCCTCTAGATTTCGGGCAATGATATTAAGATTGTGATCCACCAACACAGCACCGCGGTTCATTCTGTCGAGCGTCTTGAACAACAAATCAAGGTGCGATGAAAGGGTGAGGTCCATTCCAACTTCTCTAAATAATAATGCCCCAAGCCAATATTGGCTGCCTTCAAATGATCGGTGCGAGAGGAAGTCCCGATTCGAAGGCCTCCCATATTTTTAGGAGGGAGCGGGAGGGCATGCAAGGGTGCCCAGTTTTTCTCTGAACTGCGAGCAATTTTCAAAGGCTGTTGCCGCCAATTTTTGGATGAGAAAATTGAGAGTAAACGGGAGGGTTTAGGCAGGTTCGCGCGCTTCAGCCATTTTCGTCAGAACTGAATTAAACAATGAAAATTTGAATCAAATTGCCATGTGAAACTCTAAAGAATCTTTAGATTCGCCTGATTACCAATAAGGAAAATACTTAGGGTGGTTTCATAATGACATTCGGGCGGCGGACAGAGCTCGTCGATTTTAATTCGAGCGATCTGGCAAATAACAAGGAGCGCCAAGCAGAGCTTGCGCAACATGTGACCCTTTTGTTTTCCCGCGTATGGGAGCGTTGTTCGCAGGAGCAGATCGAAGTTTACGATCAGGTTTTGCTGCAACTCTCGGCGCTGGTTGAGATGAAGGTGCGCATCTACATGGCGCAAACGCTGGCATCCATCCGCCGTGCGCCAGAGCAAACCGTTAGGGCCTTATCAGCTCAAGAGATTGAGGTGGCTGAACCTTTGCTTGCCCAGTCCACTTGTCTTCGGGAAAGTGACCTTCTGTCCATCACGGAAAGCTGCGGTGATGATCATCGTTTTGCTATTGCGGGGCGGGAGATCCTTTCTGAGGCGCTTTGTGATGCCCTGATCTGCGAAGGCAGTCTTGCTGTTCAGCGACGCCTTGCTGCCAATGAAGGCGCGCTGCTTTCTCACGATGGTATGGACCGCTTGCTGAATATTGCCGAGGAAGATGAGTTGCTGCAGTCCAGCCTTGGTGAGCGTGCGGACCTTGCAGAAATCCATATTGACCGCTTGATCGATATCGCTACTTCGGAAGTGCGCGCGCGGTTGATCGAGAAGGGGCAAGAGAGCAATACCGGACAGATCAGCCGTGCTGCACGGGTTGCAGCGCAGCGTCTTTCCAATGAGTTCTGGCTTGGACGGTTCGATTTTGAAACCGCAGAAGGTCGTGTTCTGGAGATCGCTCGCAAGGGACGTATTACGGAGCACACCATTCGCCAGATGGCGGAGGAAGATCGTTTTCCGGAAGCCGTTGCAGCAATGGCTGTGTTTGCCGGCGTTGGTATGCAAGAAGCGCGGCATTGGATGGTGCGTCAGGATGTAGAGCCGTTTCTTATTATGTGTAAGGCCGTTGGCCTCAACATGATGACACTGCAGGCTCTTTTGAAAATCGGCCCGTGGCGGTTCCGCCTGAGTAATGTCGAGCGCGAGGTTATTCTTGGCTCCTATCAAAAGATGGAGGGCAACAAGGCGCGTGCGAGCTTGAACAAGTGGCTCGAGCCTTGGGTAATGAACTCTTAAGCTAGAATTGGCTTTCCCGAAGCCTGCTAACCTGATCTCCTGATTTTTACGTTCTACTTTGAGGGCCTGTGCATGGTGAGTTCTGCATGGGCCTCTTGAAGGAGGAACTATGAGCAGGCTAACGGTCAGGACAGTGCGAAGTGCAGAGGGCTTTCTTCTCCGGCTGAGAGCTGGGCTATTCTGCTCACTTCTTGCCTTAGTTTTGGTCCTTGGTTTTTCGGCTGGTGCTCACGCCACAGGCGGTCTTGTTGGTGCTATTGTCTCCCAAAAAGCGCAGGCTACTGAGGAAACGGCGCCATCTTCGGCCGCTTCAGAAACCCAGAGCACGCAAACCCAACAGGAAGCCCCAAGTAGATCTGTCTTCTCTGTAGAAGAGGCATACCGGTTCGTTGAGGAAGGTCAGCGGATCGTTCAGGAAATTCCATCTGCATTTGACGAGATGGCGAAGGCTCTTGCCAATGCGCACCCTGATGGAAAAACGGGGTGGCTTTACAGGGCTCTCTTAATCGCCGTGGGTGCGGTTCTGGTTGGTTACATTTCCAATCGAGTGGTTCAGCGTTGGGCTAGAAACCAGTTTCTTCATCTCTATCGACCTAACCCGGAAGGGCGAGCGGAGAAAATTGGATACCTGCTTACTCGTGCATTGATAATGGTAGCAGCGCTTGTTGTTAGCGCCATTGTTTCAGGAACAATCATTCTGGTTCTGCTTGTAGGGCATCCCCCTAGCCGAATGACGGCGATGATGTTCCTCGGTATTTACCTGCTTATTCGTATTGTTCGAATTGTTGCGCTTAACCTGCTTGCCCCTGATACGCCTAGCCACCGCATGCTGCCTCTAAGTGATCGTGATGCGCAGGGGCTGTTCAACAGCATATTCGGCGTGGTGATTATATCGGGCAGTATTCTTGGTGTGTGTTTGTGGATGGAGGGGCTTGGACTTTCCGAAACCATTCATAGGTTCCTGCTGATCTTCGCCGCCTTTGTTACTTCGGTTCTGCTCACCATTGTGGCGCTGCGCTATAGAACTGTTATTGGTAATGCCATTGCTGGTGGTGGGCATTCGGAGACAGGCACGTTTTACCGAAAAGTTATCGGTTCTGTTTGGCACATTCCCTTTATTCTCTATTTCTGGGTAGCGTTCTTAGTTTCAACTCACCGTATTGTTCTCCAACTACCTTCGGCGGTTGGTTTGGTTATCGCGCCGATAAAGACACTTCTCATCGCTTTGGTTCTCTACGGCGTTCTGCTGCTTGTAATTGACAGGCTGATATTGCCTCGGCTTGATAGCCCGCTTCGGCAAAAGAGCATTGCACGGGATATCCGTCGGCAAGCAGAAAAAACGGGACACCTGTTGCCAGAGGAAGAAGCGGAAGCGCAGGCGCGCGCTGAGGCTATGGAGAAGGAAGAAGCACGGGCGCCCTTCAGAGAGCTACTGGATCATGGCGCGCAGATACTGACCGTTATTATTGCGGTGTGGCTGCTAGCGCTTGATTGGGGTGTGCCGCTTGCGAGCGACAACAACTTCCTTGGCAATATTCTGGAAGTCGCGATCATCGCCTTTCTTGGTTACATGGCCTACCGTGCGGTTGCGCTTTCTCTCGATCAGCAAATTGAAAAAGAAAAGCCGGAAAAAGACGAAGAAAGCGAGGGGCATATAGAGATTGGCGGTGCGGGTGAAAGCCGTATTGCAACCTTGCTTCCAATCTTTAGAAATTTCCTTCTCATCACCATCGCGACGATATCAGGCATGGTTATTCTCTCTGAGATGGGAGTGAATATCGCGCCGTTGTTCGCCGGTGCTGGTGTAGTTGGTCTCGCGGTTGGCTTCGGTGCTCAAACCCTCATTAGGGACATCTTTTCGGGCGCATTCTTTCTTATCGATGATGCTTTCAGAAAAGGGGAGTACATCGATATCGGTGATGTGAAGGGCACGGTAGAGCGCATCTCTATCCGCTCAATGCAGCTTCGCCACCACAATGGGCCGCTTAACACCGTGCCGTTTGGCGAGATCAAGTTCGTGAAGAACTTCTCCCGTGATTGGGCCATGATGAAACTGGCTTTCCGCGTGACCTACGATACCGACGTTGAGAAGGTGCGTAAGCTCATCAAGAAATTTGGACAAGGATTGCTCGAACACCCCGACTACGGGCACAAGTTCCTTCAGCCGGTTAAGTCGCAGGGCGTGACCTCTATGGAGGATTCCGCGATGATCGTGCGGGTGAAGTTCATGACCAAACCCGGCGATCAGTTTGAGCTTCGCAAGGTGGTTTATGCCGGTATTCGCGATATCTTCACGCAGGAAGGCATCCAGTTCGCAGCGCGTGAGGTGAAGGTTCGCCTGTCAGACGTGCCAGAAGGGCACACGCTGACGGATGAAGATAAGCAAAAAATCGCCGGAGCCGTTTTACCTGCCATAGAAGAGCAGCAGGGTGAGCAAGGGCAGGCACAGCAAGGCCGTCAGGATACGCGTTGACGGCCCTTAGCCCGAGAAAGCTCCTTCTGCGCTTCCATTCTTTCAAAACTGATGGCATCTCACGAAATTTCCTGTCTTTTTCGCAGGCATTAATACAGTTTTTGAAAATTACCTCTTGCACGTATAAAGATATCTTTATATCACGTATTCAGTCTTGATGAAGCTGAAGGCGGGATAGTGTCTCGTGATCGACGTGGTTCACTCTGGAAAAAATGGAATGTTGCCGGTTGAAGAGCTTGTTGCCTGCTTGCGGGCTTCGGGTGAATCTACCCGTGTGCGCTTGCTTGCGCTGCTTAGTGAAGGGGAGCTGACGGTTAAAGACGTCACGACCATTCTCGGGCAAAGCCAGCCGCGCATTTCCCGTCACCTCAAATTGTTGTGTGAGGCAGGTATCATCCAGCGCTATCCGGAAGGCGCGTGGGTTTATTACCGTTTGGGAGAAAAAGGCGCTGCCGCGGTTGCGCGGGCAATCCTTTCTTCTCTTGATCGCAGTGATCCGGTTCTGGCTGGAGATCGCCAACGTCTGGATGCTATTCGCCGTGCTAAAGCCGAGGAAGCCGCCAATTACTTTGCCTCCCGCGCTTCCACTTGGGACAAGGAGCGCACGCTTCATGTGCCGGAGGTCGCCGTTGAGAAGGCAATGGTCGATGTGATCGGCTCTAAACCTTTCGATAGCTTCCTTGATCTTGGAACCGGTACAGGCCGTCTGTTGGAGCTTTTCCGCGAGCAGTACAACCGCGGAATCGGCGTTGATAGCAGCCAGAACATGCTTTCCGTTGCTCGTGCTAATCTGGAAAAGGCGCAGGTTGCGAATGCGCAAGTGCGGCAGGGGGATATCTATGCGCTGCCAATCGCGCCTCATTCTGCCGATGTTGCAGTAATCCATCAGGTCCTCCATTTTCTAGAGGATCCGGCCCGCGCTATTCAGGAAGCCGCTCGTGCGCTGCGTCCGGGTGGCCGGTTGCTTGTGGTGGACTTTGCGCCGCATGATCTGGAGTTCCTGCGCGAGAACCATGCACACCGCCGTTTGGGCTTTTCTCACGAGCAGGTTTCTCGCTGGCTGAACGAAGCTGATCTCGACACCATTTGTATTCAGGACCTTGCGCCTGACACTACCAAAAACAATCATCTCACCGTCACTTTATGGCTTGCGCAGGATCGCCGTGTCATCACCGATCTGCCGGTAGCCAACCCCACACAGGAGCTTGCCTGAAATGTCTGAAACCGTTGTAGATCGCCGATTTCTTTTGAATGGCGCCTCTGACATTTCTGTTTCGTTTGAATTCTTTCCGCCTAAAACGGAAAAGATGGAGCAGGTTCTGTGGGCCTCTATTGAGCGTCTTGCACCTTTGTGCCCTAGCTTTGTATCCGTCACCTATGGTGCTGGTGGCTCTACCCGTGAACGCACTCACTCCACCGTTGAGCGCATCATTCAGGAAACCAAGCTTAAGCCAGCCGCTCACTTGACCTGTGTTGATGCTTCCAAAGAAGCGGTAAACGAGGTTATCCAGTCTTACTGGGATGCTGGCGTTCGCCATATCGTGGCGCTGCGCGGTGACCCAGCTGCTGGTGTTGGCGAGAAGTACAAGCCGCACCCTGATGGATACCAAACTACTGCCGATCTGGTTGCGAGCATTCGTGAGATTGGCGACTTCGAGGTTTCCGTTTCCGCTTATCCTGAGCGCCATCCTGAAAGCCCGAGCTGGGACGTTGAAATCGACGTGCTTAAAGCCAAGGTTGATGCTGGTGCTACCCGTGCGATCACGCAGTTCTTCTTTGATAACGAGCATTACCTTCGTTACGTGGACCGTGTTCGTGCTGCTGGCATCAATATTCCGATCCTGCCGGGCATTGTACCTGTGACTAGCTTCAAGGGCATTTCAAGCTTTGCCGCTAAGACCGGCGCATCTGTTCCGGCTTGGCTGGCACACCGTTTTGAAGGGCTGGATGATGACCCGCGCACTCGCGAACTGGTAGCCGCTGCTGTTGCAGCAGAGCAGGTGCTCGATCTGGTCGATAACGGCGTGATCGACTTCCATTTTTACACGATGAACAAGGCTGATCTGGTTTACGCCATTTGCCATATGTTGGGGTTGCGTTCCCGCGAGGGCATGGTGACAAAACAGTGCGTTGCCGCTTAAACCTCGACCAGCGATTTTTTGAAGAATAGTAGAAGACAGTACCCATGAGCATACATAGTAAAGAATCCGGGCTGAACGTGTTCAAAGTCCTGAATGAGGCCGCCAAGGAGCGTATCCTTATTCTGGACGGTGCCATGGGTACCATGATCCAGAACCTGAAGCTGGACGAAGACGGGTATCGCGGCGAGCGCTTCAAAAACTGGAACCAGTCAGTCAAGGGCAACAACGACTTGCTCATCCTGACCCAGCCGGATGCTATTCGTGACATTCACTTCCAGTATCTGGAAGCTGGTGCCGACATCATCGAAACGAATACGTTTTCTTCTACCTCTATCGCGCAGGCCGACTATGCGATGGAAAGCCTTGTTTACGAGCTGAACAAAGAAGGTGCACGCCTTTGCCGTGAAGCGGTTGAGAAGATGAAAGCGATTGACCCATCGCGCCCGCGCTTTGTTGCAGGTGGCTTGGGCCCAACCAACCGTACAGCCTCCATTTCTCCAGACGTGAATAACCCAGGTTTCCGCGCAACATCTTTTGATGCTTTGAAGGATGCGTATGCTGAAGCAACGCGAGGCCTTCTGGATGGCGGCGTAGACCTTATTCTCGTAGAGACCATCTTCGATACCTTGAATGCGAAAGCTGCGCTGTTCGGCATTGAACAGGTGTTTGAGGAAAAAGGCGTTGTGCTGCCGGTGATGATTTCCGGCACCATTACCGACCTTTCCGGCCGTACGCTTTCCGGTCAGACACCAGAGGCGTTCTGGAACTCTTTGCGTCACGCGCAGCCGCTTTCCATCGGTTTGAACTGTGCACTTGGTGCGAAGGAAATGCGCGCTCACATTGATGAGCTGTCCCGCATTGCCGACACGCTCGTGTGTGCGTACCCGAATGCCGGTCTGCCAAATGAATTCGGTCTTTATGACGAAAGCCCTGAACACATGGCTGGCTTGCTGAAGGAGTTCGCAGAAGCTGGTCTTGTCAACGTTGTTGGCGGTTGCTGCGGTACGACACCTGCACACATCAAAGCGATTGCCGAGGCTGTAGAAGGCATTGCTCCGCGCAAGCTGCCGGAAGTACCGCGCCTGATGCGCCTTTCCGGTCTGGAGCCGTTCACCTTCACCAAGGACGTAAACTTTGTAAACGTGGGTGAGCGCACCAACGTTACCGGTTCTGCCCGTTTCCGTAAGCTCATTAAAGGCGGCGATTACAACACCGCGCTGGATGTTGCCCGCTCTCAGGTAGAGAACGGCGCTCAGATTATCGACATCAACATGGATGAAGGCCTCCTCGACAGTGAAGAGGCGATGGTTACCTTCCTCAACCTGCTTGCAGCCGAGCCTGATATCGCTCGCGTGCCGATCATGATCGACAGCTCCAAGTGGTCTGTTATTGAAGCTGGCTTGAAGTGCGTTCAGGGTAAACCTGTAGTGAACTCCATCTCACTCAAAGAGGGTGAGGAGCCGTTTAAAGAGCACGCCAAACTCATCCGTCGTTATGGCGCAGCTGTTGTTGTGATGGCCTTTGACGAGAGCGGTCAGGCAGACAGCTACGAGCGCAAGATCGAGATTTGTAAGCGCTCCTATGACATTTTGGTCAATGAGGTTGGCTTCCTGCCGGAAGACATCATCTTCGACCCGAATATCTTCGCTGTAGCGACCGGTATTGAAGAGCACAACAACTACGGCGTTGACTTTATTAACGCGACTAAGTGGATCACCGATAACCTGCCACACGCTCATGTGTCCGGCGGTGTATCGAACCTCTCGTTCTCCTTCCGCGGTAACGAGCCGGTGCGTGAAGCTATGCACTCTGTATTCCTCTACCATGCCATTCAGAACGGCATGGATATGGGCATCGTGAATGCTGGCCAGCTTGCTGTTTATGATGATCTGCCGGAAGAACTTCGTGAGCTATGCCTTGATGTGGTGCTGAACCGCAATGATGAGGCCACCGACAACCTTCTGGAAGTTGCCGAGAAGTATCGCGGTGCTGGCGGTAAGAAGCGTGAGGTTGACCTTTCTTGGCGCGAGCTTCCTGTTGCGAAGCGTCTTGAACACGCTCTGGTCCACGGTATTACCGATTACATCACCGCTGATACCGAGGAAGCGCGTCAGAGTTTTGCCCGTCCTCTGCACGTCATTGAAGGTCCGCTTATGGACGGCATGAACGTGGTGGGTGATCTCTTCGGTGCCGGTAAGATGTTCCTGCCTCAGGTGGTGAAGTCTGCCCGTGTGATGAAGGCGGCCGTTGGCTATCTGATGCCTTTCATGGAGAAGGAAAAGGAAGAGCTAGGCCAGACTGGTCAGTCTTCCAACGGCAAAATCCTGATGGCGACCGTTAAGGGCGATGTGCACGATATTGGTAAGAACATCGTTGGCGTTGTGCTGCAGTGTAATAACTTCGAGGTTATCGACCTTGGCGTGATGGTGCCAACTGCTGAAATCATCGCAAAAGCCAAAGAGCATAACGTAGACATCATTGGTCTGTCCGGCCTGATTACGCCATCTCTGGACGAGATGTGCCACGTTGCTTCCGAATTGGAGCGTGAGGGCCTTGATGTGCCGCTGTTGATTGGCGGCGCGACGACTTCCCGCGTTCATACGGCAGTGAAGATCCATCCGGGTTACAGCAAGGGGCAGGCGATCTACGTTACCGATGCTGGCCGTGCGGTTGGTGTTGCTTCTCGCTTGATGTCCGAAGGGCAGCGCGAGAAGTACTTTGCCGAACTGCGTGAAGAGTATGCAGATGTTGCAGAAAAGCACGCACGTTCTCAGCAGGCCAAAAAGCGCGTTTCTATTGAGAAGGCTCGCTCTGCGAAGCCAAACTACAGCTTTGACGGTGAGGCCACTCCGGCCAAGCCGAGCTTCATTGGTACCAAGAAGCTGACCGACTTCCCGATCAAGGATCTGGTTCCATACATCGACTGGACCCCGTTCTTTGCTACTTGGGAAATCAGAGGCACTTATCCAGCGATCTTGTCCGACGACAAGTATGGTCCTGCAGCGCAGGCGCTTTACAATGATGCGCAAGCGATGTTGGAAGAGATTGTTGAACGTAAGTTGCTGCGTGCCAACGGCGTGATTGGCTTCTGGCCATGTGCTGCAGATGGTGATGATCTAATCGTCTACGAAGACGAAAGCCGCACAACCGAAAAAGCGCGCCTCTTCACGCTTCGCCAGCAGATTGATCGCTCTGGCGGTAGACGCTCCAACATGGCGCTATCTGACTTCGTAGCACCGAAGGAAAGCGGTGTGCCGGATTATGTGGGTGGCTTTGCAGTTACTGCTGGTTTGGGTGAAGAAGAGCTGGCGCGCTATTACGCCGACCAAGGCGATGACTATAACAAGATCCTCTCTCAGGCTCTTGCTGATCGTTTGGCAGAAGCATTTGCTGAAAGGTTGCATGAGTTGGTGCGTAAGGAATACTGGGGCTATGCCGCAGATGAGTCTCTCAGCAATGTGGAGCTAATCGCGGAAGGCTATCAGGGTATTCGTCCTGCGCCGGGCTATCCTGCTCAGCCTGACCACACAGAGAAGGAGACACTGTTCGACCTTCTGGATGCAACGGCTGCGACGGGCATTACTTTGACCGAGAGCTTTGCGATGCAGCCGGGCTCAGCGGTTTCCGGCCTCTACTTCAGCCATCCAGAAAGCCACTATTTCGGCATTGGCAAAATAGAGCAGGATCAGGTTGCAGACTATGCAAAGCGCAAGGGCTGGGACTTGGAGACTGCCGAGCGTTGGCTTGCTCCAATTCTCAACTACAATCCGCACCAGCAAGAAGCTGCTGAATAATAAGCAGTTTTGATCGCGGCTATATAAAATACGATTAGGTGAACAGTGTTGAACGCACTGTTCACTATTCGGCATCTTCCGAAATCACCAGTCTGTCTTAAATGTAGTGTCAACGAACACGGAACACTTTTTACATTCGACAGATTGGAATGATTATGACCACCACATTGAAAATTCTTAGCGTTGGTTCTTCCGCACTGGCAGGCAACTCCGTTACCCGTCAGCTTTCTGAGGACCTGATTGCCAAGCTTGAAGCTGCTCATGGCCCTGTTGAGCTTACCAAGCGCGATCTGGATGCCAACAAAGTAGAGTTTATCGATCCTAGCTGGGTTGGTGCAGCTTACACTGATCCTTCTGAGCGCACTCCAGAGCAGGCAGCTACGCTGGCTCTTTCTGATGAACTGATCGCAGAGCTAAAAGCTGCGGACGTCATCATCATCGGCGCTCCAATGTACAACTTCAGTGTGCCTGCAAGCCTCAAGGCATGGGTTGACCTTGTCACCCGCCGCGGTGAAACCTTCGCGTACTCTGAAAACGGTCCTGTGGGCTTGGTGGGTGAAGGCAAGAAGGCCTACATCGTGGCTGCTCATGGCGGCGTGCCGGTTGGCTCTCCAGTGGACTTCAATACCCCGTTCCTCAAGCATATTCTTGGCTTCATCGGTGTCAATGATGTTGAGGTGATTGCAGCGGTAGGTGTTGCGATGGACCGCGAGAAGGCAATCGCAGAAGCTTCCGAGCAGATTGATATGATTGGTAAAGTGGCGGCATAAACCACAAAAAGTAATCAGAAAAGAAAAAGGACCGATGCAGCCGTGCATCGGTCCTTTTTTAGGTACCACCTACTGGCTCTCCCAAGCCAACTCCCAAAATGAGCAGTCTATATAAAGCTGCTTCTAGTATCCAAGTAGCGCTTAAAGCTTACAGAACTCCAACGACGATTGCTGCCAGATATGTAAAGGCGAACGTGATAGCGACAAGGTTTACGCTTCGCGAAATAGTCATTGAAATGCCTCCCAGGACTTACTCAATGAAAGGAGCTTAGGTGACAATTAACTAATGTGGAAGCCTAAAATACAAGATGCGGCCAAATGGCATTAAAATTCGTTGAATTATATATCAGTAAAATTGGCAGTATGTATTGAAATATTGATAAAAATACTCATTGAAATATTGAAATTAAATTACGTATCTCATCTTTAGCTTGTGCTTAATACTGTTAATTGCGTATCTCTGATTGTGCTGTTTTTGCGATTCTTTCCTGTGTGTAGAACAGATTTCTGTCCACTTTCCTATGTAGTCAGACGGGGGACTCAGTCAGTACCGCTGCAATCTTCACTGACTCCGACCAACCCTATATAAACTCCGAGGTGGGCTTGTCTCTCTGGTTTAAGGCGCCGCATGCGCGCTTGTTCCCTCTCGCCCTTCTGTCTGCTGTTGTGTGCGCAGGCAGTGTGACGACTGCTCAGGCTGTTCCTGTTCCCAAGCCTTCACCTATTGCTGTCTTGCCACAAGCGACCTCTCCTAAAGAGGAGATCGCTCCAGCGCCTGCTCGCACTCAGGTAGAGACCATCTTGCCCAAAGCCAAGCCGAAGGTCTCTGTTAGCCCAAAACGGCCAACTGCCAAGGCTGTAAGCAAGCCGCGCAAACAAACGAAGAAGCACGAAGGATCCGGCTTCTCATTTCCGCTCTTTTCCGGCAAGCAGTGCTCGTTGCAGAACCAGAGCGTTAAAATTATGCCCGATGTGAAGGGCGCTGGTGCTTGCGGCATCAAGCAGCCGGTTAAAGTTGATGCATTGAAACTGGATCGCGGAACGCTCGGCCTGAGTATGCCGATTCAGGCCAACTGCGGACTAGTTAGTGCGTTTGATAGCTGGGTGCAGGACGACGTTCTCAAAATTGCGAAGAAGCAAATGGGTAGCGAGCTAGTTGGATTGAAAATCGCCGGTAGCTACTCTTGCCGACCACGCAATAACCAGCGCGGGGCAAAATTGTCTGAGCATGGCAAAGGCAATGCCATCGATATCTCAGGTTTCGTATTCAAAGACGGCACAGTTGTTTCGGTTAAGTCCGGCTGGAAGGGTAAGCGCAAGCATCGCAAGTTTTTGCAGGCCGTTCATAAATCGGCATGTGGAACTTTCTCGACAGTTCTTGGGCCAAATGCAGACCGGTTCCACAAAGATCACTTCCACTTGGACCTTGCCTGTCACGGCAAAGGGTGCCGTGTGAAAATCTGCAAATAGAAAAAAGCTCCGGTGGTTGGACTACCGGAGCTTTCTTTTTTATGGGGGAGGGTTTGGAAGGTGTTACTGGCACATTCTCTGAACACCGGAATAGGTGGTGTAGGTGCCGGTGCTTGGGTTAAAGCTGCGATACTTTGCAGAGCAGTAGCTGTACCACTCGGGAGACCATGCTGGTGGCGCGCCATAGCTTGGCGGCGGCACATAAGCTGGTGGTGGCGGCGCATATGCTGGCGGAGCGTAATAGTCTGGCTGCATAGAGTTAGCCAGTGCTGCGCCTGCTGCCAGGCCAAGAACACCAATTGCTGCGGCTTCACCGGCACTGATACCTTTATGCTTGTGGTATTTGTAGTGCGGACGGTGATGAGGGCGGTGCGGCCGATGATGCGGGCGGTGTGGTCTGTAGCGACGGTCACCAACTTCTACAATGTTCTGCGAGATGTCGGCGTTGGTTGCTACAGCTTTTTGAACGGTAAGCGCACTTGCAGTACCGATACTCGGAATTAGCAGCGCACCAGCCACTGCTACCGAGACGAGGCTCTTCGTGATCTTCATTTTATCCTCTGTCCCTTTTGGGCTTGTTGTTTCTGATCCCTAACTAATCATAGGGGCACTGAACCGTTTCTGAGGGCAGTATTCATCTTGTGTTCATAATTGTAACAGTTTCTAACCATATGGATTTACAGCGAGAATTTGAAAATTGTGGGGCGGGGGTCGATGAGGGTTTTCTCGTAATGCAGGATTTTATAATATGAATTTAATATTCATGTATTCGTAGTTACGTGCTGTGAAAGTAGCGTTTCATCAGGAGGTTCTTTTATGAGCGAACAGAAAAAGAAGGATGTAATCCGGCCAACAGACGATGAAGCGCGTCGTTTGGCAAAGGGGCTTATTCATACCTCGCTCTTCGGCTCCTTGGCTGTTCTGGAACCTGAAACGGGTTATCCGTTTGTGAGCCGTGTCGGTGTGAGTGTGGACGTTGACGGTAGTCCCTACATTCTCATTTCCACTTTATCGGCCCATACCAGCGGGCTTAAGCAGGATCCTCGCGCCTCGCTAATGGTGGGTTCTCCGGGCAAGGGTGATCCGCTGGCGCATCCGCGTCTTTCATTGAGTGGACAGTTTGAGAAAGTCGAGCGGACTAGTGACGAGCACGAGCGATTGAGGGCTCGGTATCTCCTTCGTCACCCGAAGGCCAAGCTTTACATCGACTTCCCTGACTTTGCTTTCTTCCGCATGAATATGGAGCGGGGCAGCTTGAACGGCGGATTCGGTAAGGCCTTCCTTCTCAGCCCTGATGATCTGCATAGCCGCTGCGAGGATATGGAACGGTTCTGCGCGTCAGAAGGTTCAGCAGTAGCCCATATGAACGACGATCATGCCGATGCCACGCGTCTATATGGAACCGTGTTGTGTAAGGGCGGCGAGGGTGCTTGGCTTCTGGCTGGTATCGATCCTGAAGGGATGGATCTTGTTCTGAGCGGTACTGTGGTTCGCTACTGGTTTGAAAACACCATCGAAGCGGGGCAGATTAAATCCACACTGATCGATCTGCTAAAAGTAGCTAGAGCGCAGTAATTGCTCTCGTGCTTTGATCTCTAAGCAATCGTTGGGAACAGGAGGGCTTCTCCTGTTTCTGCCCATGGCTTCCACTTGGTTCCAAAGGCCTGCTGGAATTCAGTGCAGGTGATACGCTCACCAAGCCACGTTTTTACCTTTTCAGGGGCGGCGTCTTCAAAACGTTCATTATCGGCATTTGCAAACTGGCGGACGAACGGGAACAGCGCCTGATCGGCCAATGATGGGCGCTCTCCAAATAGGTAACGGTGTTCTTTCAGGCGCTCATCGAGGTGCTTTAGCTCATCTATCGCGCTTGTGTAATGGCTATCGGGGTCAGCGCCTTCATAGCGCGTCGCGTACTTATATCGATCAAGATGATGCTTGAATGCGCCATCCATGAGAGCAATCAGCGCTTTCATGTCGGCAAGCGATCCGTGCTGCGGAGTGAGCCAGCTATCAGGATCGTTCTGTCCCAGCGCCCAGAGCATCACATCAAGACTTTCGTCAATCACGGTTCCATCTACGAGTTGAAGAACCGGAACAGTACCCTTGGGCGATATTTCCAGCATATGGGCAGGTTTTGCCCGCAGAACGATCTCTCTAAGAGCGACGGACTTTCCGCTACTGACCAGCGCCATGCGTGCCCTTATTGCATAGGGGCAACGGCGGAACGAATAAAGGATTGGTAGCTGGCCGGTAAGCATCATAAAGTGTCACAAAAAATCAGGCAGCAGAGGCTGTTTGAGCGGATGGGTCTTGGCGATCATGGTACTTGATTTGCTCTTCCGATTCCAGAAACGCGCGAATGTGTTCTTTCAACTCTGGCTGGGGCACAAAGTGGCCGGTCTCTTCCATCAGGCGGCTCATAGGCACGAACTGGCGCTGGCTTCGGTCATAGAGGCCGACGCGAACCAGTGCAGTTGCGGCGATGGCGCCAGAACGTTTGCCTTTGATAAAGCGGAAGCGCTGTTCCATCACGGCTGTTTCGTCATTCCAGTAGACCATGTTGCTTTCCAGAATGAACGGTTCGAACAAGCGCAGTTCACGGCGGAAGCGGATGGCAGCACCAGACACGACCGGCATCCATTTATGCTTCAGCACTGGCCGCCAAAGACCGGTACGGGCCAATAGGTCCAAGCGTCCAAGATCCATGAAGGTCAGATACTGGCCATTGTTGAGGTGCACGTTGGTATCAATATCGGTGAGATGTACCCGATACTTGAGAATGGACGGGCCAGTTGGGCTTTCCAGTTTTTTCCGAAAAGGTGTGATCAAAAGGAACAGGATCAGCCGAAACCACAAGCGCATAGAAAACATCCGTATGTACAAACAAATACCTGCGCTATATGCCCTTTAACGGGGTGTCGTGTCCAGTTGGCCCAAGGGATGTATTTTGCAAGAACTACAGTGATAGTTTGAAGCAGGGGCAGGCATGAGAGCGCGACAGTTGAGAGGGTTTTGCTGGGAGGCAAGGCATACCTATGCCGTTTGAATTTTTCGGCTTCACCATCGTCGAGATGGTGATTATCGCTGCAACTTTTTTCTTTGCCGCTTTTGTTAAGGGCGTAACGGGCATGGGGTTCACCACCACCTGCCTACCGTTTCTCGTTTATACCGTAGGCTTGAAGCGCGGTTTGCCACTGGTGCTTATTCCATCTCTCATCAGCAACTTCTTTGTGATGGTGGACGCTGGTGATTTTGGCGTAACGCTGAAGCGTTTCTGGCCGATGTTTTTAACGACAGCTCCGGGCGTCGTGTTTGGTCTCTGGATCTTGGATAGTGTTCCGGTTGAGACTGCGACAATGGCCCTTGGCGTTGTTCTCATTCTTTACGCGCTTATCGCTTACTTCTCGCCAAGTTTTCGTCTGCCGCCGCACTTGGAACGGCCTGTGGGGCCAATCAGCGGGTTCATCACCGGCACCGTGAACGGTGTTACCGGAACGCAGATCATGACGCTGATGCCGTTCCTGATGTCGCTGGATATGCCGCGCAACCAGTTTATTCAGGGCCTCAATATCTCGTTCTCGCTTTCAACGATCATTATGTCGATCGGTCTTTGGCATCTTGGTCTTCTGGACCTTTCAGCCGCTACTGTTTCCATGACGACACTGCTATTCGTCTGGGCGGGAACCAAGCTCGGCGGAGTCGTTCGTAAGCGCATGTCCAATGCCGCTTTCAGAACAATCGTACTGGGTCTGCTCTTCGTTCTTGGCTTTGGTATGTTCGTTTAACGAAGCCGATCTGAATGCAAAAAGCCCTGTGCCTTGATGAAGACGCAGGGCTTTTTTGTTTGGAAGGTCGTTCGATTAGAACGCAGCTTTATAGATGCCGATGATTTCGTCGCGAGTTGCCTGAATTGGGTTCGTCAGGCCGCAAGCGTCTTTAAGCGCGTTATCAGCAAGCGCCGGAATATCCTCTTCCTTCGCGCCAAGGTCCGCTAGACCCGCCGGAATACCGAGGTCTGCCGATAGAGCGCGGATTTCTGCAAGGGCGCGGTCTGCAGCTTCACGAGGGCTGAGGTTGGTGGTGTTCACGCCCATAGCCCGTGCGATCTCTGCAAACTTTTCTGGGCACACACGCGCGTTGAACTGGGATACGTGCGGTAGAAGAACCGCGTTACAGACGCCGTGCGGAAGGTCGTAGAACCCGCCGAGCTGGTGAGCCATTGCGTGCACATAACCAAGGCTTGCGTTGTTGAACGCCATACCTGCAAGCAACTGGGCATAGGCCATGTTATCGCGTGCTTCCATGTTATCGCCGTTATAGACGGCTGCACGAAGCCACTTGGCGATCAGCTCGATGCCCTTGATTGCGCATGCATCTGTCACGGGAGTTGCGGCGATGGAAACATAAGCCTCCACTGCGTGGGTAAGCGCGTCCATACCGGTTGCAGCGGTCAGGCTCTTTGGCATACCGGTCATAAGGGCAGGGTCATTCACCGACATAATTGGTGTGGTGTTCTTGTCCACGATTGCCATTTTTACATGGCGGCTTTCATCGGTAATGATGGTGAAGCGGGTGATCTCACTTGCTGTGCCTGCGGTAGTGTTGATGCAGACAAGCGGGAGCTGAGGTTTTGCCGACTTATCAAGGCCTTCATAATCCTTGATAGAACCACCGTTCGTGGCCACAAGAGCAATACCTTTTGCGCAGTCATGCGGAGAGCCGCCACCGATGGAGATAACGCAGTCGCATTCTTCTTTTTGAAGAAGCGCCAGCCCCTCTTCAACGTTGCCACAGGTTGGGTTTGGCTGCGTGCCTGCAAATACAACGCAGTTCAAGCCAGCGGCGCCAAGTTTTTCAACCACACCGTCTACGAGGCCGTTCTTTGTGAGAACCTTACCTGCAACGATGAGGGCTTTTTTAAAGCCCATTCCGGCTAGGTCCTTAATTGCCTCTTCAAGGCAGTTAGGGCCCATGTGATTGAGTGATGGCATGTAGAAGCGGTAGTTGCTCATTGAGACCTTCCCTTATCCGTTCTTAGCGATAAAGCCTTCGAGTCGTACTCATTCTAGGCCTCTGGGGAATCTGTCGGCAATTGGCTAACTACTTACTTTGTAACGCTTTTAGAGCTGTTTTGTAGTTATTCTGTGCGCTTTATTTGATTGTATTTTACGGTATTCAAGATATGTCGGGTGTGCTGTGCTTATTTCAGCAACTTACGGATTCAAAAGACAGTGTTGCTTACTTTTTCGAATGGATAAGTTGTTTGCTTATATGCTGTTATTTTCTTTTGTAGACCTATCAAAAAGAAAGGCCCTGCTTTTGCAACAGGGCCTTTCGTAAGCTCATTTTGGGATTATGCTTTACCCCAACCGCCGCTGGTTGGCGTTGTCACGGTAACAGCCTCTCCAGCCTTTAGCGTGGTCTGGTCGCATCCACCCAGTACCTCGATGCTGCCATCAAGGCGTCTAACGGACGTTGCTCCTAACTCCCCATCTTCACCGCCATGCATACCCTTTGGCGCAATTGTGCGGTGAGAAGAGAGGATCGCGCATTCCATATCCTCAAGGAAGCGGATGGTGCGCTTGGTTCCATCACCAGCATGCCACTTGCCTTTACCGCCAGAGCCTTTGCGGATGTGGAAGTCTTCCAGAAGCACCGGATAGCGGAACTCCAGAATTTCCGGATCGGTTAGGCGGGAGTTGGTCATGTGAACATGGACCCCGTCGGTGCCATTGAAATCCGGACCAGCTGGAGAGCCAGAACACAGCGTCTCGTAGTACTGGTAGGTCTGGTTACCGAATGTCAGGTTGTTCATGGAGCCTTGGGAGTTTGCCATTGCGCCAAGAGCGGCAAACAGGGCGTTAGTGACATGCTGGGAGGTTTCCACGTTACCGGCCACGACAGCGGCAGGGTAGTGTGGCTTCAGCATGCAGCCTTCCGGTACCACAATGTTGATCGGGCGCAGGCAGCCTGCGTTCATCGGGATCGGGCTGTCTACCATGACGCGGAAGCAGTAGAGAACCGCCGCGCGGGTTACAGGCTCAGGAGCGTTGAAGTTGTTTTCCTTCATCGCGCTTGTGCCGGTGAAATCGACAGTTGCTTCACGCTTTTCCTTATCGACTGTGATCTTCACCTTGATCACAGCACCCTGATCGGTCGGGTACTCATAGGAACTATTTGCAAGAGCCTCGATTACGCGGCGAACGCTCTCCTCGGCGTTGTCTTGCACGTGCTCCATATAGGCTTGCACGGTTTCCAGACCGAAGTGATCGGTCATCTTCTTCAGTTCCTGAACACCCTTTTCGTTTGCGGCGATCTGGGCTTTCAGGTCGGCAATGTTCTGGTGAACGTTGCGAACCGGATATTTGTGGTTGGTCAGTAGCTCAACCAACGCTTCTTCTTGGAATGCGCCTTCATCAACTAGCTTGAAGTTGTCGATGAGTACACCTTCCTCGTCCACCTTGGTAGCAAGAGGTGTCATGGAACCTGGTGCTGAGCCGCCGACATCTGCGTGGTGCCCGCGAGACGCGGCCCAGAAGAGGATCTCCTTGCCTTCTTCGTCGAACACCGGAGATACGACGGTGATGTCCGGCAAGTGGGTGCCGCCGTTATAAGGTGCGTTCAGCGCGAATACGTCGCCCGGTTTGATCTTGCCTTCGTTGAGCTTGATAACTGTCTCTACAGAGCGGTCCATAGAGCCAAGGTGCACCGGCATGTGCGGAGCGTTGGCTACTAGTGCGCCGTTTCTGTCAAAGACTGCGCAGGAGAAGTCGAGACGTTCTTTGATGTTTACCGAGTAAGCAGTGTTTTGCAGGGTAACACCCATCTGTTCGGCAATGGACATGAAGAGGTTGTTGAATACCTCCAACATCACCGGATCAGCTTCTGTTCCCAGAGCTTTGGCGCGTGCCAGCTTTTCAACGCGGGTCAGGATGATGTGATCCTTGGCGTTGACCTTTACATCCCAACCAGCCTCAACCACGATAGTCGCGTGCGGTTCCATGATGAGGGCAGGGCCGCTGAGGCGCATACCCGGTAGCAGGGATGAGCGCTTGTAGATGTTTGCAGGGCGCCACTTGCCGCCAGCGAAGAACTGGGTGGTCTGGCTTGCCTCAGGCCGGTCAGAGTTGAGCGTAAGGTCTGGCTCTGTCAGGCCAGCACCACCGCCTACGGCTTCTACTTCAAGCGCCTCTACAACAATACCTTTGTTGTCATAGGCAAAGCCGAACTGCTTGATATGAGCCTGCGTGAACTTCTCGATCATCGGCGCGCAGTCTGCGGTGTTCAGCTCCACTGCAATCGGTGTGTCTGTACCGTCGTAGCGCAGGTGTGCACGGGCGATCACGGTGATCTCGTCATCCGCAACGCCTTGGTCGCTGACCTCCGTTTTTGCAGCAGATGCGATGGTGCTTTTCAGCTCCTCCAACTGCGGAAGTAGGGCAGCGTCCAGCGACTTGATTACTGCCTGCTGGCGGGTGGCGCGAATGTCCGCAAGACCCATGCCGTAAGCTGAGAGAATGCCGGAGAGCGGATGAACGATGACGTTGGTCATGCCGAGGCTGTCGGCCACCATGCAGGCACTCTGCCCGCCAGCACCGCCAAAGCAGGTGAGGGCGTACTCGGTAACGTCATAACCGCGCTGAACGGAGATTTTCTTGATGGCGTTTGCCATGTTCTCGACAGCGATCTTCTGGAAGCCTTCAGCGATTTCCTCGGGCTTTGTATTGCCACCAACTTGTGTGGCTAGCGCTTCGAAGGCCGCTTTAACAGCTTGGCCGTCCAGTGGTTCGTTCTGGTCTGGCCCGAAGATTTTCGGGAAGTAATCCGGATTGAGCTTTCCGGTCATAACGTTGGCGTCGGTGACGGTGAGCGGGCCGCCGCGGCGATAGCACTTTGGACCCGGGTTCGCGCCAGCGGAATCCGGCCCAACCTGAAAACGTCCGTCCTTATAATGAAGGATAGAACCGCCGCCAGCGGCAACGGTGTGGATCATCATCATTGGCGCGCGCATGCGCACACCGGCCACCTCGGTTTCAAAGGCGCGTTCGTAAGTGCCATCGAAGTGAGATACGTCGGTGGATGTGCCGCCCATGTCGAAGCCGATGACCTTTTCAAAACCAGCCATCTTGGAGGTTTCGACAGCGCCAACCACACCGCCCGCAGGGCCGGAGAGAATAGCGTCCTTACCCTGAAACAGCGATGCATCTGTAAGGCCACCAGAGGACTGCATAAACATCAAGCGGCAACCGGTGTTTTCCAAGTCCAACTCGCTGGAAACCTGTTCAACATAGCGGCGTAGAATTGGCGAGAGATACGCGTCAACAACCGTCGTATCGCCGCGGCCTACCAGCTTGATGAGCGGGGAGGCTTCATGGGAGACGGAGATTTGCGGGAAGCCGACCTTCTCAGCGATGGCTTTCAGTGCCTTCTCGTGCTCTGGGTAGGCGTAGGCATGCATCAAAACGATGGCGAGGGAGCGGATGCCGCTTTCATAAACGCGCTTGAGGTCTGCTTCCACAGCATCAAGGTCTGGTGCTTGCTCAACAGTGCCGTCGGCGCGGATACGCTCGCCAACTTCTGTCACGCTTTCATAGAGTAGCTCAGGCTTGATGATTTCCTTGGCGAAAATGTCAGGACGGGCCTGATAGCCAATCGCCAACGCATCGCGGAAGCCCTTGGTAATAAAGAGTGCGGTGCGGTCGCCCTTACGCTCTAGCAGAGCGTTGGTCGCAACCGTTGTGCCCATTTTAACGGTTGCGATTGTCTCGGCAGGGATGCGCTCGTTCTTTGCGATGCCTAGAAGGTCGCGGATACCTTGAAGAGCGGCGTCCTTATAAGCCTCCGGATTTTCCGAGAGAACTTTGTGTGCCTGCAAAGAGCCATCTGGCTTTCTGGCAACAATGTCCGTGAAGGTGCCGCCACGATCAATCCAGAAATCCCACTTGCCCTCAGTCATCAGTACTGCGCTCCCACTTGCTTCAGTAATTCTTCATAGGAGCGCTAATATCTACAAAATGTCGATAAATTGTCAATAAGAGCTAACTTATACCTCGGTAGATAAGCAGCATGGCGGAGGCGAAGGCAAAGCCGAGCGCGATGTAACGGAAGCGCTGATCGGTATACTTCTTCACGACGCCAGCCAGAGCAAAGCCACAATAAAGGGCAGGGAAGAGGACTGCTGCTGAGATGAGATGCTCAAAGCCCAGCCAGCCGGAAGCGGCGGTGCCAAACAAGGAAAGTACAGAGCCTGTGCCAAAAATCGCGTTCATGTTCGGGCGGGCATGGGCAACTGGCTGGCCTTGATAGGCGATTGCCATTGGCGGTGCGCCAACTGATGTGATGGTTGCCATAACGCCGGAGATTGTTGCGAAGATGCCAAGCGACAAGCTGGAAAAACGAACGCCAAACCCTGCCAGAGAAAGAAGCACGGCAACTGCTGTGACGACACCAAACAGAAGAGAAAATGTCTGGATGCTTGTGATTTGAACGAGAATCAGACCAGCGATCACAGTGCCGGTAAGGCGGCCCAGAACACCGATTGAGTATTCTTTCCAAACAATGGCAACAGATTCGCGTTTTGCGGCCGCAATACCCATAAAGGCGCTAAGCACCAACATGGTGCCCGGAACCATTGTTGGGTCAAGGACAGCAAGAACAGGTGCTGCGATCATACCAAGCCCCATGCCAATAGATGCCTGCATACAAGCCCCTATGGTTACAACGATAAAGGCAGGCACCAGCACGGATAGGTCGGGAAGACACGCAAGAATATAGGACATGGGGCTGACGTTTTCTAATTTTTGGATTGGCCACGGTTTGGTCGCGGAAAAGACCAAAAAAGGACGAGGAAGAAAGTCCTATTCCTTAAAATTGTGCAGGTTAAGACGGGAGACTACGGACAGCGCTAACATTGTTCTGCGGGAGATGATCGGAATTCTATGTGAAAACAACTAGTGTTTTGACAGTAACTTGCGAAGCGCCTAATTGATAAGCAATGGAATTGGCGTGATGCCTTGGCAAGTTTGGGGGAGGCCACGTGGCCAAAGAAGAGCTTAAAGATACTCATTCTGATAAAGAGGTTGCCGTAGGTATCGGCCCCGTCGTTTCAGCTGCTCACCTTGCCAGCGGGCAAATGCCTGCGCTTTCCGAGGTGGAGTTTGCGGTGACCATGATGGTGCATGCCTATCACCGGTGGATGGTAAGGTGCATGGCGGCTGTTGGTCAGGAGGGAATGTCTCCTCTTGAAACGCTCGTGCTGCATTCCGTCAATCACCGAGGTCGCCCCAAGACAATGGCAGACTTGTGCCTTGTGCTGAATATCGAGGATACGCATACCGTCTCCTACGCTTTGAAGAAGCTGGAGAAGGGTGGACTTGTCCAATCTGGCAAGCGGGGCAAGGAAAAGACCGTCTCTATTACCGAGGAAGGCGAGCAGCTCTGCAATGAATATGGGCGCCTTCGGGAGGCGTTACTTGTCGCTCCGCTTAAGGAGCTGGGAATGGATGAGGGAGAGGTTTCCCGCATCGCGTCAACGCTTCGTTCTATCTCCGGCCACTACGATCAAGCGGCACGCGCTGCTGCTGCCATGTAACAAAAAAGGGGACGTTTAAGTCCCCTCTTATGTAACCGTTTAGGCTGATAGACTCTCCGGAATGTGCTGTACGGCCTCGAACTTTCGAACGCCGTTGAGGTGTTCAGCCGGATTGGCCGGATTCACCGGACTTGGTCTGCCGTAGTAGTAACCTTGCACCAGATGGCAGCCCACTTCTTTAAGCTGCTCTGCCTGTTTCGCGGTCTCAACACCTTCCGCCGTAATCACCACGCTTAGCGAACGGCCCAAGCCCACAATAGCTGCAATGATTGCGTCACACTGGGTGCGTTCGCCGATGTGCTGAACGAAGCTTCTATCGATCTTGATCTTGTCGAACGGGAATAGCGAGAGGTAGCTCAGCGAGGAGTAGCCAGTACCGAAGTCATCCATAGCGATGGAAACGCCCATTGCGCTGATCTGCTTAAGCGATTCAATAACGCTCTCGGTGTCATTGATCAGAAGGCTTTCGGTAATCTCGATCTCAAGGCGTTCCGGCACTAGCCCTGTTTCAATAAGCACACGTTCCACACTCTTTTCGATGGAGCCGAACTTGAACTGGGCTGGCGAGAAGTTTACCGCGACTTTTAATGTATCGTCTGCCCAGCTTACCGCATCCTGACAGGCTTGCAGCAAAACGTACTCACCAAGGGCCTCGATCATTCCTGTTTCTTCAGCAATAGGAATGAAGATTTCCGGTGAGATCATGCCCTTTTCAGGGTGGTTCCAACGGAGCAGCGCTTCAAAACCGCAAAGTCTTTGGGTTTGTAGCGCGACCTGTGCTTGGTAATGAACGGAAAAGCCGTTCGTCTTGAGGGCACGGCGCATATCCCGTTCGATCTCACGGCGACGTTCAAGGTCTTCATCCATACTTGGGTCGTACCAAGTGAAGGTTGACCGGCCACTGGATTTGGAACGGTAAAGGGCAAGATCCGAACAGTGCAGCAATCGGGAGGCGCGCCATGCAGCGTCCGTCGCCTTCGCTATGCCAATGCTTAGTGAGATGCCAAGTTCCTTACCATCAATGATGCATGGGGCGAGACACGCGGACATAACCCGCTGCATCAAAGCATGAACAGCCTCGTCGTTTCTTTCATTGTCAATAATTGCGGCGAACTCATCACCTGCCAGACGGGCGACAAGGTGGTTTCCAAGTACCATGCGTAGACGGTCAGCAATGACTTGCAGAAAAATGTCACCGGCTGCATGGCCGTGGGTATCGTTCACCTCTTTGAATTTATCGACATCGATGGAAACCACATAAAGGTTTGCAGCAGTAATCTGCGCTTTTCTCAATGACTGATTGAGGTGGGTGGAAAAGACCGAGCGGTTCGGCAGTCTCGTCAACGGATCGTTGTGAGCAAGGAAACTGATGGTCTTGGATGTCTTCCAGCGGTCACGCAGGTACTGCCACACAAAGTAGATGGAGCATAGTGTCAACAACAGAACCACCGTGAAGGTGGAGGCTGTCGCAAAAGAAAGCGAGCGGATGTAAGCGGCTTTCGAGATGCTCGGTTCTGCTGTAATGAACAGCGTCGCGATTGGCATACCGTCGAACTTGAACGGTAGCACTGTCGTAAAGGTGGGTATCGTTAGATTCGTGAAAGAAAAGTTCGAGTAGAACTGCTCTTCGCCGGTGTTCAGTGCATCAACCATAGCTGCCTGAGCATCGTCCGAAAGGGCAGAGTTCTCCGTTGAATGCTGAACATCTGCACTGCTGTATCCGGCAATCGTATTGCCGGAGGCTGCCATTGCAACAATAGACAGCTTATCCATATCCGGTTCGAGCAGCTTATAAAGCCGCTCTATGTCATCGGAGGCGAGCTGAGCACTGGCGTCGACAGTCGATAGCTTGATAGAACTGGACCCACGCAATGCAAGACCTGTAAAGATCTCCCGGTCTACTCCCGTCTCCGGTTTTGTGTCTTTGAAAGCCTGCAGTTCCACGATGGCTTTTTGTGCCAACGCGCTGTTTTCTTCAGCATCCTCTTTAACCATCAAATAAATGGCTGCCTGATCAATGGCATAGAACGACATTGCCAGTATGGATAGTCCGGATAAAATAATGCACGCATAAAGTGCTGTGCGGAACGGCGGAATTTTCTCCACGAGAAAGACCTTCACGAGTCGGACAAGAAAGAATCAATTTAGTTAGAGATATTTTGCCCTTTAAAAAACAAAGATTCAGTGAATTTATGTGCGTAGTAATTGCAATCTTTGGGCAGAGTGGGCAAACGCGACTCAGGTGATATCCCGTGTCGCCGAATCCGTTTCTTTTGGTTAGTTTGGGCTCTATGAACTTTTGGCAAAATCTATCCTCCTTTGTTAGTGCGCTTCAGCAAAGTGGTGCGCAGTTGCTGGACCGTATCCAGTCTTTGCTGACAGCTGCACAGGAGAACCGTCGTTCACTGGCGTTTACCGTAGCTATGATCGCTCTATCGGCCAAAATGGCGAAAGCGGACGGGGTTGTTACAGCAGAAGAAGTTCTGGCTTTTGAGAACCTATTCGACATTCCGGCAGGTGAAGAGAGGAACGTTGCTCGGCTGTTTAGTCTCGCCCAGCAGGATGTTGCTGGCTTTGAGGCTTACGCCGAGCGGATCAATAGTCTGTTTCTTGAAGATGAAGAAACGCGCATCGATATTCTTGATGCCTTGTTCTTTATCGCCAAAGCAGATGGGTTCTTCCACGAAGGGGAGGACGCCTATCTGGAGCGTGTTGCCCAGATCTTTGGTATAGACGGACGCTGCTACGCAAAAATTAAAGCCCGCCATATCCGTGGTGGTAGCGATCCATATGTGGTTCTGGATGTTTCACCTGACGCCAGCTATGCCGAAATTCGCAAGCGGTATCTGCAAGAGGTGAAAGACACTCATCCTGACCAACTGATTGCGCGCGGCGTACCTGAAGAATTCGTCAAGATAGCCAATGACCGCCTTGCGGCCATTAATAGTGCCTTTGAGCAAATCCAACTAGAACGTGGCCTATGAGCAAAAAAGTAGAATGCGGTGTGCCCGCACGTCTTCACCCATCATCAAATCATAACGAGCGCGGTGATTTGCCGATTGATATGCTTCTCCTCCATTATACCGGTATGGAGAGCGAAGAGGCCGCGGTGTCGCGCCTGTGTGACCCACGGGCAGAAGTCTCTGCGCACTATCTCGTCAAGGAAGACGGTGAGATTTTGCAGATGGTGCCTGAAAGTAGACGCGCTTGGCACGCCGGAAAGTCCTACTGGAAGGGTGATCGGGACATAAATGCGTGTAGCATTGGCATCGAGATTGTAAACGGAGGCCATGATTTCGGTCGTCCTGCATACCCGCAGGTTCAGATCGATGCGGTTATCGCCCTGTGCAAGGACATTATCGCTCGCCACAACATTCCTGCTTACCGCGTTCTGGCTCATTCTGATGTTGCACCGTCCCGTAAAAAGGACCCTGGTGAGCTGTTCCCTTGGCTTGAACTTGCTCGTGCTGGCGTAGGGAATGCAATCGAGCCTGTTGAGGCAAACAACAGTGTTGTGTTTCAGCTTGGCGACGAGGGCGCTCCGGTTGATGCAATCCAGTCTCTTTTGGGCCTATTCGGTTATGAAGTCATGCCGACTGGCGTTTTCGATCACGCTACAAAACGTGCGGTTACAGCGTTTCAACGGCATTACCGCCCACAGGTTGTGGATGGCGCAGCTGACGCACAGACCGTCGCGACCCTGCATACACTTTTAAAGAGTTTACCTTCTCTGTAAATATACTGATGTATTAGTAAAATACCGTAGTATACCAGTTTTGAGGCTATCGTAAGGGAAGGTCCTGACATAGCTTCTGTTTGCCCATGCATGTGGCCGATGTGGCTGCATTGTGCCACATGCTCGTCATAATTTGGCATCTTTGCCATGCTTCTTCCATAGTTCTTGAAACACTTCGTGATCTGGTTAGTCAGATTCTTGACGCATCTGCCGACGATATAGCTTCTCGCTCAAAACTAATATCGTGTCAGGAAACATAATAGATGTTCACGAACTTTAAGAAACTTGCACTTGTAACCTTTGCTTCGGCAGGCATTGTTCTGTCTGGCGTATCTGGTGTACTTCCGGTTGTTGACCAAGCTCACGCGGCTTCCAAGTCTTCCAACTACGATAAGCTTATCAAGAAACATGCAAAGAAACACGGCGTACCAGCAGACCTTGCTCGCGCTGTTGTGCAGGTAGAAAGTAACTTCAACGCAAAAGCTCGCGGCGCAGCAGGCGAAGTTGGTCTTATGCAGATCAAGCCAGCGACAGCGCGCGGCATGGGTTATCGCGGTTCTACAAAGGCCCTCTACAACCCGGAAACAAACATTGATTGGGGTATGCGTTACCTCGCAGGTGCCCACAAAAAGGCTGGTGGCGACCTCTGCGGTACCATTTTGCGCTACAACGCTGGCCATGCTGCAAAGCGCATGAACCGCATCAGCGCTCGCTACTGCAGCAAAGTGAAAAACATCCTCGGTAAAAGCTAATAAGCTTTAGGGCGCGCTGCATGCTGCTGCTGCCAATCGGGTGAATTCGGTTTCTCAAAGATTTCTGGAATGTCTGGCCAGTAGGTCAGTCTGTCTGCAAGGACGTGGGATGGTTGGTATGGGCAATACCAACCATCCATCTCCAGAGCATTGGGATTTATAGAAACTTCCGACGTGCGGCCTTTGCAGAAGCCGGAATTTTAACGCCTTCAAGGATTTTTCCATCATCTATAGGCTGGCCAATGGCGGTCGTAACAGGAACAACACCTGCCCAGTGTGGCAAGCTGTGATCCTCTTCGTCGTCAACAGGACCACCCTCTCTGATTTTGGCTGCGGCCCACTCAATTTCCAGTGCCAACACACCGGTTGAGCGAAGTTCCTTGTCTGTCATTGGACGAACTTCTTCCCAGCGTCCCGGTAGAAGGTGTTCGGTAATTGCGATAAGCGCCGCTTCGGCCTCTCGTGGGTCGGTCACATGACGGGCGCTGCCATGAATTACGGCGCTTCTGTAATTAAAGGAATGGTGGAACGCCGAACGGGCGAGAACCATACCGTCAACATGTGTAACTGTTAGGCAAAGAGATGCAGTTTCACTTTGCTTTTTGATAATGCGGGCGGCTTTGGCGCCGTGAATGTAGATCGTGCGATCGACTACCGCAAAGGCCATCGGGATCACCATCGGGCGATCTTCATCGATGAAGCCAACATGAGCGACCATTGCGCTCTGTAAAATAGGATAGATCGTTTCCCAATCGTAGTTTGCACGGTTGGAAGATCGAACGCGGGCAAAAGACGGGGGACGATTGTCCCGGCTGGCGAATTCGACCTTGCGTTCTTCTGGGGTTTTCTCAATTACCGTCATCTGGTCCTCGGTTTTGAGCAATATAATCGGCACATAGGACCAGTTTGATCGGCAGGCTGGTTTTGTGAAAGAGCCACTTTTTTCTTTTTCATAGTGCCAGTCTGCTGATCTCCCTTCCTTTACGTGTTTCCATGATTTCTTTGACAGGCACCAGCTCGCGCCCTTAGTCTTCCGCTCAAGGTGGGGGGCTTCCAATGATCATTTACGAGCTTCAGTTGGATAGAGAGAGCGGTGTGCCGCTTTCCAGTCAGATCTACAGGTATGTTCGCGAAGGCGTCGCCGGAGGCAAGCTCAAGGCGGGCGCGTTGCTGCCTTCATCCCGTCAGTTGGCCAGTGTTCTTGGCATTTCCCGTAATACCGTAAATACCGCCTATGAGCTGCTTAAGGCAGAGGCCCTGATTGATGTTCGACGCGGCGCAGCTCCGGTGGTATGCGAGCAGCCCTCGGCTTTCTCTAAGGAAACTACATCGTCGATATCAGGCTCGTCGCAAGGTTTATCAAAGAGAGGTAAGCGCCTTTCCGCAGATCTGCGGTTCCCATCTAAGGGGGAGAAAATGCAGCCGGGGGAACCGGCTCGCTCGCTTTTTCCCTATGATCTATGGGGGCGAAGTCTGAGGCGCGCAGCGCGAACAGTTGGTGATAGCCAGCTCGCTTACGAGCATACGTTTGGCCTTGATCGGCTGCGGTCTGTTCTCGCACAGTATTTGTTGCAGGAGCGCGGTGTTAGAGCGGAAGCCGAGCAAATTATCGTCGGCGCAAGTGTCCAGTCACTGCTCACCCTGATAACCCAGAGCTTTTCCGATGAGGGTGATCCGGCGCTTATTGAGGAACCGGGCTACACAGGCGCTCGTTCTGCGTTTCATGCTGCCGGGCTCGATGTGCAAGGGTTTGACCCCTCCGAGGGGCTCTCTTCATTTGCCGGCAAGGCGTTTCGGCTGATCTATCTAACACCCTCCCATCAGTTCCCGCTGGGTATGCGCATGGATATGGCAAGACGTCTTGAGGTGTTGCAGTTTGCGCGCAAAAGCGGCGCTCTGGTCATCGAAGATGACTACGACAGCGAGTTCCTGTTTGAAGGTAGGCCGCTGGCTGCCTTGCAAGGCTTGAACGCGGGAAGTGATGTTGTCTATATCGGCACCGTGTCCAAATCCTTGGCTCCGGGTATTCGGCTGGCTTATGCGGTGGTGCCGCGCTGCTATGCAAAGGCGTTGCGGGTTGCTCACCGGTCCCTAGGCGGACTTGCCAACGTCCACGGACAGGCGGCACTTGCTCACTTCATTGAAGAGGGGCATTACCGGGCGCACCTAAAGAAAATTCGCCGTGCCTATGAGGAGCGCGGGGCGCTTCTTTCCGCTGAAATTCGCAGAGTTCTGGGAAATCGGGTGGGTGTCGGAAAGCCGGCTGGAGGCTTGCAAATGCCTATATTCCTGCCTCAAGACTGCGACGACCAGTATGTTGCAAGTCAGCTTGATGAACGCGGCTTTGGCGTTAAGCCACTTAGTAGTTACTACATCAAAAACTCCAGTAGAGTTCGAAGGATGGGCCTTGTTTGCGGCTTTGCTGAGGTAGATGAGGCAACAGCTAGATTGTTTGCCGAAACACTGGATAAGCTGGTTCCTGCTTCACCATAGAGAGGGAATGCAGGAAAAAGGCTTGACCTCAAGCGACTAGGCCCGTACCTGAGGGCTGCCAGACGGCCGGACGGCTGCTGCCACAAGTGTCGAAAGGCCGTGGTGGAGGAAAGTCCGGGCTCCATGGAGAAACGGTGCCGGATAACGTCCGGCGAGGGTGACCTTAGGGAAAGTGCCACAGAGAGTATACCGCCTTCACATGTGGAGGTAAGGGTGAAAGGGTGAGGTAAGAGCTCACCGCGTATCTGGCAACAGAGACGGCATGGTAAACCCCACCGGGAGCAAGACCGAATAGGGGTGGCGCGGAAGCTTGACTTCCAGTCTTCTCCAGACCTGACCACCCGGGTTGGTTGCTAGAGGCGTTCAGCAATGGGCGTCCCAGATGAATAGTCGTCGCGTGCGCACCTTCGGGTGTTGCGCCATACAGAACCCGGCTTACAGGCCGTCTGGCTCCTTTTAACTGCTATAAACAACAGTCTTAGTTGTTTCGAGGTGCATGTGTGTAATGCATGCACTTTTATCGTGTGTTGCAACGCATTTATTTTTTATCCCTAGTTGGGGTACTTCTATTGAATATGCTTGAAACCTCTCGGTTTCTTCGCTGGTGCTTTGCGAGAAAGCGCTGACCCATTTTCCTATTATTCTTGGAAGTGTGCCGCGAAATAAACCTTGGGGAAGCTCACCTAGTGGAATGGACTAGTTCAAAGTTCCAGCTTGGAGGGTGTAGGTGATAGTGCATAGATTGTGTGGATCAGGCGCATTGTGAATGCGTCGGGCTTGCATGCAGGGAGGTGCACTTGGTGGATAGCCTTTTTGTTCCAAATGAGTTGTGGCGGCAGCGGCTCTTGGAGAAAATAACGGACTTGGGAACGAGCATGGATGAAGTCAGCTCCAAGGCTGGTTTTGAAGCGCAATATCTGCGTTCAGTTATCGAGGATGGGCTTGAGCCTCCAATGGATAAGCTAAGCGTCATCTGCTCCGAACTTGGAATGAGCGTTCCTGAGCTGTTTGCTGACTGAAGCCGGTATCCAGCTTTGACGATGAGAATATGAGCCGCGTCTCAGTGAAATGAGGTGCGGTTTTTGTTTGTGATGATGAAGGTTGCTGACAGGTGCTTTTTACTTCGTTAGGTTGCCGAGTGTTTCAAGCGTTTATTTGAGTGATTTGATATGCCTTCGACACTTCCGGTATTAGGTGCTGCGCTGACGAGCTTTGAGCTTCCCGATCATCTCGATTGGGTTCTGGAAAAGCAGCGCGATCTTGAGTTGCAGGACTTCGTTATGGGTTCTACGCTCAATAGCGACTGGAGTGAGCAGGCAAGTAGCATCAAGGCGATGCTTTCCGACTATCGCGGGCGCTTGGGATTGCATGGGCCGTTCTGGGATGCTGGTCTCGGTTCGCTGGATGTGGACGTGGTTGAGGTGCTGAAAAAGCGCCTGATGCAGTCACTGGATGCGTGCGAAGCACTGGGGGCGACGCAGCTCGTATTACACAGCCCCTATACGATCTGGCTTCACCACAACCGTGAAAACTACATTGGCGCCGTGGATGGGTTGCTTGATCGCACGCAGGAAAATATTAGCGAAGCGGTTCAAAGAGCGGAAAATATCGGCTGTACGCTCGTTTTGGAAAATGCAGAGGATGTTGATCCCGATTTCCGCAGGCAGCTAGTGGAGCGCTTTGATAGTTCAGCGCTCGCGGTTTCTCTTGATACAGGCCATGCCTATTACGCGCACAAAACGCATGATGGGCCGGAGCTGGCGGAATGGGTACGTTCTGCAGGCGCTCATCTTCAACATATCCACCTGCAGGACTGCGACGGGCTCGCGGATCGTCATTGGGAAATGGGTGCAGGCACTATCAATTGGTCTGAGTTTTTCGAGGTGCTGTGGGCTGAGGGTTCAAGGCCTCGATTGCTGATTGAGCTCTTTGAGAACTCTAAAATACCAGAGGCGGCGGCTCATCTGGAAAAGTTGGGTCTAGCTCAATAATCAATTACCTTAAAGAGATCATAGGCTTGTGCTGACTAGCTGCTTTCAGCGCTGGCTTGGTGTGTGATTTGCGCTCTCTACGGGATGATTTGGGAAAACGCCCCACCATGCTTTGGAATCTCGCCCCACCAAGCTGGAAAAGCTTGGGCGAACCTTGCTGTCCCGTGTTTTGATAGCTGTTTGAAAATGCCCGTTTTGCGGCTGCCTGTTTAGCTGTGCAACTCCTCGTTATTTTGCGCAAAACTTCCATAAATAAATGAAATATAAACATTTTTACCCCTTTAGTTGTCGTAGGGGATGTTTTGCTGTGCAGGTTCGCCTTCTGCCATAAATGACGGCATCAAATCGTTGCTGTTTGATTGACGTCCCATGCTTTCCCATGTTATCCCATAGTATCCCGAATAAAACCGGAAAATTGTCGTTCGGCTGGGAGTTCGTATCGCGTCCTTTAGTTTTTCAGGAAGCGTCGGACGCCCTCAGGGAAGCGCAAACTTTTTAATGGGCGGCCTCTCATATTTCAGTGGTCGCTTGAGAGGAACAATGACTGGCTTCGTTTCGCACTACACCAATCGGGTGGATGCCAAGGGTCGTGTATCGATCCCTGCGCCATTTCGTGCGGCGTTGGCGAAGGACGGTTTCGAAGGCCTTTATTGTTTTCCTTCTCCTTTTCAGGAAGCAGTGGACGCCGGTGGGCATGGTTTGACCCACGAAATTCAAAAGAAACTTGAGGGGTTCTCGACGCTTTCGATGGAATATGATGTGCTATCTACGGCGCTGTATGGTGCTAGTGAGACCCTGAAGATCGACCGTGATGGTCGAATTGTGCTGACTGACAGCATCCGTGCCCATACGGGCATTGATCAAGAAGTGACCTTTGTAGGTCAAGGATTCAAGTTTCAGATCTGGGAACCAGGTAAGTTCCGTGCACATCGCGAAGAAGCAATGAAACGCGCTATGGCGGTGCTGGCAGGATCGCAGCCTGGGTTCTCCGGTCAAGCGGGAGGAGCGGCGTGATGAGCGATCGCAAAGATCCTAATAACTCTGGTGATGACGGCTCTGCCCCTCACATTCCGGTTCTTCTGGATCGTGTATGTGAAGCGATGGCGCCGAAGCCGGGTGATGTAATCGTTGATGGTACCTTTGGTGCGGGCGGTTACACGAAAGCCTTTTTGAACGCTGGTGCAACCGTTGTTGCGGTTGATCGCGACCCAGATGCAATTGCTAATGGTCAGGCTCTGGTTGACGCTTACGATGGTCGCTTGAAGCTGGTCCATGGCCAGTTTGTTGATCTGGATGAGCATGCGCGCTCCTGCGGTTTTGAAGGTGTCGATGGCGTTGTGATGGACCTTGGTGTGTCCTCCATGCAGCTTGACCAGCCTGAGCGCGGGTTCTCGTTCCGTGGTGACGGACCTCTGGATATGCGCATGGAGCAGGCAGGGCCTTCTGCTGCGGACGTGGTCAACACCATGCCGCAGAAAGACCTAACCCGCATCATCGGTTTGCTGGGCGAGGAAAAACGTGCTTCTGCCGTTTCTGCCGCAATCTGCCGAGCGCGTGATGAAAAGCCGTTCGAGCGTACAGTTGAGCTTGCTCGTGTGGTTGAGAAGGTTGTTGGCCGTAATCCGAAGAAGCCGGGTATCCACCCTGCAACTCGTACGTTTCAGGCGCTGCGCATTTATGTGAACGGCGAGCTGCATCAGGCTGCTGGTGCTCTTGCTGCGGCGGAGCGTATTCTCAAGCCGGGTGGCCGTCTTGTTGTGGTGACCTTCCATAGCTTGGAAGACCGAATCGTTAAGCGCTTTCTGGCAGATCGCACCAAGACACGTGGTGGCGGTTCCCGTCATATGCCTGAGGTGGAAGTGCCTCCGGCAACTTTTGAATACATCGTAAAGGGCAATCAGGACGCAAGCGACGAAGAGGTGGCAATGAACCCTCGTGCGCGTTCTGCTCGTCTTCGTGCTGGTCTTCGTCTGGATACGCCGGCTAGGGAGTTGGACATCTTTGAGGCCGGGGTTCCACACCTTGCAGCCTACAAAGGGCTTGGGGGGTAACGTCTTGCTGCGCATCATCAACCTTGTCTTCATGTTCACCGTCGTTGTCGGCGCGGTGGCGGTTTACGACATGAAAATGTCGACCGAACACCTGAACGACCGCGTTTCCGAACTGCAGCGTCAGATCGAGAAAGAGCGGGAAGATATTCGTTGGTACAAGGCGCAGTGGAGTGCGCTCAATCAGCCTTCGCGTTTGCAGGGCGTGGTTGATCGTTACAACAGTTACCTTCAGCTTGAGCCTCTAGGTGCCGAGCAGATCACGACACTTGATGCCTTGCCGATGAAGCCGGTTCAGCTTGAGCCAGCTGCACATGATAGTATGGGTGGGTACGCTGGTGCCCTTCCTGCTGTTCGTTAAGGGGGCATTATGGCAGCGTTGGAACCGACCTCCTTTTTGAAAGCACCAGAAGCCCGCAAAAAACGGGTCATGCAATCGACTGTTCGCGAGCCTGCAAAGTCTCGCATCATCATTGCTATGATGGCTTTCTTCTGCGTGTTCACCGTAATTGGTGGTCGGCTCGTGATGCTGGGCTCAGCGGATACGGAAGAGGCGCGGGAGTACATCTCCTACCGCTCGCCAACGCTGATGTCCCGTCCAGATATCCTTGACAGGAACGGCGATATTCTGGCGACGGATATTCGCAGTGCTGATCTGGTTGCTTACCCTAAAAAGATTCCTGATCCTGATGAAGTCTTTGAAGGGCTGATCTCCGTTCTGCCGCATCTGGATACACCGACTATTGAAAAGCGTCTCAAGAGTGAGGCGAGTTTTGTGTATCTGGACCGCGAAATTTCCATGTCGCAGCGCGATGCGATCCATGATCTTGGTTTGCCGGGCATCGGGTTTGAAGAAACACAGCGCCGCTTCTATCCGGGCGGCAACACGGCAGCTCACATTCTGGGTACCGTGGACGTTGATGGCAACGGTATTTCCGGCCTTGAGAAGTACATTGATACTGCATGGCTGAAGGATCTTCGTGATCTTGGCTTCACCAGCAACAAGACCTTGGAGCCTGTTCAGCTCTCAGTAGACCTGCGCGTTCAGTATGCCGTTCGTGACGAGCTGGTCCGCGCGATGGAGTACTACAAGGCCAAAGCGGCAATGGGCGTGGTGCTTGATGTCCATACCGGCGAAGTTATCTCTATGGTCTCGCTGCCGGACTATGACCCGAACGATCGCCGTGAAGCGCTGCTACCTGATCGTCTCAACCGCACCACCGCTGGTGTTTTCGAGATGGGCTCTGTGTTCAAGGGTATTACTGTTGCGATGGCGCTGGACAGCGGCCACGTGAACTTGGGTGATAGCTTTGATGCACGCCGTCCGATCCGTGCCGGTGGCCGAATGATCGATGACTTCCACGGCAAAAAGCGCATTTTGAGCGTACCTGAAATCTTCACCTACTCTTCCAACATCGGTACCGCTCGCATGATGCTGGCAGTTGGTATTGATGAGCAGCGCAAGTTTATGGAAAAGCTGGGTCTGACCACTCCGCTTCGCACAGAAATTCCTGAACGCGCTATGCCGCTTCTGCCTCCTCGCTGGAACGAAGTTGCTGCGATGACCATTTCCTTTGGTCACGGTCTTTCTGTAACGCCGTTACATACAGCTGTAGCGGGTGCAACCTTGGTCAATGGTGGTAAGTTCATTAATCCGACCTTCCTGCCGCGAACCGAGGAAGAAGCTAGCAAGGTTGCCACTCAGGTAATCTCGCAAGAGACCAGCGATGCTGTTCGCCTGCTTAACCGTATGAACGTCAAAAACGGTTCTGGCCGCCGCGCCGCTGTGCCGGGGTATGATGTTGGCGGAAAAACGGGGACATCGCAGAAAGTTATCGATGGTCGCTATGCGGAAGGTATTTACTTGAATAGCTTCTTGGGTTCGTTCCCGATGGGCGATCCGCAATACATCGTTCTGCTATCTCTGGATGAGCCTCAGAAGTTGGAAGGGCAGCCGTATGCGACTGCCGGTTGGAATGTGGTTCCAACGACCGCTTCTGTCATACGTAGGATTGCACCGATGCTAGGAGTAAAGCCAAACTTTATAGAAGGTGGCGAGACTATCGCCGTTTCTTACTGAGGGGCGCAATAATAATTTGGATAACGTTACTGGGGCATTCGAGAGTAGGGACCTGCTGCCACATTGACGTCTCATAGGCCGGACATATCAGCGCTATGTTGCTAGAAGAGATTATAGAAACCGCCACCAGCCCTGAAAACGGTCTGGATGTTGAAATTACCGGTCTAACCGAGGACAGCCGACGCGTTGAGCCTGGTTACCTGTTTGCTGCACTCAAAGGGGTTAAGGCTGATGGCGTGAGCTATATCCCTCAGGCTGTCGAAGCTGGTGCTGCTGCAATTCTGATTGATGCCGATCGTGTTGATGATGCTGTGCGCGAGGCTGCCAAAGGTGTGCCGCTGGTCGCCGCCGCTGACGCGCGCCGTGAGCTTGCCTACATGGCGGCCCGTTTTGCTGGCCATCAGCCTGCAACAATGGTTGCTGTTACCGGTACAAGCGGCAAGACATCGGTTGCCGAATTTGCCCGTCAGATTTTCGAGTATGCTGGCCTCAATGCTGCAAGCCTTGGTACTTTGGGCACGATCACCTCCACTGGCAAAAGCTATGGCGGTCTGACAACTCCGGGTCCAGTGCAGCTGCATCAGGACCTCGCACGCCTTGCGGATGATGGCGTGACCCATGCTTCCATGGAAGCCTCCAGCCATGGTCTTGACCAATTCCGCCTTGATGGCGTTGATCTGGTTGCCGCTGGTTTCACTAACCTTGGCCGTGATCACATGGACTACCACGCCTCGGTTGAAGAGTATTTTCAGGCAAAGCTGCGTCTCTTTACCGAACTGCTGCCAGAAGGCGCTGCGGTTGTAGTAGATCCTGATACCCCGTTTGCTGATCGCATTCTGGCTGTGGCCGAAGAGCGTGGTCTTGTTCCGTTTACCGTTGGTGCTAACGGTAATAACCTGCGCCTGCTTTCCATGTCTGCTGACGGTTACTCTCAGGTTCTTGGCATTGAGACCGTTGAAGGCATCTACACCATCGTTCTGCCGCTGGCAGGTGATTTCCAAGTCGCTAATGCGCTGATCGCTGCGGGTCTCGCAATTGCCGCTGGTGTTGAAACTGGCGTTGTTATGCAGGCCCTTGAGCAGCTGAAAGGCGCTCCGGGCCGTATCGAGCACGTTGCGACAAAAGCAAACGGCGGTCTTGCGTTTGTTGACTATGCTCACAAGCCAGAAGCGCTGGAAAACGTTCTCACCGCTCTGCGCCCGTTCACCGAAGGCCGGTTGATCTGCGTGTTCGGCTGTGGTGGTGATCGCGACAACGGAAAACGCCCGCTCATGGGCGAAATCTCCGAGCGCCTTGCTGATATCACCATCGTTACTGATGACAATCCGCGTACCGAAGACCCTGAGGGCATCCGCTCCCAGATCCTCGATGCTTGTCCGGCCGCTATCGAAATTGGTGACCGTGCAACTGCTATCCGCCGTGCCGTTGATATGATGGTTGGTGGTGACGTGCTTTGCGTTGCTGGTAAAGGGCACGAGACCGGTCAGATCGTCGGTTCCGAGGTTCTGCCGTTCTCCGATCACGAAGAAATCCTGAAGGCTGTTGAAGCTGCTGATCTGCAAGAAGCTGCGGAGCGCTCCGGTGCACCTGCGCTGGTGAACCTTGATAGCTTGGCGGAAGACCTTGGCCTCGATATCTTTGATGAAGCTGACGAGCAGGGCGATGATGATGTAGCTGTCGAAGTCGATGGCCTGTCCTTAGAAGATGCTCTGGCGAAAGAGTTCCAGCTTGATGACCTTGATCTCGATCTGGCTATCGAGCAGGACGAGGTTGCTGAAGAACAAGCGCCTGCTGATGAAGCGACAGAAGAAGTTGCAGAAGCAGACGAGCCTGTCGTTGAAGCTGAAAATGCGGGCGAACCTGTTGCTGAAGAAGTTACAGACGAAAAGCCAGCAGAGGTTTCGCAGGACAATGCTGCTCGCTTGATGGCGGTTCTGGAAGACCTATCCTTCCTTTCCGACGACAAGAAAGACGAGCAGGTTGAAGCCGCTGAAGCTGATGATGCTCTCTTTGCTGATACCAAGCTGGATGATGGTGCCGATGTAGTTGCCGAAGAGCAGCTAAGCGCTGAAAATCCTGACATGGCATCGGCATTTGAAGAGATTGACAAGCTACTGGCATCCGGCGAAATCGCGCATGTTAGTAAGGCTGTTGAAGCCGATGAAGTTGTTGCTGAAGATGTAGCCCAAGAGGCAGAAGCCTTCGAAGTAACCGACGAAGTTGAGGCCGAGGTCGAAGCCGAAGCGCTGGAAGAAAGTGTTGCCGTTGAAGAACCGGTGATTGATGAGGAAGCCAAGGCGCGCTCAGAGCAGTTCGCAGCCGCTCCAATTCACACCCGCGTTCCGGCATCCTTGCCGCAGGCGCGTAAGGTTATCTCCAAGCCGCTTCCTCGCAAAGCTCCAGAGCTTGTGAATGCCCATCTGGCTCAGGTTGAACCAGAAGGCGGTGATGCTGCTCTTTGGACGCTGCATGATTTTGCTGTCGCTATTGGCGGTGAACTCATGGGCCAGCCGGGTCAGCTCATCAACGGTATTTCCATCGATAGCCGTAGCATCTCTGAGGGTGATGCCTTCTTTGCGATCAAGGGTGATCGCATGGATGGCCACGACTTCGTTGAGACCGCGCTTTCCGGCGGTGCGGCTATTGCGGTTGTTGCCCGTGAGAAGCTTGCTGATCTGCCACGCCGCCGTGCGTACCTCGTCGTTGACGATGTGCTGGAAGCGTTGGAACGTCTCGGTATCGCATCGCGTAGCCGTATGAATGGCCGTGTGATTGCTGTTACAGGTTCCGTCGGTAAAACCGGCACGAAGGAAGCCCTTCGCCTTGCGCTATCGCGTTCTGGCAAGACCCACGCGCCAGTTGCATCCTTCAATAACCATTGGGGTGTGCCGCTGACTTTGGCTCGCATGCCAAAAGACACTGATTTCGGTATTTTCGAAATCGGCATGAACCATCCGGGCGAAATTACGCCACTTTCCAGAATGGTTCGTCCGCATGTGGCTATCATCACCACTGTTGAACCTGTTCATCTGGCTGCATTCGACTCTGTTGAGCAGATTGCAAAAGCCAAGGCAGAGATCTTTGCGGGTCTGGAGCCGGGCGGCGCTGCTGTTCTTAACCGCGATAACCGCCAGTATGACCTGCTGCGTTATCTGGCAAGTGTTGCAGGTGTGAAGGATATTGTTACCTTCGGCCGCCGCGCGGGTTGCGATGCTTATGTAACCAAGACCGCAACGACCGCTGATTGCACCAGCCTTAATGCTGTGGTTCTGGGTGAAGAGATCACCTACAAAATCGGCGCGCCGGGTAATCACTACGTTCTGAACTCTCTTGCCGTTCTGCTTGGTGTTTGCAAGCTGGGCGCAGACCTTGCCCGTGCGGGCTTGGCCCTTGCCGATATGCGTGCGCCGAAGGGGCGGGGTGAGCAGACCGTACTAAGCATGCGCGGTGGCAATGCAGTTCTCATTGACGAGAGCTACAATGCAAACCCTGCAAGCATGCGGGCAGCGATTGCTGTACTGGGTGAGCAAACGCCACTGCGCAACGGTCGCCGTATCGCTGTTCTTGGCGATATGCTTGAGCTGGGCGAGAATTCCGACAAGTTCCACGCTGATTTGGCGCGAGATTTGGCTCAAGCACGAATCGATACGGTTTATTGTGTGGGTACGCATATGGCACACCTTTGGGAACGCTTGCCTGAAACGGTGCGTGGCGCGTATGCAGAATCATCCGACGAACTGCGTGAAACCATCGTTCGTGCGGTTCGTGTGAATGACATTATTATGATTAAAGGCTCCTTGGGCACCAAAATGGGACCGCTCGTGGAGACCTTGAAAAAGCATTTTCCAACCGAGGCCAATTCAGACCCGGCTTGAGGACTATTGAATGTTGTATTTTCTGGGAGAGCTGGCTGGCCAGTTCTCGGCACTGAACGTTTTTAGGTACATTACCTTCCGCACAGGTGGCGCGATTATGACCGCGCTGCTGTTCGTCTTTTTGTTCGGGCCGAAAATCATCTCCACACTGCGCCTCAAGCAGGGTAAAGGACAGCCAATCCGTGAGGACGGTCCGCAGAGCCATCTGTTGACCAAAAAGGGTACGCCTACCATGGGCGGCCTGATGATCTTGTCGGGTATGATTGTTGCAACGCTGCTTTGGGCAAACCTTGCAAATCCGTACACTTGGATTGTGCTGGGTGTGACCGTCGGCTTTGGCTTGATCGGCTTTTATGATGACTACCTGAAAGTGACCCGCGCGACCCATAAGGGCTTTAGCGGTAAAGCGCGCCTTGGCATTGAGTTCCTCATTGCAGGTGCTGCAGCTTTTGCCGTTTCCCTGCTGGATTCCGGTCAGAACGCAACTGCGATCGGCTTCCCGTTCCTCAAAGACCTCACCATCAACCTTGGTCTGTTCTTCATTCCGTTCGCTGCCTTCGTCATGGTTGGCGCCGGTAATGCGGTGAACCTGACGGACGGTCTTGACGGCTTGGCGATTGTACCGGTGATGATTGCGGCGGCGTCTTTTGCGCTTATCGCTTACCTCAGTGGTAACGCCGTTTTTGCGAGCTACCTACAAATTAACCATGTTCCGGGCACTGGTGAGCTTGCGGTGCTATGCGGTGCTGTGATTGGCGCAGGGCTAGGGTTCTTGTGGTTTAACGCGCCGCCTGCCGCCATTTTCATGGGTGATACCGGTTCTCTTGCGATGGGTGGTATGCTGGGCGCAGTAGCGGTCGCGACAAAGCACGAAATCGTTCTTGCTATCATCGGCGGTTTGTTCGTGCTGGAAGCTGTATCTGTTATTGTTCAGGTCGCATCCTTCAAGCTTACCGGTAAG
This sequence comes from Pseudovibrio flavus, assembly GCF_009711345.1. Classification (GTDB taxonomy): domain Bacteria; phylum Pseudomonadota; class Alphaproteobacteria; order Rhizobiales; family Stappiaceae; genus Pseudovibrio; species Pseudovibrio flavus. Next base: position 237,660 of record NZ_SMMA01000066.1, read on the forward strand.
CGCGTGTTCAAGATGGCTCCAATTCACCATCACTTCGAGCACCTTGGTTGGACCGAGTCACAAGTCGTTATCCGCTTCTGGATCATTGCAGTTGTTCTTGCCCTCATCGGGCTTGCGACACTGAAACTGCGCTAGGAGGCCGACTATGATCCCGATTACCATTTTCAAAGGTCGTGAGGTCGCGCTGTTCGGCCTTGGCGGGTCGGGAATGGCAACTGCCAAAGCTCTGGTTGCTGGTGGTGCCCGCGTGGATGTGTGGGATGACTCTACCGCCCGTGTTGATGCAGCGCTGGATGCTGGCCTCGATGCTATCGACCTGCGCGATGTGGACTTCAGCCGTTATGCAGCCCTTGTCGTAGCGCCGGGTGTGCCCCTCACTCACCCAGAGCCGCATTGGTCGGTAAAGATGGCTCATGAAGCTGGTGTTGAAGTCATCGGTGATGTCGAACTGTTTGTACGCGAACGCGAGCAGGGATGTCCTGAGTGTGCGTTCGTCGCCATTACTGGCACCAACGGCAAATCTACCACCACCGCCCTAATTTCCCACCTGCTGTCACAAGCGGGTATGGATGTGCAGATGGGCGGAAACATCGGCCGCCCGATCCTTGATCTCGACGCTATGGACGAAGACAAGGTTTATGTGATCGAGTGCTCTAGCTACCAGATCGACCTTGCACCATCGCTTGCGCCAGATGTTGGTGTTCTTTTGAACCTGACACCAGACCACCTTGATCGTCATGGCGATATGGAAAGCTATGCTGCTATAAAAGAACGTTTGGTTCGCGGTAGCCGTCTAGCAGTTGTCGGCGTTGATGATAGCTACTGTGCCGAAATTGCAGAGCGCCTTGTTGGCGAAGACGTGCCGGTAGACCGCATCTCTGTAACATCGTTCGTTGATGATGGTGTTTATGCCGTTGGCACGAAACTGTTTGAAAGCGTTGACGGGGAAAGCGAAGAGGTCGCGGACCTTGAAGGCTGTCTTTCTTTGCGCGGATCTCACAATGCCCAGAATGCAGCAGCAGCTGTTAGCGTGGCGGCAGCGCTTGGTTTGGAGCGCGAGGAGATTATCGCAGGTCTCAAGAGCTTCCCGGGTCTTGCTCATCGTCAGAAACTGGTTGCTCGCGCAGGCAATGTGCTCTTCGTCAACGACAGTAAAGGCACCAACGCAGATGCGACTGCCTATGCGCTGGCAAGCTATGACCGTATCTACTGGATTGCAGGCGGCAGACCAAAGATTGGCGGGATTTCTTCACTGAAATCATACGCGCCGAAAATTGCCAAAGCCTACTTCATCGGTGAAGCGGCTCAGGAATTTGCAGAAAGCTTCCAAGGTCTTACTGAGACCATGGTGTTTGTTGGCCTTGATGAGGCCGTCGCCGCTGCTGCGCATGATGCAGGGCGGGATAACAGCGGGGAGGTAGCAGTTCTGCTTTCTCCTGCATGTGCGTCTTTTGATCAGTACCCGAGTTTCGAAGTACGTGGTGAAGCGTTTGAAGCGCTGGCCCGCGTATGTGCAGAAAACCTGTCTGGTCAGGGAGAGCGCTAATGGTTTCACGGGTTGACCGAGGTCCGATTTCCGAATGGCTCTGGACGATTGACCGCTATCTTTTGGCGGGCATTCTCGTTCTTATGCTGTCGGGAGTTATTCTGTCTCTAGCGGCTAGTCCGCCGGTAGCTGAGCGCCTTGGCCTTGACCCGTTCCATTTTGTAAAACGTCAGGCGATCTTCCTGATCCCGAGCATTATCATTCTGCTTGGCGTTTCTACGCTTAACCCGCGCATGGTTCGGCGTTTGGCGCTTGCGTGCTTTATCGGTGCTGTGGCGCTGATGATACTGACGCTGTTCGGTGGAACCGAGATTAAGGGCGCTCGCCGCTGGTTCTCTCTGTTCGGATTTTCCTTGCAGCCGTCGGAGTTTGTTAAGCCCGCGCTCGTGGTGCTTGTTGCGTTTTTACTGTCTGAAGCGCGTAAACGAGCGGAAATTCCGGGTGGCACATTCTCGCTGCTCCTGTTTGGTATCGTTGCTGCTTTGTTGGTAGCGCAGCCTGACTTCGGCCAGACGATGCTACTCGGCATCGTTATGTTTGGTCTGTTCTTCCTCAATGGCCTGTCATGGTTTGCAATTGTTCCGATGGGTCTTCTTGGCCTTGGCGGTATGGTTGCGGGCTATAACTATCTTCCGCACGTACGCGACCGCGTGATGCGCTTTCTTAATCCAGAGTCTGGCGACACTTACCAGATTGACCGCGCGATGGACTCGTTCCTTGCTGGCGGCTGGCTTGGTCGCGGCGTGGGCGAGGGCACCGTGAAGCGCATTCTGCCGGATAGTCACACCGACTTTATCTTCGCAGTGGTGGCGGAAGAATACGGTATCGTCTTGTGTCTTGCGATTGTTCTTGTTTTTGCCTTTGTGGTGATCCGCGGTCTTCTATGCGCTGCGCGTGAGCATGATGCTTTTGCCCGTCTTGCTATCGCCGGTCTTGTGGTGATGTTCGGCCTGCAAAGCTGCATCAACATGATGGTGAACCTCAACCTTATGCCTGCTAAAGGCATGACCCTGCCTTTCATCTCCTATGGTGGCTCTTCTCTTCTTGCTCTTGCCTTGACCATGGGGTTCGTTCTTGCGTTGACACGGCGTCGTCCACGTCCTCGCAGAACACCGACGATTGGTGTGCACCGCGCACCGCCGGTAGCCTCGTGAGTTTCGGAGTTCATTAATGAAAACAACAATATTGCTTACAGCCGGTGGAACAGGCGGGCACTTGTTTCCAGCTCAGGCTCTGGCCGCAGAACTTGGGCGTCGCGGTTACCGGATTGAACTGCTGACAGATGAGCGCGCTGACAAGTACGGCAGCGCTTTTCCTGCTGATGAGGTCCATCTTGTCGATAGCGAGACCATTCGCTCCAAGAACCCGATTTCGCTCGCCAAAACAGCGCTGAAGCTGATGATGGGTACTTTCCAGTCAATTGGTGTTGTGCGCCGTTCCAAAGGCAAAGTGATGGTAGGCTTTGGCGGATATCCGACATTCCCGCCTATGTTTGCCGCGCGTCTTTGCAGGTTGCCGACAATCCTTCATGAAGCCAATGCCGTTCTTGGCCGTGCGAACACGATGCTTGCAAGACAGGCGACAGTGGTTGCAACAACGTTCCCGCTGGCAGGTTTGGAAGCGTCCATTGCCGCTAAGGTGAACGCTACCGGCAACCCGCTTCGCGATAATGTGCTGGCAGTGTGTGATCGCGCCTATGAAGCACCAGAGACTGAAGGCCCGTTTCGTCTGCTGGTAACCGGCGGTAGTCAGGGTGCGCGTTTCTTCTCCGACGCCATGCCACTTATGCTCGCGCAGCTTTCCGATGATCAGCGCAACCGTCTTTCCATCGTGCAGCAGTGCCGACCGGAAGATCTTCAGCGCGTTCAAGAGGCTTACGACCAGCTTGGTGTTAAGGCGGAGCTTGCTTCGTTCTTTACAGATCTGCCTGAACGCATCGCTAATGCCCATCTGGTGGTGGCGCGGGCCGGCGCGGGCACGGTGTGCGAACTGGCCGCCATCGGCAGGCCATCCATTCTGGTGCCGCTTCCGGGCGCTCTCGATAACGACCAAGGCAACAACGCCAAGGTGCTGGAGAGCGTGGGCGGTGCAGCCGTTATCAAGCAGAGCGAACTAACACCGGAGCGCTTTGCATCTGAAATTGGAAGCCTGATGGCTTCCCCTGAAAAGCTGGCAGCATCCGCAGCTGCTGCAAAAACGCAAGGACGTCCTGATGCGGTTTCCCGTCTTGCTGACCTCGTTGAACAGGTCGCCGGAACAGCATCTGGAAATGAAGAGGAAGGAAAAAGCCAATGAAGATGCCTGGTAACCTGGGGCCCGTGCATTTCGTAGGGATTGGCGGCATTGGTATGAGCGGCATTGCCGAAGTGCTGCACAAGCTCGGTTATACCGTGCAGGGTTCGGATATGTCCGAAAACGCAAACGTTCAGCGTCTGCGTGAAAAAGGTATCAAGGTGATGGTTGGCCATGAGGCTGAAAACCTTGATGGTGCTGCTGTTGTTGTTATCTCATCTGCAATCAAGGCGGAAAACGTAGAGCTGCGCACTGCGCGTGAACGTCTGCTGCCTGTGGTACGCCGCGCTGAGATGCTGGCTGAGCTGATGCGCTTCAAGCAGGCGATCGCTATTGGCGGCACGCACGGCAAGACAACGACCACCTCTATGGTCGCTGCGCTTCTGGATGCTGGCAGTATGGACCCGACCGTAATCAACGGCGGTATCATCAACGCTTACGGAACCAACGCACGTATGGGCGATGGCGACTGGATGGTGGTTGAGGCTGACGAGTCTGACGGCACGTTCGTAAAGCTTCCTGCCGACATTGCTGTTGTGACCAACATCGACCCTGAGCACCTTGACCACTACGGTGACTTTGAAGGCGTTCGCGCTGCATTCACCCAGTTTGTCGAGAACGTTCCGTTTTATGGCTTTGCGGTTATGTGTCTGGACCACCCTGAGGTTCAGTCTCTGGTTGGCCAGATCGAAGACCGCAAGATCGTGACCTACGGCAGCAACCCTCAGTCTGACGTGCGTTTCATGAACGTTACGATGAACGGTGCCAAGGCGCAGTTCTCCGTTCATTTGCGTGATCGCCAGACGGGTGAGGAAGAGGTGCTTGAAGACCTCGTTCTGCCAATGCCGGGTCTGCACAACGTTTCCAACGCAACGGCTGCAATCGCTGTTGCTTATCAGCTTGGCATTTCCGGCGAAGATATTCGCAAGGGCCTTGCAGGCTTTGGCGGTGTGAAGCGTCGCTTCACCCACACCGGCACTTGGAACGGCGTCGAAATCTTCGACGATTACGGTCACCATCCGGTTGAAATCAAAGCAGTGCTCCATGCAGCACGTGAAGCAACCAAGGGTAAAGTGGTCGCTGTTGTTCAGCCGCACCGCTATTCTCGTCTTGAGAGCCTGTTTGAAGACTTCTGCACCTGCTTTAACGATGCTGACAGCGTGATTGTCGCTCCGGTCTATTCTGCCGGTGAAGCGCCGATTGAAGGCTTTGACGAGCAGGGCCTTGTTTCCGGTTTGAAAGCAGGCGGTCACCGCTCCGTTCATTCCATCACAGTTCCTCAGGAACTTGCTGCAACTGTTCGTGAACTTGCGCAGCCGGGTGACTTTGTTGTTTGCCTCGGCGCTGGCACTATCACTCAGTGGGCCTACAAGCTTCCAGAGGAACTGGCTGCACTTGATGGCGGGGAGGCTTGATGACCTATCCTGATCTTCTGCCGCTGCTTGGTGATACTGCCAATGAAATCCGCGGGCGTTTGGTGCCTAACCAGCTGCTCTCCGCAATCACATGGTTTCGTGTAGGCGGTCCAGCGCAGTTGCTGTTCCAGCCGGCTGATGAATTGGACCTTGCAACCTTCCTCAAAGCTTTGCCAGAGGAAGTGCCTGTTACTGTGGTTGGCCTTGGTTCCAACCTGCTGGTTCGTGACGGCGGCATCGAAGGCGTTGTTATTCGCCTGCCAATGAAGGGCTTTGGTCAGGTTGAGCACCTTGGTGGTCACCGCCTGAAGGCAGGCGCAAGCGTGCCGGACAAGAAGCTGGCGGAAGTTGCTGCCCAGAACTCTATTGGCGGTTTTGCGTTCTACACCGGTATTCCAGGTGCTCTTGGCGGAGCACTGCGCATGAATGCAGGTGCCCACGGTACAGAGACAAAGCAACGGGTCGTTAACGTTAACGCAGTCTCAAGATCGGGCGAAATTGTCACTTTGAGCAATGAGGATATGGGCTATGCCTATCGCCATTCCTCCGCGCCGAAGGACCTTATTTTTACCAGTGCTGTGCTTGAGGGCTACCACGAGGACGAGGGCGTCATCCGCCGCGAGATGGATGAAGTGACTGCACACCGTGAAGCAGCTCAGCCGATCCGTGAAAAAACAGGTGGCTCGACCTTCAAGAACCCTGAGGGAACGAGTGCTTGGAAAGTCGTTGACGCTGCTGGTTGCCGTGGATTGCAAATCGGCGGCGCAAAAATGTCGGAATTGCATTGCAACTTTATGTTGAACACTGCGGATGCGACAGCTTACGACCTCGAAACTCTAGGTGAAACGGTTCGTGCCCGCGCTGCAAAGGCGACAGGTATTCGTCTGGAATGGGAAATTAAGCGTCTTGGACGGTTCGCAGAGGACCGTGAAGTGCTGCCTTTCCTTGGCGAAGTAGGGGAGTAATCATTCATGGCAAAGCATGTAGCCGTCCTGATGGGCGGATGGGTCAACGAGCGTCCGGTTTCTCTCAGTTCGGGTAATGCCTGCGCCGATGCCTTGGAAGAGGCAGGCTACAAGGTAACCCGCGTTGATGTTGACCGGAATATTGCACAGATTTTACAGGACCTGTCTCCGGACGTGGTTTTCAATGCTTTGCATGGCCCATTTGGTGAAGACGGCTGCATTCAGGGTATCCTTGAGGTACTGGGTATCCCGTATACTCACAGCGGTGTAATGGCCTCTGCTGTTGCTATGAATAAAGTAAAAGCCAAAGCAGTTATGAAGGCTTCTGGCATCCCTGTCGCAGAGGAAATGGTAGTATCGAGAGAAGAGGCTGCCCGTTCACATGTGATGGAACCCCCTTATGTTATTAAGCCTATTTCCGATGGGTCAAGTTTTGGGGTGCTAATTGTTAGGGAGGGCCAAGAATATCCTCCGCAAGAACTTACAGGCTCTGACTGGCAGCACGGCGAGGTTGTCATGGTGGAGCGATACATTCCCGGTCGTGAGCTGACCTGTGCGGTAATGGGCGACGTTGCTCTGGGCGTTATCGAGATCGTTCCGTTAGGTCACACCTTCTATGATTATGACAGTAAATACGTGCCTGGAGGCTCTCAGCACGTACTTCCTGCAAAAATTTTACCATCTGTTTACCAAGAACTACAAAAACTTAGTCTGAAGGCACATCAGGCTCTGGGCTGTCGTGGCGTTTCAAGAGCGGACTTCCGCTTCAACGAAGGGCCGAATGGAACTGGTGAACTGATTTGTCTTGAAGTGAATACTCAACCAGGCATGACGCCAACTTCTTTGCTTCCTGAGATTGCCGCCCACGCAGGGCACGATTTCAAAGCCCTTGTAAGTTGGATCGTGGAGGACGCAAGTTGCGGAAGATAAAGGCAAAATTCAGTGCGCTGAAGACAGCCAGATTGGGTAGGGGCTTCCATGTCTCTCGCCCTGGTGTCTCGCGCCTGCACCAGCGCCCTGCATGGGGCGTGGTGGGTATTTTTGCACTTTTGCCGCGTTGGGCAGGTACTGCGGGCGCTTTGGGGTTCCTCTCCATGGCCGCAGTGTACGGTATTGTTTTGGGCGGACACGTTCGTTCAGTTTCCGAATCAGTAACCTCTACCTTCGGCTTTGCCGTTGATGCCATCGAAATGGAAGGTCTTCAGCGGGTCGCCGAGTTCCAAATTCTTGAAGCGCTCGAATTGCACGAGAGACCGTCTCTCATGCTGTTTGATGCACATGATGCCCGCGAGCGGATCGAGCAGATCCCGTGGGTACGCAGTGCTTCGCTTCAAAAGCTTTATCCGGGCACGCTCACTGTCAAAATCACAGAGGAAGTTCCGTTTGCCTTGTGGCAGCGCGGCGATGTGATTTCGGTTGTGAATGAGGAAGGCGAGGTCATCACTGACGAGGTTGATGGTCGTTACGCTAACCTGCTGCGTGTTGTTCATCACGGTGCTCAGCGCCGTGCCGGGGAAATCAAGCATGAGCTGGACAAGTTCCCGGCACTTCGTTCTCGCGTGCGGGCTGCCAGCCTGATCTCCGAGCGCCGCTGGGATCTTAATCTGGATAACGGAATTGTTGTGCGTCTTCCTGAACGGGGCGTGCATGAAGCCTTGCTGGAGCTAACCCGTCTGGATGCAGATGGTGGCTTGCTGAGCAGGGATATTGTTGCAGTTGATTTGAGGTTGGAAGACCGTGTGGTTGTGCGCCTTTCGGAAGATGCAGCTTTGCGCCGCAAAGCCACTATGAAAGCGCGCCCGCGGTCACTGCGTAATGGGGCAGATACATGAGCGGCAAAAGAAGCATAGTCTACTTGCCACGTATGCGCCCGCTACCGAGCCGGCGCGCTACGGTGGTTTCGGTTCTTGATGTGGGATCGACCAAGGTCTGCTGCTTGATTGCAAAGCTGACACCGAAAGAAGACGGTGAAGTTTTGCCGGGCCGTACTCACAGTGTCGAAGTGCTGGGCTACGGCTATCAGCGCTCACGGGGCATCAAGTCTGGCGTGGTGGTAGATTTGGCACTGGCTGAAGAAGCAATCCGCCGTGCGGTGGATGGTGCCGAACGTATGGCAGGCGTGATGGTGGAGTCGCTTCTGACGACTGTTACTTGCGGCCGTCTACAGAGCGAGATTTTCTCCGCAGGTGTTCCGATTTCCGCAGAGAGCGTTTCGGAAGCTGACATCCAGCGCGTGTTGACGGCAGGTTCGTCACACACGGTCACCGAAGGGCGTGCAATTATGCATGCGCTGCCGATTTCCTACAGCCTTGATGGAAATCGCGGCATCAGCGACCCGCGCGGCATGATGGGCCGTAAGCTGGGCGTTGATATGCAAGTGGTGACAGCGGAGCTGCCTCCGGTACGCAATCTGGAGCTTTGCATCGAACGCGGTCACCTTTCTGTGGAGTCCCTCGTTGCAACGCCATATGCCTCTGGTCTTTCTACCCTTGTTGGTGATGAAACCGAACTTGGCGTGGCTTGTATCGATATGGGCGGTGGAACAACGACAATCTCTATTTTCGTCGACAATCAGATGGTGCATCTGGATGCCATCGCTGTTGGCGGCAATCACGTCACAATGGACATCGCACGGGCGTTGTCGACCCGCATGGAAGATGCGGAGCGGATCAAGACACTGCATGGCTCTGCACTGCCAAGCGCTGTTGATGATCGCGACTTCATTTCCGTGCCTCCGGTCGATAGCGAAGGTGATCTGCCTACACAGATCCCGCGGGCAATGTTGACTCGGGTTATCCGCCCGCGTGTTGAAGAGATTTTGGAAATGATCCGTGACCGTTTGGTCGATAGCGGATTTGCAGGACGGGTTGGTAAACGCGTTGTTTTGACTGGTGGTGCGAGCCAGTTGACCGGTTTGCCAGAGACCGCACGTCGCATACTGGGACGTAACGTGCGCCTTGGCCGTCCTTTGGGAGTTGCTGGCCTGCCGGAATCGGCAAAGGGACCAGCGTTTTCTGCTGCTGTGGGTCTTTTGATTTACCCGCAGGTTGCGCAGGTAGAACAGTTTGAGCCGCGCTCTGCGCGGGGCCGTTGGTCTCACAAGGGTAGTTATTTCGCCCGTATGAGCCAGTGGCTAAGGGAGAGTTTCTGACGCGCAAGCGCGTTGGGTAAAAGTTTCGCCCGGGAGGGCGGACGCACGAGAGAGAAATGGCATGCCCGTTAGGGCCTGCCAAAGGGTCGCGAGGAAATTATGACGATCAACCTGAAGATGCCTGAGGTTCAGGAGCTGAAGCCGAGGATCACCGTATTCGGTGTCGGTGGTGGTGGCGGCAACGCCGTCAACAACATGATTAGAACAGGTCTGCAAGGCTGTGACTTTGTGGTCGCCAACACTGACGCGCAAGCACTGGCACTTTGCCAGGCTGAACGCGTTATCCAAATGGGTGTTGCCGTGACTGAAGGTCTTGGTGCAGGCTCCCAGCCGGAAGTTGGCTGTGCGGCGGCAGAGGAAGTTATTGACGAAATCAATGACCATCTCTCCGGTTCGCACATGGTCTTCATTACTGCTGGTATGGGTGGCGGCACCGGTACCGGTGCAGGACCTGTTGTGGCACGCGCTGCTCGCGAGCAGGGTATTCTAACCGTTGGTGTGGTGACCAAGCCTTTCCAGTTCGAAGGCAGCCGCCGTATGCGTGTTGCAGAAGCTGGTATTGAAGAGCTTCAGCGTCATGTTGATACACTGATCGTTATTCCAAACCAGAATTTGTTCCGCATTGCCAATGCGCAGACCACCTTTGCAGATGCCTTCTCCATGGCTGACCAGGTGCTGTACTCCGGCGTTGCGAATATCACTGACCTGATGGTCAAAGAAGGTCTCATCAACCTCGACTTTGCTGACGTTCGCTCCATTATGCGCGGCATGGGCAAAGCGATGATGGGTACTGGCGAAGCTTCCGGTGAAAACCGTGCGCTGGCTGCTGCTGAAGCGGCTATTGCCAACCCGCTGCTTGATGAAACTTCCATGAAGGGTGCTCGCGGTCTGTTGATCTCCATCACTGGCGGTAACGACCTGACCCTGTTCGAAGTTGACGAAGCTGCTACCCGTATTCGGGAAGAAGTGGATCCAGATGCAAACATCATTCTGGGCGCAACCTTCGACGAAAGCCTCGACGGCATCATCCGCGTATCTGTTGTTGCAACAGGTATCGATCAGGAACGCCGCGAAGATGTTTCTCCTGCCGAAGCCCGTATGGCTCAGCTGACCGAGCGCCTTCAGAGCGCAACCGCAGCACCTGCGCCAGCGCCGAAAGCGCCAGCCCAGCCCTACGCACCGGCGCCAATGCGCGCCGCTCCGGTAAAACAGGCTCCGGTCGCTGCTGCTTCCGATCCTGAAGTTGAAATTGCTCCTTACCAGCAGCGTGCATACGAAGCTGTAGAGAGCCTTGATGATCTGGACGAGCAGAACACTGCTGTTGTGGAGGAGGCTCCGGTTCCCCAGCCTTTTATCCCGCCGGTAGCAGAGGAATTTGACGCTCAGCAACGTATGCCGCGAGTGGAGGACTTCCCTCCTATCGCTCAACGTGAAATGCGCGCTCACAATGCCCCGCAGCCTGCTACCGCTGCACCAGCTCAAGCTGCACCATCTGTAGAAGCGCCTCTGATGGACCGCGAAGCACATGCTCATGAAGCTGCTTCCCACCATCACGAGGAAGAAGAGCGCCGTCCGATGGGCCTGCTGCGTCGTCTTGCTGGTGGTCTTACCCGCCGTGAAGACGAGGAAATGGCTCACGAAAGCGCTGAACATTACGAAGAAGAAGTCATGGAAGCTCCGCGTCAGGCGCCGTCTTTCCGTAACCCTAACCAAGCACCAACCAACCATGGAGCAGCTGGTCTGCTGGATCGGGGCGGACGCCCTGCGCCACAGAACCGTTCTATGATTGAGGACGATCAGCTTGAAATCCCTGCGTTTTTGCGCCGGCAAGCAACCTGATTGTGAATAACCTCGCGTCTCTCGGCAGCAATCCAGATTTTTCTGGATTGCTGCAGCGCGTTTCTGCTTCTTCTACTCCGTAAAATTACCGAAGTTTTATCCTTCGTTACAAAGCGTAATAAAGCTTTATTTTATTCTTCCTGCCTGTCTCGTTATGTTCCAGCCTAACCGGTGGGTACCAAGGAATTTCTCGGCTACGGCCCTTCATAAGAGGTCGAGCCCTATCAACAAAGGCTGGAAGAAAATGACAATGCGTGTTTCGCAACAGACAACGCTTGCTGACATCGTGACCCTGACAGGGATCGGTGTACATTCCGGCAAACCTGCGACTATCACCATGCATCCCGCAGAACCTAACACTGGCATCGTGTTCCACCGGACCGATCGTGAAGATGCCCGTGACGTTCCTGCAAATTGGCAATCTGTTACAGCGACTGCTCTGTGCACTGTCGTCGGCGATCCTGCTGGCTACGGCGTGTCCACCATTGAGCACCTGATGGCTGCCATTCGCGGTGTGGGACTTGATAACGCATTCATCGAAATTGACGGCCCTGAAATGCCAATCATGGACGGCAGCTCCGAAGCTTTTGTTGAAGCATTCGAGCAGACCGGCCTGAAAAAGCAGAATGCAAAGCGTCGCTACATCCGCATTAAGGAAAGCGTTCGTGTGCAGCAGGGTGACCAGTGGTGCGAGCTGAACCCGTTTGACGGCACCCGCTTTAACATCACCATCGACTTTGACAGCAAGCTGATCGGCGAACAGAAGCTGGTGTTTGATCTGACACCAGACGTGTTCAAGAACGACGTTTGCCGTGCACGTACCTTCGGTTCTGTTCAGGACGTAGAGAAACTCTGGAAGCTGGGCTTTGCGCTTGGTTCTTCTCTGGAGAACTCCGTTGCTCTTGACGGTGACCGTGTACTGAACCCAGAAGGCACCCGCTGGAGCGACGAGTTCGTTCGTCACAAGTCTCTGGACGCTGTTGGTGATCTTGCGCTTGCTGGCCTGCCGATTCTTGGCGAATACCGCTCTTACAAAGGCGGTCACCGCATGAACCATGCGATTTTGGTTGAGCTTTTCAAAAATCCTGAAGCTTTCGAAATCGTAGAAGCAGGCGAGAAAACCCGCTCTGTTTCCGAAGCAGCTGGCCATGCGGAACTCATCGGCGGTATGCAGGCTGCGGCTTTTGGCCCCGAGGTTTCCTAAAGATCTTCTGAGTTGTTCAGAGGTTTCGCCCTAACTCCGACACAAATTCGCGTCAAACGGCCGTCGACTTAGTGACGCGGCGCACGCATTGGGTTAGAAGCCTATTGTGCGCTGGGGGTTCCGGCGAATCCAATTTATCTGAGGAGTTGGAGAAATTGCTGCTTATGGGTGTTGATCTGCGTGCGAAGACGAGCTCTCGTCTTGCCAAAGCTGTTCGCTTTTCTGTTCTTGCTGGTGTGCTGGCCGTTGCTGGCTGCGCGTCGAAAGACGTTGACGAAATGGCTTTCGAGGACACTCCAGCCGAGCTTCTGTACAATCAGGGTCTTGCTCTGCGTGCCTCGGGTGACCTGAAAGGTGCTGCTTCGAAGTTTGGTGAGCTGGATAAAGTCTATCCGTATTCTGAATATGCTCGCAAATCTCTCATCAACATTGCATACCTCAACTTCGCAATGGGCCGCTATCCAGAGACGGTTTCTGCTGCAAAGCGCTTTGTTACCCTTTATCCGGGTAGCGAGGATGCCGCTTATGCGCTGTACCTGATCGGTGAGTCCCACTTTGCGCAGATCCCTGACATTGGCCGTGACCAGAAGTCTGCCGAGCAGGCACTGGCAGCAATGCAGGAAGTCATCCAGCGTTATCCAGATTCCGACTACGCCAACGAAGCGCGTAAGAAGATCCGCATGGCTGAAGATCAGCTGGCGGGTAAAGAGATGGAAGTTGGCCGTTACTACCTGACACGCCGCAACTATCTTGCTTCTATCAACCGCTACAAGGTTGTTGTCACCAACTACCAGACCACCCGCCACATTGAAGAGGCGCTGTACCGTCTGGCAGAGAGCTACTACGCGCTTGGCGTCGTGCCTGAAGCGCAGACCGCAGCAGCTGTTCTTGGCCATAACTTCCCGCAGAGCTCTTGGTATAAGGATGCCTACAAGCTTCTTGCAAAGGGTGGTTACGAGCCGCAGGAAAACAGCAGCAGCTGGATCAGTAAAGCCTTTGGTCGGGTAACCGGCTCTTGATATTAACGCGCCCTCTTCGGAGGGCGTATTGGTACGAAACCAATGCTCGTTAGCCTTTCTATCCGCGATATTGTTCTTATTGACCGATTGGACCTTCAGTTTGCTGAGGGTATGAGCGTTCTTACCGGCGAAACTGGAGCCGGTAAGTCTATCCTTCTTGATTCCCTTTCTCTGGCCCTTGGTGGGCGTGGTGATGCAGGTCTCGTGCGACATGGCGAGAAGCAGGCGCAGGTGACCGCTGTTTTCGACGTGCCAATGGCGCATCCTGTTCGCGAACTCCTGCGTGAAAACGATCTGGAATCCGATAGCGACATCATCTTGCGCCGCGTGCAGGCAGCAGATGGTCGTACTCGTGCGTTCCTGAACGACGCTCCGGTGAGCGCTGGCCTTATGCGCCAAGTTGGCTCGTCTCTGGTTGAAGTGCATGGTCAGCATGATGACCGTGCTCTGGTCGAACCAGAAAGCCACCGTCAAATCCTCGACAGCTTTGGTGGTCTGGAAGCGCTTTGCGCAAAGACCGGAACAGCAGCCCGTGCTGTGAAGACAGCGGAAAAGACGCTGAAGGACCATGTTGCACGCATTGAAGAAGCGCGCCGTGAAGCTGACTATCTTCGCGCCAGTGCAGATGAACTGGCGACCCTGAACCCGCATGAGGGTGAAGAGGAGGCGCTTGCTATTCGCCGTCAGGACATGATGCAGGTAGAGAAGATCGCAGGTGATCTTCGTGATGCCTACGACACGCTAGACGGCCAGACCTCTCCAATTCCTGAACTTTCCAGCCTTCTGCGCCGTCTTGAGCGCAAGGTTGACCAAGCGCCGAACTATCTGACCTCTGTGGTGGAGAACCTCGGCAGTGCTTTGGATCAGCTTGAAGAAGCGCGTGGTGGTTTGGAGCAGGCGCTGCGTGAGACCGATTTTGATCGTGGTGAGCTGGAAGCTACCGAAGAGCGCTTGTTTGCTCTGCGTGCTGCCAGCCGCAAGTTCTCTGTTCCTGTCGATGAGCTGCCGCGTTTGCGCGAAGCCATGGAGACAGACCTTGCCGACCTAGATGCCGGTGAGGACAAGCTACAGGCGCTTGAGAAGGCTGTCGTGGAAGCCCGTGCTGCTTACGATAAGATCGCTGCTGATCTTTCCAAGAAGCGTGAGAAGGCCGCACGTCTGCTGGAGAAGGCTGTTCACGAAGAGCTGCCAGCGCTGAAGCTGGAGCGTGCCCGCTTTATCATCAATCAGGATAGTGATCCTGAAGCGCGTGGTCTTGAGGGTATCGATACAATCGAGTTCTGGGCGCAGACAAACCCGGGTACACGTCCGGGACCGATGTTCAAAGTCGCGTCCGGTGGTGAGTTGTCCCGCTTCCTGCTCGCTCTCAAGGTTTCTCTTGCAGACAAGGGCTCCGCGCCAACGCTGGTGTTCGACGAGATCGACACCGGTGTAGGCGGCGCTGTGGCTGAAGCTATTGGCGTGCGCCTTGCCCGTCTTGCAAGCACGGTACAGGTGCTCACCGTTACCCACGCGCCACAGGTGGCTGCGCGGGCTAATGGTCACTTCCTCATCCAGAAGGGTGAGGTCGCCAAGGATACTATCGCAACGCGCGTCAACGAGCTGGGCGATGCAGAGCGCCGCGAAGAGATTGCGCGTATGCTTTCCGGCTCCAGCATTACAGAGGAAGCGCGTGCAGCGGCTGACCGCTTGATGGCTATGAATGTCAGCGAGACCCTTGTTTGATGTGGGTGAGAACTGCGTAACGTAGCGTTTTCAATGTTTTAACTATAATTCTGCAGTGTGGGTGAAGGGCTATCTAACGGGGCTATCCATCCATGCTGCGCATCTTTCCCAGATTCAGGGCTTACTATCATCTCGTTTTCCTGCTGGTTGTGGTCGGTGTGCCGCTATATGTCTGGACGCTATGGCAGACATCGGAAAGCATGATGGATTTATCTTCCTTCGGCGGTGATTTTGCCTTCTTCTATGATAGTGCCAAGAAGGCGGTGATGGGTGCTGCGCCCTTTGTGACCGACTTCTCCCAGATGCCTGCGGTAAGGGACGGGCAGGGCGAGATACTGCGGTTCTATCAAGGCTGGGTGCTTTCTCCTGTAACACTTTTGTTTGTGCTTCCGTTAGCGGCGTTTGGTTACATGGGTGCTTATCTGGCTTGGGCCGGAGTGGGTATTGTCGCGACGATGCTGAGCTGCGCCGGAAAACTGCGTGATGGCGGAGCACCAATCTTCTTCGTTCTTGCGCCTGCAACTTTGATGACGCTGTTCTTCGGGCAATCCACTCTGCTCTTAGCGGGCTTTATGGCAGGCGGCTTGCGTTTGCTTGAGCGCGCCCCTGCAACTGCGGGCTTTTTGCTTGGCTTTGCGCTTATCAAGCCAGAAATCGGATTGTTTGCAGTCATCGCAGTAATCGCGCAGCGCAATGTGATTGCTCTTTGCGGCATGATTGTTAGCGGCGGCTTGCTGGTGAGCGTTACGACCGTTCTGTTTGGCGCGCCGGTCTGGTCTGCCTACATGTCCAGCGCTCCAACCGCGCTCTACTCACTGTTGGAGCAGGCGCAAGGCATGACGCTCTACCTGATGCCCTCTGTTTTTTCGGCCCTTCGCGTTCTTGGCGTGCCTTTTGAAATTGCGCTTTATAGCCAGCTTGGCGTGAGCGTATTGGGCGTGCTGGTCATCTTTTGGCTCTACAAGCAAACGCGCCGCTTTGAGCTTCGTAATCTTGCTTTCGGTATCACCGTTATGCTGTCCGCGCCTCTGCTGTTTTGCTGGGACTTGGCGATCCTGACGCCGCTGCTTTATCTCTACGGTGTGAAGACGGGTATTTTCGAAGAGGGTAGTGAAGCCTCCTTCTTTGGGGCAAGTGCTTTGTTTGGTGCGTTTTTGGTGCCAGTTATCGCAGTGGGAACGGCTGCCCACTTTGCTCCAATAGCGCCGCTGTTGATGCTTACTGCTTTGCTCTACCTTCTTGTCAGGTTGCGGGAGGAGGAAATCCTGCGCAAGCGCTGGTCGAAACGCCAGTCATCGGGGCAGGAGCGTAGCGAACCTGTGATGACCAAGGATATGGCGAGGCCGTAATTTGTCCTCGCTTAGCCAATAGCTTCTATCCTCAGCATAGTGAGAAGCGAGTGGTCCGGTTTGCTTGTTGTGGCGGGCTGTTCGTGCAAAATAGGGCCAACTTGGAAATTATAAGACAGGAATAAACGGGTGAGCGAGTCTCGGTCTCAAGACAACGAACTGGAGCTGCCGCTGGCATCAATCAGTGTCGAGCAGGCAAAACAGGAACTGGCAGAGCTTGCCGAGCAGATACAAAAGCACGACGAGGCTTACTACCGTAATGACGCGCCGCTGATCTCTGACGGCGAGTATGATGAACTGCGCCGCCGTAACGATGCGCTTGAAAAGCAGTTTCCCGAGCTGGTTACAGCAGATAGCCCATCCCAGCGGGTAGGTGCAGCTGTTGGTGAAGGCTTTGGCAAGATCACCCACCGCGTGCCAATGCTCTCATTGGACAACGCGTTTGACGATGAGGACGTACGTGACTTCATCGGCAAGGTGCGCCGCTTCCTGCGTTACGATCCGCTTATGGGTGCGTTGGTTGTTACTGCTGAGCCGAAGATCGACGGCCTTTCTCTCGCTATTCGTTATGAGAACGGCAAGCTGGTTCACGCTGTTACTCGCGGTGATGGCACAGAGGGTGAAAACGTTACTGCCAATGCGCTGACTATCTCTGACATTCCGAAGGAACTGCCAGCTGGCGTGCCGGATGTCGTTGAGGTGCGCGGCGAAGTTTATATGTCCCACGCCGACTTTGCAGCGCTTAACGAACGTATGATCGCCAATGGCGGGAAACCGTTTGCGAACCCACGCAATGCGGCGGCGGGCTCTTTGCGCCAGCTTAACTCGGCTATTACCGCATCTCGTCCGCTCAAGTTCTTTGCCTATGCATGGGGCGAAATGAGCGAAATGCCAGCGACCACACAGATGGAGATGGTCGAGACCTTCGCCAAGTGGGGCTTTGTCATCAACCCGTTGATGAAGCGCTGCCAGAGCGTTGAAGAGCTGATTGCCGTTTATCATCACATTGAAGAAAACCGCGCAACGCTTGGCTATGACATTGACGGTGTGGTTTACAAGATCGACCGCCTTGACCTGCAAGAGCGCCTTGGTTTCGTTTCTCGCTCTCCGCGTTGGGCGATTGCGCATAAGTTTCCTGCCCAGCGTGCTTTCACCATTTTGCGCGAGATCGAAATTCAGGTGGGCCGTACTGGTGCTCTGACACCGGTTGCCAAGCTTGAGCCGGTCACCGTGGGTGGTGTGGTTGTTTCCAACGCGACCCTTCACAACGAGGATTACGTCAAAGGCATCGGGCAGGACGGTAAGCCAATTCGCGGTGGTAAAGACCTGCGTGCTGGCGATACGGTTATCATCCAGCGTGCGGGCGATGTTATTCCGCAGATCGTTGATGTTGATCTTGAAAAACGCCCTGAAGATAGCGTGCCTTTCGAGTTTCCGCAGGTTTGTCCGGCGTGCGGCTCCCATGCTGTGCGTGAGGAAAACACCAAGACTGGCCGTATGGATGCAGTACGCCGTTGTACCGGCGGTTTGATCTGCCCAGCGCAGGCTGTAGAGAAGCTAAAGCACTTCGTTTCTCGCGGTGCTCTGGACATCGAAGGCCTTGGCGATAAGCAGGTAGAGACGTTCTACGAGCTATCGCTTGAAGAGGGCGGTATTCGCACACCTGCTGATATCTTCACTTTGCGCGAACGGGATAGTAAGGCGCTCGTCAAGCTGCGTAACCGTGAAGGGTGGGGCGCTGTTTCTGCCCGTAATCTGTTTGATGCCATTGATGCCCGCCGCGAGATGGACCTTTTCCGCTTTATCTTCGGCCTTGGCATTCGTCATGTGGGTGAGGGCAACGCCAAGCTGCTTGCCCGCGCCTATGGCTCTTGGCAGGCGTTTTACGAGGCAATGGTTAAAGCATGTGATCATGACAGCGAAGCCTTCCGCGACCTTAATGACATTGACGGCATAGGCATGACTGTTGCGTTGGCGCTTACTGATTTCTTTGGCGAGCAGCACAACATCGAGCAGTTGGACAAGCTGATGAAAGAGGTTAACCCGCGCTCTGTTGTGGTGGCGGATACCTCGGCAAGTCCTGTTGCTGGCCAGACCATCGTGTTTACCGGCTCGCTTGTCCGTCTTAGCCGCGATGAAGCCAAAGCACAGGCAGAAATGTTTGGTGCCAAGGTTTCCGGCTCCGTTTCCAAGAAGACCGACCTTGTGGTGGCTGGCCCTAAAGCGGGCTCAAAACTTACCAAGGCGCAGGAGCTTGGCATCAAGGTAATTTCTGAAGATGACTGGTTTGATTTGACCGGACAAAGCTCCAGTTAATTAACTGCAATATAAGGCTTTCCCGAAACCTCTGAGTATTCGGGGAAGCCAATAATCCGATGGCCTAGTAGGGATAGTCATTCTGTCTCGATCAAAGCTGGAGCCATGGGTAAATCTCTTCAAAACAAGCTGCTTGCCCTTACCATCGTGCCCTTGGCATGTGCGCTGCTGTTTTCTGCATGGCTGGTTTGGGCGATCTTTGAAAAATATGAAGAGCACCGCCGCTTGATTCCCGTTATCCAGATTTCTGACCTTGCGGACGATATCATCTATGACCTGCAAATCGAGCGCGGCAAGAATGCGGTGCGGGTAGCATCAGAGTTTGAGATTGATCCGGGGTATACGGCGGAAGGTACAGGCTCTACTGTCCGGGAGAAAATTGTTCAGCTTGAAGTGACCGTTGAACAGTTTTGCGTAGAAAACTCCATCGCTTGTGACGAATTCTCCCGTTCTATCCAGTTAGGACGAAACGTTGTGAAACTGCAAAGTGAGATGCAGTCCTTCTGCTCTGATAATAGTGGCTCTTGTGATGAGGCGCTTTCCTCTCTTCAAATAACCAAGCAGCTTAGAGAAATCCGACAGGAAATCATGACGCGGCAAATCTCGGCTCGCGGGGTGATTAAAAGTTACTCCGAGCTGATTGATGCGCTCTTTCACGTGATGACTGTGGCAACAGAGGCTAGCCCGTCTGAGGCGATTTCTAGAGAGCAGGTTCCACTACTTATGTTGCTAAGCCTTGCCGAAGCTGCCGGTCTTGAAAGGGTCAACGGTGCTCTCCTCCTAGTAAGGCATGGGAAAGGTATAAGCATTGAGCCAGCCTATCTGGACATGGTGGAGGCGCGTGGGGCTGAAGCGCTGTTGACGAGAGTGTTTCGGGCCAGTGCTACCAATCAGCAGATAGAGCAGTTTGAAAAAGTGGTACGCGGCGCAGCAATAAGCGACTTTTCTGTCTATCGGCTTATCTTGGAACAAATGCCTCAAACAGATAATGCAAAGGGTATTACTCCGTCATTGTGGTTTGCCGCTTCAACGGATCGTCTTGCTCACATTCATGAGTTGGCGGAAAAAGTCTCCAATAATGCAATGGTGATTGCGCAAACGGAGAGTGATGCAATTCTTGAGGAGCTGACCTTCTGGCTCGGCGTTACACTGTTGCTTCTTCTGATTACGACGGTCTTCTCTGTGGTGAATTTGAGCGGTATTACTACGGCGCTCAAAACGTTGAACTACTCCCTGCAAGGGCTGGCTGCTGGAAAAATTCACTTCCCAGTACCGCAGCAAGATAGAACCGACGAGATCGGCGAGCTTTCCCGAACTGCTGAAGAAATCCGCAAGCGGCTGTGGCGTGTTCCAGCCAGTGCAGGCGAACAGGAAAGTGACGAGACAGAAAAGCGGGCGAGCTGAATAAGATGTAGGGCTTTGTTTCTAATCTGCGTACCGTCGTCCCTACGGCGCTACCGCGCCAGGCCTGTTGCAGTTGGTGCGCTTCCATACAGGCGTTGCATAAGGGAAACGAAAGGGCAATTGCATGTGTAGTGCTCTTTTGTCGGCCTCGCTTCTGTCGCTTTGTTGCTATATTGTTCCCACTCATTACTGAACAGGATTCGAGCCGACTTTTTGGGCACAACGGCTCCAAGCGAGAGAAGCGACAGGCTACATGGTATCTTCATCCGGCTTGCCGAAGAATGGCGATGCGCGCGACCTTCAAACAAACGATATGGCACACCAGCCAAGAGCTGGCGGTATTGCTGCGCGGGCTATGGCAGCGCGCCGTTCCAATGTGCCTTCCTATATTGAAGGGTTGAACGCCGAGCAGCGCCACGCAGTGGAGACCATTGACGGGCCTGTGCTGGTGCTTGCTGGTGCCGGAACCGGTAAAACCCGCGTTCTGACTACGCGTATCGCCCATATCATGAATATGGGTAAGGCTGGCCCTAACCAGATCCTCGCTGTAACCTTTACCAACAAAGCTGCACGCGAGATGAAGCATCGTATTGCGAGTTCGCTGGGCAATCACGTTGAAGGGATGGCATGGCTTGGCACGTTCCACGCAATCTGCGTGAAGATTTTGCGCCGCCACTCCGAGCTTGTGAGCCTGACCTCCTCATTCTCCATTCTGGATACTGACGACCAGATCCGCCTCATCAAGCAGATTATTCAGGCTGAAGGTATCGACGAGAAGCGCTGGACTGCAAAGACCTTTGCAGGAATGCTGGATAGCTGGAAAAACCGAGGCCTGACGCCGGAGCGCGTTTCCTTTGGTGAAGCCAATGCCTTTGCAAATGGTAAGGGTCGCAGGCTCTATGAGCTTTATCAGGAACGCCTTTCCATTCTGAACGCCTGTGACTTCGGCGATCTGCTGCTTCACTGCATTACCATTTTCCAAAAGCATCCTGACGTGCTGAAAGACTATCAGCGTCGCTTCCGCTATATGCTGGTGGACGAGTATCAGGATACTAACATCGCCCAGTATCTGTGGCTGCGTTTGCTGGCGCAGGGTAACTCCAATGTTTGCTGCGTAGGCGATGATGACCAGTCTATCTACGGTTGGCGCGGTGCTGAAGTTGATAATATCCTTCGTTTCGAGCAGGACTTCCCGGGTGCGGAGGTTATTCGCCTCGAACGCAACTACCGCTCGACGAGCCATATCCTCGCTGCGGCCTCTCACCTGATCTCTCATAATCAGGGCCGCCTTGGTAAAACGCTCTTTACCGATCAGATCGGCGCAGATGAAGAGTTGGTGAGTGTTGCTTCTGCTTGGGACAGTCAGGAAGAAGCGCGTGCTATCGGCGAAGAGATCGAGAACCTTCAGCGCCAAGGGCATATGCTCAACGAGATCGCCATTCTCGTGCGCGCGTCCTACCAGATGCGCGAGTTTGAAGATCGCTTCATCACGCTGGGCCTGAACTACCGCGTTATCGGTGGGCCGCGCTTCTATGAGCGTCAGGAAATCCGCGATGCGCTGGCCTATTTCCGCTGTGTGATGCAGATGACCGACGACCTTGCCTTTGAGCGGATCGTGAACAAGCCAAAGCGTGGCTTGGGTGAGGCGACTATCAAGCTTCTGCATGAGTATGCTCGAGAGAGCCAGATACCGCTCATGCAGGCTGCGGCCGAGTTGACGCAGACTGAAGAGATGCGGCCGAAAGCCCGCAAGTCTCTGGCTGACCTGCTGGGGCAGTTTGATCTGTGGCGCACGCAGCTCGACACCATGAGCCATACAGAGCTTGCTGAAATTATTCTGGACGAGAGCGGCTATACGCAGATGTGGCGTGAAGATCGTTCTGCGGAGGCTCCGGGCCGTCTGGACAACTTGAAAGAACTCATCCGTTCTATGGAGGAGTTCGAGAGTCTTGGTGGCTTCCTTGAGCATATCTCGCTGGTTATGGACCGCGATAGCGAGGAAGGCGAAGACGCCGTTTCCATCATGACGCTGCACTCGGCTAAAGGTCTTGAGTTTGACAGCGTGTTCCTGCCGGGCTGGGAAGAGGGTGTGTTCCCGAACCAGCGCGCGCTTGATGAAACCGGTATGGCGGGGCTGGAAGAGGAGCGCCGTCTGGCCTATGTGGGCGTAACCCGTGGTCGCCAGCGCGTGAAGATCTGGTTCACCTCGAACCGCCGCATTCATGGGTCCTGGCAGTCTTCTATTCCATCGCGGTTCCTTGACGAGCTTCCATCCGATAATATCGAGATTGTGGAACAGAACTCGACCTACGGCGGCTATGGTTCATCCGGCGCTGGTGGCGGGTATGGCGCAAGTCGCTTTGATAACGCAGACCACTTCAATAACTCCTATTCCACACCGGGTTGGAAACGTGCGCAGCAAGCGCAGGCTGGTGGTTACGGGCAAGGGCGCTATCATGGCGGAAACCAGACCCGCAGAGCGCAGCGCGCCGGTCCTAAGACCATTGAAGGTGAGCTGGTTGCCAAGTCCATTACCAGTGATGCATCCGCGTTTAGCGTGGGCCAGCGGATCTTCCATATGAAGTTCGGATATGGTCACGTGGAGACGATTGAAGGCAATAAGCTGACTGTAGAATTTGAAAAAGCGGGCCGCAAAAAAGTGCTGGATGGCTTTGTAGAGCCAGCCTAAAGCCAAATTGCGAAAAAAGTAGACGGGGAGGGGGTTCTGCTACCTGTTAGGGGTAGTCATTGGCCCCCTCCCTTTGTATATGGCTCTACCAACGACACCAGAACTGGAGCATTTGAATGGCAACTATCCGCGTACGCATTCCCAAGCCCGAGCCAGAGGCGAAGGCCCTTGCGGATATTATGGAGATGATTTTTGAAGACGAGGGCTACCCTGTCGCGATCTTTGAAAACTCCGAGGATGGCCTGATCTGGACTGCCGAAGTTCTGGTTCTGGATTCTACTGTTGATGAGGCGCGTACTTTCGTTGAAGCACGCCTTGCAGATCACCTTGAAGGTGGCAAGCTGCCTGAAGATGCTGAAGTTGAAGTGCTGCCGGAGATCAACTGGGTTGCCAAGTCTCTGGAAGGTTTGAAGCCGGTTCGCGCTGGTCGCTTTGTGGTGCATGGCGCTCACGACCGTGACAAGGTACAGGCCCATGAGCTGAGCATCGAGATTGAAGCTGCACAGGCATTCGGCACTGGCCACCATGGTACTACCGCGGGCTGCTTGTTGGAGCTCGACCGCCTACTGAGCCGCCATACCTATAAGAAGATGGTTGATATCGGCACCGGTACCGGCGTTCTGGCTATTGCGCTTGCCATGCTTTCCAACCGTCAGGTTCTGGCAAGTGACATTGACCCGATCGCGACTGAAGCGGCTATCGACAACGCCAAGAAAAACGGCGTAGGCCCTCTGGTTCGTGCGTTTACCGCAGGTGGTGTAAGTGATCGCCGCTTTGCTGAATACGGTCCGTTTGATCTGGCTGTTGCCAACATTCTGGCAAAGCCGCTGCAGCAGATGTCTACCGAGCTGTCTGCACGTATGGCTGCCAAGTCTGTTCTGGTTCTTTCAGGTCTGCGTATTGAGCATGGCCCACGTATTATCTCTGCCTATGCGCAGCATGGCTATCGTCTGGTTCGTCGCGGCGAGATTGATGGCTGGCTGACCCTCACGCTGGTACGCGGTGATTGGAACCCGTAAGGCGGTTCTCTCAGTTACAATTTAAGCAACAAAAAAGGGGCCTTAGAGAAAGGCCCCTTTTTTGTTTGGGAGGATTTGGAAGGTGACTGAGAATGCTTTGTTTTTATTTCTTGATTGCCTGCATCTCGCTTTCAGGAATTATTGTTGTTTTTGACCTGAAAGGGAGCTGCAGGCAAATGCCTGACCATTAGCGGTGCAGTTCTTTGAGGAGTTCTTCACGGCTGAAGCCAGCGTTAGCAAGAAGTTTGTCATCGAGCTTAAGAAGTTCTGGGTAAACGCGGGAGCGAACCTGAGCCTGATACAGAGCTTCAAAGAAGTTTTTTACTTTGTCGCCGAAGGATGTGTGTTCGGTGGTACAGTGAGCGTCGTGGTGAAGACTAGCGAAAGCCATTTTCTTTTTCCTTTGTTTGCTTTGTTGTTTGTCTGTGATTGCTTTATCGCCCGATTCTAAATCGGTTTAAAGAGATAGGTTTGCATGGCTAGGTTGCATTATTTGCATGGGAAGGGTGCTTGCCTGTTCCTTAGCGTATAAGTGGCAGGCAGGCTATGTTTTGAAATAAAAAAAGGCGCTGCAACCGAAATAGGTGCAGCGCCAGGGAGGAAGCGGGAAATATTCAAAGTAAAAAGAGAAACCCCCTGCTTCTGTGGGAGGAACGCCGTAGGTTGTGGGAGGCAACCGTGGCCTGTCAGAAGCAAGGGTTTTCGCGTGTCGTTGGGCTCTAGGGAGGAAGCTCGCCCAACTCTTTGGGTCGCCGGGCTCTAGGGAGGAAGCGTGTCCGACTATTTTGGTAGCCTGTAAGCCAGGCTCGGGAATAACTCTAGGTTATTTCAGAAGTTCTGCGCGGGTAAAACCTGCCTTGTTCAAAGTAGCGTCGTCGAGGTGAGCCAGATAACGGTTAACTTCGCGCTGGATCTGAGCCTGACGTGCTTCGATTACGTTTTCAAAGAAGCGACGGATTGCAGATTTTTCAGCAGCTTTTACTTCGCCAAATACAGCGGTTACATCGGCCAGTGCCATGGTGTTTGTCCTTTTAGGAAGAAGAGGCAGCGGTCTGTTAGGGCTCACTGCGGTGTGTTGTTCTTACGAGGGGACTTATGCTTTAAGTCGCTGAAAATAAAAATAGATAACTACGCATGACAGTTCTGCACTTTTTGCATACTCTGATATACATATTCAAAAATGGTGCCTGTTTTTTCGCTTGGAAAGGCGTTGGAGTGGATGCGTTTTTGACTGCACGTTTTACTTTATTTCGCTAGGATTAGCTTAGTTTAGAAAAAACGCGCCTTAATATATCAAGAGATGCTGCTGCGGAGCGAATTGCCAATATGTTCCAGAATTTCGAGCTGAAAAGTAACCGATCAGAGGGTCCAAAACGCCTTGAACTGCTTAGAAAAGAGCTTGCAGTGCATAACTTGGACGGTTTTTTGATCCCAAGGGCCGATGCTCATCAGGGCGAATATGTGCCGCCAGCCTATTGCCGGTTGGAATGGCTGACAGGTTTTACCGGTTCTGCCGGTGTTGCTGCGACGTTGAAAGATAAAGCAGCGATCTTCGTTGACGGTCGCTACACCATTCAGGTGCGCAGTCAGGTTGATCTGGATGTGTTCGAGTATCAGCATCTTGTTGAGCAGCCGCTGAGCGAATGGCTGGGTAAGAACGTGCAAAAAGGTATGCGCGTGGGTTATGACCCGATGCTGCATCCTGTCTCTCAGGTTCGTGTGCTGCAAAAGGCCGTGGAGAAAGCTGGCGGTGAGCTGGTTGCGGTAGAAGCCAACCTTGTTGATGCAGTGTGGGCTGACCGTCCTGCTGCGCCACTGGGCGCGGTGAACATTCACCCGATTGCCTATGCCGGTGAAAGCGCTTCTTCCAAGATCAACCGCATTGCTGCGCTTGTGAGCGAAAAGGAAGCTGATGCGGCACTGCTAACGCAGCCTGATTCCATCGCATGGCTTTTGAATATTCGCGGCTCTGACGTTGACCACACGCCGCTTCCACTTTCCTTTGCGATTTTGCCGACGTTCGGCAAGCCGACACTGTTTATCGAAGCGCCGAAGCTTTCTAACGAAGTTCGTGCTGAACTGAGCGAGCTTTGCCATATCGAAGAGCCAACCGCGCTTGTTGCAGCTCTTGCAAGTCTTGGCGCTGAAGGCAAAGCGGTACTGGTGGATGTGAGCCTTGCTGGCCAAGCGCTATACGATGCTGTTTTGAATGCTGGCGGCACCGTGGTGGAAGGCACTGAGCCTGTCCTCCTTCCAAAAGCTATCAAGAACGCTGCCGAGATTGAAGGCGCACGTGCAGCTCACATTCGTGATGGTGCAGCCTTTGCGCGCTTCCTTGCTTGGTTTGAGCGTGAAGCACCGCTTGGCAAACTGACCGAAGTGGCGGCAGCAAAAGCGCTTGAAGAGTTCCGCCGTGAGACCGGTGTGCTTAAGGATATTTCCTTCGACACCATTTCCGGCGCAGGCCCTAATGGCGCAATCTGCCATTATCGTGTGAGCTACGATTCTGATCGTCCGATTGACCTGAACTCTTTGTATCTGATCGACTCTGGTGGTCAGTATGAAGACGGTACCACTGATATCACCCGCACACTGGCGGTTGGTGCGGTGACTGCCGAGCAGCGTCGCCATTTCACCTTGGTGCTCAAGTGCCATATTTCTCTGGCAACAGCTCGCTTCCCAGTTGGTACGTGCGGTGCGCAGCTAGATACGCTGGCACGCATTGAGCTTTGGAAAGCCGGTCTGGACTTCGACCACGGCACGGGTCATGGCGTTGGGTCTTACCTCAGCGTGCATGAAGGGCCTGCTCGTATTGCCAAGATGAATAATGGCGTGAAGCTTGAAGCCGGTATGATCCTTTCTAACGAACCGGGTTATTACCGCGACGGTGAGTACGGCATTCGTATCGAGAACCTTGAGCTTGTCACTCCGGCAACCGATGTTGCTGGCGGCGATAAGCCAATGCTTGGCTTCCAGTCTCTAACCCTTGCGCCGATTGATCTGCGTTTGGTTGATGTGGACATGTTGCTGCCTTCCGAGCTGGAATGGCTGAACGGCTATCATGCACGCGTTTATGAAACCATCAGCCCGCTGGTTGATGAAGAAACCGCTGCATGGCTGAAGGAAGCGACCCGCGCGATTCCATAATTGGCTATAGCGTCACAATAAAAACAAGAGGGGGCATCTAGCCCCCTTTTTTGTTGGAGTAGGCAAGGGACTGTGTCGCTCCTAGATTCATTGCAGCGGTGTGGAGGTGCGCCCATGAGAGCAATGGATTTAGTAAAGACGCCTTGGTGGATGCTGGATATCGCATTGGGGGGCAAATCGTTTCGAGATAACGGGCTGATTGGCAGCAAGCGGCTGAATGAGCGCGGCTTTCATATCAAGCGTATTGAGTTGGCAGAGCGTATGGCAATTTCCCGCCGCCGCGGTCTTACTCAGCTTCTTGAGCCGCAAGACCGTGCAGCGTTTGAGGAGAACGGTTTTATCCTTCGGCATAACGCATTGCCTGAGCAGACCTTCAAGCGACTTCTGGAACAGGTTGAAGATACGCCCTTGCCAGCGCGGGAAATGAAGCAGGGTGGAACGGTAACACGGTTCATTCCTGTTGGGCCTGAGCAATGCAAGAAACTGTCGGGATTGGGTGAGGCGGTTGCGCTCCCTTTATTTCAGGGCGGCCTGCGTTATGTAGCTTCGCGTGATGCAGAGCCTATGGTTTATCTGCATACTGTGCTTTCCAATCCAGAGCAGGATAAACGCGACCCACAAACCCACTTCCACTCGGATACATTCTTCCCCACTGCAAAGGCGTGGCTGTTCCTGAAGGATGTAGAGATGGAGGATGGGCCATTCCATTACGTTCCCGGATCTCACAGGCTTACAAGCGGAAGACGTAAGTGGGAGTATGAGCAAAGCCTTATCGCTGCTGAGCATAAGAACAAGCTGCATGCAGTAGGTTCATTCAGGGCTTCTCTTGCCGAGCTTGAGCGGATGGGCTTTGGAGAGCCAGTCCCCATGAACGTTCCGGCAAACACTCTGGTAATTGCCGATACGCATGGTTTCCACGCTAGGGGGATCAGTACGCGCCCTTGTGTGCGTCTTGGTCTTTATGGCTCGCTGCGCCGCAACCCTTATGCGCCGTGGGTGGGAATGGATTTGCTTTCTCTGCCACCGCTCGGAGCTCGGCAGGCACATCTATCTGCCGCGCACCAAAACCTTGTTGCGAGGCTGAAGGGCAAAGCGCCATCACTTATGGATGTTGGGGAAGTAAGGGCCAGCGCAGCAGCTCTGCGCTAGCCGTTCGCTTTCAGAGCATGGATTTGCTTTCTCTACCACCGTTAGGGGCTCGGCAGGCACATCTATCTGCCGCGCACCAAAACCTTGTTGCGAGGCTGAAGGGCAAAGCGCCATCACTTATGGATGTTGGGGAAGTAAGGGCCAGCGCAGCAGCTCTGCGCTAGCCGTTTTCTTTCAGAGCATTGTCGCAAGCGGTGTTAGGCGCAGCAGTGCCACTGTTGTAACGCCAAGGGCTATTGCAGGCAGCAATGGAAGGCGCAGGGCAGCAAGGGCGGTCACGATTGTGCCAGCGGTTTCTGGAATGCCTGTTGCGATAGCGGTAGGTGCCACGATGGACATGAGGATGGCAGGCGGCACTGCTTTAAGTGCTGCCTCAACGCGTCCTGTCAGGTGAAAGAAGCGCAGTAGCACAAGGCCACCAAGGCGGGTGGCGTAGGTGCCCACGGCCATAGCTACAATCGTCAGGAAAGTTGCCAGATCAACGGCGTACCATGGTTCAGCCATTTTGGTTCTCCTGATCTGATAGTGGCGCTGTATTGGTTGACGCTTCAGGCTTTGCCAGAATTGCAGCAACCAGCATGCCGGCCAATGCGCCTGCGATTATGTACCAAGCCCCTTCAACCAGTATGTTGACGAGAACAGAAGTCAGACCGCTTGCCGCGATAACAAGACCGCTGCGGTATCCCGTCCAAAAGCTCATCACAAGAAAGACGAAGAGTGCGGTAAATGCGAAGTCCAAGCCGATTGTTGCTGGATCTCCCATAACCGGACCAATGAAGGCACCAATAAAGGAGCTAATCACCCAGTTGCTGAAGAACGGCAGAGAGATGCCCATGTAGTAGCCAAAGCCCACTGGCTGGCTAAGTACCTTTTGCTCGCAAAACGCCCATGTTTCATCGGTCAGGAAGAAGTAGCCAAGCATGCGCTTTCTGCCAGTGATAAGCGGGATTTTCGGGGTGAGTGATGCACCCATCAGCACATGGCGTAGGTTCACAAGAAAGGCGGAGGAGGCAATGGTAAACCACGGCAAAGGGTTTGCCCAAAGATCAAGCGCAACGAACTGTGAGCCTCCGGCAAAAACCATGGAGCTCATGAGAAATACTTCGGCCGGTGTCAGGCCTTTTTGAGCTGCCAGTGCGCCAAACAGAAGCCCGATAGGGGCTGTTGCGAAAAGCAGCGGAAAAATAGTCGCGACGCCAAGCCCGAAACTAGGAACAGTTTGGGCAGGTGCGGCATAAGCTGAGTGAACCACAGCCATATTCCTTATGTCTACGGAGTATTACTTAAAATAGGAAAGCAAGCTCTTCATATAGGTTGTAGCCATCGCCTGCACAAGTGAGGAAAGGTCAATCTATATCAGAGTTATCGAATGCAATCGCAAATCGTGGTCGAGCTAGCGGTGCTCTTCCTCGTTTGCTTTGATAAGCGCGGAATTAAAATACCTTAAAGCCCTAACATGGCTTGCATACCCTGCCAAGTGATTTGGGTTCTTGGCATCAACAACGGGAAGGGTAGCCGTGCCCGTTTTGTTGAAGGTTTGCAGCGCTTCTTCCAGCGTATCATCTGTTGTCAGATAAGGCGTTTCTTCATCAGGAAAGAACTCTCGCTCCGTCCCAGAGCGAGGCGGGTCCATAAAGTCGGAAACATGCACGATCTGGACAAGCCACTTGTGCGGACCGTCCTGAAGCATGACGCCGCGCATTTCCAACTGCCAATGGAAGTAGGATCGGCCATGAATAGCTTGGGTGAGGCCAGTGGCGATGGAAACGGTCATAAGCAGCGCGATGGAGAGTGTATAGCCGCCTGTTAGCTCGAACACGATCATTGTGGTCGAGAACGGCGCGCCAAGTACCGCTGCTGCTACTGCGCCCATTCCCAAAATTGCATAGAGACCGTAGCTGGATGCTAACTCTGGGAACACCTGCGCAGCGATGAGGCCGAAGGAACCGCCTGCCATAGCGCCCAGATAGAGCGAGGGCGAGAACACGCCGCCGCCAAAACGCGATGCAAGCGTTATGGCTGTTGCCGCTGTCTTGGCGATGAGCAACGCCAACATAAGCGAGAGTGAGAGGTTTGCCTTAAGGGCGTTGTCGGTTGATGCGTAGCCAACTCCGAGCACCTCAGGGTAGGCAAGGGCAATTAGGCCAACTAGCAGGCCGCCAAGCATAGGGCGGAACCACAGGGGCATCTTGATGTTTCTTGCAAACCAGTCCGTTCCGATAACACCAAACTGGAAGAGGATGGCTACAGCGGCGCAGACGAGGCCCAACAGTGCAAAGGCTGGAAACTCCCAAAGCGAAATGATCTGGTAGTCGGGAATAATGAAAGCGGCTGTGTTGCCGAAATAAAGACGGGCAATCAGTGTGCCCACGGTAGAGGCAATAGCAATTGGCACGAACGCAGTGATTGCATAGTGGCCAAGGATAACCTCATGGGCAAAGAGCACCCCAGCGATGGGCGCGTTAAAGCTTGCAGATACTGCAGAAGCTACGCCGCAGGCAAGCAGGGTTCGCCGTGCAGCATCTGGCAAATTGAGCTTGCAGCAAAGGGCGGTGCCGATGGTTGCGCCCAGATGCACCACTGGTCCTTCACGGCCAGCACTACCGCCAGAGCCGAGAGACAAAACAGTAATAAGGGCAGAGGATATACCGGGCCAGAACGGCAGGCCGGATGTTCCGCTTGCGCGTGCTTCAATGACGTCAGCAACGCCGCCTGTACGCTGTTTCCATTGCACTGTTTGTAGCAGGATGCCGACAAGCAGGCCGCCGATGCATGGCGCTGCAAGAATAATAAACCACGGTAGCTGGGAGGCCGGTTCGTCTACGCGCTCTGACATGGTGCCGAGCCATGTCCACTGGACGAGGCCAATGCCAATGCGGAACAGAATTGCCGATACAGCCACAAATGCGCCAATACCTATGGCGAGAACCCAAACAATCGGCTGTCGGTTGGCCAGAAAAAAACGGAGGTTGGGTTCTATCCATTTTCTTATCAGCAGTGGGAGCTGAAAGATTGTTTGCAAGATCAAAAACATGGCGACCAGTGCTAACCGAGAGCGTTTACCGTTCTCCGGTTCAAATTTGCGGCTTCAAGCTTCGTTGCTTTTTAGGGGAAGGGGCCTTTCATTTGAATAAACAAAAACAAATGAAGGGTTGAAAAGCGACATTTTTCGCCTTCTAGCAGAGTAAAATGGCCAATTTACGCGAATTCCATAGTTAACGCATGGATATACGACTTTAGGTGTTTTGCCTGATATTTCGAGCTCTGGTAGAACGAGCGCTACAACAAACTAAGGTAGACAAGCTGCGTTACCGGGAGAAAACCAATGTCTGTCAACGCTCTGCAAGTTCCAGTGGACCGCAAGCCAGAAGAAACCGCCAAAGCCGTCGAAATTTTGAAGACGCGTTTTAATGAGCGATGCCAGACATCAGCTGCGATTAGAGAGCAGCACGGACACACGACAACATGGTTGCCGAACCAGATGCCGGACGCGGTGGTGTTCGCTCATACCACTGAGGAAGTGAGCGAAGCGGTAAAAGTATGTGCTGATCTTGGTGTGCCGATTATTGCTTTTGGTGCCGGTTCTTCGCTTGAAGGCCACGTTAACGCGCCGGGCGGCGGCGTTTGTATTGACCTGTCACAGATGAACGAGATCCTTTCTGTAAACCCTGAGGATCTGGACTGTGTTGTTCAAGCTGGCGTTACGCGCAACCAGATCAATGAATACATTCGTGACACTGGCTTGTTTTTCCCGATTGATCCGGGCGCAGATGCGAGCCTTGGAGGCATGGCGGCAACGCGTGCCTCCGGCACCAATGCTGTGCGCTACGGCACTATGAAAGATGTCGTTCTGGGTCTTACAGTAGTGATGGCCGACGGCTCTATCGTGAAAACCGGTGGCCGCGCAAAGAAGTCATCTGCAGGTTATGACCTTACTCGGTTGATGATTGGCTCTGAGGGAACTTTGGGCATCATTACGGAGCTAACCATCCGCCTGTTCGGTTTGCCTGAGGCTATTTCCGCTGCAACGGCTGCCTTCCCTGATGTGGAGAGCGCCTGTAACGCCGTTATTCTCACCATTCAGAGCGGCCTGCCGATTGCGCGCATTGAAATGATGGATGAACTGCAGGTTTCTGCCGTAAACGCCTACTCCAAACTATCACTGAAAGAAGCGCCGACCCTGATTGTGGAGTTCCACGGTTCGGAGAACGGTGTGAAGGAACAGGTAGAACTGTTTGGCGAAATCGCAGGCGAATTCGGGGCTGAGGACTTCCAGTGGGCTGTTCGTCCTGAAGAGCGCACCAAGCTATGGGAAGCGCGCCACAACGCATATTGGGCCGGTCGCGGTCTTCGTCCGGGCTGGGATGGCCTTTCAACGGATGTTTGTGTGCCTATCTCCATGCTTGCCGAGTGCGTTGTTGACACGCAAAAGGACATTGCAGAAAACGGTCTTGTTGCTCCGATTGTCGGTCACGTTGGTGATGGTAACTTCCACGTTCTGGCGCTTTGCGATTCATCGGATGCTGCGCAGCGTGAGGCGACCGAGGCATTTGTTTCCCGCCTTAACAAACGCGCTATTGCTATGGGCGGTACTTGTACCGGAGAGCACGGCGTAGGGCAGGGCAAGATGCGTTACATGCGTTTGGAGCATGGGAACGGTGTGGATGTTATGGCTGCTATCAAGCGCAGTCTTGACCCCCAAAATATAATGAATCCTGGCAAAGTGGTTGCGATCGAGGGCTAGTGCACTGCATTTGTGCAATTAATCCATTGTGGTTCCTCTTGAATCATTGCCAACACCCCGTTGAAGGCGTCACCATACTGCGGTAATCCATTCGTATAGCTTAGGAATGAGACCGTTGTTGTGTGGCGCGCATGGGGTGGGCACCAAGCGGTTTGGAGGAATACTCGTTGAACTCGGTCT
Organism: Pseudovibrio flavus; assembly: GCF_009711345.1. Lineage (GTDB taxonomy): Bacteria > Pseudomonadota > Alphaproteobacteria > Rhizobiales > Stappiaceae > Pseudovibrio > Pseudovibrio flavus. The sequence goes on from NZ_SMMA01000066.1 coordinate 270,813, forward strand.
ACATTACCATTGGTTCGACATTGATCGTGGCTTTGGTCGCGGCTCTTCTTGCGCCTATGTTTATCGACTGGTCTGCCTATCGGTCGGTCTACGAGCGCTATGCTGAAGAAGTCATCGGCCATCAGGTCACTATTCTTGGAAGTGCCGAAATATCTTTGCTGCCGATGCCTGCTGTTACTTTTACAGATGTGCAGATCGGGCAGGGCGAAGACCCGCTGTTGCAAATCTCCCGTTTTTCAGGACGCATAGAAATACCCGCATTGCTGCGCGGTGAGGTGCGCGTGATGGATATGGTGCTTGATCGCCCAGTGCTGAATATGGCGCTGGATGAAGAAGGTCGCGCCGATATCTTTCAGGCTCCGCCGCAAGACTCCATGATCGCGTCTATGGACCCGGCATCCTTCATTTTCGAGAACGTGGAAGTTACCGAAGGCGCGTTTTCGATTGTCGATGCGCGAAGCGGCAAAACCTATAGCGGTGACAATGCCTCTATGGTGCTTTCAGCCCGCTCGCTGGATGGTCCGTTTAAAGCGGAAGGCTCCATTAATATCGAGCAGGTGCCTTACTTCTTCACCATTGGTACCGGCAGGCTGGAAGCGGATGACACGCTGCGCGTGAAAGCGCAGATCGTGCCGACGACACCACGTATGCAGTTTGCGCTGGATGGTCAGTTCAGCAAAGGCGGTGGTCACCCCAACTATAACGGTGCTGTCACAGTTCGTTCCGTTAATGAAGAAGATGACGGCAGCGTTCATTGGTCCGTTGGGGGCGCGTTTGATCTGAACGTGAACGCTCTTAAGGTCAGTGAAGCAGAGCTTTTGCTTGGTCCTGAAGACCGTCCAATCTCGGCGCAGGGTGATCTGGATGTTGTGTTTGGCAAGGTGCCAGAATTCAAGCTGGGCGCTGCGTTCAAACAGGTTGACCTTGATCGCATTTGGGGCGGCGGCCCTAACAAGCCGTTTAAGCTGGAAGAGCTTGGCGGTAAGCTGGCTAGCTATTCCGGTGATGTGCCTGCTATCTCGTGGCCGGGAACGATCGCTATCGATATTCCGAGCATCGTGATCGGCGGCAGTGTTATCTCCAACGTTGATCTGGACCTTGAAACGCAGCCAAACGGATGGGACATTACCAACCTCTCCGGTTTGCTCCCGGGCCGCAGCGCCTTTGTTACTTCGGGTCGTTTGGATACCGGCACAAGCGGCGGTTACGATGGCGACGTGCAGATGCAGTCTATTCAGCCAACCAAGTTGGCAGCGTGGCTGCAAAACGGCAAATATGATGGTCCGGCGCACCTTCCATCAATCAAGCTCGATGCCCATACGGTTCTCACTAGTCGCAATACAGAGCTCGACCTTAAGGTTCTAGAGGTTGAGGGCGCACGTACAGTTGGCCGGTTGAGCTATCAGTCCGTTGCCGACCTTCCGCCAATGCTCGCTGTTGATCTGGAATCCGATCGTTTGGATCTTGATCTTCTGGAGCAGTTTAGCGGCGCGTTCTCTGGCTTGAAACCGGCGACTAAAGCGCAAGACATCTCCTTGCAGCTTCGGGCAGATGAACTGGTAACTGCGGGTGTTACTGCCAAATCTGTTCTGCTTAAAACAGACCTGCGCGACGATACGCTTGTCATCGAGCGCCTGCGGATCAAGGATTTTGCAGGGGCGCGTGTCGCTGCCAAGGGCCGCATTGATGATCTTTACACCGTTCCATCAGGTCAAATGGAAGGGGAACTGGATGCGACCTCCATGCAAGGCGCTGTTGCTGTTTTAAAAAATTACGCGCCGGACAACAGCATGGTACAGTGGTTTGCCTCCGCTGCTGATGCGCTTGCGCCTGCCCGTTTGTCTGGCACGCTTGCTGCAACGGCAGAGGGTGAGCGCACGCAGATGGCGCTGGATCTCAATGGCAGTGTTGATCAAAACCAGCTCGATATCGCGGTTAGCTTTGCAGGGCGCGTTGATGACTGGGAACAGGGCGATGTGACCCTTGAGGTTTCCTTGGGTGGTAACGATGGGCAAAGCCTTCTAAAGCAGGTCGGCCTTGATGTTCTGCCTGTTGGATCGCTTTCTGGCGGCGATGTGTTTGTGTCCGTTCAGGGTATCCCGCGCACCAAGATGGACTATGTGTTCAAAGGCGAAGTGGGCGAAAGCTCGCTGGAGATGCTCGGTTCGTTCAATCACCCTAAGACCGGTGATGCAGTAGACTGGAGCCTTGAGGGCGCCTTTGACAGTGTTGATCTATCGTCTTTGGCGCTTTCTTTCGGTCGTTCGCTTCCTGTCTTTTCGGGAGATTTGAGCGCGGGGCTTTCCTTCATCGGTAAGGGGCAGGGCGATAGTTTCTCCCTTGAAGAGATTTCCGGTCAGCTGGCAGGAATGACCCTTCAGGGCAAACTGCAAGAAGCCTCCATCAAGAACGGTGTTGTTAGCGGTAAAGGTGATTTGCAGCTTTCGTCTCTGGACATGCGCGCGCTGACCGAGCTTCTCTTGGGGCCGGATCTTTGGGCTGGTACGCTAGATAGCTCCGATAGCGTTTGGCCGTCTACGCCGCTTGGTCCTTCGCTGCTCGATAGTGTTGATCTAACACTGGCGCTTAAGGCGGATCAGCTGTTCTTCTCCGACGATACGCGCGTTGATGCAGCAACCGGGGCCCTTCGCCTTCGTGGTGACGAGGTATCCTTTGCAAATGGTGAGGGGCGCTACGCTGGCGGAAACGTTGGCGGCGCGTTCGAACTCACCCGTGCCAATGGACAGGCAAGCCTTTCGGGCCGTGTTCGTCTTGACGGGGTCGATCTGGAAGACGTGATCTGGCAGGCCGATGGCCGCCCTGTGGCAACAGGCCAGTTGCAGGTGATCTCCGAGTTTGAAGGCATTGGCCGCACTGTTGCAGGACTTGTCTCCGGTCTTTCCGGCGGCGGTACCTTCACCGTGAGTGATGGCACCATTCGTGGTTTGAACCCTGCTGCCTTTGGCTTGGTGATCGCGGCAGCTGATGCCGGTCTTGAGCTTGATGAAGTGATTATCCGCAATGCTCTGCTGGACCACCTCGAAGTGGGTGAAATTCCGTTCCAGAGTGTTGAAGGCAACCTCGGTATTGCTTCCGGCAAACTGCGGGCGCGCAACGTGAGCGTTGATACGCAGGACGCAACGATCTTCGGCTCCGCTTCGGTTGATCTGGAGAATTGGAGCGTTGAGGGAGACATGTCCATTAAGGTGGGCGATGTTGATGGCCTTGGTAGTGGCGCTGAGCCGCAAGCTGCCCTGATCTTCTCAGGAGCACTAGAGCAGCCAGAACGCTCTGTCGATGTTGGTCCTTTGCTTTCCTACCTGAACCTTCGGGCGATTGAACAAAATGTTCAGCGGATCGAAGAGGAGCAGGCGCGTATTGCCGAGCAGGAACAGCGCTTGCAGGAAATCAAACGCCAGCAGGAAGAGGCAGCAAAACGCAAAGCGGAAGAAGAAGCCCAGAGGATAGCAGCTCAAAAAGCCGCTGAAGAAGCCGAGCGCCAAAAGGCAGCTGCAGCAGCTGAGGAACAGCGTCTTCGTAAGGTTGAGGCAGAGCGCCGTAAACAGGAGCAGGCAGTAGCTGCACAGCAAGCCGCTCAGCGTGCTGCCGAAGAGGCTGCTAGAGCCGCCGCTGCCAAAGCCAAGGCAGAAGCTGCCGCATCTTCCAGACAGCTTAATCCTGCCCTTCTCGACAAAATCCAATCTGTTCTTGAAGAAGAGCCGGACGCACCCGCTACGCCGCCGCCTGCAAAAGTACAGCCGCAGAGCCAAAGTGGCGGTGATTTACCAGCGCTTGAGACGCCGATCTATATCGGCCCTCACAGCGAAAATACGGTGCCGGAAGATGCCGTAAAGTACCTGCCGCCGGTAGAGCACTCTGGCCAGCCTAAAATTCTGGTAGCGCCGGGTGATGACAATGTGGGACCAACAGGAAGTATAGGACCGTTGTTTGACGACGTCGGCCCTATGCCAACGCCGAAACAACAAAAGCCGCCTCGTATGCTGGAGCTGAACGGCGGTCGTCTCTTGGTGATTAACTGAAGTTAGACGGTAGGCTGGTCATCAGCTGCGAGCGGTTCGCCGTACTCTGACTTGCCCATTTCCCTATAAAAACGCAGGACTGCAATACGGATACAGCTTGATAGGCCGGTGTCCGGGTCGCGCTCGTCATCGATCTTGGCGATCATTGCAGCCATTGTCTGGCCCTTTACATCAGCCAGTTCTTCAAGCCCCTGCCAGAAATCTGCTTCCAGCGCGACACTGGTTCTATGGCCATGCAGGGTAATGGAGCGCTTTTGCAGGCTCATTGGCTGTCTTCGTCTTTATCTGTGGTGGAAGAGACTGGATCTATGGTCGAGGAGACAGAACGGAGAAAGTGCCCTTCATGGTCCTTGGCGCTTTTGCTGCGCTCAAAGGATGTGATGTTTTTCTCTGCTTTCGTGCGCCCATGTACACGGCGGTTTTCTTCTGCCTGTCTTTCCTTGTCCTGACGGGCCTTGTTCTTACGAGCCTGACGTAGATTGACGATATCAGCAGACATGGACCTTGCTACTCCGGATAAAAAAAGGGCCCCGTGCGGGGCTCTTTTCATCTTAGCTTTTCTTTCTGAAAGCGTCTAGCGAGACGACCTGCGCGCCATTGTCAGATGATTTGTCATCCTCTTTGTCAGCTTCAGCGTCGTTGTTCTCTTGAGGCTTCTTGTCTGCTTTGTCTTCTACTGCTTCAAGCTGCTCGTGAAGCTCTTCAACAACTTCAAGATCACGCTCGGTCACAGCAAACTCTTCCGGAAGCTCCTCAGCTGTCTTGCCCGGTTCAAATTCAAGCGCGAACTGAACGGATGGGTCAAAGAAGCCTTTGATCGCGGAGAATGGAATATAAAGCTTTTCCGGCACGCCGCCGAAGGAAAGGCCAACCTCGAATGCATGCTCGCTCACTTGCAGGTCCCAGAACTGGTGCTGCATGACGATTGTCATTTCTTTCGGGTAGCGCTCTTTCAAGCGGTTGGAGATCTTTACGCCCGGCGCAGTGGTCTCAAAAGCAATATAGAAGTGATGCTCTCCTGGCAGGCCTGCACGGAGAACTTCGTTCAAAATTTTCCGTACGGCGCCACGAAGTGCGTCCTGAATGATGATGTCGTAGCGGATCAGATCCTCTGCCATTTGTGGCACCGCTCACCCTTATTTGCGTTTCAGATCAGCCTAACTATAGCGTAAAGGCAAAGAAAAGGCCTGCGGTTTTTCAATTTCCCGCTCATTAGCGGTAACTTCGTCCCACAGGCTCAAAAAATCAGTGAAGGCTTCTGTTGCCAGGTGCCTCCGAACCCCGCCCGAAGGTGCTACCCAACGGGACTTAGCGGACTACCGGCACTGCATTACGCAGCGACAGCGTTGTCCATAGCATAGTTGTCATTTGCAACTACAATCTTGGTCCGATGACGGTGGTACCATGCCGAGCAAAAGTATAGCCTTTACGCCCTCGTCGATCCTATTTCGCCCCCGCCGAAACCCGCAGTAAAAGTCTGCGGGCTTGGGTGGAGGCGCCGGGTACCGCCCCCGGGTCCGATAGGTTTATTCCGCTACCCATTTATTGCCATAGCCCGCAAGCTGGCAGGGGGGAATATAGGTGTAGAGGCCGGTAAATGGAAGAGGCGGAAATCATCACTTCTATGAGACTTGTTGACAAGCTGGGGCAGTTTTGCCGATTTGGCCTGCGGTTGTGGCATTCTATGGCCTGTGTGTATAAGCATCTGGCAAAAATTAGCTTTGCAGCTCCCCCATCGTAAAGATTAGGGCGGCAGTTCATGAAAGGAAGTTTCTCCCGTGCAGCAGTATCTTGAGCTCATGCGCCGCATTATGGACGAAGGCGTGGTGAAGGAAGACCGCACTGGAACTGGCACGAAATCTGTTTTCGGCCACCAGATGCGATTTGACCTGTCCAAAGGTTTCCCGATGGTGACAACCAAGAAGCTGCATCTGAAATCTATCGTCCACGAACTGCTGTGGTTCCTCTCCGGTGATACCAATATCCGTTATTTGAAAGAAAACGGTGTTCGTATTTGGGATGAGTGGGCTGATGAAAACGGCGATCTGGGTCCTGTTTACGGTTACCAGTGGCGCTCATGGCCTGCTCCGGATGGTCGCTCTATCGACCAGGTCACCGGTTTGATTGAGCAGATTAAGAAGAACCCTGACAGCCGCCGCCTCATCGTTTCTGCATGGAACCCTGCACTGGTTGATGATATGGCGCTACCGCCGTGTCACTCTTTGTTCCAGTTCTACGTGGCAGATGGCAAGCTTTCCTGCCAGCTTTATCAGCGCTCTGCGGATGTGTTCCTTGGTGTTCCGTTTAACATTGCATCCTATGCGCTTCTCACCATGATGGTGGCGCAGGTCTGTGATCTGGAACCAGGCGATTTCGTGCATACCTTTGGTGATGCGCACCTTTACATGAACCATCTGGAACAGGCCGAATTGCAGCTTAGCCGTGAACCACGCGCTTTGCCGACGATGCGGATCAACCCAGAGGTAAAAGATCTTTTCGCGTTTAAGTACGAAGATTTCACAGTAGAAGAGTATGACCCGCATCCCCATATTAAGGCTGTGGTTTCCGTTTAATAATCCAAAGCACTAGGACATATCATGCGCGCTCTTATCTGCGTTCCTGCCCGCATTGGCTCGACCCGTTTTCCGAAAAAACCTCTGCACCTGATTGCCGGGCGCAGTTTGTTGGAGCGATGTGTACAGGTTGCCCGAGTGGCGGCGAAGGAGACGGGCGCGTCTTATGTTGTGGCGGTAGACAGCGAAGAAGTTGCCCGCCACTGCGATGATATCGGCGCACCTTGGGTGATGACCGATCCTGAACTGCCATCGGGCACTGACCGTGCACTTGCTGCGGCTATTGCTTGCGGTGGCGATTGGGATTTTGTGCTGAACCTGCAGGGTGATGCGCCGTTTACGCCGCCTGAGCACCTTTCCGTTCTCATTGAGGCTGCCCGCGAAAACATCGGCGCAGACTTGTTTACACCTGTGATCCAACTGGACTGGGCAGGGCTGGATAAGCTGCGCTTGCACAAACGTGAGCATCCATACTCTGGCACCACCTGTATTCGTGACCGTGACGGACACGCTCTTTGGTTCTCCAAGAACATTTTGCCTGCAATTCGTGGTGAAGAGGAAATGCGCGAGCGTCAGGCTCTATCTCCTGTTCTGCGCCACATTGGCCTTTACGGCTATCGGGTGGATGCGCTCAAGACCTACACCTCTTGGCCAGTTGCTCACTACGAGAAGCTTGAGGGGCTTGAGCAGCTTCGCTTCCTTGAAAACGGTATGAAGGTATTTGCAGCACTTGTTGAGCCGCCAAAGCTCTCCATGTCCGGCGTAGATACGCCTGCTGATGCTGAGATTGCAGAGAGCCTGATTGCCGAATTTGGCGATCCGTTCATTGAGCTGGAGAAGCGTCTATGACCCGCGTTTACGTTTGTCGCCATGGCAACACCTTTGACAAAGGTGATGTGGTTACCCGCGTAGGTGGCCGTACCGATTTGCCGCTGAGCACCTCTGGACGAGCACAGGGTGAAGCGCTTGGTCGCCACTTCGGTGAGGCCGGTCTTTCCTTCGATCGCGCGTTCTGCTCGCCGCTACAGCGTACCAAACAGACTGCCGAGCTTGCTCTTGCAACGCAGGATCATGAGGTGCCGCTTAGCGTCCTGCCGTTTTTGGTAGAGGTTGATTACGGGCCGGACGAGAACAAGCCAGAGGAAGAGGTTGTTGCCCGTATAGGTGAAGCAGCTCTCAAGGCGTGGGAAGAACAGGCAATTCCACCTGATGGCTGGTTGATTGATCCACCTGCTGTTGTTGCACGATGGCAGGAGTTTTTTGCCAAGGCCGCAAAGAAGTATGAGGGCGAAACCATCCTGCTGGTAACCAGCAACGGTATTGCCCGCTTTGCTCTACAGGCGCTGAGCGCTGGTGCAGGTGATACCGATCTCAAGCTCAAGACCGGTGCTTACGGTGTGTTCGAGATCGATGCTGTTGGCGGTGTTCGCCTTGAAAGCTGGAATATCCGTCCGTAATTTGGCGAAAATTTAAGGGCTTAGGGTGATAGTGACCATAACCATCACCCTGACACCGGAGTTGTGACCATGTCTTTTATTTCTATGATTTCTGCTGTGGCCGAAAACGGTGTTATCGGCGCTGATAATGATATGCCTTGGCATATTTCGACCGACCTCAAGTTCTTCAAAAAGACCACTCTTGGTAAGCCGGTGATTATGGGTCGGCGCACATTCCAGTCTATCGGTAAGCCCTTGCCGGGTCGCACCAATATCGTCATTACCCGTGATAGCGCTTTTAAGCCTGAGGGTGCGCTTGTCGTCCCTTCTTTAGAAGAGGCGATTACACTCGCTCAGTCATCTGCCAATGTGCAGGGCATTGACGAGATTATGGTGATCGGCGGCGGGCAGATCTACGCTATGGCGATGCCGATGGCGAACCGCCTTTACATCACCCGCGTACACGCCAAGCCGGAAGGGGACACGAAGTTCCCTGATATTCGCGAGGCGGATTGGGAGCTTGTCGAGCGCACGCCGTTTGAACGCGGCCCGAAAGATACCGCAGACACTTCCTTGGAGATTTATCAGCGCCGCGACTAGGCGCTGATTGGCTGTTTCTTCTTCACCTGCTTCATGAGCGGGGATGGTTCTTTGTAGGGCAGGGTACCAACATCATGCCAGATTGAGCGCGTGCCAAAAACGCGCTCACGCATTCTGGTCCAACCCAGATAAATTTCTAGCTCATTATGCCTTATGCCGGGAACGCTTTTTACGTCGAAGCTGTTCCAAGGCAAAAACGGATTGCGACGCATATGGGCGTGTAGCTCTATCCGTGTAGTGGGCTTTTCGCTTGGCGTTCTACCGTGAAAGCCGAAGGTATCAGCAATTACAAGGGTGTTGGCTTTCACCGGAAACGGCCGCGGCAAGTTATAGCCCATTGCCCTTAAATCATCATCGCTTGCTCTAAATGAACCATGCGCATGGTGATTGTTGGTGTCGCCAGAAGCGGCAAGGCTCTGTTCATATTCCCATTCAATCCGCAGCTTGTTGAGTTGATGAGAACCCGGTGCATAGGAAAAGGGCCCTTCATCAAGAGCGACATCTTCCAGAAATAGCCAAGCCTTGGAAGTGCTATGAAAGGTATCTGCATGCACTTTGGTTTGCGGGTCTGCCTTTTTGACTGAAGGATTGGTGAGCACAGTCTGGATGAAATAGAGCGGTTGCCCGCCAATTCCAGCTGCAAAGCGGATACGGTCTTGCAGGTAGATGTTATCTGTTACTTCTGCTGTTGTTGGGCAGAGCGCTCGCGCTGCCGACCCTAGCGGAGCCATGCGCGTTACGGTTTGCCCTTGCTTCATCTCCCAAGCTTGAAGCGGATTTGCCTTTAGTTCCTCTCGCAGCATTAGGAAGGTTTCATCATGCAGGTAGTTTTCATAGAGCAGGAAGCCGTTGCGACGAAACTCTCGCAGTTCCCAGCTCTCCAGAGGATCAGCTAGGGCTTTACGGCGCTTCTCTGCCATTTTGTGCGCTTGGAGTAAGCGCTTTTTATGCAGGCCCCATTCGTTCAGCTGTCTGTTGCCGATGATTGGATTCTTCTTGAAGGACTTGGCCGAGCTGGCCACCTGCGCTGCATAAAGCGGCGTTTTCAGGATGTTTATGATGGACATTGCGTCTCTACCTCTAAGTTCAGCTCGGGGTTGGAGTTAGTGGGAGATTGGAAAGGACGTTCGCCTTTGTCTTGGTGTCTGGTCTTTCTGACGGCGGGGCCTTTGAGGTCAGATGCGCGAGCAAATCCAGCAGGTGCTTTGATTTGTTCTCAAAAGCGTTGCGGGAAAAGCGATTGATGAACGGATTGGTTTCAATGAAGAACAGGTCTTGTAGCTGTTCATTCTTGGCTGGATGCGGCCAGCCAAACCGGCCAAAACTATCCAGAATGACAAGCGTATTGGGCGGAAGAACTATTCCCTCCTGAGGTGTGCTTGAAAGCGAATACTTTGGCTTGGAACCGTGCAAACGCCTTTGAAAGTTGGAAAGCTTCTCTTTTATCCGCTTGGGGTTTAGCTGATGGGATTGAGGTGCGTACCAAATGGTTTCCTCATCAAGCGTTAGCCAAGCCAGCCAGCGAGGGGCGAAAAGCTCCGATAGCGCCTGACTACCGCATGGCACCGAGTTTGAGGTTGAGGCCTGCCGCGTCACAAGAGACGGCCGGATAACGGGCAGGCGCCCAACCATAAACTTGAGTAAGCACTCCAGATCCTCATGAAACAAAAGGGCTTGTAGAAACGGCATTTGCTGAATGCTGGCCGCGCTGATGATTGAGGCTGACGCGATAATGCCGCCATGCTCTATCTCGACACTAGGGAAGAAAGCGGGCGTTAGTTCCTCTTTTAAGCGGGTGAATTGGCGTGTTGGCAGAAAGCCTTGAACAGTGAGCAAGCCATCTTGCCACAAGCGTTCACACTGGGCCTGCATGTCGAGACCGTGCTGCTTGAGAAGCATCTTCTGCTGCTGCCTCGCGTGCATTTGCAAGTTGCGCTCATAGAACGCTAACGGGTCGCGCCCAAAACCGGTTTGCTCCCTCATATTCGCCCCAACACAGTATCTTAGTTATGCAATTGGGGAAATTTAACCATGCGAGCACGGCGGGCGCTGCCTCTCAAAACAAGGTGGGCAATAGGCCTTGGTGAAACTAGTCCTAATGTTTCTTTGAGGAGCTGCCTTAGGCTCCCCGTTCAGTTGGGAGGGTGTATTTAGGGGCAAAGTCGTATAGCTTCCGTTACGTAACTTCATTTGCTGGTTCAGAAAACGGGAGGCGTACATGGATGTAAAAGCCGCAGTGGCGTTTAAGGCTGGAGAGCCGCTCAGCATCGAGACCGTTCAGCTGGAAGGGCCTCAACCCTTTGAGGTTCTGGTTGAAATCAAGGCAACCGGTGTGTGTCATACCGATGCGTTTACGCTCTCTGGGGATGATCCAGAGGGTATCTTTCCCGCAATTTTGGGCCACGAAGGCGCTGGTATCGTGCGCGAAGTTGGAAAGGGTGTGACCTCGGTAAAGCCGGGAGATCATGTCATTCCGCTTTACACGCCTGAGTGCCGCCAGTGCGAGTACTGCTTAAACCCTAAAACCAATTTGTGTCAGGCCATCCGCTCAACGCAAGGCGCAGGCTTGATGCCTGATGGCACCAGCCGCTTTTCCATCAACGGCGAAAAGGTATTCCATTACATGGGCACCAGTACCTTCGCCAATTATACGGTGCTGCCGGAAATCGCCGTGGCGAAAATCCGTGAGGACGCGCCCTTCGATAAGGTCTGCTACATCGGTTGCGGTGTGACAACGGGCGTAGGTGCTGTGATCAATACTGCAAAGGCTGGTGTTGGCTGTCGTGCGGTTGTTTTCGGCTTGGGCGGTATCGGCCTTAACGTTGTTCAGGGGCTTCGCCTAGTGGGAGCCGACCAGATCGTTGGGGTCGATATCAACCCCGCCCGCCGCGAGCTTGCTGAAAAGTACGGTATGACGGATTTTGTGAACCCGCGTGAGGTTGACGGAGACTTGGTTCCTTACCTCGTTGATCTCACCAAAGGCGGAGCAGACTACACCTTTGAATGCATTGGCAGGCCGGACACCATGCGGCAGGCGTTGGAGTGCTGCCATAAGGGATGGGGTGAGAGCGTCGTCATTGGCGTTGCAGGTGCGGGGCAGGAGATTTCCACCCGTCCGTTCCAGCTCGTTACGGGCCGTGTTTGGCGTGGAAGTGCCTTTGGCGGCGCACGCGGGCGCACAGATGTACCCAAGATTGTTGACTGGTACATGGACGGAAAGATCGACATCGATCATATGATCACTCACAGTATGCCGCTTGAAAAAATTAATGATGCGTTTGATCTGATGCACAAGGGCGAGTCTATTCGCTCGGTTGTTATGTATTGACGCGGAAAGTCGAGACTAAGTGAGTGAAATGGATGTGAAGGTGTCGCCCGCAGGCAAGTGGGCGGCATATGACGAACTGAGCAGAGATGATCTTTATGACCTGCTTAAACTGCGCTGCGATGTGTTTATCGTAGAACAAAATAGCGTTTACGCGGACATTGACGGATTGGATAATACGTCCCGCCATTTCCTTCTTCGTGGTGAGCAAGGCGAACTACTCGCTTACTTGCGCATCATCCTGCCGGAGCAGATGGGTAAACCTCTCAAGATTGGCCGCGTTGTTATTGCGCCAGCCGCTAGAGGCACCGGTATGGGGCGCTCTCTCATGTTGGAAGCAATTGGCGAATGTTCCCGTATTGATGCTGGTGCTTCTATCGCGCTTCAGGGTCAGGCTCACCTTGAAAAGTTCTACCGCAGCTTTGGCTTTACACCGGTCTCCGAGATCTACGATGATGGCGGTATTCCTCACATCGATATGGTCAAAGAAGCGGCTTGATCGTCTTCGGGCTCTTCGTTTTTTTAAAGAGGTCGTGCTTTGCACGGCCTTCTTGTTTGCCCTGCGTGTAAGAATAATTTTCATTTCCAGCGTATAGTGTATCCACGCAATGTTTGCAGGAGACACTGATGATTGATCTTGTTTCGAAATACCGTTGTTTTGACGGTGAACAGCGGGTCTATCGGCATCAATCAACCGCAACCGGTACTCCTATGGAGTTTGCGGTGTATCTGCCGCGCAAGGCTCTAGAGGGCCATTATTGCGCGAGCGTTGTCTATCTTTCCGGCCTTACCTGCACTTGGGAAAATGTTGTCACCAAAGCTGGAGCGCAGGCCGCGTGTGCCGAGCTTGGTCTTATTTTCGTTGCGCCCGATACCTCGCCAAGAGGAGAGGACGTGGCCGATGATGAAGCCTATGACCTTGGGCAGGGCGCGGGCTTTTACATCAACGCGACGCAGGCTCCGTGGAGCGAACACTATAAGATGGAAACGTACGTTGCTCGTGAGCTTACCCGCATTATGAGCGACAACTTTCCAGTCGAGCTTTCTGCCATCGGCATTATGGGGCACTCCATGGGCGGCCATGGCGCCATCACTCTGGCATTGAAGTATCCGGAGCTGTTTCGCAGTGTCTCTGCATTTTCTCCAATCGTGAACCCCTGCGATGTGCCATGGGGCCGCAAGGCTTTTACCGCCTATCTGGGTAGTGATGAAGCAGTTTGGCGCGGGCATGATTCCTGCGCTTTGATCAAAGAAAAAGGGTTTCAGGGGCCAATGCTGGTCGATCAAGGCGGCCGTGATACGTTTATAGAAGAGCAGTTGCAGCCGTGGGCATTAGAAAAGGCTTGCCGTGAGGCAGGTATAGACCTCACGTTGCGCCTGCAGGCGGGCTACGATCACTCCTACTACTTTGTATCAACGTTCATTTCGGAGCATTTGGGCTGGCATTCGGCAAATCTGACTTAGGCAAAGGTCGGTAAAGCCTTGAACACAGTGAATTGTTTACCTAAATCAAGTAGGATTGTCGGAAACTGTGGGCTTTTGGGCAAAAGCGAAGCTGATAAATGTGATTGTTACCAGCTTTCGTTGTGTGGGCGCAAACTCTTGCCTATAAATTTGCCTAGCTTGCATGAAACGCAATGTTGCTTGAGACAAATGCCGGGCAGACCGGCGCTATAACCTAGTAAGGGACTTCTTTATGCCTTGGAGCAATCAAAGTGGAGGTGGCGGCAACGGCGGCCCTTGGGGTAATCCCGGAGGAAGCGGCGGCAACAACGGCGGCCCGTGGGGCGGCGGTGGTGGTCCGCAGCGCGGTGGCGGCGGTAACCCGCCAGATTTCGAGGAAATCCTCAAGCGTGGTCAGGACCATCTGAAAAGCGTGCTGCCGGGTGATGGCGGCGGTCTTGGCTTTAAAGGTATCCTGCTGGCTATTTTTGCCGCTCTGGTCATCTGGCTGGCAACCGGTATTTACCGCGTTGAGCCAAGCGAAGTAGGTGTGGAGCTAGTATTCGGTAAGGTCGTAGGCCAGACCGGTCCGGGTCTGAACTACAACTGGCCTTATCCAGTTGGTGAAGTTTACACCCCTGATGTTCTTCAGGTTCGTGAAACCAGCATTGGTATGGAAGAGTTCGTTCGTGGCACCGCTGTAAACCAGCGTGACGTGCCTGAAGAGAGCCTCATGCTGACCGGCGACGAAAACATCGTTGACGTTGACTTCAAGGTACAGTGGCTCATTCAGAACACCCCAACCGGTGTGTCCGAGTTTCTCTTTAACATCCAGAACCCAGCCGGTACCGTGAAAGCGGTTGCAGAAAGCGCAATGCGTGAAGTTGTTGGTGCATCCCGCATCGATAGCATTCTGACTGAAAACCGTGCGTTGGTTGAGACCGAAGTGCAGAAGCTGATGCAGAGCACTCTGGACTCCTACAAAGCTGGTATTCAGGTAACGCAGGTACAGATGCAGAAGGTTGACCCTCCTGCGCAGGTTATTGAAGCGTTCCGTGACGTTCAGGCAGCGCGTGCTGACCAAGAGCGTATCCAGAACGAAGCGCAGTCTTACGCGAACCGTATCGTTCCTGAGGCTCGTGGTAACGCAGCCCGCATTAGTGAAGCAGCGCAAGCGTATCGTGACCAGACCGTTGCAGAAGCAAAGGGTCAGGCAGAGCGCTTTACCAAGATCTACGATGCTTACAAGACTGCTCCAGACGTAACCCGCCAGCGTCTCTATCTGGAAACAATGGAGAAAGTTCTGAGCAAGAACAACAAGATCATCATCGATAGCAAATCGTCCGATGCAGGTGTGTTGCCATACCTTCCATTGGATCAGTTGAACAAGCGCACCGCAGCGCCAGCTGGGGGGAACAACTAATGCGTAACGGTATTATTGGTATTGTAATCGCCCTTGCTGCACTGGTTTTCTACTGGTCTGTGTTCATCGTGAACCCGACCCAGCAAGCACTTGTTCTTCAGTTCGGTGAAATCCGCGGCGAAGAAACCGAGCCGGGCCTTAAGTTCAAAATGCCTTGGCAGAACGTTGTCTACCTCGACAAGCGTATTCTTGATTTGAACATGCCTGTTCTGGAAGCGATTGCTTCCGACAAGAAGCGTCTTCTGGTTGATGCGTTTGCTCGCTACCGCATTTCCAATCCGGTCCTGTTCTACCAGTCTGTTGCGAATATCGACGCGGGCGCTCGCTTGCTCTCTACCTTCCTTCAGTCTGCTCTGCGTGACCAAATCGGTAAGGAAACCTTTACCGCTGTTGTACGCGACGAACGTTCCGGTCTCATGGAAAAGACCCGTTCTGATGTTGAGTCCCGCGCTCGTGCAATCGGCATCGAGGTTGTTGACGTGAAGATCCGCCGTGCGGACCTTCCAGAAGCCAACTCCCAAGCGATCTTTGCTCGTATGCAGACAGAACGTCAGCGTGAAGCTACTGAAATCCGCGCACAGGGTGAAGAGCAGGCTCGTCGTATTCGTTCCCGTGCTGATCGTGATGCAACCGTGATTGTTGCTAACTCTCAGCGTGACGCAGACATCATCCGCGGTGATGGTGATGCAGAACGTAACACGATCTTTGCTGAAGCTTATGGCCGTGACAAAGAGTTCTTCGAGTTCTACCGCTCCATGCAGGCCTATGAAAAGGCAATGGAATCCGGTGATACCTCGATGGTTCTTTCTCCGGACTCCGAGTTCTTCCGCTACTTCAACAACGCTACTGGTGCAGCCGCTCCTGCACAATGAGTGACCTCGTTGTAGCGATCGGTCTGGTTCTGGTGCTGGAGGGTGTTCTTTACGCTCTAGCACCGGGCCACATGAAAGACTTTATGAAGAAGGCGCAGGAACTGCCTGAACAGTCCCTTAGAACGGGTGGTCTCGTAGCCTTGTTTCTAGGTTTTTTGATAGTGTGGATCGCCAGAGGCGGCTTTTAGGGAAACGACAGCGAAGCCCAAGCGCAATAGTGTGAGGGTGGCGGACGTTTTTCAAAAATTTGAAGATAAGATTGGTGAATGCCCGCGCTTTGTTAAGAAAGCTGCGGGCATTTGTGTTTTAAGATAAACTTACATGAAAATTAGCAGGGTTTGCAGGAGGAGGCCAATGGCCATCAAGTATCTCCGGTCTGTACCGGACGTGAGTTTTAAGGCCATCGTATTGGCGTGCGCGCTTGCCATCAGCGGCATTACCGGCGGCACCCAATCCGTTCAGGCGGCAGGCCCTACCTCTGTAGCAGATCTGGCAGAGGACCTTGGTGATGCTGTTGTAAACATCTCTACAGCGCAGCGCGTATCTGCTCAGCGCTCCGTACCTGTTCCGCAGGTGCCGGAGGGCTCGCCGTTTCAAGAGTTCTTCGAGGAGTTCTTTGACAACCAGCAGCCAGAAGGTGACCAGCCACGCAAGGTCCAGTCTCTAGGCTCCGGTTTCGTGATTGACGGTGAAGAAGGCATCATCATCACCAACAACCACGTTATCGAAGGTGCGGACGAGATTGAAGTGAACTTCAATGACGGTTCCAAGCTGACTGCGGAAGTCGTGGGCCGTGACGAGAAGACCGACCTTGCTGTGCTTAAGGTTGACCCGCCAAAGCCGCTACAGTCCGTCAAATTCGGCAGTTCTGAAAAGCTTCGCGTTGGTGACTGGGTGATGGCGATCGGTAACCCGTTCGGCCTTGGTGGTACTGTGACTGTGGGTATCGTTTCTGCGCGTAACCGCGACATCAACTCCGGTCCTTACGACAACTACATCCAGACAGATGCTTCCATCAACCGTGGTAACTCCGGCGGCCCGCTGTTCAATATGGAAGGTGAAGTTGTTGGCATTAACACCGCTATCTTCTCTCCATCAGGTGGCTCTATCGGCATCGGCTTTGCTATTCCAGCCGACACCGCAAACAAGGTTATCAAACAGCTTCGCGAGTTTGGTGAAACCCGTCGTGGCTGGCTTGGCGTTCGCATTCAGGAAGTGACTGACGAGATTGCCGAGGGCCTTGGCATGAAGGAAGCACGCGGCGCGCTTGTTGCCGGTGTTACCGATGGCGGTCCTGCCAAAGAAGCGGGCATCCAGCCGGGCGATGTGATTTTGACCTTTGATGGCAAGCCGGTTCCTGTCATGCGCGACCTGCCGCGTATGGTTGCTGATACCAGCATTGGTAACGAAGTGAATGTTGGCATTTTGCGCAAGGGCAAAGAGATGGACCTTGATGTCCAGCTTGGCCGCCTTGAGGAAGTCGCTGAGGCCAAGACCGAGGAGGCCGAGCAGAAGGGCGAAGAGAACAAGGCCGATCAAACCGTTGTTCTTGGCATGACGCTGGCAACAGTTGACGAGTCTATGCGCCAGAACTTCGGCTTGGAAGACATCGTTGAAGGTGTTGTTGTGACCGCTGTTGAGGCTGGTAGCCCTGCCGATGACAAACGCATCATTCCTGGTGATGTGATTGTTGAAGTGGCGCAGGAGCCTGTCGCATCGCCGGAAGATGTTGCCAAGCAGGTCGAAGCCTTGAAAAAAGATGGTCGTCGCTCTGCGCTTCTGTTGCTTTCCAACGGTAGTGGTGAGCTGCGCTTCATTGCAGTACGCATTGAAGACTAAGATCGAAGCGACACGTTATAAATAAAAAAGCCGCTCTGGAGATGTTCAGAGCGGCTTTTTGTATTCGTGATTTCTATCTCTAGGAAGCTATTTTGAAATCCCTGAGATCACTGCCAATCAGGCGACGGTTTTGAACTCGTCTGCACTGTAACCTTGAATGTAGAGTAGGGCGGTCAGGTCGGCGTGGTCGATGCGCACGTCAGCCTCTGCAGCAACCTTCGGCTTTGCGTGGTAGGCAACGCCGAGGCCGGACAAATCGATCATGGCCAGATCGTTTGCGCCGTCGCCCACTGCGAGGGTTTCAGAAGTAGCCAGGCCCTGTTCTTCCATCAGTTCTGTCAGGCGCTGGCGCTTGGCCTGTTGACCCAGAATTGGCATTGCAACGGTACCTGCGAGCTTGCCGTCTTCCTCGATCAAAATGTTGGCTTTGTTCTCATCAAAACCGATCATCGCAGCAATGCGGCTGGTAAACACTGTGAAACCACCGGAGACGAGAGCAGCGTATGCGCCGTTTGCCTTCATGGTGCCAATGAGTTCCTTGCCGCCGGGGGTGAGGGTGATACGCTTTTCGATAACCTGATCTACGACGCTTGCATCCAAACCCTTGAGGAGGCCTACACGTTCTTTAAGTGCTGGTTCAAACTCGATCTCACCGCGCATAGCACGCTCGGTGATAGCCGAAATCTGTTCTTTGAGGCCAAGTTCTGCTGCTAGCTCATCAATGCATTCCTGCCCGATCATGGTAGAATCCATGTCAGCGACCAGAAGTTTCTTTTTTCTTCCCTCAACTGGTTGTAGACAGAGGTCAACCGGACGGTCAGCAATAACCTCGCGCAAGGTTTCCTGAAGGTTCGTCGGTAGCGCTTCGCAGGCAAAAGTTAGGTCGCAGGCAATACCAGGATTGAGATCGCGACGCTCAGCCTGTACAGGCAAGGCACCGGCGATGGCTTCAATCAATTCGTCGGTTACGGCAGGATTTGCCGGATTGGATACGAGCGTTACAACAAAAGACATAAAGCAGCTCTTTCATGGATCGGAATCAAGACAGGCAGATGAAGCCATTAGCGGTGTTGATAGCGGGGCCAACGGCCAGCGGCAAGACAGCTCTTTCTATCGAGCTGGCAAAACGTCTGGATGCACAGATTATCAACGCCGATTCTATGCAGATCTATGAGGATTTGCGCATCCTCTCCGCTCGTCCGAGTGAGGAAGAAGAAGCGCAAGCCGAGCACGTTATGTTTGGTCACGTTCCAAGCAATGAGGCCTACAGCGTGATGCGCTGGCTGAATGATGTTGAAGGTCATATCAAGCAGGCACGGGAACAGGAAAAGCCGATCATCATCGTTGGCGGTACAGGGCTTTACTTCAAGAGCGCCCTTGAAGGGCTTTCTCTGATGCCAGATATTCCCGAGGACATTCGGGCACACTGGCGTGAAGAAGGGGAAAAGGGCGACGTGGAGCGCCTTCATGCAACCCTCAGCGAAAAGGACCCAGAGGTTGCAGCTCGTCTTAAGCCTGCCGATAAGCAGCGTGTTGTGCGCGCTCTGGAGGTGATTGATGGAACCGGTCACTCCCTTGCCTTTTGGCAGAACGAGCGCAGCGAGCCGCTTTTGAGTGAAGCTGAAACTGTTCGCCTGACACTTGATCCAGACCGCAAGGCGTTGCATGAACGAATTGCCCTGCGCTTTGACATGATGATGGATCAAGGGGCGATGGAAGAAGCCGTTGCTCTGATGGCCAAGGGGCTGGACCCTTCACTAACTGTTATGAAAGCTATTGGCGTCTGGCAGCTTGCTGCTGCAAATTCTGGCGAGATGAGCCTCCACGAAGCTATCGAAAAGTCCAAGACCGAAACACGCCGATACGCCAAGCGTCAGTCTACTTTCTTCCGTGGTCAGTTAGGTGAATGGGATAAATTTAACCCGCTTAATTCCGATGAAATGGCGAAAGCGATTGAAAGTACCCTAGAAAAATTCGAGGTCTGACCTAGAAGAAACCATAGAAACTTTAGGTGGAGTTAATTTTAAGTTTCTCCTCTTTTGCGTGTGGTTCTTGTCAAGTAATTTAAATCACGGAACCGCTAAAAAATTACGTGACATAACCCCCAAAGTTCCTTAAAGATAAATCATAGAGATTTTCGAGATATTTCATATTCCTATATTTTTCAATGGGATATGATGTGTCTTTGGGCTCGAGATGCGGCGGAGCTGATGCTCCTGTAAATGTGGCCAGTGAGGTTGATCCTTGCTGGCCTTTTTACATTGTACTGCTTCTTATGTGAAATTTTCTCATGATATTGTAGGTGTTCGGTGGCTCCATTTCAGGCCACTCCTGAACCCGCCAATCCTTTAAATAGAAGGGCTTGTGGGTGCGGTGCAAACACGGGTCTTTTAATCGTATTGGAGAGAAAACGTTCAAGGGGCCTTAAAGGGTTCCGTATAGAGAGCGTTCTGCATGCCCACTGCATGTTTGATGTCGAGTGTGTTCTACGCACGACCGCGAAGAGGAGGTGTGTTCATGGCGACGCCCATTCTTTTTACGGAACGTCTGCATCTGAGAGCTTTTGAAAAAAGTGACTTCGAAGAGCTTCTCGCTTTGCATAGCAATGCGTCCGTCAATCGTCATTTGATTCCCGAGGCTCCGCACTGGAGCAAGGACCGGGTGCGCGATATGCTGGATATGTACCTTACCGATGAAAAGCAGCTGGGCTTTTCCCAATGGCGTATAGAAACGCGGGAGCAGCGCTTTGTTGGCCGCGCTGGCTTTTCTCTTCTGGAAGAGACTGCAGAGGTTAAACTGGACTGCGTTCTTAAGGAGCCGCTATGGGGTCTTGGCCTTGGCGGCGAGGTGTGTAAAGCGCTGGTGAACTGGTTTTTTGAAAACACCTATTACAGCCATCTTGTTGCAGAGGTTCACCCGCAAAACCGTGCCGCTCTTTCAATTTTGGGAAGCGTCGGGATGGAGTATCGCGAGCGGCGGTTTGAGAGCGGGCAGGTGCGCGACTACTTTCAGGTTCTCAGCCCTTCCTGCCGGCGCCTTGCCCATAGCGCATAAAAAAAGCGCGCCTCGTTGGGCGCGCCTTTCAAAAACTTCTTAGCAGCAGGGTTTAGCTGGCAATTGCGTCTTCTACGTTGATTTCGCGCTGGCGGCGAACCTTCAGCTTGTTCAGTGCAGAAACGTAAGCGCGAGCGGAGGCAACCAGTGTGTCGGTGTCTGCGCCTTTACCGGTAGCGATCTTGCCACCGTCTTCCAGACGAACAGTCACTTCAGCCTGCGCATCGGTGCCTTCGGTCACTGCGTGTACTTGGTACAGCTGCAGGGTTGCTTCGTGCGGAATGATCGCCTTAATCGCGTTGAAGGTTGCATCAACAGGGCCGTCGCCGTTCGCTTCACGGGTTCTGTGTCTGCCATCCACGTCCATGGTCAGGATCGCTTTCTGAGGGCCGCCAGTACCTGCAATAACGGTCAGTGACAGAACCTTCACGGATTCGCCCTGTACGGAGATTTCGTCTTCAACCAGCGCTTCGATGTCTTCGTCGTAGACGTTCTTCTTGCGGTCTGCCAGATCTTTGAAGCGGCGGAACGCTTCCTGGAAAGCGTTGTCACCCAGATCGTAACCCAGCTCGGTCAGCTTGTCTTTGAATGCTGCGCGGCCAGAGTGCTTGCCCATAACCAGAGAGGTTGCGCGAACCCCTACGTCTTCCGGACGCATGATTTCGTAGGTCTCGGCGTGCTTCAGCATACCGTCCTGATGGATGCCGCTCTCATGCGCGAAGGCGTTTTTACCAACGATTGCCTTGTTGAACTGCACTGGGAAGGAGGTAACAGCAGATACCAGCTTGGAAGCGCGGGTCATGTATTTTGGATCGACAGAGCAGCCGTATGGCAGCACGTCGTTGCGGGTGCGGATGGCCATAACGACTTCTTCCAGTGCCGCGTTACCTGCGCGTTCGCCCAAGCCGTTGATTGTACATTCGATCTGGCGCGCACCACCTGCAACACCTGCCAAGGAGTTGGCTACAGCCAGACCTAAGTCGTTGTGACAGTGTACGGAGAAGATCGCTTTGTCGGAATTCGGCACGTTCTTGATGATCTGCTCGAACATCATCTGGTATTCGTGCGGAACTGCATAACCAACGGTGTCTGGCAGGTTGATTGTTGTAGCACCTGCATCAATTGCAGCTTCAACGCAGCGGCTCAGATATTCGATAGATGTGCGGGTCGCGTCCATCGCAGACCATTCAACGTCATCAATCAGGTTACGAGCGCGGGAAACGGTCTGGCGGATGATTTCCAGAACCTCTTCCTCGTTCTTCTTCATCTGGTATTGCAGATGGATAGGAGAGGTAGAAACAAAGGTATGGATACGGCCGCGTTCAGCAAATTTAACTGCTTCGCCTGCGCGGTCAATGTCTGCTGGAATAGCGCGAGACAGACCTGCGATTACGGAGTTTTTGGAACGCTTTGCAATCTCGCAAACAGCTTCAAAGTCACCAATGGAAGCAATCGGAAAACCGGCTTCAATGACGTCTACACCCATAGTGTCCAGAAGTTCGGCAACCTGCAGCTTTTCTTCCAAAGTCATGGAGGCGCCAGGTGACTGCTCCCCATCCCGCAAGGTTGTATCGAAGATAACTACCTGATCTTTTGCAGCTGCGCTCATAGTCATATGGTCCTTATTTGCCCCCAACATGAAAAGACACGTGCAATTGCGGGGGTCTTACAAAATCTCTGATGTAATGAAATTTCACAATCCCCCAAGTGCCCGCCCGAATACGGGGCTGCCGACGCTTAGGGGCATCTAAGGAGTAGGAGGTCGCCAAGTAGGAGTAGGCCGCCGCGCTGGTGCGCGTCGCTGGAAAAATTAGCAGTGTCGCAACGGGCGATCATCTGTTTCCAATGCCTTCCGGTCTTGTTAGCGAGTGATCCATCTTCTGTTTTGTAATCTTCGGAATGTTCCGAGGGAAGATGTAATCAAATATTGCTGCTTTGGTAGCTCAAAAGAAATTAATTGGCAAGAGGTCAAAAGACTGATGCTCTTGCTTAGCCGTCTTCAGACGCTCATGCGTAGTAACTCACCTTACGGTAGTGGAATAGAAAAGTTAAGCCCTGCCGAGTATCGCGGCTCGCCTGATACGTTTTCAAAGCTCGCCGAAAAAGCGCCCGAGAAAACTTGTGGGCGATTGGAAAAGGTGAGAGCAACTCCTACGCCACCACCACAGTTTCCGGCAGAGTTCGCTGCGTTTTCACAGGTAATATGCGGGTTTAGTTGCGCTTCCAGCGAATAAGAATCCGTCACGCCCGTTGAAAGTGGGAGGGTGATCTGCGGGGTAAAGGAGACGCGGGTAAGCCAATCGGCTTCTAGGTGCAGGGGATTATTATCAGTGCCGTCGAACACAGATGTGGATTTTTCCTCAAGCGTTGCGTGGGAAACTGCAAGCTGCGGGGAGATGAGAAGCTGTTCAAAGTTGATCTCCCCAGACAAGGAGCCGCCGAACCTGTAGCCGTTCCTTCCAAATGAAGCGTCATATTGATCGGCTTCATGCTTCATTGAGTGGTCAAACCACGTCAGGTTTTTCTCGCCATATGCTGCTGCGATAACTCCGCCCAGATTAATGGCGCTGTACGCGCCCACCGATGCTGCGCCAAATCGGTTGTAGCTATCGATAGCGCTGGAAGTGTCAGTAAGCGAACCGAACGCCCCTAGATAGGCGCCGGTGATGATGTTCTCAGCCAGCGATAATTCCAGAAAGGCGCGGGCGTTTGCCTCAAGGGCCAGGACATCACTTTCCCAATAGACGGACGGAAGATCGCTTATCAAGCCGAAGCGAAATCCGCTACCGGTAGTGGAAAATCGGTCTCTATTGATGCTGCTGAGAAAGCGCTGATTAATCTGCGAGCCTTGTCGCATACCACGAAGTGCTTGTGCTTCTAGAGCTTCCTTAAAAAGGGCACCATCGAAGGTAGAAAGATTGAGGAACAGGTGAAGCGTGGATTCCTTTTGGATGTTGTAGTCGCTAAGCGTTCGGCCATCCTCAAGCACCGTACCTGCGAACTTCAGTATTTGCTGATCCGGCGGAACCCCTTCTTTATCCATGACCTTTGCCTTCACATTTTCAATGGAGTCGCTGGCCTCCACGTCGAGGGTGATGGTCTTGCCCGCTTCGGTCAGCACAAAAATCTGCATCGCAAACGCAGCGCTGGTTGTAAGGGATGCGACCAGCATGAAGGAAAGGGTAACAAACAGCCTAGCCAGAAAACTCATCGTGAAACCAATTAACCTATTGATCTTGGATGAGTACTAATAGCTATAGGTATGCCGCAGGGTATTCACCAATGGTTGTAGGTTGGCTCTAATGCTTTCGGTTCGCGGCCGGTCTAGACGTACAATTCGCCCCGACCAATAACCACCGCGTTACCGCCAATCCGCTCTCGCCGGATCTTGCCTTTGTCCATCTCTAGTTCCAGCGTGATCTTGGATGGGCGTTCCATCTCGTAACCCTGCTCGATCTTATAGATATGGGAGCCGTCTAGAGGTTTGTCATAGTAGGCGACAATGCCCGCAAAGGCCGCGACGGCTGATCCTGTGGCCGCGTCTTCTCTAATAGAGCCTCTATCCTCATAGAGCATACGGGCATGGAAATCGCTGCTGGCACAAACACATTCGCGGCAGTAGAGGAAGATGTTGTTGAAGCCGTAGTCTGTGAAGGTCTTCTTCCAAAGGCTCGAATTCGGCCTGATCTGTTCCATAACGGAAAGATCGCGCAGTGGAATGAACGCGAAGGGCTTGCCTGCATCCATGGAAAGTGGCCGGTGGTTTTCGAAGGTTAGCTCAAGAGGAGATATGCCTAGCGCTGCGGCAAGCATCTCATTGTCCGCCACTGGCAGGGCAGGGCGGGCTACTTGAGGCACGTCGAACTCTGCGAAACCTTGCAGTGGCTTTTCCAGCTTCACGCCGCAACGGATCGTTCCCAGCTTCTCTTCCAGCACTACAACGGCGTTTTGCTGCAACTCGCTGTGTTTGAACCGTTCCTGCGCTAGCAGAACAGCGGTGCCGACTGTTGGGTGCCCGGCAAAGCCTAGCTCCTCACCCGGTGTGAAAATACGAAGGGCAGCAGAGTGTGCGGGATTTTCCGGTGGAAGCACGAAAACCGTCTCAGACAGATTGAACTCCTGAGCGAGCCTTTGCATTTGCTCGTCGGAAAGGTCTTGAGCATCCAAAACGACTGCGAGCGGGTTGCCCTCAAGAGCGTTTTGGGTAAATACATCAAGAATTACATAACGACGAGGCATAGCAGTTCTTTTCTCCGCAAAGCAGCAATTTTGTTTGTGCGAGTAATTTTAACCAGTTCTACTTTTGGTTTTAAACTGCAAAGTGATCAGGTTTGCCAGTTTATCCCAGTGCTTGTGCACATTGTGCCTGTTTTTATGCTGATAATGCTCGGTAATGACGAATGAGGCAAATAATCTGGCGCAGCGTGATTATCTGATATGGCGATATTATTTAGCTAAATCAGTGAGCTATAGAATCCTTGCGGAAAATGCTTAGCGGGATCGGCCTCTCATATCTATGGATACCCAAAACCGACACATTCAGTTGTATAATGGCGCAATTCTGCTTGAATTTCGTCTTTGTTCGTCGTCGCATAAAAAGTGTTGTGAATGGACGCCGAGCGACTATGAGTAAGGCGAATTGGTTAATCACTAGGAATGCGAATGCGTAATAGAACCCTGCTGGTTCTTTTGCCGGTAATGGCCCTTGTGGCCGGAGAAGCGGCGGCGTCACTGACGCCCAATTTTGAGCCGCAGCTATCGTATCGAGCTGTCGTTGTGCCTGATCGGTACAGCGCACTGTTTGGTCCTCAATTTGAAGAGGCCATGCTAGAAGATATGGTGGAAGGGGCAAACATTCCGCGTCTACTGGTGGAGGCGCAGGCAGGAAATGGCGAGGCGCTCTTTGCCTTGGGTTTGGCTTATGAGCTCGGCCGTGGTGTTGATCGAGACGTAGAAAAGGCAATCGGATACTATCAGGTTGCTGCTGATATGGGGCTCTCCGCCGCGTGGACCAACCTTGGCAATATCTTCCGAAATGGCAAGGATGGGCATCTAAACCTGCCCAAAGCTTTGGAGCTGTATCACAAGGCTGCAGACGTTGGTGACTACTGGGCGCAGAACAATCTTGGGCTCATGTACCTCAATGGCATTGGTGTTGATCACGATGACGAAGAAGCTTTCTACTGGATAGGAGAGGCGGCGAATGCTGGCCTGCTTCCAGCGCGGCTAAACCTTGCAACGCTTTATCGGCAGGGCAGAGGCGTTGAAGCTGATCCCGAAAAAGCCCGTAAGATCTATGAGGAAGCGATTGCTGATGGAGCAATGGAAGCACACGTTCCTCTTGGCGAACTTTACGAATTTGGGGAAGGCGGGCCCGTCGATATAGATGAGGCCGTTCACCATTATCTATTAGCTGCCGATCATGGCGATCCGCTTGGGCTTCACTATGTTGGCACGCTCTATGAAGAAGGTGTAGGCGTTTCGCAGAGCCTTGATATGGCTTTATCCCACTTCAAGAAGGCCGCAGATCGTGGATTGGCACAGTCGGAATATGTTCTGGGCCGATACTACTTCGCTGGCGTTGGTGTTCCCTATGATCCAGAAAAAGGCTTGGAGCTATTCTTTGCAGCTGCCGACCAAGGTTTTGGCAAGGCGCTTAATGATCTTGGCGTGATGTATGAACTTGGCGAGCATGTGAAGCAGGACTACGCCGAGGCGCTTTCATTCTACAAACGCGCATCGGCCAGCTACCCATTTGCTTACACCAATATTGGCCTTATGCATCTCAATGGCCTCGGCGTTAAGAAGGATGCAAAGGAAGCCTTCCATTACTTCAAACAGGCAGCGGATTTTGGCGAACCGCAGGGTGAAATCATGATAGGCAAAGCCTATCTTGAGGGTGTTGGTGTTGAGGTGAACGCCAAAAAAGCATTTGGCTTCTTTGAGTCCGCTGCCAAGAAGGGTGATCCTGAAGCGTTCCACTTGATGGCTTGGTGCTTCGAGAACGGGACCGGCGTGGATAAGAACATCCGCAGAGCTTTGGACTTTTACCGCGTATCGGCTGAAAGTGGCCTTCAGCAATCCTCTGATGCTGTTCATCGTCTAGAGCAGCAAATGCACAGCACATCCCGATAATTGAAATGGGCAGCCTGCGCGCTCCGGCGCGCGCAGGGTAAGCGCGGTGTTCTATGTGCTACTGGTTTGCTTTGTCTAGCGGGACAGGTGTTACGATGTTGAACCAGAAGTCGAAGCTATCCAACATCGAGAGAAGCTCCTTTAGCTTGTCCTGATCGCCTTCAATCTTCAAATCACCGCTTTTGCTTGCGCCGTCGAAGGTCTCCTGTCCGAGAATGATATTATTGATGGTTTCTCGGTTTATGGAAATCGTGGCGTCTGCCTTATCAGACTGATAGCCCTCAATATGACTGAGAGCGCCGTTTTGTAGCTCTACGACGTACTCTTGGTTTGTGTCTGGAAACTTCCAGTTCAGAACCATTTCGCTCTCGCCCGCTTTTTCTGCGTTAAGACGCAGCGCGGTGTAATCAAACATCAAAGACAAGTCCATCGCACGAATGGTGTCAGGGCTCGCAGTATCGGGAGCTTCTTCGGGCTTTACGCCTTCTCTCAGTTCCTTCGCGCCGCTGAGATAGAAGTTACGCCAAGGGCCAGATTCCGCCTGATAGCCAAGTTGCTCAAGGGCGTCTGCCTGTAGGTTCTTTGCATCCTGATTGTCCGGCTCTGCGAAGACCAGATGGTTGACGACTTGCGCTACCCAGCGATAGTCGCCTGCATCATAGGACTTTTGCGCCTGTTGAAGCAGAGCGTCCGCTCCGCCCATAAACTCCACGTACTTCGCACCGGCTATACGCTCTGGGTAGGGGTGCAGTGTTGCGGGGTTACCGTTAAACCAGCCAAGGTATTTGACATAGGTAGACTTGGCATCGTGGTTGACAGAGCCGTAGTAACCGCGCGCGGACCACGTGGTCTCCAGCTTTTTCGGCATCTTTAGCATTTCTGCAATCTCAACCATGCGGAAGCCGTGGTTGGCAAGGCGTAGAGGCTGGTCGTTGATATAGCGGTAGAGATCCCGCTGGACCTCCAGATGTTCGATGATCTTTTCCCGACCCTTGAGGCTCCAATGGTGCGGGGCAAACTGGACTTTAACGTCTTTGCCGAACTCGTAGATCGCCTCGTTAATGTACTTTGACCAATCTAGTGGATTGCGGATACGCGCCCCTCGCAGAGAGTAGGTGTTATGCAGTGTATGGGTTGCGTTCTCCGCGGTGCAAAGGGCATTCAGCTCTTTGATGTAGAAGAACATTTCTGAGGGCGCTTCGGAATCCGGCGTTAGCTGGAACATGAAGGTCAGGCCATCAATTTCCAGCGTTTCGCGGCGGTCCTTGATGACATTTGTCGGCGGAATAAGCGTGATCGTGCCGCTTGATGTGGTGGGGCCGAGGCCCGCACCGACCTGTCCTTGAGGGTTGGCAGGCAGAATATTGCCGTACATGTAGGAAGCGCGGCGGCTCATCGCATTGCCCGCCATAACGTTTTCCGAAACGGCATGGTCAAGGAAACCATCGGGGGCGTAGATTTTCACAGCGCCGCTTTTGACATCGGCTTCATCTACAACGCCGCGTACTCCGCCGTAGTGGTCAACATGAGAGTGGGTGTAGATCACCGCAATAACGGGTTTTTTCGGCCTGTGCGAGAAGTAGAAATCAAGCGCATAGCTGGCCGTTTCCTCCGAGATGAGAGGGTCAATCACGATGATGCCGGTCTCACCCTCAATAAAGGTAACGTTTGAGAGGTCCGCGCTGCGAACCTGATAGATGCGCTCATCCACCTTGTAGAGGCCGCCCAGCATGGTTAGCTGGGATTGCCGCCAAAGACTGGGGTTTACGGTTTCCGGCGCAACGGAGCCTTGCATGATGAAGGCGTAGTTGTTGAGGTCATACACCACGCGCCCTTGTGCGTTGGTCACCTTGCCTTCATTTGGCAGGGGAGCAATGAACCCCTCCTTAGCATCGTCGAAGCTTTGAGTATTGCTGAAGGGAAGTGTTTTGATCAGCTCCTCATACTTTTCCTGAGTATAGGAGGTCGCCGGATTGGGCTGGGCAAAGCTTGCTGCAGAAGAAAGGAGCACGCCTCCTGCTGCCGCGAAGGAACAGATGGTTAGAAAACGCAGCTTGGGTGTAGTCATGGGACCTCGGCACCTTATTGTTTTTGTGCTGCGAGTATCGTTGGGTTAGTCCTAATCTGCGTTTAAGCTTGGTGTTTCAAGCAATGCTTTTGGTAAATGGCTGATTAATCGTTTACTCACAAGGAAATGCCTTATTTAGGCTAACTACGTAAATATGCGTCTTATGGTAGTTCGGCGATTATGCATACTACTTACATTGATTCTTTAGTAGTACGGAGGAGGTCGGGAGTTGGCTTCCAAATGTCCGCTGTGTGGCAAGCAGCACTCACCGCGCAAATGGTACTGTGAACGAACAGATTTCTGGCTAATGAGCTTTTGCTTTCTGGCCCTCGGCACAGCCATAACCTGCGCAGCACTGGAAATTATTCCGATTTAAAACGGGCAGAAGCGCGGGCTTACTGGATCATTGTTCAGTAAACCCGCCCAAGTAATGTTCAAAGAGCAGCCTGAGAGGGGGCAGGAGCTGCATCGCGAATAGCGATCGTGATTATAAAGGCTGAAAGCGCGATAAAGCTGCAGTAGAAGATCGTGCTCTGGTAGGACGTAATGGTGCCTAGGGTGCCAAAGACCAAAGAGCCTGCAAGCCCGCCACCAAACAAAGCGTTAGAGAACCACGCTGTCGCTACACCAGTCTGCTTTGGTGCATAAGACTGGATGAATGTCAGGCCAATGCCTGCAACGATGCCATAATAAAGCCCCTCCAGACCGCTGAATAAAATGGCAGCCTCCACGCTCGTTACCTGCGTGATGGAGAGGAAAAACATGCCGCCGAATATGCCTGAAAGCATAATCATTCGCCGTTCTCCAAAACGCCGTGCAGGCGCGGCGATGTAGTAGATTACCAACATCTCGACGATACATTTTACAGCAAACGCCAGCCCCGGAGTTGATGTGGGCAGGTTTAGCTCTCCAAGGAAGTAAAGCGGAGCTGCGGAGACGAACAGGCTGTTACATGCGAACAGCAAGAAAACGGGCACACAGGCAACGACAAGAGCGTTCGGAACCTTGTGATCTGCCCTCTCTTTGTCACTGTCCTTAATGTTGTGGTTGGTAAAGTTCCGTGGAAATAGCAATAGCACACAGCCTGCACAGGCCAGTTTGAGGGCGAAGGAAAGATAGAAGATAATCTCGAAATCAAGCAGGCCATAGATGGTGAAACCGGCGGCTGGGCCAATAATCCAGCCAAGGGTAATGGCCATGCGCACATAGGCGTTGAAGTCGAGAGGTTCTCTTTCCGTCTTTTCTGCAAACAGTCTACCTGCCGTCATAAACAAAGAGACGGAAGCAGCCCCAATTCCCCAAAGCGGAATACCCAATATGATGAGGGACCAATAGCCGGGATAGATGGCTTGCAAGCCAAACCCTAGGCCATCCGCGACGACCGTCAGCACAAGAAGGGGACGGACTTGCGCACCTTCGTCAATCTTTCTACCGAAGTACCTGTTGGCGAGCACCGTTAGTGTCATCAAGCTCGCTATGACGATGGTGACATGAATTGCAGAGCGGCCAAGCCCATCCACTACGTAGAGGCTGAAAAGCGGCACCGCCAACGCGATGGGTAGGGCGCTCAGGAAAACCGTAAAAAGGAAGAGAACCGGATAACGGTCCAACCGGCGCAGGCTCGGTGCAATCTGGTCTGTCATGAAAAGCTCTAAAGAAAATGCGAAGGTAATAATACGTAGTTTGCATTCCTTGAGCCGTCAATGGAAAAGAACCTCACAGATCAGACTAGTTTTTACTAGGTAAGGTTGGTGGGTTTATTCGCCTCAGCTTTCGTAGACTAATTGCCTTGCAAGCACTGGAGGGAACCATGGACGACATGCAGGCAATGAGTTTTGGCGAAATGGGTATGGGAGTGTGGCAAATCGTGATGATCCTTGCTTGGATCATCATCGTTGGTATTCCCATTGCGCAGATATTGGGGCGCATGGGTTTCAGTAAGCTTTGGACGATCGTTGCCTTTATCCCCTTTGTAAATCTCATTGCTCTTTGGGTTGTTGCCTTTGCCAGATGGCCTAGGGACTAGCTTGGGCGTTCTCATTGCGTGGCACGGCGTCCAGAACGCAAAAAACCCGGCACAAGGCCGGGTTTTTCGTAGATCTGGAAGATGATTAGTTCTTGGATTTGTCGACGAGAGCGCCGGACTTGATCCAAGGCATCATGCCGCGCAGTTTTTCGCCAACTGCTTCGATCTGGTGTTCGTCGTTGAGGCGACGGGTTGCTTTGAAGCGTGCCTGACCTGCTTTACATTCCTGCATCCAGTCAGAAGTGAACTTGCCGCTCTGGATTTCATCCAGTACGCGCTTCATTTCTGCTTTGGTTTCAGAGGTGATGATGCGTGGACCGGTTACATACTCACCCCACTCAGCGGTGTTGGAGATGGAGTAGTTCATGTTTGCGATGCCACCTTCGTAGATCAGGTCTACGATGAGTTTCACTTCGTGCAAGCACTCGAAGTAAGCCATTTCTGGTGCGTAACCAGCTTCAACGAGAGTTTCGAAGCCAGCGCGGATCAGCTCAACCAGACCGCCACACAGAACTGCCTGTTCACCGAAGAGGTCGGTTTCACATTCTTCACGGAAGGTGGTTTCGATGATACCGGAGCGACCGCCACCAACGCCACATGCGTAAGACAGAGCCAGATCAAGAGCGTTGCCAGTTGCATCGTGGTGGATAGCTACGAGGCAAGGTACGCCGCCGCCTTTCTGGTATTCGCCGCGAACGGTGTGGCCAGGGCCTTTAGGAGCAACCATCAGAACGTCAACGGTGTTCTTTGGCTCGATGAGGCCGAAGTGAACGTTCAGGCCGTGTGCGAATGCGATTGCAGCGCCGTCACGGATGTTTGCAGCAATGCTGTCCTTGTAGATTTCAGCCTGCAGTTCATCTGGGGTCGCCATCATCATCAGGTCTGCCCAAGCTGCTGCGTCTGCAACGGATTTGACTTCGAAACCATCAGCTTCAGCTTTGAAGCGGGTGGTGGAGCCTTCACGAAGAGCAATAACAACCTGCTCAGCGCCGCTGTCCTTCAGGTTCATTGCGTGTGCACGGCCCTGGGAACCATAACCGATGATCGCAACTTTTTTAGACTTGATCAGGTTCAGATCTGCATCTGCATCATAATAAACGCGCATTGTTTTCCCCTTTTTCAGCCAGTCCCTTACTCAGCAGAGGGTTCCGGCCCGATTTCCTATTTGGTGCAGTTCTCGAAGAGCTGCATAAATTGTGAAACGGCATCGCCTGCCGCTGATTTAAAATCCGCTTCCTCCTGCTTGAGGGTAGCTCCCAGTAGCAGGCGGACGTGAATGTCTTTGAGCACCAGACCGTAGAGAATCTGGTAGGCCGCGTGGGCATCCGGCACTTTAACGAAACCCAGTTTTGCCCCTTGAGCCATGAGCTGGGTCATTTGCTCGCCAATGCGGCCACGTCCCTGCTCAAGCAATTGTCTTCCCAAGGCGTCGTCGCCTTTACTGGCCTGTCCGATCGCAAGTCGGTTCAGTGCCAGAGAAACCTCGCCGGAAATCACTTCCAGAAGATCCTGAGCAAAGTGGTTGAGCTCCTGAACAAACTGTTCTTTGGAAACCACTTCGTCGGAGTGGGCCGGTGTGCGCACCTTGCTTGCCTGACGGGTTACTATTGCCGCCAGAAGGCCGTCACGGTCACCAAACCACTTGTAGAGGCTTTCTTTGGAACAACCGGCTGCGCGCGCTATAGCAGAAGTGGTTAGAGCTTTCTCGCCACCTTCAACCAACAGCTGGAGCGCAGTATCCAGAACGGCCTTTTGCCGATCTGTAAGTGTCTGCTCTTCCAGTTTGTTTGCCGCTGCATTCACCGTTGTTAAGCCTTTATCTTCTTTTATGTTTTCGACTTTCGGGAAGTCTCTCGAAATTCGTTTTTTGCTCAGTACCGTACGGTACGGTTCTCTTATGGCGTGGAATCTGTCCCCCGTCAATATACAAATTACGGCTTGGGCGATTATTCTTTTCGAAAATTTCAATCAACCGGTGCTGCAAGCTCAACAGTTTGGAAAACCGCGGTTTGGACGCGCCCGTCCATTAGCCCGCGTTACGGCGTTTTTTGATGCTTTGTAGCGCTTGGTTCCGCATGACAGGGCGGGTGTGGGCGGCTATTCAGTAAAGCTCCAGCCTTTGAATAAAACCGGAGGGATTGTGTTTTAAGCCGTTTTACCCTTGTGGCAGGCTTTTGTTGTTCTGCACCCATTGCTTGAGTAGGGCTTTTGCGTGTTGCGGTGTCGCCGCCTTGCTAATGGGAAGGAAAAGTCGATGAGAAAACTGAGTGCTCTGGGATTGGCAGCAGCAATGACCCTTGCAAGCGTGGGCTCTGCGCTCGCTGTTCCTGTTTCGGGTTCTTTGAATGTGAAACTTGATCACGTCAAAGCGGTGAAGCTTAACGGTTCGCCCGATCCTGCAAAAGATGCAGCTTGCGCTGACAAGTATCGCGACTTCATCGGCATTGATGTGAGTGCGAAATATAACATCGACAAAACGACAGGGATTATGGACGCCAAGGCTGATGTGCTTGGCATCGTCACTGATCTGCACCCACTGGGTATTGAAGGCCAGTATGACTTCATGTCAGACGGTGTACCTCAGGCGCTTGCCGACAAAGGTATCAGCCGCGAAATACTCGATATGAGTGAGGACCTTAGCCAGAAGGCATTCATCTTGCTGGCAAGTTTCGACAAAGACAGCAACTGTATTATCACAGGCCATAACTAAGGCCATTGGGTTGCTAAACAAAAAAGCGCACACAGCTTTCGGCAGTGTGCGCTTTGCGTTTTTACTCACGCCTACAAGGCTGTCCTTAAGCGTCTTCACCCAAAGAGCGACGGAAGCGGCGAACACTTTCTGCAAATCCATAAATCAACGCATCGGCTGTGAAGCCGTGACCGATGGAGACTTCGCTGATGTACGGTGCGCGGGCGATAAGGGGTGGCAGGTTATCTACAGTGAGATCGTGGCCTGCATTGACTGCGAGACCAGCCGCTTGCGCAGCCTCTGCTGTTTCAACAACAAGGTCAAGCTCACGCTGTGCAGCAGCAATATCGCCGTAGGTCGCGCCGTATGGTCCTGTGTAGATTTCGATCCGCTCGGCCCCAGCTTTTGCGGCAAGCTCAGGCTGTGACGGGTTCGGGTCTACGAAAAGCGAGGTACGGATGCCCCAGCTTTTTGCAGTCGCGACAGCGTCGGCAATTAGCGAGCCATCCTTGGCAAAATCCCAACCGTGATCAGATGTGGTTTGCTCTGGATCGTCAGGAACGTAGAGCACCTGTGTCGGCTTGGAAGCTTCGACAAGGCGTAGGAAGTCCTCTGTCGGATACCCTTCAAGGCACAGTTCTTTACCCGGAAAACGCTCTGCGATCAGGTTTGCAAGATCAAACACGTCGGTACGGCGAATGTGGCGCTCGTCTGGGCGCGGGTGAACGGTGATACCCTTCGCGCCACTTTGCATAGCAATGGCAGCAAGGTCGGTAACGCTTGGCCATGGGAGATCGCGACGATTGCGCAGCATAGCCACAGCATTCACGTTTACAGACAGGCGGCTTTGTGTTGGCATCAGAACCTTCCTCCGACTTCAACTAGAGCGTTCCGGTTTAACCTATCAGGCCTAAACACTCTATTTCTTCGTAAATAGGCATATCCGTATCCGCAAAGTTCGGCAATTTTTCAGGCATATGCTTTGGCAAAAAGAAAACGGTCTCCCCAATGAAGGGGAAACCGTCCTATTAAAATTTCAGATATGAAAACCAACTGTGCCGGTATTTTCAAGTCCGAAATTGTGTCTCAAAGACCTTCTGCCCCGCGGTTTAGCGCTGCAACGCCGGTGCGGGAAACTTCAACGAGGCCAAGCGGGCGCATAATCTCGATGAACTGCTCGATCTTGGATGTGCGACCGGTGATTTCGAAAACGAAGTGATCAACAGTTGCATCGATCACCACCGCTTTGAAAGCCTCGGACAAGCGAAGCGCTTCAAGGCGCTTGTCACCTTGTCCTGCCACTTTGATAAGTGCCAGTTCGCGTTCCAGCGGCTTGTCCTGATTGAGCTTATGGGCTGCAACGGTCAAGTCACGCACACGGTGTACGGGCACTAAGCGGTCGAGCTGATGACGGATCTGCTCTATGATCTGCGGCGTACCGGTGGTCACGATGGTAATGCGGGATATGTGTTTCTCGTGCTCGGTTTCCGACACGCTAAGGCTATCAATGTTATAGCCGCGAGCAGAAAACAGGCCGATTACACGGGCAAGCACACCTGGTTCGTTATCAACGATAACAGAAAGGGTATGGGTCTCTTTGGTTTCGCTAACTTCTGCGAGGAAGTATGCACTTAGAGCATCAACATTCTGAGCGTTCATTTTTATCTCCCCCTGTTAGACCAAGGCCTTGCCTTCGTTGCCGATGGCGTTTGCAACAACTTCGTCGGTGGCTTCATCCGGCAACAGCATTTGATTGTGGGCCTTACCAGATGGGATCATCGGGAAGCAATTGGCCATTTGCGCCACGCAGCAGTCAAACAAGACAGGGCCTTTGGCGTTGATCATTTCTTCAATAGCGTCATCCAGTTCATCCGGTTTGGTAACGCGGATACCGGTGCCACCGTATGCCTCTGCCAGCTTAACAAAGTCAGGCAGGCTATCGGTGTAGGAATGGGACAAGCGGTTACCATGCAGCAGCTGCTGCCACTGGCGTACCATACCCATGTAGCTATTGTTCAAGATAAAGGTTTTTGGAGACAGGCCATGCTGAACTGCGGTGGACATTTCCTGAATGTTCATCAGGATGGATGCATCACCTGCAATGTTGATGCACAGCGCATCAGGGTGAGCAACCTGCGCACCAATCGCTGCTGGCAAGCCGTAACCCATGGTGCCGAAACCGCCTGAGGTCAGCCAGCGGTTTGGCTCTTCAAAGCCAAGGAACTGGGCTGCCCACATCTGGTGCTGACCAACTTCGGTAGAGATATAGTAGTCTTTACCTTTGATGGCTGCTGCCAGACGCTGAAGCGCGTATTGCGGCATGATAACGTCATCGTTCGGCTTATATGCCAAGCAGTTACGGGCACGCCATTTATTGACCTGCTCATGCCACGCTTTCAGCTCTGGGTTCTGCTTCATATTAGAAGCGCGCCAGATGCGAACGATATCTTCCAGAACGTAACCAACATCACCGACAATCGGAATGTCTACGCGTACGATCTTGTTGATGGAGGATGGGTCGATATCAATGTGCACTTTTTTGGAGTTTGGCGAAAACGCATCCAAGCGGCCGGTGATACGGTCGTCAAAACGAGCGCCGATACAGATCATGACATCACAGTCATGCATCGCCATGTTTGCTTCATAGGTGCCGTGCATGCCCAGCATACCCAGCCACAGTGGACCGGAGGCAGGGTAGGCACCCAAGCCCATCAGAGTAGATGTAACTGGAACGCCGGTCATCTCGGCCAGTTCGCGCAGCAGTTGGCTTGCTGCCGGACCTGCGTTGATAACGCCGCCGCCAGTATAGAAGACTGGACGCTTTGCAGAGGCAATCAACTCTACAGTCGCGCGGATCGCGTTCATGTCGCCCTTCAGCTGCGGGCGGTAGCTCTTGTGCTGGGTCGCATTAGGAGCCGGACCTTCGTAGATGCCGGTCGCGAACTGAACGTCTTTAGGAATATCGACAACAACAGGGCCCGGACGACCGGAAGTGGCAACGTAAAATGCTTCATGCAGAATACGTGGCAGATCCTCGATCTTCTTTACCAGCCAGTTGTGTTTGGTGCAGGTGCGGGTGATGCCAACGGTATCACACTCCTGAAACGCGTCGGAGCCGATGAGGTTGGTTGGAACCTGACCTGTGATACAGACAAGTGGGATAGAGTCCAGCATTGCATCGGTGAGAGCTGTAACCATGTTGGTTGCGCCCGGACCGGAAGTTACCAAGCACACACCCGGCTTGCCGGTGCTGCGTGCGTAACCTTCCGCGGCATGACCTGCGCCCTGTTCGTGGCGCACAAGGATATGCTCGATCACATCTTGCTGGATCAGTTCGTCATAGATTGGAAGGACAGCACCACCTGGATAACCAAATACGTGCTTCACACCTTGGTCTTGGAAGGCGCGGAGAACCATTTCCGCACCTGTCATCTCCCGTTCCATCTTATATCCCTGTTCTTTGCCTGCCCAATCGGGCACCTAAAAGACAATGTGTTTAAGCCAACAAAAAAGGAGCCCTCTAGGCTCCTTGCGCGTCTAACCGTTCCGAGTGACCCTAACTCACTCCGGCGACGCGCTTTCCCACCACGATAAGAAGAATAGAAATGTTCATCATGTCTTTAAAAGGAAGCCAGTGGCTTCGCTCTCCTTATTGAAGTGGAGCACGCCTTAATGGTGTACTCGGAAATTTCGTTTGTGCGCGCTAGCTAAGCTGTATTTGAGATTTAGGTCAAGCCCTTTTGTTAGATATTGCGCAAATGAATTCTCAAGGTTCAGATTATTTCAATCTATTGCTGATGTGAGCGCAATTAACTGGGTATGCCCCATGTAAATAGTGACAGGACTTGGGGAATAGGGGAGTTGGTTAAGTAAGTGGGCATCCGGCATTGTGCCTATGGATACCAATCAGAGGTTGATGAAGTGGTGCAAGTCACTGCAAACTTTGAATGAATAAGGGCTGGGGACAAAGTTGGTTTTCCCCAGAGCAAATTAATTATCCGCAAAAACCATACTTGCCAACACGGCCGCCCGTGGCTATACAGCCGCCATCGCTTCGTTGCGAGGGTGTATAGCTCAGTTGGTAGAGCATCTGACTCTTAATCAGACGGTCCCGGGTTCGAATCCCTGTGCACCCACCATTTCCCTCCATAGGGAACCGTAACGAGCACAAGAAAAGGCATTGCCTTTTAATGTGGTGCGAGTGCATAGCTCAGCTGGTAGAGCAACT
>NZ_SMMA01000066.1:308573-515468 GCF_009711345.1 Pseudovibrio flavus
GCCCGTGTGCACTCACCACCTTATCCAAACTTTTTGGATAGAACATTCCAAGCCGATCCCTTTTCGGCGTGAATTATCATGGAATGAGTGCATAGCTCAGCTGGTAGAGCAACGACTTTTAATCAGTAGGTCCACGGTTCGAACCCGTGTGCACTCACCATTCTCCTTCTCCAAGCCTTCCCAAGTACATTTGATTGATCTGTTCGCGGCTTTGCAGCCTTGTGAACTGTCGTTTTTGGTTGTTAACAGCAAAAATACAACCTGAAATTATTCATCGGTCATTTTCTCAGGTTGAGTTCCGATTTCCCTATCTCATTGAAAAGAATGCGATAAAGTCACCTAAGTGCATGGCTTATTATCGGGTTGTATGTATTTATTTACACAACCTATGAGATTGCATTGATTTTCAACCCGCTCCTGCTGTGTGAAGTATCTACGTATAGTTTCAGTATTAAGAGTTCTTCTAGGGCTTCGATCCATCAATACGTAATTATATACTTGGCGCGTTAAGTATTTTTCCGCGATCGATCCCGCTTTGTCCGAATATTGGAAAAGTAGGTGCGGTAAATGTTGACTTCAAACAGAGAATGTCTGGAGCAAGCGCGCAGCTATGCGCTTTCTTATCTATGGCAGGGATGGGTGCAATGTCGTCCTCAACTTTTTGGACGTGCACTTAGACTTACTGGCGGCGATGCTGACGCTGCTGAAGATCTGCTCTCTGCGACCATATTGAAGGTCGCCAACCACTTTGACGGCAAGCCTGTTGAGCTGCGCGAGCCACGAGCCTTTTTCCTTTATGCGCTGAAGAATGAATTCATCAGCCAGTACCGGAAGAAGAAAAACGAGGCCCAGTACCGGATTGGCGGAATTGACGTTTATGAAGACCGGTTTGCTGTTGAGGATGCCCAGAACGTTCAACAGGACGAAAAGCTCTTGCAGAGGGAGCAGTTGGAGCAACTTCAAGCTGCGTTGGTTCGGTTGCCGGAGGTTTATCAGCGAATTTTCTCTCTGAAATTCGTCGAGGAGAAGGGTTATCCGGAAATTTCCGAGGAACTGGAAATATCGCAGGCGCTCGCTCGCAAGCGGGTGCAATTTCTCAGGCAAAAACTAAGGGCCTCTGTTGGCTATTAATCTTGGTTTTCCCGTTCACAGCTTCAGGTGGAGCACGTCTTAAGGTTTAGCAATCAGGTAAGGGCAATATCATGGCAGACGATACCGTAAATGCGCAGATAACTGATGCGGTTACGCAGACCAATGTGAAGGTGGTGGCAGAGGCTCCGGCGCAGGCGATGGCAAGCCTCTATCAGGTGGTTAGTAGCGCTACAGGGCTTTCCGTTCAGAACGCGACACACTCTCAGCAGGCGATGAACCAGGTCACCACAGCCGTGGTCTCCAAGGGTGTGCAGTTGATCATGGAGATCGGCTCCAAGTCGTAACTTGATCATTTCTCTCTAAGGCGCGACGGGGGGCGTAGTGTCAATGGAGAACGAGAAGGGCGTGCGCTCAGGCGCTACGGATTACGAGCGTGCCGCGATCCGGCGGAGGGAGTTCATAAAAGAGCTTCTGGAAGCTGTAGAGGTTAAGCGGCAGCTTGGGCAAAGCGGGGATGAGGAGGTTCAACTATCCTTCTCCCGCTCGGTCGAGGCTGAAGATATTGACGGCTTAGGCTTCGATGCCTTGCCCGAAGAAGAGAGTGAGCGCGCAAGGCATGTTTACGCCAGAGCGCATCAGGCAGCAAAACAGGTGGCCGCACAAGCAGCGTCCCGTTTGGCTGGAAGCGAGGAGGTAACCTCTCCAGATGCTTCGGAAAAGCCTATTACATCGGCCTATCAGGATGCGTTGATAGCCGAGCCAGACAGCAAGACTAGGCATCCTGATGAAGCGCCTGCACTTCAAACTGCGGCTCCGAAGTCATCGGGATCTAAGGCAACAGGCAAAGCAAAGTCTTCGCCGGAAGCGCGGCTAGGTGGGACGGGCGAGCAAGGAAATGATGGAGGCTCCGGAGGTCGTGAGCCGCCATCGGGAAAGGAAGAGGAGGCTGATATGGCCGATACGCCATCGCAACCCGATACATCTGCGCTGAATGCCCAGATAGTGCAGGCTGCGCAGCTCTCTAATGCGGAAAACTCTAGCTATAGCAGCCAGTTAATTTCTGTTCCTGCGGACGTGATGGCCACACAGACGGCCGGACATGCAACGCAAAATGCAGAGAGCTATATGAACAGCATCATGCAGATTGCGGTAGCCGCGCAGGCGGTCGTCGCGGCCAAAATTGCGGCTTCACCCGCAACAGCGGGGGCTGATGCCGCAGCTTTGACTGAGCTGCAGGGCATGGTGAGTGCAGCCATTTCTGCATACGGAACCGCTAGTGAGCAGGCAGGTACTTCTGCTGCGGCGATCATCTCTAAAACCAAGGTTTAGGCGGGCAGGAGTGAGCTAATGCAGGAGCAGGAAAACGGCCAAGCGCAAACGAATGGTGCACCGGCTGAAAAAGGGGCCGTAGGAGGCTTAAGCAAGGAAGCGCAGGAGGCGATGAAAAAGCTTCTCGGTCTTCCATTCAAACAGCAGCTTTCGGTTTTGATGCTGGCGCAATTTCTCAAAAAGCGAAAGCAGGGCTAGGCAGCTCGCCTTTTCGCAGGACGTGGAGACAGCGAATGGAACGGGACATCTTTTACATTCGGGAAGAGCTGGATGAGGTCATTGTTGCCCATCTGGAAAGCTGGGTGCTTGCCATTAAGGGAAACCGCCGTAGTCGGGCCGTGCCAAGCCACATTCCCGGAGTGCTTTGGTACCTCAATAAAGCGCGTGGCTGTCTGTGTCAGGGCGAAGAAATCATGAGCGAGCGGCGTTTCATTGAGGAAGCCTTGGGTTCGGAAGTCTCCATGGAGGAGTTTGGCGGCGGGCTGGATCGGGAAACGGTTGAAGCGGAGATCTCAGAAAGTGTCGATATGGAAGTCACCGAAAAGGTCAGCATCACGGAGCGAAGCAATGAATGCAAAGGACGCCACAAAAACCGCAGAAGAAGCTGCGGGCGCTGAGGGAGAAGCCGGTTCTGCTGCGAACGCCCAGAGCTTTCTTGATCTTAGCCAACAAATTCCGACGCTAAAGGAGGCCTTTGCTTCTATTCGCAAGCAGCAGGAAGAGCTGAACAAGACGAGTGAGCAGATCGCCGATGCTGCTCAAAAGACGGTGGCAGAGGTTAGCCTAGCTATTCAGCGCATTAACAGTGATGTGGAGCAAGAGGTCCACTCTCTGTTGGACGAGATAGACGTCGGTGGTGGCAGGCCGAATACCGGCCAAGCGGCTGGTGACACTGGTCAGCAAGGCGTAGCAGGTGGCGGCACAACCCAGCAGCAAATGCAGCAGCCTACGACTCCGGTTCAGCAGGCAGCCCCGCAGCCGCAACTGCAAATGCAGGCAAGGCCAATGCAGGGACAACAGCCAATGCAAACGCCTCATATGGTGCAAGCAAGCCCTATGGCTTTACAGGTGGCTAGCGAGCTGCGCCGCATTATCCATCAGGAAGTTCAGGCACAGATCCAGCCTCTAATTGAAGAAATCAGGGCGGCTCTTGGTAGAATGCGGAAGTGAAAAATTACATCATATTTTCATAGATTTACGGGGTTTTTGAACCTTCACACCTCTGCAAGTTCTGCGTCCTTTGAGTTGTAATTATCCAGCAAAGATCTGAGGAGAAACGTTATGGCAGATCCAACAACTGTAAGCCCGATGATCACGGATGCCGTGACACAGGCGAATGTGAAAGTCGTTGCAGAAGCTCCGGCTATGGCCATGGGTTCGATTTACCAGAGCATGGCCCATTCCACCGGCATTCTTTTTGAAAATTCTGTTTCAGCTGCTCAGCAGCAAAATACCCTTGCACAAGCTGCTGCTAATCAGGGCGTCATGCAGATTTATTCTCTCGATACGATGTCGGGAGCGGGCGCTACAGAAAAAGTTGCCCAGTCTGGCGAGTCCGACAATCTGGCAACGCTGCTCACCGTAATGAACGCCTTTAGCTAGGCGCTTTCTCTCCTCCCAAGGGAGGTAGTTCGTGCCGCAAAGCCCATACTTTTGAGTTGTTTCCTGCGTTTACCTTTGCGGCTCTTTGATAATCCAGTTCAATTCACAAAATATGGAGTGAAAGTATGGCCGATCCAACCACCGTGAACCCAATGGTGACCGACGCTGTTACCCAGTCCAACGTTAAGGTCGTGGGTGAAGCGCCAGCAATGGCTATGGGCTCTATCTTCCAGAGCATGGCCCATTCAACCAGCATCCTCTTTGAAAATGCGGTGTCTGCGTCTCAGCAGCAGAATACGCTTTCTCAGGCGGCTGCTAACCAAGGCGTTATGCAGATCTATTCCATGGACACTATGGCAGGCGCTGGCGCTACCGAGAAAGTTGCCCAGTCCGGTACTGCTGACAACCTGACCACTTTGCTGACTGTTCTCAACGCATTTAGCGGTGGTCGCTAAGCCTATTTGTTTGGCGGGGTTCTACGACCAGATCCTCTCTCGCAGTCGTGCGGGAGAGGGTTTGTCGTTTTCTCTCTTACCCTCAAGGCTACTGGATATTTGCAGGAAACAGGATTATACGCACTTAACCCTATAAATATGGATGATCTTTAGCGTATGTCCCAGTATCTGGTTGCCGCCCTCTATAAATTCGCTCCCTTGGAAGACTTCGAGAACCTTAAGGAGCCTCTTTTGGAATACTGCGTTGCTCGTGGTG
This sequence comes from Pseudovibrio flavus, assembly GCF_009711345.1. Lineage (GTDB taxonomy): Bacteria > Pseudomonadota > Alphaproteobacteria > Rhizobiales > Stappiaceae > Pseudovibrio > Pseudovibrio flavus. The sequence continues at coordinate 313,308 of NZ_SMMA01000066.1, forward strand.
TTCGTGGCAGCTTGTTGCTGGCAAGCGAAGGCATTAACGGCACGGTTTGTGGTCCAGAAGAGGGCGTTCGGGAGTTGCTTTCATATCTTCGTTCTGATCCACGTATGGTGGATCTGGAACATAAAGAGAGCTGGTCCGATAAAATCCCGTTTCGCCGTATGCGTGTTCGCTTGAAAGTAGAGATCGTTCGCATGGGCGTGGATGGTATCGACCCTAACAAGACCGTAGGCACCTATGTAAAGCCGAAGGACTGGAACGAGCTTATTGCCGACCCTGACACTGTGGTGATTGATACCCGCAATGACTATGAGGTTGCGTTTGGTACGTTTGAGCGGGCCATTGACCCTGATACGCAGACATTCCGCGAGTTTCCTCAGTGGGTCCGCTCCGCTGACGAGCTGAAGGATGCCAAGGGCAAAAAGGTTGCAATGTTCTGCACCGGCGGAATTCGCTGCGAGAAGGCGACAGCGCTCATGTTGGAAGAGGGTTTCGAGGAGGTCTACCACCTTGAAGGCGGTATTTTGAATTACCTTGAAACCGTGCCGGAAGAAGAGAGCCTTTGGAAAGGCGACTGCTTTGTGTTTGATGACCGCGTTTCGGTCGATCACAAGCTGGAAGCGCAGTGGGGCAAGAATGTTCCGGAAAAGAGCCGCCATATTCTAGCTGATTATCAGCTTGCAGGCGGTGAAGGCAGCGATGACGAGACCGCTGCCTAAGTCGTTTTTGTGGGCTAGTTAGCCGAAGCGGAACGGCGCGAAGCCTTTGAAGCCCGGTTTGAATGCCAGAATGTCACCGGAGAGCGGCGCTTCTTCCAACTGCTCTTCGCTCAGCCCATCGCGCAAGGAAGTAACGACAAGCGTATCCATGTCCGGCCCTGCAAAACATGGCATGGTCGGGCGCGGTACAGGCATTTCGTAGGATGTCATCAGTTCTCCCTCAGGGGAGAAGCAGTTCACGTTGCCCGCTGATACGCCTGCGGACCAGTAATTGCCATCAGCATCAACACATGCGCCGTCTGGACGGCCTAAAGTGTTGTCGAGTTGAAGGTAGACGCGGCGGTTGGTTGCTGCCCCCGTTGCAGGGTCAAAATCATACTTCACCACCCAAGCATCGGTTGAATCCGAGTGGAACATGGTCTTGCCGTCCTGCGTCCAGCCCAAGCCGTTGGAAACGCGAACGCCGGTCTGGATAGTGGTGACAGTGCCGTCTGGCGCTACGCGGTAGAGCGCGCCGATATCCTGACGTGGAGAGCTGTCGCACATAGTGCCGACCCAAAATGCGCCGTCTGGGCCTACCTTGCCGTCGTTGAGGCGGGTGCGGGGATCATCTGCTTCGATCCGGCAAAGAACGGTGCGTTCCTCTGTTTCCGGATTAAACAGAATAACCTCGTCATGCAGAGCGACTACAAGGCGGCCGTCTTTGCATAGACCGAAGGAGCCAACTGTCTTTTCAAACTTCCAGCTCTCGTGAACGCCGCTTTCCCAAGCAACGGCATGGATTTCACATCCAAGAATATTGGCAAAGTAAAGGGTGCCGGACTTCTCGTCCCATACCGCGCTTTCGGCAAGCTGATAGCTGCCCCTATGAAAAACAGTAATTTCCGGTTTCACGGGTATGCTCCACTGTCGGTTCAGAAAATGAAAAAGGATAGTGAGTGTTTATAGCCGCCCAGTGCCGCTGCGTCGAGCAACGCTGGTGGATAACGCTAGTAGCTTTAGCTGTCTTCCAGAACAAAGGCTGTTCGGCTTGTGATTGAACGGATCGCAAAAGATGAGCGCATCTTCACAACACCGGGAAGGCGGGTGAGGTGATCGCGGTGAATGCGTTCGAAATCATTGGGGTCCTTAGCCACGATACGAAGCAGATAATCTGCGTCACCGCCCATGAGATGACACTCCATGATCTCGTTGGATTTACGAACCGCTTCCTCGAAGGTCGTCAGAACTTCCTCGGCTTGAGAGCCGAGCGAAATTTCCACGAATACACTCATGTTACGTCCGACCGTTTGCGGGTTTAGTAGCGCAACATAGCGGTCGATAACGCCAGCTTCTTCCAGCGCTTTTACGCGGCGCAAGCAGGCGGAAGGAGACAGGCCAACCTTCTCAGATAGGTGAGCATTTGTAATGCGGGCATCGTTTTGCAGGTGGGCGAGGATTTTTTGGTCAATGCGATCAAATTTCATTTGTGGGCAATCTTTTGCATAATCTGCGAATTATCTGTCTTTTATTCGAATATTCTTGCAAGATATTTCAGAGTCTTCGTGACTTTGCAAGAACATGTCGTGCCATTTCGATTAGTATTTACCCTATTAATTTTACGGAAATGCTGCGTGACAGTTGGAGGAGAGCGTTATGCGTTTAGGTGTTCCAAAAGAAATAAAAAACCATGAGTATCGCGTTGGTCTGACACCAGACAGCGTTCGCGAAGTTGTTTCCCACGGCCATTCCGTTGTTGTCGAAACCGGCGCAGGTCTTGGTATTGGTGCAAGTGATGCCGACTATCAGGCCGCTGGCGCAACCATCCTTGCTACTGCTGCCGAAGTCTTCGAAATGGCAGAGATGATCGTGAAGGTGAAAGAGCCACAGGCCGTAGAGCGCAAAATGCTGCGTCCTGATCACCTGCTGTTCACCTACCTGCATCTGGCTCCGGATCCAGAGCAGACAAAGGACCTTGTTGAGTCCGGCGCTGTCTGCATTGCTTATGAGACCGTACGTGATGCCAAGGGCCGTCTGCCGCTTCTGGCTCCTATGTCTCAGGTTGCTGGCCGTCTTTCCATTCAGGCTGGTGCTACCGCGCTTCAAAAAGCAAACGGCGGCTGCGGTGTTCTACTCGGCGGTGTGCCGGGTGTTGCTCCTGCCAAGGTTGTTGTGATCGGCGGCGGCGTTGTTGGTTCCCACGCAATTGCTATGGCTCTTGGCCTTGGCGCAGACGTGACCGTTCTGGATCGCAACGTTGACGTGCTTGCAGCTCTTTCCGAGCAGTTTGGCGCGGCGCTGAAGACCGTTTACTCCACCAATGCTTCTCTTGAAGAGCATGTAACCAGCGCAGACCTCGTTATTGGTGCTGTTCTTGTTGCAGGTGCGGCAGCTCCTAAGCTTGTTACTGCTGAACACATCAAAGCGATGAAGCCGGGTTCTGTTGTTGTGGACGTTGCAATCGATCAGGGCGGCTGCTTTGAGACTGCACACGCGACCACCCATCAGGAGCCAACCTACATCGTTGATGAAGTGGTTCACTACTGCGTTGCAAACATGCCGGGTGCAGTTCCTCGCACCTCCACTTACGCGCTGAACAACGCAACTCTGCCATACGTTCTGGCTCTCGCCGACAAAGGCTACAAGCAGGCTCTCTCCGATATTCCGGGCTTCCTGCCGGGCCTCAACGTCTACAAAGGCAAGGTGACTGTGAAAGAGGTTGCTGACAACCTCGGCTACGAATACCTCAGCCCAGAAGACGCTCTGGCAAGCGAATAAGATCGCCACTGGTTGTGTGGTGATCTATACAACTAGAGCAGGCTGATAGATTTAAATGTGCGCAGGATCTCATCTTTGGGAGCCTGCGCATTTTTGTTAGCGGCCCCACTAGAGTACCTGTTCTAGAAGGAGCGTTGGCTCTCCTGCAAATTCTGTAAGAAGGCGCGGGTGGAAGCCAAGTGACTTGGCGAGCCCAATGGAGGCCTTGTTGTCCGGCCCAGTGATCGCAACTGCGGTTTGTCCGGTCAGGTGCTCACGAGCCCAGCCAATTGCTGCACCGGTTGCTTCCTTGCCTATTCCGATGCCGTGATACTTGGAACTGATGATCCAGCCCATTTCGGGGTGTCCGGCTATGGATGGCTCGATCATGCGCTTGAAATCCGCAAAGCCCACTTCACCCACATAGGCGCCAGTTTCTTTCAGCTCTACAGCCCAATAGCCGTAGCCCAAAAGGCTCCAAAGGCCAGCATAGCGTAGCAAGCGGGCCCAGCTCTGGTCTGGCGTGCAGGGGCTTCCCGTGATGTTTTCATAGATGGCTGGCTCTTGCCACAAGGCGTTGCAATGCTGCCAGTCTGAGCGGGTATGGGCCCGCAGGATTAGGCGCGTTGTTGTAAGTGTTGGAGCGCTTGTGCGGGCATCATCAGTTATGTTCAAGGTGGCCTCGGCAGTTTCTCGTTTGCGCTTGCATAGTAGAAACGTAGTCCGCTAGTTGTCCAGCTATGCAGACAACCAGCGCGAGGACTGCCGATGCTTGATCACCTCGAAAGCTTGTAGTGCTTAGCAGTTGTAGTAGTAGGCGCGTCCGTAACGGTCATAACCTACACAGCGGCGCGGGGTTGTTGCTGCACCCAAAAGACCGCCTGCTACGCCGCCGATGGCAGCACCTGCTACCGCTCCGCCAACATCACCGGTTGCTGCGCCAATTGCTGCGCCTGTGGCTGCGCCAAGGCCGCCGCCAACGAGCGCACGGTCTGATGGGTTATTGGAATTACATGCGGCTACTGTAAGCAGTAGGGCAGAGATGATTACGAGCTTCTTCATCAATCATATCCTCATCATCCCCCCGACCTCCAAGGTCCGCGTGCAGCCTAACCTGCTGTGTGGCAGGCGTAAATTGGCAAGGTGATGAGAACAGTTTTGTGGTTAAACGGGTGAGTAGAAATGGGCCCACAGCATGGCCGGCCTGTTAAGTCGCCGTTCATAAAAAAAAGGCCCCCAAACGGGAGCCTTTTAAATCCGCTAGCGCGAGCTGCTTATGGGCAAGCTACAGCGTATGGACGGCCGTTACGGTCGTAAGCGGTGCAGTTTTTAGGTGCGGTTGCGCGGCCAAGGATGCCGCCTGCAAGACCACCGATCAGAGCGCCACGAACAGCGTCGTTACGGTCACCACCAGCAGCGCCGATAGCAGCGCCGGTTGCAGCGCCAAGACCTGCGCCTGCCAGAGTGCGGTCACCTTTGTTGTTGGTGTTGCAGCCAGCAACAGTCAGCAGCACAGCGCAAACAAGTGCGATTTTTTTCATTTTTCTCTCCTGTATCACTGCCGCACGATGCGCAGCACGCCTGCTGCGACCCCTTAACGGCGACAGTAATTTCTCAGGGTTCTTGCTGTAGGAACGTGGTTAAAGTGTGGTCGAGTTAAGTCCTAACGAAGACTATGGACATAAGTCACAAGTCCTGCTGTTGAGCTGTCGCGACTATTCGCTGTATTCGCGCCTTCAACCATTGGCAGAAGTTGTGTTGCCAACTCTTTACCTAGTTCGACACCCCATTGATCAAAAGAATTGATGTTCCAGATCGTGCCTTCAACAAAGACGCGGTGCTCGTAGAGAGCAATGATTCTGCCCAGTGTGAACGGATCCAGAAGCTTGTAGATGATTGTTGTCGACGGGCGGTTGCCCGGGAATACTTTCTGAGGCGCAAGTTTAACAACTTCGCTCTCGTTTGCCCCGTCAGCCCGCATCTTGTCTTCAACCTCGCTCAAGGAGCGGCCTTTAAGCAGCGCTTCGCTCTGAGCAAAGCAGTTGGCAAGAAGCAGGTTCTGGTGGTTCTTCAGCTCTGGTTCGTGGCTGTGAATGCCAACGAGGAACTCGCACGGAATAACCGAGGTGCCCTGATGGATGAGCTGGTAGAAGGCGTGCTGGCCGTTTGTACCCGGCTCACCCCAAACGACAGGACCGGTTGCGGTAGCAACTGGACGGCCTTCTTTAGTGACCTGCTTGCCGTTGGATTCCATATCCAGCTGCTGCAAATAAGCTGGCAGGCGGGAGAGGCGCTGGTCGTAAGGAAGAACGGCGCGGGTCGCATAGTCTTTAACGTTGCGATGCCAAACGCCGATAAGGCCCATGAGGATCGGCAGGTTCTCGCCAGCAGGTGCTGTGCGGAAGTGCTCGTCCATGGAGTGTGCGCCATCGAGGAAGCGGGAGAAGTTTTCCGGTCCGATTGCAATCATCAGCGGTAGGCCGATTGCAGACCAGATGGAGTAGCGACCGCCAACCCAGTCCCAGAAACCAAAGACACGTTCTTCGCCAATGCCGAACGCCGCGACTTTGTCTAGCGCGGTGGAAACGGCTGCAAAGTGTGCACCAACAGCGTCTTCGCCAAGGGTTTCAGCAATCCACTTGCGAGCGGTTGCCGCGTTGGTCATGGTTTCAATAGTGGTGAAGGTTTTACTTGCAACGATTACGAGGGTCGTTGCTGGATCCAGCGTCTTGAGGGTGTCGGCAATGTGCGCACCGTCTACGTTGGATACGAAATGCATTTTCGGGCCGTCATGGTACGGTGCAAGAGCAAGCGTTGCCATAACAGGGCCAAGGTCCGAACCGCCGATGCCGATGTTGATCACGTCGGTGATGGCTTTACCGGTTGCGCCTTTCAACTCGCCGCTACGAATGCCATTTGCAAAGGTGCCCATAGACTGCAGCACTTCACGAACCTGCGGCATCACATCGTTACCATCGACCAGAACGGGACGATCCGAAGCATTGCGGAGCGCTGTGTGGAGCACAGAACGGTTTTCGGTGGTGTTGATTTTTTGACCTGCGAGCATCGCGTCGCGCTTTGCCTCAACATCGGCAGCGGCTGCAAGCTCCAGCAGGAGGTCCAGAGTTTCCTCGGTGATGTGGTTCTTGGAAAAGTCGATCAGCAGATCATCCAGGGAGCGGGTGAACTTGGAGAACCGTTCCGGGTCGCTTTCGAAAAGGGACTTAAGCGGCGTTCTTGCAAGTTGCTTTTCGTGGTTGGCGAGTTTTTCCCAGATACCTGTGGTGGACATGTGAAAGCTCCGGAGGATTGATTTCTTTTAAAACAGCTAAAATGATTTGGTCCTAAGACCAACGCAGAGAGCCGGTTTCGGCTTTAGGGGTTCTGTTGCCCCTTCAATCTTACGCTGGAAAATTAGGCTAAAAAAAGAACCAGAGGGGAAACTCTGGTTCTTTCTTTTTCTTAAAATTAAGCAGTCAGTGCTGCTGCTGCGCGGGCACGCTCTTCGATGCCAGCCCAGTCTTCTTCGTCGATTGCTTTGGAATCTGCAATCCAAGAGCCGCCAACGCAAAGTACGTTAGGGCATGCAAGGAAGTCGCGAGCGTTCTGAAGGCTGATGCCACCGGTTGGGCAGAACTTTGCTGCTGCCAGTGGGGAAGCAAGACCTTTAAGCATTGGAATGCCGCCAGCAGGAACTGCTGGGAAGAACTTCAGACGCTGGTAGCCAGCTTCCAGAGCGTACATAACTTCAGAAGCGGTAGACACACCTGGAAGCAGTGGAACTTCTGGGAAGTCTTCTGCTGCTTTGAACAGGTTGTCGGTTGCGCCTGGAGATACGATGAAGGTGGAGCCAGCTTTAACAGCGGCTTCGTACTGTGCGTGGTCGAGAACGGTACCAGCGCCAACCAGAGCACCTTCAACTTCTGCTGCAACTGCGCGGATACATTCCAGAGCATTTGGGGTACGCAGAGTGATTTCGATGCCAGGAAGACCGCCCTTCACGAGAGCGCGCGCCATTGGAACTGCTTTCTTCGGGTCGTCAACAACCAGTACAGGAATGACTGGAGCTGCGGTCATGACAGCTTCTACACGCTCGATATTCTGAGCCATAGTTATATTGTCTCCATTTGGCTGGGGCTTCCAGCTTTGGTTTCACTTGTTTTTGGCATGTCCATTCCAAATGTACGGGCGCCAGTATCGGCCGAGCTGACAACCGCACGGAAGGCTGCAAAGAGTTCGCGGCCCGTTCCTGCTGCATTTGCTGCAAAATTGGTGGTGGCGGGCCTGCGGGCATCCAGTTCCCGATAGGAAACAAGAACGTCAAGAGTGCCCTTTACAGCATCAAGCCTAATAATGTCACCATCTTTGATTTTACCGATCAAACCGCCTGCGGCAGCTTCCGGTGTGACATGGATTGCTGCAGGGATTTTACCACTGGCGCCAGACATGCGTCCATCGGTTACAAGTGCGACTTTATAGCCTCTGCCTTGCAAAACCCCTAGGGCAGGTGTGAGTTTGTGGGCCTCCGGCATGCCGCAGGCTTTTGGACCCATGAAGCGAACAACGGCGATCATGTCGCAGTTCAGCTCATTGTCGGAAAAAGCCTTAAGGAACGCTTCCTGTGTGTGGAAAACGCGGGCAGGAGCCTCAATAATATGCTGATCAGGCTTAACGGCAGAGATCTTGATAACTGCCTTGCCCAAGTTGCCGGAAAGAACCTTGAGGCCGCCGCTCTTCTGGAACGGCTTGTCGTAGGTGGTCAGTACAGCAGGCTTACGGGAAACTTCCGGCACTTGCACCAGCTCGACTTGCTCATCGTCAGCAAGGTTTGCTTCCACAGTGTACTGGCGCAGGCCTTTGCCGTTAACCGTGGTTACGTCTTCATGGAGCAGACCTGCATCCAGAAGTTCGCGCATCAAGAAGCCCATGCCACCAGCGGCTTGGAATGCGTTCACATCTTCTTGGCCGTTCGGGTAAACGCGGGTGAGCAGCGGGATGATATCGGACAGATCAGAGATATCGTCCCAAGTCAGCGTAATACCTGCAGCTGCTGCAATCGCCACCAAGTGCATTGTGTGGTTGGTCGAGCCACCCGTTGCGTGAAGGCCGACAACACCGTTTACGATAGCGCGCTCATCGATGATCTTGCCGATCGGGATATACTCGTTGCCGAGTGCCGTGATGGACAAAGCACGCTTAACAGCCTGCTTGGTGAGAGCATCGCGCAGCGGGGTATTTGGATTGACGAAAGAAGAACCCGGCATATGCAGGCCCATAATTTCCATCAGCATCTGGTTTGAGTTCGCTGTGCCATAGAAGGTGCAGGTGCCCGGAGAATGATAGGCAGCGCTTTCAGAGGCAAGCAATTCGGCGCGTCCCACTTTGCCTTCAGCATAAAGCTGGCGAGTGTGGGATTTATCTTCGTTGGAAATGCCTGATGGCATTGGGCCTGCGGGAATAAAGACCGCTGGCAGGTGAGAGAACGTCAACGCGCCAATGGCAAGGCCCGGTACGATCTTATCGCAAACGCCGAGGAAAACAGCAGCGTCATACATATCGTGGGAAAGGCCAATGGCCGTGGACATGCCGATAACATCACGGGAGAACAGCGAGAGGTCCATACCCGGGAAGCCTTGAGTAACGCCATCACACATAGCAGGCACGCCGCCTGCAACCTGTGCAACTGCGCCAACTTCAGCGGCAGCTTTTCTGATCAGTTCTGGGTAGCGCTCATAAGGCTGATGCGCTGAAAGCATATCGTTGTAGGAGGTGATAATACCGAGGTTAGGTACAACCTCGCCGGAAAGTGCATTCTTCTCGCCGATAGGGCAGGCGGCAAAACCGTGGGCCAAGTTAGCGCAGCCAAGGGAGGTTCGGCGCGGCTTGTTCATTATGGCCTGTTGCATTCTTTCCACGTAAGCGGAACGGCTGTCGCGGCTTCGTTTGATGATGCGCTCTGTGACTTCGCCAACTCGAGCATTGATGGACATGCGTAGGACTCCCTCAGGCAAACCACTCTGTAGAATTGTTTTGAGCGGGCTCTGCTTAGTGCTGATTGAGGTTCTATATCCGATTTTAAATCGATTTAGATTTGTGACTTTCTAGTTGTACCGTGTTTTTTTGTTGCTGGGAACTAGGGGACGCCCGCATTGGTGGTGCGGGCGCCAAATATATTATTCTTCGTGCCAGGTACGGCCGTCGCGCTCGATGAGAGCGATGGAGGCAGAAGGGCCCCAAGTGCCGGAGGTGTAACCCTTTGGAGGCTCACGATCATTGCCCCAATGCTTGAGGATTGGGTCAATCCATGCCCAAGCGGCTTCAACCTCATCGCGGCGCATGAACAGAGTCTGGTTGCCGCGGATCATGTCCATCAACAGGCGCTCATAGGCGTCTGGGTTGCGCACGTTGAAGGTCGCTGCGAAGGACATATCCAGTGACACTTCGCGAAGGCGCATGTTGCTGGAGCTTGGGTCCTTAATCATCACCTTCATCTTAACGCCCTCATCAGGCTGAAGGCGGATTACAAGCTGGTTCGCTTTGATCGTGCCAGCATCCTCTGGGAAGATGGAGTGCGGTAGATCGCGGAACTGAATGACGATTTCAGAAATGCGGTTCGCGAGGCGTTTGCCGGTTCTGAGGTAGAACGGCACGCTGCCCCAGCGCCAGTTTGCGATTTCCAGCTTTGCTGCGACGAAGGTTTCGGTGTTGGAGTGGTCTTTGCCCAGCTCCTGAAGGTAACCGGAAACCGCACCGCCTGCCGAAGCACCTGCGCGGTACTGACCGCGAACGGTGTTGCGTGCTACACCGCTGGCATCCATTGGCTTAAGCGCCTTGAGAACTTTAAGTTTTTCATCGCGAACGCTGTCTGCATGCATGGACTCAGGCGGTTCCATGGCAACAAGGCAGAGAAGCTGCAGCAGGTGGTTCTGCACCATATCGCGCAGCGCGCCTGCAGTGTCGTAGTAGCCAGCGCGACTTTCAACGCCAAGGGTTTCTGCCACTGTGATCTGGACGTGATCAATGTGGGTCGAGTTCCAAAGCGGCTCGAACATCGCGTTTGCAAAGCGCAGAGCCATAAGGTTCTGAACGGTTTCTTTGCCGAGGTAGTGGTCGATGCGGAAGATCTGTTCTTCCTTGAATACCGAGCCGATTGTCTCGTTGAGTTCGTGAGCTGAAGTGCCGTTCTTGCCGATTGGCTTTTCAATGGTCACACGGGTCTTGTCGGTGATAAGGCCGTGGGAACCGATAGCAGAACAGATTGTGCCGAAAAGATCAGGAGAAACAGAGAGGTAGAATGCGCGGACGACGTCTTCACGGCCTGCAAGTGCGGTCTCTAGATTTTCCCAGCCGGTGTTGGCGCTTACATCAACGCTGACATACTGAACGCGCTCCAGAAAACGCGCCATGATATCGTCGTCGATTTCGTCGAGGTGGTCGTTCAGCGCGTTGAGTGCCCAGTTGCGGTATTCTTCCGAGCTAATGTTGCGGCGGGAAACTGCAATGATGCGTGCATCCGTCGGAATTTGATTGCCCAATTCGCGGTAGTACAGAGCTGGAAGCAGCTTTCTGTGTGCCAGATCTCCCGTACCTCCAAAAACTACGAGGTCAAATGACGGGACGTCAGTGAGTTGAGCGGGCATCTGGATTCCTTCACTTCCTGATGATGGCAATCTCTTTGTCTCTTCGGTATTGGTTATCAGGAAAAATCCTTAAACCGATTTAAATGGCGTGTACGTTTTAATGCGTAATTGCCACTTAATGCTTCGGCCCATCGCGAAAAGCAAGAGGTGCTGCCTATATTTTCTAGAAAATTAAACCACTGAGTTGAGCTGGCGAAGGTGCGTTACCTTGGCCATTACAGCGCCTCCGTTACAGAATTATAACGGGCATCTCAAGCACCCGTTGCAAATATATTCGTGTCAGTGGAAGGCGCTGCATTGGCAAATAATTGCTAACAACCTGTTTTCCTTGGGCGTGGGATGTGCTTCAAATACGCGTAGGTATAAACGCTATGAGGGGCTCCATGGGCAAACCAACTACAACAGCTCGTTTTTTGAAAGCAGCAATCTTTGCAGGGAAGGGAGCAGAACCTGCAGATCTTGTTCTAAAAAATGTTGGTTTGTTTAGCGTCATGGATGGCAGCACCACAGTGACTGATATCGCCATTGTTGGCGACAGGATTGTGGGGACGCACGCGACGTATAGCGGAAAACGGGAGATTGATTGCTCAGGCAAGATCGCGGTTCCCGGATTTATTGATACACACCTGCATGTTGAATCCTCACTCGTTACGCCGTTCGAGTTTGATCGGTGTGTACTTCCTCATGGTGTGACGACTGCTATTTGCGATCCGCACGAGATTGCCAACGTGCTAGGGTCTGCCGGGATTGAGTACTTCCTTAAATGCGCTCAGGAAACGGTGATGGACCTTCGCGTTAACCTGTCTTCCTGTGTTCCTGCTACTGAGTTTGAAACTGCTGGTGCCCGTCTTGAGATTGAGGATCTTCTGCCCTTCAAGGACCATGAAAAGGTTATCGGACTGGCGGAGTTCATGAACTTTCCCGGGGTGCTTGCAGCTGATGATAATGTGCTGCGCAAACTGGAAGCTTTTCAAGGGGAGCATATAGATGGCCACGCACCGCTTCTGCGGGGTATGAATCTAAACGGTTATCTTGCCGCGGGCATTAGGACCGATCATGAGGCGACCTCAGCGGAAGAGGCGCTGGAGAAGCTTTCAAAGGGAATGACGATCCTCATTCGGGAAGGGTCGGTATCCAAGGACCTTGATGCGCTGGCTTCTATCTTGACGCCAGAGCGCTCCAGCTTCATCTGCCTTTGCACCGATGACCGGAACCCGCTTGATATCGCGGAGGAGGGACATCTGGATTGCATGATCCGCCGTTTGATTGCCCATGGTGCAGCGCCTCGTGATGTTTACCGTGCCGCAAGTTGGTCTGCTGCTAATGCATTTGGCTTGAAGGATTGCGGTTTGCTGGCTCCAGGATGGCGGGCCGACATTGTGCTGCTGGATGATCTGGAAAGCTGCGCCGTATCTAGGGTGGTGAGTGGTGGCAGGCCCGTGGAGCCGGCTCTGTTTGATGCACGAGCCATTGTTGAGCCGGATGGTTTGACAGATAGCTGCCATGCGCCAACGGTTTCGGCGGCAGACTTTATGGTTCCAGCGCGCCAAGGTGAGCAATCTGTAATCGGCGTTAAGGCCGGTCTTATTCTTACCTTCCATGAAAAGCGTGTGCTTCCGGTTCAAGGCAATCAAAGCCTTGTGGATGTCAGTCAGGACGTAGTGAAGGTTTCTGTCGTCGAGCGCCATGGAAAGAACGGCAATATCGCGGTTAGCTTTGTTCATGGCTTTGGCTTGAAGCGCGGCGCGATTGCTTCATCCGTCGGTCATGACAGCCACAACATCTGCGTCGTTGGTGCGAGTGAGGAGGCGATGGCGATTGCTGTTAACCGCTTGCAAGACCTCAAAGGTGGCTTTGTGGTTGCGGATGAAAATGGCGTAATGGCCGAGTTGGCACTGCCCCTTGCCGGATTGATGAGCTTGGAGAGTTATGAGGACGTGCGCGAGGCACTGGAAGCGCTGCGGGAATCGGCGGTTGCAATCGGTTGTACCTTGCCGGAGCCGTTCCTTCAGGTGGCTTTCCTGCCGCTTCCGGTTATACCGCATTTGAAAATCACTGATAAGGGCCTGTTTGATGTGGACGCTTTTTGCCTGCTGGAGCACTAGCGCCCTCAAAACGTTCGGTCCGGTTCCTCGAAATCTAAGGAATTAGCCTATTAGGTGTAGTTGACGTTTTCGGTAGGGTGGCGCACTCTGGTTAGTAATTAACCTATGCTAGGTAGGGGTGCCCGCGCTTTGGAGGAGGTCGCGGGCGAGACTCTATGGAGTTTGACGCCTGCCGGCAAAACACATGGCAGGGGGGATCTGTAATGACGAGCGCTGACGAATGGGCCGCTAACTTTAAAGCGAGACCGCTGGGAGAGTATCTTGATGACACACTGCGTGTGTACTCGGAACGCCCTGCGACGGACTTCCTTGGCAAAACAACAACCTACGCTGAGCTGGGCGATATGGTTGACCGTATCGCGGCTGGCCTGCAGGCCATGGGTGTCAAGAAAGACGATAAAGTTGGCATCTGTTTGCCGAACTGCCCTTACTATCCTGCGTTTTACTATGCGATCCTCAATCTCGGTGCGACCGTCGTAAACGTTAATCCGCTTTACGTTGAGCGTGAGATGTCGTTTCAGGTAAGAGACAGCGGCGCCAAGATTATGGTGACGCTCGACCTCAAAGTGATTTACGACAAGATTGAAGCTGTTCGCAAAGAAGGCGCGCTGGAAAAGGTTATCGTTTGCCCTATGGCCGATATCCTGCCGCAGCCTAAAAAGCTTCTGTTCACACTCTTCAAGGGTAAAGAGCGGGCTAAAATTCCTAGCGATACCAACCACGTTACCTACAGCCAGCTCACTGCAAATGCTGGTAAATACGAGCGTGCGCAGATTGATCCGTACGAGCAGATTGCTGTTTTGCAGTACACTGGCGGTACGACTGGTGTGCCTAAGGGCGCGATGCTGACCCACGCAAACCTTTCTGCCAACATGGAGCAGATGCGCGAGGCGTTTATTACCGCCAAGCCTGGTGTTGAGCGCATGATGTGCGTTCTGCCGTTCTTCCATGTTTTTGCAATGACGGTCTGTCAGAACCTTTCGGTTCTTATCGGCGCTGAAATGCTGCTTATGCCGCGTTTTGAAATGAAGATGTTCCTTGATCTTGCAACGCGCAAGAAAGCGACGCTTTGCGCAGGTGTTCCGACGATCTACAACGCGATCAACAACTCCCCTGAGACGAAGAAGTACGACCTCAGCTCCATCAAGCTTTGTATGTCTGGTGGCGCACCGCTTCCTGTTGAGGTGAAGCAGGAGTTTGAGGCGCTTACTGGCTGCTTCCTCGTTGAAGGTTATGGCCTTTCTGAATCTTCCCCAGTGGCCTGTGCCAACCCGCTGGATGGAACCGCCCGGGATGGCTCTATCGGTTTGCCTGTGGCAGGTACCAAAATTGAGTTCCGCGATCTGGAAGATCCGACCAAGCAGGTTCCGAAGGGCGAAAAAGGTGAGGTTTGCATCATCGGTCCTCAGGTGATGAAGGGTTATTGGCAGCGTCCGGACGAGTCTGAGAAGACCTTGATCAACGGCAGTATCTTGCGCACCGGCGATGTTGGTTATGAAGATGCGGACGGGTTTATCTACCTTGTTGATCGCATCAAGGACCTTATCATCTGCTCCGGCTACAACGTTTATCCGCGTGTGATTGAAGAGGCCCTTTATCAGCATCCTGCTGTTGAAGAGACGATCGTTATCGCTGTGCCGGATGATTATCGCGGTCAGGCGCCTAAGGCGTTCGTAAAGCTGCGCGAAGGTGAGAACGTATCCTCTGATGATCTGATGGGCTTCCTCAAATCCCACATCTCCAAAATTGAGATGCCAAAGGAAATCGTGTTCCGCGAGGAACTGCCAAAGACACTGGTTGGCAAGCTTTCCAAGAAAGAACTGGTTGAGGAAGAAGCCGAGAAGCGCAAAGCGGAAGAAGCTGCAACGGCGTAAACTTCTAGCGTTCTTTGACTTAGAAATAACGAGAAGGGGTAGCGAATGATCGCTGCCCCTTTTTATTGTTCTCTAAGCGCCTTCGCCAATTGTGTTTTTGCGTTCTAGCTTCCGCTTGGACTCGCGATGCATGGTGTAGAGCGATGCGCCGATAATGATGGAAGCGCCAACATAAGTTGTCCACTCAGGCCATACGCCAAACACCACAACACTGATGATGCTGGCGTAAACGATACGGGTATAATCCATTGGCGCGACGACTGTCGCTTCGCCCGCTTTCATCGCCTGAATGTTACACATCTGCGCCATCCAGCTAACAGCACCGAGCGCTGCAAGAATGATCCAGTCGCCTTGGCTCATTGGTGTCCAGTAGTAGATGGCAAATGGTGTCAGCAGCAAACCAACGAATGCGGCCTGGAAGGTCAAAATAGTGATTGGCGGATCAAGCTGCGAAACCTTGCGCAGGATGATGCCGACGATCGCGGCGCAGGCTGCGCCTGCCAAGGCAATCACAGTGTAGATATTAAACTCTGAACCGCCACCCGGCTGGACGATAATCAACACGCCGATAAAGCCGAGAATAGTCGCTGCCCAACGGTGGACACCAACAACCTCGCCAAGGAAGAAGATAGCGAAAACGGTGAGGAAGAAGGTGCGCGAGAAGCCAATAACGGTACTGTCGGCCAGAGGCAGTTCAATAACAGCGCTAAAGCCCATGACCATCGCCCCTGTTGCAAGAACGACCCGCGCTGCATGAAGCATAGGTGCTTTGGTTCTCAATGATCCGGGAAGTCCGCGAATGATCACTGGAAGCGAGATTACAAGCATAAATAGCTGACGGAAAACAAGTATCTGGGTTACGTGAAGCCTTTCGCCCAGCAGCTTAACCAGTGCCCCCATGATTGCGAAGAGAACGGTGCCAAGTAGTGCCCAGAGGATGCCGCGCACATTGCCGGGCAAGCGCCGCCAAGAGCGGGCCGTGTGGTAACCTGCTCTGACCAGCGGTCGCAGGGGCTTGTAGTGCCTGAGAGAGGACGTCGGCATAGGACCTATGGGCTTTCGGTTGGACGATAGCGTTAATTGGTCTGGCCAAAGCTGCCAGCGAGGTCGCTATCCCGTCCGTGTTAGAATGGCTTTCTAGCTCTTAAGGGGAAATTTCTAAGGCGTCAATTTGGCGAAATTAGACTTAAGCAGGGATTGGTCCGCACTAGCCATCTTTTCCGTAGAGTATCTCATCTCGCGTATATATACTTAGTCTCGTTTTCACGGCTTACTCTCCCGAATTTGCCGTAGGGTCCCGAAAACAAACAGCAAATTTTCGCAAGGTCAGGTGATGAATAAAGTTGCAACGCCAAAATTCGGCATCGGTGCCTCTGTTCTTCGTGTGGAAGACGACAGGTTCATCAGTGGTACAGGGCAATATACCGATGATGTGCACAAAGAAGGGGCACTCGTTGGTTTTATGCTTCGCTCTCCTGTCGCGCATGCCCGCTTCACGATGGAAGGCTTGGAAGATGCGCGCGAAGCTGACGGCGTAAAGCTGGTTCTCACAGCTGATGACCTTGAAGGCATCAACAAAATTCCATGCAAAGCACCGGTAAAGCAGATTGACGGGACCGTCTGTCCAGTGCCGGAACGCGAGGTTCTATGTAGCTCCGTGGTCCGCCATGTGGGGGATGCGGTTGCGTTTATCGTTGCCGACACATTGGAAAACGCCAAGGCCGCCTCCGAGATGATTATGGTCGATTACGAAGACCTTCCGGTGACTGTTGGCGTGGAGCATGCCCTAGAAGGGGACGCCTCGGTTATCTGGTCTGACCTTGGAAGCAACAAAGCGTTTGAAATTGGCCGTGGCGACAAGGACAAGACCGAGCAAGCCTTTGCTGCGGCGGCCAAAACCGTGTCGGTTAAATTGGTCAACAATCGTGTGGTGTGCAACTACATGGAGCCGCGTGCCTGCATTGGTGAGTATGACAGCGGGGCAGACCGCTACACCCTAACCGCCGGTACGCAAGGCGGCCACGGCATGCGTGCGATCATCGCCAAAGATATTCTGGGCATCTCCGAGGATCGTCTTCGGGTAATCACGCCGGATGTTGGTGGTGGGTTTGGCACCAAGGCCTTTTGTTACCGCGAGTATCCGCTTGCGCTGGTTGCCGCCAAGCAGCTAGGCGTTCCAGTGCGTTGGGCGGCAGATCGAACTGACCACTTTGTGACAGATGCGCATGGGCGCGATAACGTCTCCTTTGCAGAGCTTGCCCTTGATAGCACCAACAAGATTACCGGCCTGAAGATCAAAGTACTGGCAGATATGGGCGCCTATTTGCACCAGTTTGGCCCTGCTATCCCTGAGGTTGGTATCTCTATGAGTACCGGCCTTTATGATGTTCCGGCTCTGTGGGTTGAGGCGCACGGCGTATACACGAACACTGTACCCGTTGATGCCTACCGAGGCGCAGGGCGGCCTGAGGCGGCTTATCTCATTGAGCGGCTGATGGATAAGGCCGCTCATGAAATGGGTGAAGACCCAGCCGCGTTCCGTCATCGTAATTTTATCGCCAACGATGCTCTGCCTTACAAAACGCCGACTGGGCGAACCTATGACACCGGTGATTTTAGTGCCCATTTGGATAAGGCGCTGGCCGTTGCTGATAGAGATGGTTTTGCCGAACGCGAAAAAGAGAGCAAGGAACGCGGTAAGTATCGCGGCTTGGGCTTTGCCTCCTATGTAGAAGCTTGTGCTTTCCCGACAGGAGAAGAAGCAACGGTGGAACTGAACGAAGATGGCTCTGCAACCCTTTATATTGGCACCCAAAATAACGGTCAGGGGCATGAGACAGCCTATGGTCAGGTGATCGCTGCCCACTTGGGTATCGATGTAAGCCGCGTACATTTGGTGCAAGGTGATACGGACCGCGTTCGCAAGGGGGGAGGAACCGGTGGTTCCCGTTCTATCCCTCTAGGTGTGACCTCTACCAACGCTGCCTCAATCGACCTTGTTAAGCAGATCAAACAGATCGCAGGCGAGGAGTTGGAAGCTGGCATTGACGATCTAGAGCTCGAAGAAGGGCATGTGCGTATTGTTGGAACCGACAGGCAAATGAGCCTTGCACAGGTTGCAGCGAAAGCGCCCAACAAGCTGATGGCTCGTGAGGAAGTATTGCAGCACGAATGTACCTATCCAAATGGTACGCATGTTTGTGAGGTGGAAGTTGATCCGGAAACGGGCACTGTCCATATCTGCAACTTTGTTATCGTTGATGATTTCGGGGTGACGGTGAACCCATTGCTGCTTGAAGGGCAGGTACACGGCGGGGCAGCGCAAGCTATCTCGCAAGCTCTTTGTGAAAGCACGGTCTATGACGAGGATGGGCAGCTGCTCAGCGCCTCGTTCCTCGATTATCATGTGGCCCGTGCGGATAATCTGCCGTCCTTCTCCTTCCAGACTCACAATGTGCCTTCAACGACGAATGCCCTCGGCATCAAGGGGGCAGGTGAGGCTGGAACGATTGGCGCAACGCCAGCGGTTATGAATGCATTGCAAGATGCGCTCTCTCGCCATGCCGGCGTTGAGTGGATTGATATGCCTGCAACGCCTTCCCGCATTTGGGAAGCGATCAGAGCAGCACGGGTCAGCTGAGGCGGCCTCAGGTTTTTTGCAGAGTATTCGGGTTTGCATGACTATTGAAAACACGGGCAGGGCATGCGCGCTAAGTGCATAGCAGCCCCGTGTTTTCTGCATTTGTGGTTTTTTCAAAAAAGCTGCACTAACAACTTCCAGAGGGTCAGATTCGATGCTTGCCAAGGTTTGGCGGTTGTGACTAAAGTCTAGGTTATTAGGCTTACGCGTTTCGCACCTCTTTTCCACCTTTCCATAAACCTGTTGAGCTTGCTGGTTTGCTGGCTGCGCTTCTCCAAGTTTTCTAAGAGCGACACTATGGGACTGTTCAAACCCAACTCTTATCGTCGCCCGCCCGTGCAGAAAATGCCGGAGGGTGCTACCCCTACTGCTGTGGGGGAAGATGCGCGCCCGCTTCTGGGTATTTTCTTCAAGATCGTCTCCACCTTCAGTTTCTTTTTGATGGTGACGGCGCTGAAATGGGTTTCCGATGATGTTCCGGTTACCCAGTCTGTATTCTCGCGCAACTTCTTCGGCCTTTTTCCCATCTTCATCATGATGGGTTACAACGGCATGCTGATTCAGGGGTGGAAGACAAAGCGCCCGGGAACCCACTTTACCCGCGCCATCATCGGTGTTGCCGGTATGGCTTGTGGTTTCGTCGGCTTTACGTTGATCCCGCTGCCTGATGCTACAGCTATCGGCTTTTCCGGTCCTTTGATCGTGGTTGTTTTGGCTGCTGTGCTGCTTAAAGAAACCGTTCGTATCTATCGCTGGAGCGCGGTTCTTGTTGGTTTTGTTGGCGTTATCATTACCGTTCTTCCGCACTTGGGGCAGGGTGGTGGCAGCTTTGGCTCCAACATCGGCGCGATGTTCTCGTTCATGGGCGCGTTCTTCGGCGCTTTTGCCATGATCACCGTTCGAAAGCTGTGTGAGACAGAACGTACCGCAACCATCGTTCTTTGGTTTACGTTCTCATCCAGCGTGCTCTCCGCGCTGACCTATCCGCTGGGTTGGTTCTATCCGGAAATGGCTTGGGTCATGCCGAATATGCATGATGCGCTGTGCTTGATTGGCGTTGGTATCTTTGGCGGTATTGGCCAGATCTTCCTGACCCAGAGCTATCGCTATGCAGATGCTTCTACTATTGCCCCGTTTGATTACATGAACATGGTTTGGGCGATCTTGTTTGGCTACATGCTGTTTGCAGAAGTGCCGACCAATGAGGTTCTGATCGGTTCTTGTATTGTTATCGCAGCCGGTGTGTTTGTTATCTGGCGCGAACGTCAACTGGGTTACGACCGCACAAGAGCGCGGCGTGCTTCCACGCCATCCAAATTCTAATTCTAGAAAACAAAAAGGGCAGCGAAAGCTGCCCTTTTTCGTTCTGCTCCAAGAGCTTTAAAATGCGCGGAATGTGATGATTGTACGCGTATCCTGAATGCCGTCGAACTGCTGGATTTTTTCGCTAACGAAGCGGCCGATGTCTTCGCCTTCATCCAGATAGATTTTCACCATCAGGTCCATATCACCGGATGTGGAATAGATTTCCGAAGCAAGTTCGGCATCTGCAATGGCGTTTGCCACGTCGTAGGTTCTACCCAGCTGGCATTTAATCATTACGTAAAACGGTGTCATAAAACTATTCCCTGCCGCAATGCGCGGTATGTGTTCGGTTTGCCGTAGTGTGCCCAGAATTTGACAGAGGGTGCAAGGGCGGTCGCTTACCTGCCAACGGATTTCCCAGTCCATAGCTTTATTGGGGTAACCACTTGCAATGTTCTCAGTCGTTTGCTAGCAATTTGGCATCTCATGGGGGTGCCCAAGTTGGGCTGAGAGGCAAACGTGCCAACTCCTTGAACCTGATCCGGATCGTGCCGGCGGAGGGAATTGGGATGATGACAATGCCATATTCTTGTCTTCCTGCATTTACGTGCGGAGGACAAACACCTTGAATACATATTCTGCGCGGGACCTGTGGTCCGTTCGCCTCGCTATGCAGGAAAGAACGGTACGGGTGCACTGCCTTACCAATCTTGTAGCGCAATCTTTTACTGCCAACACCTTGCTGGCATGCCGCGCTGTTCCATCCATGACCATATCACCTGAAGAGGTGGCTGATTTTACTGCGTCCAGCGGAGCGCTGCTCGTTAACTTGGGTACGCTTGATGCTGCTCGTAAAGGCGCAATGCTAACAGCCGTTTCCACGGCCAAAGCCAACGGCGTGCCTTGGGTGATCGATCCTGTTCTGGTGGAGCGCTCTCCAACACGCTGCCAGTTTGCTCATGAACTGCTGCGATATGGGCCCGACGCTGTTCGTTGTAATAAGCCGGAGCTGGATGCGCTTGCACTAGAACGCCACAGCGAGCATGCAGACAAAACCGTGGTTGCTTGTACGGGTGCTATAGATCGCATTTCGTTCGGCGCTCAGCCAGTGATCGAGCTTTCCAACGGGCATCCATTTATGGCGCAGGTAACAGCCATGGGCTGTGCTCTTGGTGCAGTAATGGCAGCAAGCGTTGCCCTTGTTGAAGACCGCAGGCTGGCAGTTGCTGGTGCGCTCGCCTTCTTTTCCGTCGCCGGTGAACTGGCAGGGCGTCAATGCTCTGGTCCGGGCAGCTTTCCGGCCGCGTTTCTAGATCAGCTTTATTCAATCAGCTTCGAGGATTTTTCCGCCTGTCTTAACTACAGGCAGGTTTCAAATCCCCAATGCGAAGAGGGATAGTTATGACCGCGATTTCTGTAACGATTGCAGGTTCTGATTCCGGCGGCGGTGCCGGTATTCAGGCAGACCTCAAAACGTTTTCTGCTCTTGGTGTTTACGGTGCCAGCGTGCTCACCGCACTAACGGCGCAGAACACCAAAGGGGTGAGCGCAATTCATGATGTGCCGCCGAGCTTTGTTACCGATCAGATGGAGGCCGTTTTTACCGATCTTCGCGTTGATAGTGTGAAAATCGGCATGCTGTCTCAGCCGGATATTATCGATGCGGTTGCCGATGGGCTGGAGCGTTTTCACAAAGGGCCGGTGGTTCTTGATCCTGTGATGGTGGCAACCTCAGGCGATGCTCTGCTGCAAAGCTCCGCAATTGAAACGCTGAAAAAGCGCCTCTTTCCGCTGGCAACTCTTATAACGCCGAACATGGCTGAAGCAGCGTTCCTGCTTGGCGGTGAAATGGCGAAAAGCAAAGACGATATGCGCGAGCAGGCACACGAGCTGTTGGGGCAAGGCGTGCGCGGCGTATTGCTGAAGGGCGGCCATGGTGACGGTGATCTTGCTGAAGATCTCTATTTGGATCGCAACGGTTTGGAAAAGTGGCTGGTTAGTCCGCGCCACGAAACACGCAACACCCACGGCACCGGCTGTTCGTTGTCTTCCGCTATCGCAGCGGGATTGGCGAAAGGCTTGCCGCTGGATGAAGCACTTGATGAAGCAAAAGAATTTATTAGCGGGGCGATTGCTGCAGCCGACACCTTAAAGATTGGCGGCGGCAACGGACCTGTACATCACTTTTATCGCTCATGGGAGGACGGGGCACAATGAGTAATTCTGGAAATATTAGCCGTAGACACGCACTGAAACTGGCTGGCGCAGGGCTGGCCGGAACGGCTGCCCTTGCTACACCTGCAATCGCTTCGGATGCTTCCAAGGTCATTCGTTGGAAGATGGTTACCTCATGGCCGAAGAACCTGCCGGGTCCGGGTGTTTCAGCGCAGCGTATCTGTGACCGTATCAAGACTATGAGTAACGGACGCTTGGAGGTTGATCTGTACTCCGCTGGCGAACTTGTTCCGGCGTTTGAAGTGTTTGATGCTGTCGCTGGCGGCGCTGCGCAGATGGGCCACTCCGCAGCCTTTTACTGGCAGGGTAAGGTTCCAGCCTCGGTGTTCTTCACTACCGTGCCTTACGGTTTGACACCGAACGAGCACTCTACTTGGATCGAGTTCGGTGGCGGGCAGGAGCTCTGGGACGAGCTTTACGCTCCTTTCAACCTCAAGCCATTTATGGGCGGCAACACTGCAGGCACAATGGCTGGCTGGTTTAAAGATCCGGTCACAAAGCTCGACGACCTTCAGGGGCTGAAAATCCGCATTCAGGGTCTGGGCGGTGAGATTATGCGCCGCGCGGGTGCAACGCCTGTCACTATGCCGACCTCTGAAATGTATTCTGCGATGCAGTCAGGTGTTGTTGATGCTATCGAATTCCTAGGCCCTGCAAGTGACGGTGCCTTGGGACTTCAAAAGATTGCCAAACATTACTATGGTCCGGGCGCGAACAAGCCAAATGGTACCGGTGAAGCTACAGTCAATCTGGAAGAGTACAACGCGCTGCCTGCTGATCTGCAGATGATCGTTGCTGAAGCTTGCCGCTCCGAGCATGCGCAGGCCCTGGCGGAAGCTACATGGCATAACGCCGTGGCGCTGGCAAACCTGCAAAGCAAGTATGACGTTCAGGTACTGGGCTTCCCTGCCGATGTAACAGCTGAACTAAAGCGTCTATCCGCTGTGGTGATGGATGAGTTCGTTGAGGAGCATGAGGGAACTCAAAAGGTCTTTGAGAGCTATAACAAAGCTAAGGGAACGGTGTCTCAGTGGAGCGACTTGTCCATTCGTGACTACCTGATTGCCCGTGATAGCTAAGCGCTAAAAGTAATCGAGACGTAGAAGGTCGCCAATTCGGCGGCCTTTTTTATTGGTTTTCTTTGTCTATTTTAGAAGTATTCAATTAATCTGTGGAGTACTATTGTTGTCTGTGGTGGTCATTCAGTAAGTTTATATGGCGCAACTATACACTTTTTGACGATTATAAATCGATATATTCACAAAATATAACTGGCATAAATTTCGTCCGTGTAGGGTGTTGTTGCTACTGCTGTTCCAATTAACCTTAGGTTCGTCCTTTTATTTTTCCGATGCTAGATTCACCAGTGGGTGTATTTGCACTCGCGCTCCATGCGGCGGGTGAGCGGTTCGGGAGACCTTTGATGGGAAGGACAAATGCAACCCTTGCGGTATTGATGGCCAGTGCGGCAGGGTTTTCTATGGTGAACGAGGCCAATTCTGGCGCATTTGCTTTGCGCGAGCAGTCTGCGGTCTTTCAGGGCACATCTTTTGCCGGATATGGAACGGTTGTCGATAGCTTGTCTTCGATGTTCTGGAACCCTGCAACGGTAGTCGGGCACGAAGGGATACAGGGCGAGTCCGTAAACAGCTTCATCATTCCTCGCGGTGATATCAGTACAGACTCTGCCATTTTGGATGTGCAGGTTGGAGCTATTCCTGCTGGTACGCCGCTCTCGTCTGTTCCTGGCGGGTCTGCTGGCGAAGCGGGGGATGTGGGGCAAAGCGCTTGGCTTCCCGCGACCTACGGCAGCTATCAGGTCAATGACCAGTTTTATCTGGGCCTTGCGACGAACTCTCCATTTGGGCTTGCGACAAAGCCTGAGATTAATTGGGCAGGCCAGATCTACGCACGCTCTTCCAAAGCGCTATCGGTCAACGTCACGCCGATTGTCGGGGTGAAGGTGAATGAATACGTCTCGCTTGGGTTGGGTATGCAGTTCCAATATCTGCAAGTTCGGTTGAAGAGCGCGTTTCCATCAGCCCAGCAAACACCTGGTGGCTTGCTTGGTGTGTTCCAGACATCGCCTACAGCCGAGTTGAAGGGTGAGGATCACGATCTTGGTCTAGGGGCGACGCTTGGTATCTTGCTTACCCCAAGGCCGGGTACACAGATCGGTATCGGTTATCGCTCTCCTATCAAGCACGACCTTGAAGGTGAGTTGATCATTCCAACTCTATCGGTCAATGGCATCACCGTTCCCGGATCTCAGATCGACATCAATGCCGATGTGATTTTGCCTGAGCAGATCAACTTCTCGTTCCAGCAGGAAATCACGCCTGAAGCCCGAATTATGGGTACTTTCGAGTGGACGAACTGGTCGCGATTTGGCTCGTTCAATGTGTTTAACGAAGCTGGTGTGGTCGTTCAGACGCTCAAGTTCAACTACAACGATGGCTACTTCGTTTCAGTTGGCGGCGAGTATGACTTTTACGAGAACTGGACAGGCCGCGTTGGCGTTGGATACGAATGGTCGCCTGTTGATGAGGCTATTCGTTCTGCTCGTGTGCCGGATACGGACCGTGTTTGGCTTAGCGCGGGCCTAAGCTATGTCTTTAACGACATGTTCGAGTTTGATTTGGGATACAGCCACCTGTTTGCCTTGAGTGATGACATTAACATCGTGCCCGGCCATCAGGATTATGAGGGTGTATCTTTCCGCGGTGATGTGGACGCTGCGGTGGACATCGTCTCCGCAGCTGTCCGTTATAAATTCTAGCGGGTCTTAGAACGCACTCGGGTACAGACCGCCATCCAGCAGCAGGTTCTGGCCGGTGATGTAGCTAGCGTACTGAGAGCATAGGAAAGCAGCAGCTTGACCAAATTCTTCTGGCGTGCCCAAGCGGTGGGCCGGAATCTCTTGTGCAGCGGCTACTTTGCACTCTTCGATAGACTGGCCGGTTTCTTCAGACTGGCGCTCGAAAAGGCCCTTGAGGCGGTCAGTGTCGAACTTGCCCGGAAGTACGTTATTGATGGTAACGTTCCGGTCTGCGTACTGGCGTGCAACACCTGCTAGGAATGCAGTTAGGCCAGCGCGTGCACCGCTGGAAAGGTCCAGACCCTGCAAAGGCATGACGACCGACATGGATGTGATGTTCACAATGCGGCCAAAACCGCGATCTGCCATGCCGTCGATTGTTTTCTGGATAAGCTCAATAGGAGTAACGAAGTTCTGGGTAACGCCGGCCAGCATCGCTTCGCGGTCCAGTTCGCGGAAGTCTTTGCGTGGTGGGCCGCCGTTGTTGTTTACCAGAATGTCCGGCTCAGGGCAGGCTGCCAGAATGTCGTCCTGTCCTTTTGCGGTAGAAACGTCAGCTGCGATTGCCTGAACCGAAACGCCATAGGTGGAGCGAAGCTGCTCTGCAATCGTTGCCAGATAAGCACCGTCACGGCCGTTGATGACCAGATCGCAGCCCGCCTCAGCAAGAGCTTTTGCAGTGCCAAGGCCAAGACCCCGGCTGGAAGCGCAAACGATGGCTTTGCGGCCTTTGATACCCAGATCCATTTTTCCTCTTTAGGTTTGTTTCCTGAAACTCGCTCTAGTTTTGCCATGACTGAGAGTGAAGAACAATCGAAGAAACCTGCAAGTGTAAAGAGTTAGCTACAATCCTGCCCTTCGATAGGGGATTTTGGGGACGTGTTGCTTCCTAAGTATGTCAGTCCGTTCGGGTAGTTTATGGCGCTTTACTCGTGCCTACTAAAAACCACTGTCATATTGGTTTTATCGGAATCGCTTCTAACCAAAGTATCTCTTCTAAGCAGCGGAGTGCTTTTGATGGCAACAGACAAACAGGTAAGGCGGCATAAAAGCCTTTTTATATCTGATGTTCATTTGGGAACGCGGGGCTGTAAAGCTGAGGCGCTTCTTGAGTTTCTCGATCATCATGACGGCGAGGTTATTTACCTCGTTGGTGACATTGTTGATGGCTGGCGGCTGCGCCGTCGGTGGTATTGGCCAGCAGCGCACGCCAAGGTCATTACGCGGATAAGACAGCTGGCAGCCGAGGGGCGCAGGGTGGTCTATATTCCCGGTAATCACGATGATTTTCTGCGCGGTTTTTATGGCGTGCACCTTGAAGGCATTGAGGTTGCCGAGCAGGCCATTCATGAAACGGTTACGGGCAAGCGGTATCTTGTTACCCATGGTGATCAATTCGACGTGGTGGTGATGAACGCCCGTTGGCTGGCCCTAGTGGGAGATGTTGCCTATACTACGGCTCTAGGCTTGAACACCTTCATTAACCGCTTTGGCAGTGCCTTGGGTCTGCCGTACTGGTCCTTGTCTTCTTGGTGTAAACTCAAGGTCAAGAAAGCGGTAAACTTCATCGGCCGGTTTGAGGAAGCCCTTGTGGGGCTTGCCAGAGCCGATGGTTTGGACGGCGTGATCTGCGGCCATATTCACCATGCAGCGCAGCGCCGGTTTGAAGAGGTGCACTACATCAACACCGGAGATTGGGTTGAAAGCTGCACCGCCGTTACTGAAAGTTACGAGGGTACCTTTGAGGTAATCCGATGGGTCGAGCAGCAAACGAAGGCTCGCACCAGCAGGGTGCAAGAGCAGGCAAGCGGCGAGGCGGTTACAGCATGAGTTCCATTCTTGTTGTAACAGACGCTTGGCATCCGCAGGTCAATGGCGTGGTGCGCTCGCTCAAGCAGCTTTCCAACGCGCTCAAGCAGCAGGATGTCACGCTCAAGTTTCTAACGCCGCTTGAGTTTCGCAACATGTCCATGCCCACCTATCCTGAGATCCAGCTTAGCATTGCTGTACCTCATGATATTCGCCGCTTTATTGAAGCTGCCAATTGCGAGCACCTTCACATTGCCACTGAGGGGCCTTTAGGCTGGATGGCAAGGTCCGCCGCGTTACGGGAGGGGCGCGTTTTTACAACGAGTTACCATACTCGTTTTCCTGAGTATGTGCGGGCGCGCGCGCCAATTCCAACCAACTGGTGTTATTCGCTCATGAAGTGGTTTCACAACAGCGGTGATGGCTGCATGGTCGCTACCAGCTCTTTGGAACAGGAACTGGATGAGCGTGGCTTTGACAACTTGATGCGCTGGTCTCGCGGGGTTGATCACAAGCAGTTCAGGCCAGTTAAGAGTGATGTATTCGCAGGATTGCCAAGGCCGATATTTTTGAATGTTGGGCGTGTAGCAGTTGAAAAGAATGTCGAGGCGTTTCTCGATCTTGAGTTGCCCGGTTCCAAGGTGGTTGTCGGAGACGGGCCTCAGCTTGAAGCGTTGAAGGAAGCCTATCCCCATGTAGTCTTTACAGGGCCAAAAAGCGGAGAAGCGCTGACCCAAGCGTATGCGGCAGCAGATGTTTTCGTGTTTCCCAGCTTAACGGATACCTTCGGTAATGTATTGCTGGAGGCGCTTGCTTGCGGAACGCCTATCGCAGCTTTTCCCGTTACTGGGCCGCTGGATATAGTGGGCGAGACAAGGGCGGGGGTTCTTTCCCAAAACCTCGAAGAAGCAGCACTAAAAGCTCTTAGCATCCCGCCTGACCATTGCCGTGAAATGGCACAGCGCTTTAGCTGGGAGGCGAGTGCGGAACAGTTTATGAGCAACGTTCACGCTGCCTACAACATTGGTTGTAACCCGACAGATAAGCATCTTGCTGATGGCGGCGGTCGCTTGACGATCAACTAGGTGGGCTTTACGGTCGCTTCGTTTTTGTAGGTGGGGCGAGGATGAAATGAGCAAGTACACTCCAGTTGATCTGACTTTTTCCGAAATTATTGCAGCGAGTAAGCGCATAGAAAAGCGTGCCTTCAAAACGCCTCTTCTGCGCAATGACAAGCTGGATCAATTGGTGGGTGGCCGCGTTTTCATAAAGCCGGAGTGCTTGCAGCAAACAGGTTCCTTTAAGTTTCGCGGAGCGTTTAACAGGCTACAGCTGATCCCAGAGGCTGATCGGGCCAAGGGCGTAGTTGCTTGTTCTTCCGGCAATCATGCTCAAGGCATTGCCTATTCCGCCAGCCTACTTGGCATGCCTGCAACTATTGTGATGCCGCAGGACGCACCAAAGATCAAAGTGGAGCGTACACGTGCTTTCGGGGCGGATGTTGTTCTTTATGATCGTGCAAATGAAGACAGAGACGCGATTGCAGAGGAGCTCTGCTCAAAGACCGGCGCAACCTTTGTTCATCCGTTCAATGATACCGGCGTTATCGTAGGGCAGGGAACTGTTGGGCTAGAGGTTTGGGAACAAACCCGCGCTCTTGGCGTTACCCCTGATCTACTCGTTTCTTGTACCGGTGGCGGCGGTTTAACCTCAGGCATTGCCCTTGCTCTCGAAACGCTCCTGCCTGAGTGCGGGGTCTACACGGCAGAGCCGGAAGGCTTTGATGATTACGCGCGTTCATTAGCGGCGGATAGAATTTTGGAGAACGAGCGTAAGGCAGGGTCTATCTGCGATGCTGTTCTTACGCCAGCTCCGGGTGAAAACGGTTTTTCCGTTATGCGTAGACGTGCTGCGGGTAGCGCTGTTGTAACGGATCAGCAAGCGCTGGAAGCTGTTGCTTTCGCGATATCAGAGCTGAAACTGGTGGTGGAGCCGGGCGGCGCAGTCGCTCTTGCAAGCTTGTTAAGCGGCAAGATTGATGTGCGCGGCAAGACCGCTGTCATCATATTGTCCGGCGGTAATATTGACCCCGAACTTATTGCCAAGGCGCTCGTTTAGAGCGCCTTTGGTCGTTCATACTTAGTGGGCTGGTTGGCGGATGCTATCCAGCGGGATCGGTGCGCCAGACATTTCCAGATCGCTGGCCGTACCGGTTCCTTCAAAAAGCGCGTCGATGTCTGCCTGATCTACGCCTTCACCATCCAGCTGTGGCCCGTTTAACAAATGGGCATCAGGGCGTTTATCCCGTGGCTCTTCAGGGGCTTCTTCTTCCAGAAGACCTTCCACGCTGCCAGCCTCTTCCCAGATCGTAACCATCTTGTCGATGCGCTCTTCAAGGTACTGCAGAACGCTAACAACCTTCTGAATGCGCTGTCCGGTAAGGTCCTGAAACGAACATGCCATGAAGATTTCCATAGACTGGTCTTCAATGGCTGCAGCAGGTCCGTCAGCAACGCCAGCCGAGCGGATGACATCTGCCTTTTCCTGAATGACCTCAGTCGCTGCCAAAATGCCTTGGGTCGCTTTTTCAGTGGAAGATACGATTGCATCCAGTTCGTTGGAGGCGGCAATAAAGCGGTTGGCATCATCACCGTTTCCAGTCATGCGGGTTATCTCGCGCTTGGTGCGCTCGATAGCCTCCTGCATGTCGAAGATGCCATTGCGAATACTGTCGAATTTCGTCGGAGCAGGGGTGCCGAGAATGGCAGTTTCGAGGCGCTGCACACTAGAAAGGAGCGCCAAGGTTTCCTTACTGCGGTTACGGATTAGATAGTCTGCCAAAAAGGCGCGTCCGCGTTCAGACTCCAAAAGGGTTTTTTCAATGGCGAAGAATTCGTCGTCCTCGAGAAGGAAACCCTTTCCCCCCGTAAAAGCTGAAGTCATAATTTTTCTCGCTCTACCCTGAAGTCAAATTCATGTCGGTCGCTTGGCAACACTTATTTTGTAAGTGTTAATAGGTATCTCGAAAAATGGTTTACAAAGGTTAAAGGCCTCCACGGACAATGAAGGATGTGGTAGGGAAAATTCCCGATCTGCACGGCTCGGCGAGAATCACGTGAGCACTTCATGGCCAATCCCTTGAGTAAAATAGAGTTAAATTGGACCAGCATTGGCGTTAGCCTGCTGTTTGCAGGGTACTTTTTGGGTTTTGGGCTGTTTTTGCCGTACTTTCCTTTGTATCTGGAAGCGCTGTCGTTCTCGCCAGTTGAAATTGCCCTGTTTGTATCGCTTCCCAATATCATCAAGATTGTTGCTACACCGGTTACAACAAGCCTTTCTGATAGGGCGGGAAGGCGGCGGCATTCGCTGGCGTTTTATGGCGTCATTTGCGCGCTTTGCTTTTTCTCGCTTGTTGTCCTTGATGGTTACTGGTCCATTTTTGCAGTGGTGGTTATCGTATCCATCTGCCACGCACCCATGCAGCCACTGGCCGACGCCTATGCCTTCGAAGCGGTGAAAGTTTACGGAAGCGACTATGGCTTCATGCGCTCTTGGGGCTCAGTCGCCTTTATCGTCGCTACGTTGTTTGGTGGCTGGTATCTCTCTGTTTTCTCTCCTATTTCTCTTCAAGCGTTTACTGCGCTGGGGTTCTTGGTTGCAGCTCTTGTGGCGTTGAAATTGCCGGGTATGCCCTCGGAAAAAAAGGAGCATAACCAGCAAGCACCGTGGCGCGCGCCGGCCCTGCGCAACTGGCCCATTCATGGATTTCTGCTGGCGGTCGGTTTGTTGCTTGGTAGCCTTGCCGCGCTTTACAGCTTTGGCAGCATCTACTGGCTGGCGAACGGGCTTTCAGATGGCACTGTCGGTATTCTTTGGTCCGTCGGTGTTGTTGCCGAAATTCTCGTCTTCATGAAAGGCCGCGTGCTGCTGGAGCGGATGGGACCACTGATGCTCGTCATGGTTGGCGGTGCTTCTGCTGTCCTGCGCTGGATGCTGTTCCCTCATGCAACGGATGTGACGCTGGCTGTTATCGTCCAGCTTCTTCATGGAGCGAACTTCGGCATGGTGCATCTTGGCATGACGTCATATCTGGCAGAGGTTGTTGAGGGTAAGTACCTCGGCACAGTTCAAGGGGCTGCGCAAACCTATATCGGTCTTATTCTCGGCGTTGCTGCTATCGGAACGGGCTGGCTTTACACCTACGATCCGGCAGTGACGTTCTACGCCATGGCGGTGATGTCGGTTGTGGGTATGGCTTTGCTGGCTTTGATCTGGAAACCACTACAGTTGGTGCCTCGCGCTGCCTGAGCACGCCCGTATTCTAGACAATAAAAAACGGCGAGTAGGATGATCCTCTCGCCGTTTTGTTTGTTTTTGTGTTGGTCTGCGCTCAGCCCCAAAGAGCGGGAGGCGGCGGCATCATGATGCTGCCGTCAAAAGTAAAGCCGGGATCACGGTCTTTGGAGAGCAGCAAAGGTCCATCCAGATCCACAAAGGTTGCTTCCTGAGCAACGTGGAAGGCTGGTGCCATTCCCAAAGATGTGCCGAGCATACAGCCGACCATGACTACGAAGTCCATTTCTTTTGCCTTGCGGGCAAGGATCATGGCTTCGGTCAGACCACCTGTTTTATCCATCTTGATGTTAACCGCAGAGTAGCGGCCACGCAGATGCTCAAGGTCTTTGGAGGTGTGAAGGCTCTCATCCGCGCAAATCGGGATGAGATGTTCCACGTCGCCCAAAATGGCATCGTTGTCTGCTGGCAGAGGTTGCTCAACAAGGCCGACGCCTGCTTCAAAGCACGCACGCATGTTGGCTTCAAGGTTTGCCTCTGTCCAAGCCTCGTTCGCGTCTACGATAAGGCGTGAGTTAGGCGCTACTGCACGAACGGCGGTGATACGATCAACATCGCCATCGCCTGCAAGCTTAACCTTGAGGAGCGGACGGTGCGCAGCTTTGGCTGCATCAGCTGCCATTTTCTCAGGCGTACCGACAGAGATGGTGAAGGCGGTCGTCACGGATTTCAGCGGCGCAATGCCCAAAAGCTGCGCAACGGTGGTGCCTTGCTTCTTGGCGGTAAAGTCCCACAGCGCACTATCAAGGGCGCAGCGGGCAGCACCTGCTGGCATTAGCTGCTGTAGTGCTTGAGGTGTCAGGCCACCGGAGACAGCATTTGCCATCTTCTCGATATCTGCGGCAACGCCTTCAACGCTCTCGCCGTAGCGCGGGTAAGGCACGCATTCACCGCGGCCAACAACATCACCCTCGCTTACGGTTGCAACAACAACCTTTGCGTGGGTGCGAGTACCGCGGGAGATGGTGAAGCCCCCCTCAATGGGGAACTCCTGAGCTTCAACTGTGAGCTTCATGTTAGACGCCGTATACTTCAACAAGCTTGTCTACGATTGGAGCAACACCATAGCGCACCGGATCGGTGGCTGGCAGTTGGTACTCTTCGCTAAGGCCTTGGAGGTAAGCGCGTGCTTCGGCGTCTTCCAGAGCTGTTGTGTTGACAGAGATGCCAACGCAACGAATATCAGGATTGGTGAGCTTGCCGTTTGCGATGGTTAGATCAATCACCTGCTGGATCGTTGGCAAAGGTGTTTGAACCCCGCGCATGTTGGTGCGGGTTGGCTCGTGGCAAACAATGAAGGCATCCGGCTGGGAGCCATGCAGAAGGCCAAGAGTTACACCAGCAAAGGAAGGGTGGAACAGGGAACCCTGACCTTCAACCACATGCCAGTGGTTTTCATCGGCGTCTGGTGTCAGCCATTCAGCTGCGCCGGAAATAAAGTCGGCGATCACAGCATCGAGAGAGATACCGCGGCCGGAAATAAATACGCCGGTCTGACCCGTTGGGGCAAAGGTTGCGTTAAAGCCGCGCTCGCGCATGCCTTTGTCCATTGCAAGGGCTGTGTACTTCTTGCCAACGGAACAGTCAGTGCCAACAGCAAGCAGGCGCTTGCCGGAGCGCTTGGAGCCTTTGCCTGTCGCGAACTTCTGGTCGGAGTGGCGCACGTTGATGAGCTTTACGCCGTTACGCTCTGCCGCTTCCTTGATTGCAGGAAACTCTTCCAAACGGCTA
This sequence comes from Pseudovibrio flavus, assembly GCF_009711345.1. Classification (GTDB taxonomy): domain Bacteria; phylum Pseudomonadota; class Alphaproteobacteria; order Rhizobiales; family Stappiaceae; genus Pseudovibrio; species Pseudovibrio flavus. The sequence goes on from NZ_SMMA01000066.1 coordinate 346,270, forward strand.
TGCAGGCCGCTTGCAACGTCCATGCCTGCTTCAACAGCTGCAACAATGGTTTCAACCCAATGGTCCGGCAGCATGCCGCCTGCGTTTACGCAGCCGATGACAAATGTCTTTGCGCCTTTGGCAACGGCATTGTCGATAGAAAGGTCATCAATACCGGCATCAGCGTTGCAGCCCTCAAGGCGCAACTGGCCAACGCACCATTCGGGACGCCAGTCTACGATGCCAAGGCCGGTTTTAGCGGCAAGATTATCTTTAACGTCCCCGAGGAACAAAAGGTATGGCGGTGTAATTTCCATGATTGCAGCCTGAGATATTAGGAAGGAAACCGTAAGGTTGCTGGACCTAACGGCATACAACACTGTATAGGGGAAGGGAGTAAGCTTGAGCAAGGGGCCCAGATTCGACTTATGGATGTAAATGTGCTGCCAAATAGACCAAAGGTGGTTCATTCTGCTGGGGATGATGGCTCGGTAGTAACCCTAAGTGGTGGATGGGTTGTTTCATGGGCTGGCGAATGCGAATCGCTTTTGGGCACTACCCTTGCAAAGCTGAAGGGCCAACCCTTCACTGTGAACCTTGATGGTGTGGAGCGTATGGACACCGCCGGAGCGTGGGTGATCTTTTCGCTTTTGCGCAATCTGGGCGGTGCGTCGGAGCTTGTTCAAGGCGGGCGGGCAGAACAGCGTGAGCTGATCAATACCGTCGCCGACTATAATCGCGAAGAGTATGTGGCCAAGTCTGACAGGATGAGTGTTGCCGATTATCTGGAGCTAACAGGTAAGCGCACCCGTACTGCGTGGCACGACTTTTTGGCAGTGCTGCATATTCTTGGGTCCATGGCCAGTGTGCTGGCAACTGTTCTCATTAATCCGCGCCGCCTGCGGCCCGTTTCCATTGCTGTTCAATTTCAGAAAACGTGTATCGGTGCTGTGCCTATTATCGCGCTGATGAGCTTTCTAATTGGCGGTATTATCGCACAGCAGGGCGGCTTTTATTTGCGCCAGTTCGGCGCGGATATCTTTGTGGTCGATTTGACCGGCATTCTCGTTCTGCGCGAGATCGGGGTTATTTTGACGGCCATTATGGTTGCTGGTCGATCTGGCTCGGCATTTACCGCTGAAATCGGTTCCATGAAGATGCGCGAGGAAATTGATGCGCTCCATGTTATCGGCTTGCGGGTCACGGAAGTTCTTATTCTCCCGCGCCTTATCGCGCTTATGCTGGCATTGCCTGCGCTTGTGTTTATTTCCGATCTTGCGGCACTACTGGGTGCAGGCCTCATTTGCTGGATTTATCTCGATATTCTTCCGGCTGGATTTATCGAGCAGCTCAAAATTGCGATTACACCGGAAACCTTGATGGTGGGCTTGATCAAGGCTCCGTTCATGGCGCTGATTGTGGGCCTTATTGCCTGTGTTGAAGGTATGAAGGTGGAAGGTTCTACCGAAAGCCTTGGCACCCATACGACCATGTCTGTGGTGAAGGCCATTTTCCTCGTCATCCTCGTCGATGGCATTTTTGCAATCTTCTTCGCATCGATCGGGGTCTAGGTAATGGCGCAAAACGACAGCGGAGCAGAGACGAAAGAGGAAAACCTGCTACCCGTCGAAGCGGGGCGTGAAGTCATTTTGCGGGCGCAGGATGTAACCGTCGCCTTTGGCAAAAAGGTGGTGCTGGATCACCTCAACCTCGATGTTTATCGCGGTGAAGTGCTTGGTTTTGTTGGTGGTTCAGGGCAGGGTAAATCGGTCTTGATGCGTACTATCTTGGGCCTCAACCCCAAAAGAAGTGGTGTAATCAAGGTCTTTGGACATGATTTTTCTGCTGTGTCAGATGCTGAGCGGAAGCTGATCGAGCAGCGCTGGGGAGTGTTGTTCCAGCAGGGCGCGCTATTTTCCTCTCTCACTGTAAAGCAGAACGTGCAGCTGCCAATGAAGGAGCATTTGCGCCTTTCGCAAAAGCTGATGGATGAGCTGGCTCTGATGAAGGTGGAGATGGTTGGTTTGCCCCGTGATGCGGCGGACAAGCTACCATCAGAACTTTCCGGCGGTATGATTAAGCGTGCAGCGCTTGCCAGAGCGCTTTCGCTGGACCCTGAGCTGGTGTTTCTGGACGAGCCGACTTCGGGGCTGGACCCTATTGGCGCTGCCGATTTTGATGATCTTATTTTAAAGCTACGCGAGACGCTTGGCTTCACCGTGTACATGGTGACCCACGATCTGGACAGCTTGCACAGCATTTGTGACCGCATTGCCGTTCTTGCGGAAAAACGGGTGCTGGTAGAGGGTACGATTGAGGATATGATGCACTGTGACCACCCTTGGGTAAAAGAATACTTCAGGGGCAAGCGCGCCCTTAACAGGGTTTAAGGAGACACTTCGATGGAAACCCGTGCAAATAACATTGCCATCGGCGCGTTCGTCTTGGCCATAGTGGCTGCGGCATTCATTTTCGTTTTCTGGCTTATGAGCGGCGCAGATGCCAATAAGCGTTCGGATGTGAAAATCATCTTTCCTGGCGCTGTAACCGGTCTGCCGAAGGGTGGGCAGGTGCTGTTTAACGGTATCAAGATCGGTGATGTGACCGATCTGACGTTCGATGCGGAAGATCCCCGCCTTGTTGTTGCAACGGTTCGTATTGACGCCAACGCTCCGATCCGCCGTGATACCAAGGCATCGCTGGGCTATACGGGCCTGACAGGTGTTGCCTATGTGGATCTGCACGGCGGTACGCTATCGTCTCCAGCGCTGATTGATCCGACTTCCAACGAAGTACCGGTTATCTATGCAAGCCGCTCCCAGTTTGAAGACCTTATCGAAGGGGCCAAGGATATTCTCCAGAAGGCCGATAAAACGCTGGGCTCCATTGAGACCGTTGTCGAGCAATCCGGTCCGGAGATTTCCAAGACCATTTCAAACATTGAAGTGTTCTCTGGTGCACTTGCGAAAAACGCAGATGGTGTTTCTGAATTTCTTGAGGGTATTACCAGCACAGCCAAGGCTTTGACCTCCCTTTCCGGGCGTATTGGCAGCCTCGTGGAGCGCGGTGAGCAGATGATTGCCGACGTGCCGCCGGAAAAGATCGGTGAGATCGTCAATAACGTCGAGGTTATTACCACCAAGCTCTCCAAATCTGCTGATGGCGTTGGCAGCATCGTTTCAACAGCGCAAACAGCTGCGGACAACCTCGAAGAGTTCTCCGTTGGGGTGAATGACAGCCTCAAGGACGTGGACGCGCTGCTTGCTGCGGTTGACCCTAAGGACGTGCAGAAGACTGTAAAAGGCGCTGCTGATCTTGGTGCTGTGATTACTGATCGCAAGGAAGAGATTGAGAGCATTCTCAGCTCTGCCAGCGAAATCGGCAAAAACGTATCGACCCTTTCGACCAACATCGTTGCCCGTCAGGATGAGATCGACCAGTTCGTGACCAATGCTGTGAAAGCGTCTGATCAGATCAACGCTGGCACCGAACAGCTCAACAAGGTGATACAGGCGGTAGACCCGACCAAGGTCGAGCAGATTATTGCTTCAGTTGATCAGGTGTCTGGAACGTTTGCGCAAAAGGACGCGCAAATCACTCAGATTATCGATGAAGCTGCTTCTGCATCCGTCAACATCAACAAGGTGACAAAGACCTTCGCTGATCGTGACAAGGACGTTGACGCCATTATCGCCAACAGCAAACAGATCAGCGATAACCTTGCTGTGGTTTCCAAAGAGCTGGAAGCCACTATGAAGGATGCCTCTGCCTTCCTCGATCAGGCTGAGCAACTCGTTGCCGCTGTTGATCCGAAGAAAGTGGACTCTATCGTAACCTCCGCCGAGAAGGTGGCGAGCACGCTTTCTGGCAAGAGCGACGAGATTGGCCAGACCATTGACGAAGCCAAGCAGGCTGCTAGCAACGTCAATGAGATGACGGGTAACCTGAAGGCCAAGACCAAGGACATCGACGAGATTATTTCCGAAGGCAAGCAGATCGCCAATAACCTCAATGCTGCTTCCGTTCGTGTAAACGGGCTGCTCAACAAAGTTGACGGCATGGTTGAAGGGGACGGTGAAGGCCTGATTGTAGAGGCGACTGCTGCTGCTAAGTCGATTCGCATTGTTGCCGATGCTTTTGCAGATAAAGCCGAGCCGATTTCACAAAATCTACTTCGCTTTAGCCAGCAGGGGTCATCTGACTTTGCGGCCGCAATGCAGCAACTTAATGCAACTCTTGTGGAAATACAGCGTGCTGTAAGTAATTTTGATCAGAATCCAAACAGGGTAATCTTTGGCGGATCGGACACACCCGTCTTTAATGGTGCAAAACGACGCTAATACATTTTGCAATTTGGTTGGAAATTGCCTAGTCAATTAGAGGTGTTGACCCTAGGTTGAATGAGTGGAGCCGCTTAGCTTGTCTAAAATGACCATGCTAAAACTGATGAGCGCAGCCGTCGTGCTGCTGGGCTTGAGTGCTTGCGGCTCTTCTGGCCCTCAGGCTCTTTATGGGTTGACCGCTCCTGTCAGCGTGAATACCTCTGCGTCCGCCAAGAATGTTCAGGTTCTTGTTGCTGCTCCTATGGCCTTGCAGGCATTGGACACCAGCTCCATTGCTGTGGCTGAGGAAGGCCGCATCTACTCCTACTATCCGAAGGTTGCTTGGGCAGACACATTGCCAAACGTCTTTCAGGCCAAGCTGATCGAGACGCTAGAAAATACCGGCAAGCTGCGCGGTGTAGGTCGTCCGGGGCAGGGCCTCTTGATCGACTATCAGCTGCAGACAACCATCCGCTCATTCGAGATGAACATCAACGGCGGTACCCGTGCCTATGTTGAGGTCGCTGCCCGCGTCGTGAATGACCGTAACGGTGTTTCCAAAGCAAGCCGTCTCTTCCGCGCTGAGGTTCCAACCAGCTCTACTGATCTGGATGAAGCCGTGGATGCAATGAACGTTGCTGCGGATCAGGTTATGGCCGAGATCGCCGCTTGGACGCTGAAGGTCATCTAGGCCTCATAGTCAGGTTCCTTATTTCCAGTTCGCTAGGTAAATGCCGGCCCAGACCAGTACGAGTAGGGCGGGGAATAGCCATCTGCATACGCGGTCGATGCGCTGAGCAAGTTGTGCTTTGCCGTTCACCACAAGTGCTGAGGTAATTGTAGCCTCCACCAAAGCGCAAAATACCAGAGCCGTTGAGCCGAGGATCAAAATATCCATTGTGGTCATGTAGCTTACTTTAGGCAGCAACGTTGATAGGGCGAACTGAAAGGCAATCAACGTCAGCATTGCAGTGGCCGTCAGGCCGATCTGCGGGCCGAACCGCTCAGGGTTGATCCAGAAGACCACAAAGGACATCAGCACGATAAGGGTGAGGGGAAATAGCAGCTTCACCACGTAAAAGGTGCTGTGGCGGCTTGCGTAGATATCAACGTGCAGCATGGAATAGTTGGTGTTTAGTTCCGGCACATAAACATCTTCCACGTTGAAGGTCACATCTTTGATGGTCCAGTCGGGAATATTAAGCCGCTCCGCAAGGCCGGAAATATTACGTTCTACACTGAGCTGAACCTTATCTGCCGGATGCTCGAAGGTTGCGATACGAATGCGGATGACGTGTTCATCAAAAGGGAATTTGCGAAGATTGTGGTAGGTGGCCACAGGGCCGTAAAAGCGTTGTCCGTAGGTGAGGGTACCGTCTTTTTCGATGCTTACCTGATCTGAGTTAAACCTGCTTCTGGCGCGTTTCAGTTCGTTGGAATTCAAAACATCGCTTACAGGAAACCAGACCTCGTTTCTCTGCAGCTTGCAGCCCTTGAGATGCGCAAGGCGTGGGTCCTTCCACTTTTTTCCGGCAATGAGATCCAAATCGATGGTTTGCGTCACGTCGTCAATTGCAAGTACGTCAGCAACCAAAATACCGATCGTCATTTGCGTTGGAGGGCCATCTGGGTCGGGCCTGATGTCGGAAAGGTAGTCATCTGGGACGGCGCAGCGCTCAGAAGCGGCGGCAGGCCCAGCCAGCCATAGGCACGCCAGAGCACACAGCGCCAATACCCTTGTTAGTGGCACGGGGGTTCTCCCTTTTTGTCTGGCCGCATCCCTTTCAACCTCTGCTCAGGTGTTCTTCGTTGTTCATTTGAGCAAAGGTTTGTCTTTGGGCGTTTATCCTCCTAAAGCGCCGCTGGTCCGTCAAGACCGGCTTTGCGAACCTCGTTAAGGCCGACACTAACGGCAGAAGCGCGTCTTGCCGGAATAAGCGGTATAGGTGCCTGTTCTCGGGTTGAAACTGCGGTACTTGGCTGAACAGTAGCGATACCACTCTGGCGACCATGGCCTTAGCCCGCCGCGATAAACTGGCGGTGGTGGCGGAGGAGCGTAGTATCGCGGTGCCGGATAGAGTGGACCGCCAAAGCCGAAGCCGATGCCGCCAAAGGAAAGACCACCGCCCCAGCCACCACCCCAACCATAGTAAGGGCGATAAAACGGCCTGTAGAGGGGCCTGTAGCGCGGACGGTAGTATCTGCGAGGGTAATAACGGTGCGGGCGATAATGATGCCTGTGGCCGCGATAGTAACGTCTGTCGCGCACGTCGATAAGGCCAGCAAGAAGAGCCGAACTCACAGGGGTGGTGAAATGGGACTTATCGGGCACAGGTAGAGGCATAGCGCTCGCCTCAGGGCCGCTCCATAGCAGCGCGGCACCGCCAAGTGCGGCAATAGCAATAATAGGCGTAAGCTTCATCGGGGCCTCCAGCCCCCACCTCAAATTCAGGTGCAGCAGCTCTATTATACCTAATTGTCTCGCAAATGCCTGTCAAAATTGACAGGTTTGTAAATCTTGCAATAAATCCATCCAAGCTCTAGCGCATTTTATTAGTATAAATCGCCATTATTTCTTCAAAGGTATTATCACAGATCTACTGTTTCTCCGTCCTTGGAGCGTAAAGTGCATTAAGGAGGATACTATGAAATCTCTTAGACTTGCGGCAATGGTTGTTGCCCTTGCATTTCCATTTACCGGTTCAGTTTTAGCGAAGGAAGCTATCTGCTTTACCAGTGATGATGGCCGGTACCCTTGTAACTTCACTCCGCTATTCAAAGATGGCAGCTTTGAAATCTCTGCAGCCACTAAGCCAACCTACCGGCTGATAATGCAGGAGAAAAACGTTGCGAACGGTTATGGCGACTTTGGAACAGGCCGCCGTATCTTTCTTCCTGGCGAATACATTCGCTCTTCTGCAGACAGTGCATGCTGGGAAAACACCGAGACCAACACCAAGATTTGCGCTTGGTGATTTGTGACCATGAACGGTGCGTGGCCCACCCTGAAAACGAGCAATAAAAAACCCCGCTAAAGAGCGGGGCTTTTTGTTTTGAGTGTCAGAAGCCTTATTCGAAGCGGCCACTTGCGTGTGCAAGCATGGTGTAAACCTTGCCGGTATCGGAGGTTAGGTAGGTTTGACCGAGGTTCGGATCGCTACCGTTTCTGGATACCTGAGAAAGCAGCTGCTCGAAGTCCTGAATGTAACGCTCTACTGCGGAGCGGAATTCAGGGTCGCGCTTGTACTTCTGACGGATCTCGTCGAAGGTCTGCTGTCCCTGCAGGGTGTAGAGGCGACGGGTAAAGACGTCACGCTCACCGCGCTTGTAACGCTCCCACAGTTCAATGAAGGTCTCGTGGTCTACAGCGCGGGCAATGTCCATGCTGAGAGAGTTGAGAGACTCTACCATGTGCTGCGGGGTGCGGCTGCTTGCTGCCATGGAAGGACGCGGAGCGGAACGCTCTTCGTTACCAGTGGAAGCGCGCTTCAAGAGATCGCTTACCCAGCCTTTGCCACCGTTTGCGCCGCCGCGGGCCGCATCAGCTTCACCGCGTGGTGCTGCAGCTGGTGTGTAGCGGCTTGGGCGTTCGCTGCTGCCCAGAGACGACAGGCTAGGGGCCTGAGGTGCTGCCGGACGGCTGGCGTAGGTTGAAGCCGGAGCAGGCGCTGCTGCTGGTGCCGCCATTTCCGGCATTGGCTGTGCAAGGGTGCCTTGCGCCATTGGTGCGGAAACGTCGAAGTTAGCAGACTGCTTGGAAACGATCTTGGATAGTTCGCCAAGTGCCTTAACCTGCTCGTTGATGACCTTGCGCAGTGCTGCGGAAGACTGCTCTGCCTCTTCTGGCAGGGCATGTAGACCTGCTGCCAGTTCGGAGCGGGTTGCTTCCAGCTCGCGGTGTACATCGCGTGCCACGTCGCGCATGCGGGTAGTTGCTTCTGTAAAGCGCTCGGAAGCCTCGGTCACGGTGCGCTGCATTTCGCTCATGATGTCGTCCTGAGCCATACGAACCGCATCGCGTGCCTTCTGGCCTTCCATGCCAGCGGTCATGCGCATGTTCTCGAACTGCTCTGTAACAGACTTGGTTGCTGCTTCTGCTGCCGCTTTGAGCATTGCAGAAACTTCGCGTGCCTTGTCGTCTGCCACTTCCAGCGTATCGCCCAGGGTGACGGTGTACGTGGACATGAGCTGTTCGATACCCTCGGTCTTCTTGATGAGGGTGTCGGCCACCATCTCGATTGCCATGCGGCGATCGTGCAGGCGGGTGTCGACGGTGTTGTTGGTCTCTTCCAGATGCTGGATCGCTTCTGCAAGGTGACGGTTCTGGGTTTCCATACGGCTGGTGATGTTAGCTGCATCGGCCAGCACGTTGCTGGTTGTGCCGCGCAGAGCATCCACCTGAGACTCGATTGCCTGACCAGCTGCCGCGGTTTCGGAAACTGCGCGGTCGATGGTGCTGCGGAACTCGCCAGCGCGGGCTGCAAGGTTGGTTTCCACCTCGTTGAGGTTGTCGCCAGCGGTTGCCAGAATATCGCGCAGAGAGCCGTTGGATGTGTTGAGGCGCATAAGGATGTCGGAGATGTCTTTCTCCAGACGTTCCTTTGTACCGTTGAGAACGGATGCTGCCAGACGGCTGCGGTCCTCAATGGTGTTGCCGATGCTGTCGATGGTGTGAGCAAGGTTGGTGCTTGCATCATGACCTTGACGGGTGAACACCTCTGCCGCTTCCTGACCCTTATTGGTGATGGTGTCGAGGAGGGCGGTCAGTTCGGTGCTCATGCGGCTGCGGCTGTCTTCCAGACGGGTCGCAGCGCTGTCGGAACGTTCGTCAATGGCGTGAACGATGCGGTCACCGGCCTCAACGAGGGCGCGGGTTGCATCCAGACCATTGCGGGCGAAGGTGTCAGCCAGATCACGGCCCTTGACGGTAACAGCCTCAAGAATTGCGCTCTGCACTTCGTTGACGCGGCTGGTGAGGTCGTGGGCACGCATTTCGATCGCGTTGATAAGCTCTGTACCGTCCTTGCCGATGATGGTGGACAGTTCGGCAGAGCGTGCGCCGAATGCTTCGTTGAGGTTGTCTGCCTTCTGCAGAAGCTCGTCGGCCACTGCTGCACCGCGTGCGGAGAGCATGCCTGCTGCTTCTTCGATAACAGCGGAGACGCGATCGCGTACTTCGTCGGTTTCGCCAGCAAGCAGGTTGCGGACGTTTTCGACGGATTCTGCAAGAACCGCTTTCGCACGGTCGCTTTCTGCGGAAAGCTTGCCGGAGATTTCGGCAACAGTGCGGTTGAGGTCGTCGCGTACCTTGTCGCTTTCGCCGGTAAGCTGACCGGACATTTCAGCAAGGGAAGCAGCGTACAGCGCACGAGCGTTCTCGCTTTCAACTGCAAGCGTACGTGCTGCCTGAGCAACGGTGTTGAGAACGATTTCGCGAACACCTTCGGTTTCTTCGGTCAGGCTGCCGCGCAGAAGGTCGAGGGACTCGGTAACAGACTTGGCTGCTGCCGCACCTTCGCCCTGCAGGCTTTCGCGTGCTTCGGAAACGGAGAGGGTAACGATTTCGTGCAGGCGTTCGCCTTCCTTGGAGAGAGTGCCTGCCAGCTGAGCCATGCCCTCTGTAACAGTCTCTTCGGTGCGAATACGCTCGTCTGCAAGGCGGGAAGCTGCCTGACCCACCACATCCACGATCATCTCGCGAATACGGGAGCTTTCGTTGCCAAGTGTCTTTGTCGCGTCGGACATTGCACCGGCAAGTGCTTCGGTAGCCTTTTCACCTTCACCAGCAAGCTTGGTGGAGATTGCTTCCAGACGGTCGTTGAGGATGTTCTCCAGTGCCACTGCGCGGGTATCGAGGGTTTCTGCCACTTCGAATACCTTGGAGCCGAGAGAGACGTTGATCTCTGCCACGCGCTCTGCAAGGGCGTCTGTGAGTTCCTTGGACTGGCGAACCAGAACGTTGCCTGCTTCTTCCAGACGACCATCGAGTGCATCGGACATCTCGCTCTGACCCTCGTGGAACGCCTTGGCGATCTCGCGGGTACGGGCAACGAGTGTCTCGGAGATCTGGCGTGCGCGGGCGTCGAGTGCATGGTCGATGCGCTCGGTGCCAACGGACATGGATGTTGCCAGATGTTCTGCACGGTCGGTGATGACGGTTGCTGCTGCTTCCACTTTCTCGCCAACAGTCTGGTCGAAGGTGGATAGGGAGTTTGCAATCGTCTTTTCAATGGTCTCACTGCGCTCGACAAGAATGTCGCCGATCTTCTCTGCACGCTGAGTAAGGTTTGCACCCACTTCTTCCACGCGCTCGGACAGGTTGACGGCGATAATGTCGGTGCGGTCCTCGAGGATCTTGGAGATGGACTGGGACTTTTCTTCCAGCGTGTTGGCCAGAAGGTCGGTGCCAGCTTCCACTGCTGTCGCAAGAGCTTGTGTACGGGACTCGATGGTACCGGTGAGGGCAGTTGCGCGATCGTCGAAGGAGTGTTCGAAAGTCGCTGTGCGCTCGGACAGGGTGCTGTCCAGATGCTCGATGCGGCTGTCGAAGGATGTGGTGATCTTCTGGCTGCGGTTGTCGAGAGCCTGAACCAGTTCTGCGCCGTGCTCGGTCACAACCTGTTCCAGTTCTACGAGGCGGCTTGCCAGACCATCGTTGAGGGCGCGGCCACGTACGTCCAGCGTTTCTGCAAGGCGCTCGCCGACTTCTGCGAAGTCTTCGGTGATGCGCTCGCCGCGTGCGCCGATGAGGTGCGCCAGTGCGGTGCCGGTTTCGCCCAGCTTTTCAGCCAGTTCCTGCGTACGTTCGCCAAGTGCGCCGGTAACTTCAACGCTTGCCGTTTCAATTGCAACGCGGAACTCGTTGGTCTGGTTGTCGATGAGGCCAACAACTTCCTGACCACGGGTTGCCAGAGCTTCATCAAGGGCTGCACCACCAACGGTGATGGAGTGATGGATCTGACCGGATACGGTCTCGAGGCGATCTGCCAGTGTGCCGCCGCCAACGGTGATGGTTTCACCAAGGGTGGAAGCGGTCTGGTCGATGCGGGATGTGATTTCCGCGCCGCGCTCAGCAATGTCGGAGACGATGCTGTCGCCGGTGCCGCGCAGGGTTTCGGAAACCTCTGCTGTACGGGAGGCGAGGGTCTCGACGAAGCTTTCTGCCTGCTGGCCGATTGCATCGTTGATTTCCAGACCGCGGTTGGAAATGGTGTCTGCTGCAAATTCGCCGGTCTGGCGAAGTGCCTGATCCAGATAAGTAACGCGCTCGTCCACGGTGCCGATGAGTTCATCGGTGCGTGCGGAGATGGTGTCGATCAAGCGACTGCTGGTAGAAGACAGGTTGTCGTTGATCTGAGCGCCGTGGCTGAGGATCTCGTCGGAAAGCTTAACGCTTGCGCTACCGAAGTGCTCGGTAACACCTGCGATGGTGCTTTCAAGCGTTTCATGCAGCTGGGCGTTCGCACCGGAGAACTCTTCGATAACACGGGAAGAAGTTTCGCCGAGGGTCTGTACCAGTGCTTCGCTGGAACCGGTGAGCTGCGAGATCACGCGGCCAGAGGTGCCTTCCAGTACTTCCACAACGTTGCCGCTTGCACCTTCGAGCTGGGAAACAACACGGCCTGCTGTGCTGTCGAGGCTCTGGGTGAGGGCTTCGCTTGCGCCGGAAATGTCGCCAACAACCTGCTCTGCCTTGCCTTCCAGAGACTGGGAGAGCTGCTGGCTGGCATCTGCGATTTCTGCAACGAGCTGGCCTTTTTGGCCTTCCAGTGTGTCGGAAAGCAGGGAGCTTGCGCCGGAGATTTCTGCAACAAGCTGACCGGTCTGTCCTTCCAGAGTTTCGGCAAGCTGTGCGCTCGCGCCGGAAATCTGGCCGTACATGTGCTCGGTGTGGCCTTCCAGTGTCTGGGAAAGCTGCGTGCTTGCGCCAGAGATCTGGGTGACCATGAAGTCGGTCTTGTCTTCCAGAGTATGGGTAAGGCCGGAACTTGCCTGAGAGAGTTCGCCGACAACTGCGCCGGTTTTCTCTTCCAGAGTTTCAGAAAGCTGGGTGCTTGCGCCTGCAAGCAGGGAAACCATGCGCTCTGCGGTACCGTCGAGGGTCTGTGCAAGCAAAGTGCCTGCGCCGTCGAGGTCTGCCAGCATCGCGCCGGTTTTTGCGTCCATGGTCTGGGAGATGTAGCCGGCTGCGTTGCCCAGCTCGTCCACCAGACGCTCGGTGTTGCCGTTGATTGCTTCCGATACCTGACCAGATGCATGGCCAACTTCCAGAACCAGACGGTTCGCGGTGGAATCCAGCGTTTCGGAAAGGGTGCCGGTAACGCTGCCCAGTTCGGAAACGAGGGTGCCGGTGCTTTCGGAAAGTGTTTCGGAAAGCAGGCTGGTTGCGCCGCCCAGCTCGCTGACCATGCGGTCCACGGAGCCGTTGAGGGTGTCGCTGATCTGCTCGTTTGCGTCGGAAACGCTCTGGGAAATGGTGTTCACACCAGAGGTCAGCGTCGTGTTCAGCTGGATGTTTGCCTTGCTGATCTCGTCGGTGACGGAGCTGGTGGTGTTTACGAGGGTCTCGGTCAGTTCGCTGCTGGTTGTTGCAACAGACTCGGTAAACTCGCTGAGGCCCTGTGTGAGGGTGCCGGAGAGAGCATCGTTTGCCGCGTTCATCTGCTCGGAAACGGTCACGACAGTGTCGGTGATGGTTTCGCGCAGAGCAACGTTGGATGCATCGACAGTCTGGGTGAAGATGTCGAGGCTGTCGTTGACGGTTGCGTTCAGCTGGGTGTTTGCCGCGTTGAACTGGGCGGTAACTTCCAGCGTGCTGCTGCTGATGGTCTGTGCAACCTGCGAACCGGTTGCGTTTACGCTTTCGGTAAACTGGGCAAGGTTGGTGGTGAGCGTGTCGTTCAGCTGCAGGTGTGCTGCGTTGAACTGCTCTGTTACGCCGGAGGTTGCGGAAACGATCGTGTCGGTCAGCTGGGCGCTTGCGCCTGCAAACTGCTCGGTAACCGTTGCTGCAGTGCCTTCGATGGTGTCTTTCAGGTCCATACCCTGCTGGATGAGCGAGGTGTTCATTGCAGAGGTCTGTTCTGCAATTGTGCGGGTCAGCTCTTCACCAGCGGTGGCAAGGGTCTCGTTAAGAACGTTACCGCGGTCATGCAGCAGTTCGCCAATCTCGTTTGCACGGGAGCCAAGACCGTCGATGATCTCTTCGCCGATACCGGAGAGGGTAGAGCCGATTGCCTCGGAGCGCTCGGACAGTGCGCTGATGAGGGTGTCGGAAGTCTCTGCCAAACGGGAGTTGAGTTCGTCACCGCGCAGGGTGAGGCCATCAACGAATTTGTCAGCGGTTTTAGCAAACTCCTCGTTGATCTCGGTACCGCGGCTTTCAAGGCGCTCAGCCATGTCGCGGCCGGAGACGCTGAGGGTATCAACGAGTTCGTTACCTGTGGAGGTGAGGCGGTCCACATAATCATCACCGCGCACGGTGAGGGAGGAAACGAGGGAGCTACCGGCTTCGGTAAAGTTCTCGGTGGCGGAGTTGATCCGGTCTTCCACCTTGTCGGACATTTTCTCGATAACAGAATCGACCGCGCTGGTGAGGCGCTCGCGGGCACGGTCTACAGAATTGGCGAAATTCTCTGAAGTCGAAGAAAGCTGGGAAGCGAGGTTTTCGTGGGTACCGGAAATGGTTTCACGAACAAGTTCAGCGTTTGCCTGAATGGCTTCACGCTGGCTGACGAGTTCCTCAACGAGGCGGCGGATTTTCAGCTCGTTGTCATTATAGGAGTTTTCGAGAGACGATACTTCTTTATGGATGAGCACTTCCAGCTCGCTGGCGCGGGCAATTGCACGCTCGATACCATCACCCATAGCCGCGACTTCGCGGCGGATGGCCTGACCAACGCTGAGAATGCTCTCTTTAGCAACTTCCTCCGGCTCGGCCAGACGAAGAGCAACCTGTGTCATGGAGTGGGCGACGTTGCGCATTTCCTGCGCGCGCCAGAACATCAACGCCATAACCCAGAAGAAAACGATAGGGACCAGGATGCCGATAAGAGACAGCATCATGGATGGCTGTTCAGCCATTGCAGAGAAGGAGAAGCCTTCAGTGAATTCCGGTGCAAAGGCATTCCATGCCAATGCGGAGCCGATGCTTGCCCAGACGACGGACAGGGCAAAAGCGAACCAGAATGGAGCGGTAGACGGTTTACGCTGAAGCGCAAACATAAGCGAGCCGATGCTCTGACGATCATCGTTGCTGGCTGCCGGAGGGCGGCCTCCACGGCCACGACGGCGCTTGGCAATGCTTGCCTCTTCCTTCTTCTCAAGCTCGGACATGGTTTTTTCCAGCTTGCTTGGATTTTTGGAAGGTTCTGCCTGCGCTTTTTCGCCAGTTTTAGCTGTTGCTTCCGTTTCGAAAATGGAATCAACGTCGTTTGGCCCGCCAAAGTCTTTGGCTAGAGCTTCTTCGACTGCTGACAGTGCCACTTCCGATGGAGCTTTCGCCTTCGGGGGGTTCGCCATATTTGTCGCCTCGCGTCCGTACTCTTTACTCACCGGTCGCATTCACAGGACTAGTCGCCACCTGTGATTGCGCCATACCAGCAAGGCAGGGCCGGTTGTATACGCTTTGAGACGTGTGCCCGAAGCAGCTCCGTTTAGCTGTTCTCGTGTACGCCGCGTGTTAACTCTAACACTACAAAAGAACGCAGGTCCCCACCTTACTTTGGTCATTAACCTAATGGCACAAACAGGAGGGCGGTACAACACGCGTTGCGGGCTATTGTGGACGCCACTAACGCAGGAAGTGCGAATGTTTGGGAGCCTTTCACACGCACTATGAACGCGGGGGAAAAATTCCAAGGTGTTTTAAGCGCGGGTGTAAACATTCAAAGATCAGAGCCATTCAGCCAAACCATCGAAGTGGCCTTCGCTCGCCTTGTGAAAACAGCCGGAGATTGTGGTTTTTTCAATCCTTAACAAGTCCGCGAGAATTGCGCGAAAAGACTCTAAGCAGACTCTAGGTTTTCCAAACTCTTACCTAGCGGAATACTTCCTGCTTTGTTAACGAAGGGGGCAGCGAGTGGCTTGCCGCGGCCTGTGCCGGAAGGGCAGAGCGGTAAGGAATTGCTGAATAATATTACAGAAAATTACCTAGTTACGGTGTTGGGGTGGGTGATAAATGGGCCGCTATGAATCATACCCGCAAGAGTTTATTAACCATAAAAACTAATTTTTAAATTGCATAGGTGACTCAACTCTGATTCTGTCTGAATGTTCGCTGCTACCCTACAGAAAACCTGTGGTTAAGACCGCGGGTTTGGTAGCGTAATAGAATCATTACACCCGCCGGTTCAGAATCTGTCCACGCATTACCCTACGGGAAGTTGCAGTTGGTAAACGCCGAAAACACGCCTGCTGAAGAAATCCTTCTGGATATTGACCATCTTGAAAAAGTTAGTTTTGGAGATGCTGAGTTAGAACGTCAGGTGCTCGGCATTTTTCTGGAACAGGCTGCATTGTTTCCGCAGCTATTGAGGCAAACCAGCGCGCCTGTTGAGCTTGCTGACCATATCCACCGGCTCAAGGGTTCTTCCAGAGGAATTGGAGCTGTAGCTATAGGCAATGCTTGCTCTAAGGAAGAAGAAGCTGCCAGACAGGGGCAGGCGGTAGCGGTTGAGGAGCTGCTTCAATTGCTGGAGCGGACCTGCGTTGTTATTCGCCAGCGCTGTCAGTAGCTGGTCT
Organism: Pseudovibrio flavus; assembly: GCF_009711345.1. Taxonomy (GTDB): domain Bacteria; phylum Pseudomonadota; class Alphaproteobacteria; order Rhizobiales; family Stappiaceae; genus Pseudovibrio; species Pseudovibrio flavus. Next base: position 362,313 of record NZ_SMMA01000066.1, read on the forward strand.
TCAGCGGTCATTGCCAAAGTATTGGCGCTGTGAAACTGAACTCCCTACCAATTAGCCTGCGGTTTTTCTTGAACCCACGTGATATTCCGGTTATCTCAGGTCTAAAGTCTGCAAACATCCTAAAACTTGGCAAGAGTTCTATTAAATGCCGAAAATCGTATACATCACCTCTGAAGGTGAGCGCTTTGAAGTGGAAGCACAGTCCGGCGCCACTGTAATGGAAGCTGCTATCAAGAACATGGTTCCGGGCATTGAAGCTGAATGCGGCGGCGCATGCGCTTGTGCTACTTGCCACGTTTATGTTGATCCTGAGTGGAGCGACAAAACGGGTGAGCCGGAAGCTATGGAAGAAGACATGCTGGACTTCGCACAGGACGTTCGTGACACGTCCCGTCTGTCCTGCCAGATCCGCGTAGATGATGCGCTGGACGGTCTGGTCGTACATATTCCGGAAAGCCAAGGCTAAGGCATTTCCATATTTCAATTAAAAAAGGCTGGCGAATGTGCCAGCCTTTTTTGTTTGTGGAGTGAGCGCTGTTTAGACGCTAGCAGGCTTTTTGAAGCTTGCGTCTGCCGCGCCCCAGATGAGTTCGTGACCCGGTTCTGGTTTGTGCGGAATGAGGCGGGATAGAACAAGGCTGATCAGCGCCATGCCTGCACCTGCAAGGAACACAGCTTCTGGCGAATAGAGCCAGATGGTGCCGAAGACGACTGGAATAACAACTGCTGCGATATGGTTGATAGTAAAGGCGACACCCGCAGTTGGTGCGATGTCTGCCGGATCGGCAATCTTCTGGAAGTAGGTCTTCATTGCGATCGCCATGGCAAAGAACGCGTGGTCGATCACATAGAGCGCACCGGCGATGTATTCGTTGGTAACGAAAGCGTACATGGTGAAGACGATGAACAGGCCGATGTACTCAAGGGTGAGCGAGAAGCGTTCCCCAAAACGACCGATGAATGCACCAATTCGGTGGGCGATAAAGACGTTGATCAAGCCGTTGAGCAGGAAGAGGCCTGCGACTTCATGCACGTCGTAGCCAAAGCGCTCTACCATCAAGAAGCCAGCAAATACCGTAAAGATCTGACGACGCGCGCCGCCCATGAAGGTGAGGGCGTAGTAGAGCCAGTAGCGCTTGCGCAGGATAAGCTTCTTGTGCTGCGGAACGCCTTCGTTGAACTTCGGAAATTGTGTTGCAACGACTGCAACGATAACGATGGTAGAGATGCCAGCGATCAAGAAGACCGTGGTAAACGACAGGCCGAGGCTGTTCCACGTTAGCATGATTGCGCCGTAAGCCACGAGCTGGGCTGCTGCTGCAAAAGACAGGATCTTGCCCATTGTTGCGGGGGCGGTCTTCTTTGGCAGCCATTGCAGCGAGAGGGATTGCTGCATGGTTTCATAATAGTGGAAGCCGATCGACATGATCAGCGTGGTAAAATAAAAGCCGTAGGCGGTTGGGAAGTAACCTGTCACCGCCACGCCGACGCCAAGTACCAACAAAGAGATATAGGCGAAGGTTTGCTCTCTGAACAAAAACAGAGCGAATACAGCGGTGAAGGCAAGGAAGCCCGGAATTTCTCGAATGGATTGCTGAATGCCGATTTCTCGGCCCGTGAAGTGGATTTCGTTCACGGCAAAATTATTCATCAAGTTCCACCAGACCGAGAACGAGAGCTGCATGGCTATCGTCATCAGGATCAGCAGTACAGCGGGAGAACGCCATCCGTACTGAGGGTGCTTTAAAGAACTGAACATTGATACCTCTGTAGAAATCTATGAAAAAACACATAGATTAAGTTCTGCCTGCCGTGATAGCGTTACTCTGCCAAATAATATCTGCGAAATGCCACAGGAGGGGTTTTAGCTCAAGCTGAAAGCTCTTTCTGCTCTAGGGCTTTGTCTTTACCCGTCTTCTTAGGCAGGTTCGCGGGAAGAACGGCACGAGTGGAGGGAACATGCCTGTTATTCACCCTGATGTATTGGAAGCGCCGGATCACGACAGTGATACGCCCATAATCGCCTATGCAAAGGATTTGGCAGGGAAAGAGAATAACGACTGGCACCATCATGCTCGCGGTCAGCTTCTTCATATCACCAAGGGGTCTTTGGTGGTGCAAACCGCCGGAGGAACGTTTGTTGTGCCACCTGAGCGGGCCGTTTGGGTGCCCGGCAATATGGAACACCGTACCATCTATCCAACCTACACCGAGTTCCGCACGCTGTATGTGCGCGAGGACTGGTGCTCCCAGTTCGCTGCTGAACCCATTGTGGTGCAGGTAACGCCATTGCTGCGAGAGCTGATTATGGCGCTTATGGGCATGACGCGGCACTACGATGAACACAGCCCCGCTGGCCGCCTTGCCCGCGTTCTACTGGATCAGATGGCGTTGTTGCCGACTGCGCCGCTTCAACTAACGTTTCCTAGCAATGAAAAGCTGAAGGGGTTGGCAGATCGCATTGTTGAGTGTCCTGCCCACATTCCCTCTGTTGCAACGGCTGCTGCATCCTGTGCCTTATCCCAGCGCACCTTTGAGCGGCGTTTTTCTGCCGAGACGGGGATTAGCTACAGGCGCTGGTGCAATCAGGCGAAGCTCTTTAGAGCGCTAGAGCTGCTGGCGGCGGATCGTACAGTAAGCGATGTCTCACACAAGCTCGGTTACGAGGGGCCGAGCGCGTTTATCGCGACCTTTAAAAAGGCGTTTGGCGTGACACCGGGCCAATATTTCCGAGAGAAGGAATAAAGGCAGGGCGCGAACCCTGCCTTTGCTGTTTGATCAGCGACAGCTTGCAAGGAAGCTGCGAACCGGTTTGGCGCTGCCCTTAAGGCTAACGCGGTGGCTCAGATACCCGCCAATAGTAATGGCAAGGTCATTGTCTTTGATCATCTGGCTCCAAAGCGGTGAAGAGCGGGAAAGCTCGATCGCTGGAAGGGCTACACCTGCCTCGTTGTCAGAAGTGCCGCCCTTAGCTGCGTAGTCTTCCACGTAGCTCTTGGAGCCAATGGACACGAGTGTGCTTTCGCCGGTTTTGTAGTCTGGCGGCGGAGCGATCATGTGAACCTTGATCTTGCCCGTACGCTTGTTGCAAACCGCGAGGAAGTCACGGTCATCTGTTTCCGGCACGCCGTGGATCAGGGTTGGGCGGTCACCGCCCGTTGCCTGCCAGCGCAAAGTGCCGTCATAGCCTTTGGTCGGTGCAGGGTTGTCAGTGAACTTATCACGCATAGGGATGAGGTTCGACAGGGTTTTCGCTGTTCCCGTTTCTTTCACCTCGATATTGAAAGCCGTTGTCTGCTTGTTTTCCAGTAGGCAAGAGAAGGTAAATGGAGACCATGTGTCTTTGCCGCTTTGGAAGAGACCACGACCTTTGAGTTCTTTGCCTTTCAGCTTCAAAACAGGAGATGCGTTGGCTTTGTTGCCACCAACGTGGCCAAGGCCAAGAACAACAGCGGTGTTTTTAACGCCCATGCCTTTAGCGGCCAGAACCTTACGGGCCTGCGCCTGACAGGAAAGGCGTGCAGTGCGAAGAGGACCGGCTTTTGCCTGTTCAACCGGATCAACCGGAGGCACGATCACTGGCGGTTCTTCTTTCTTTGGCAGGTAGTAGCATGCCTTGCGTTGCATTGGTGCAGGCTCGCCAAAGCTGGCGCGGTTACAGGCGATCTTGTTCTTTACAGTGCGTTCGGTGAACTGACCGGGCACGCCAAAACGAACGCGTGTTTGATATGGCACGCTACAGAACTGGTTTTCCAGTGCACAGCGCAGCCAGCCGTCCTTGGTCTTCTTTGGTAGTTTAGGCAGGTCTTCAGTCTGACCGTTCTCGCGGACATAGTTTGCCCATGTCTGGTAGGACGGGTTGTTGCTTGGGCGGGTGCCGATGTAGAACACGCCGCGGCAACCTTTCTTCACCCAGACACCACGGTTGTTTACGCCCCACGTTTCACCCACAGTGCAGGGCTTTTTGCTCTGCTGGCTGATGAGCGCAACATTACCGCGGCGAACAGGTGACAGCTCGCAGATAGAGCGTTTGTTGTTCACCGAGCTGCAAATCACGATGTCACCAGCAGGGACTTGCGTACCGTTGTCCGGTGTTGGTGGCTGCGGGGCAGGGGTGCCGATAATCTCGTCGCGGGTTTTGTCGAGAACGCATTCGCGAAACCTGTCGCTGCCAAGAGCGCCGCCGGTTTCAAACATGCAGGCTTGGAAAATCCGCATGGGTATGGTTTGAAGCGGATTATCTTGTTGCTGTGCGTTTGCTCCACTTGTCCAAAGCACACTGGCCAAAGCCGCAGAAGCGACCGCTACCCAAACCTTCATTGATCCCGAACCCCCATGTCATTATCAGCCCAGCTATAGCAAAGGCTCTCGCTAGGACAACCTAGCGTAGATTACCTAAGCTGAACTGTGAATGAATGGCAAGGTCGCAGGGGCTGGTACTTAGCCAAAACAGCCAGGCACCTAGCCCGAGGGTAATGCTAGCAGCCGCAGTTTACTTCTGTGCCTGCTCTGGCGTTGATGCCTTCTGTGGCATATCCATCGCGGATCCACCAGTCGAGCCCACCGATCAGCTCTTTCACTTCAAAGCCTAGGGTTAGAAGTTTCATAGCTGTTTTGGTGGACGCGTTGCAGCCGATGCCATCGCAATAGCAAACATAGACTTTGCCTTTATCCAGTTTTGCCGTGCTGTTGGTGCAGATGTCACGATGGGGCAGATTAATTGCGCCGGGAATGCGCTCCATACCGAAGGCTTCTTCCTTTCGGCCATCAACGACAACGAAGTTGTCGCCACGTTCCATGGCCTCGTAGAGATCCCAGCTATCCATCTCAAAGGCGAGCTTCGCTTGATAGTGCTTGAGCTGCTCAAAATTCATAGGAGTATCCTTTGCTTGAAATTGGGAGGGAGGAGAAAAGGAAAACGTCTAGCGCGCCAACTCCTTCATGGCTGCTTCCAGCCCTTCTAGGGTGAGCGAATACATGCGGTCATCCATCAACTGGCTAATAAGCTGAATGCTTGGCGTGTACTTCCAATGGGTTTCACGAACCGGATTAAGCCAGATCGCTTTTTGATAGGTCTGGGTAATGCGCTGCATCCACACAGCACCGGCTTCCTCGTTCCAGTGCTCTACCGAACCACCGGGATAGGTGATCTCATAGGGGCTCATGGAAGCATCTCCGACGAAAATCACCTTGTAATCATTGGGGTACTTGTGCAGCACGTCCATGGTAGACAGGCGTTCGGAGTGCCTGCGGGCGTTGTTCTTCCAGACAAACTCATAGGGGCAGTTATGGAAATAGAAGTACTCCATAACTTTGAACTCAGTGCGGGCTGCGGAGAAGAGCTCTTCACACACGCGGATGTGGTCATCCATCGAGCCGCCGATATCGAAGAACAGCAGCACTTTGACAGCGTTGCGCCGCTCTGGCCGCATGGCGATGTCCAGGATGCCTTTTTGTGCTGTACCGCGAATGGTGCCTTCAAGGTCTAGCTCTTCTGCTGCGCCTTGGCGGGCAAAGCGGCGTAAGCGCTTGAGCGCAACCTTGATGTTGCGGGTACCAAGCTCGACGCTACCGTCCAGATCCTTATAGGTGCGCTGGTCCCAAACCTTCACGGCACGGCGGTGACGGCTTTCCTGCTGGCCTATGCGCACGCCTTCTGGGTTATATCCGTAAGCACCAAAGGGAGATGTGCCTGCGGTGCCGATCCATTTGTTGCCGCCTTGGTGGCGCTTTTCCTGCTCTTCAAGGCGCTTCTTTAGCGTCTCCATGAGCTTGTCAAAGCCGCCAAGGGACTCGATCAGTTTCTTCTCTTCTTCGCTGAGGTACTTCTCGGTGAGTTTCTTGAGCCAATCCTCGGGGATCTCTGTCATAAGATCGTCACCGACGCTCTCCAGCCCTTTGAAGATATGGGAGAACACACGGTCGAACTTATCGAGGTTCTGCTCGTCCTTCACCAAAATGGAGCGGGAGAGGTAATAGAACTCTTCGACCTGCCTATGGGCGAGGTCACGGTCCATAGCTTCCATGAGCAAGAGGTATTCGCGCAGGGAAACAGGAAGGCCAGCGGATTTTAGCTCTAGAAAAAACTGGATGAACATGGGCGCAACACTAAGGTCTGCGCGTTATTGTGTCGAGCGTGAAGGCGGCATCTTCTTCTAAAGGCTAGTGCCGCCTATCGCGAAGGCTACGCTCTATCAGAGCATGCCGTGCATCCAGTCCAGAGCGAGTGCCTCGTACTTGACGATAAAGGCGTCCTTCTCATCGCAATAGATTTCAATGTCATGATTTGCGATTTGCGCGGCACGGCGTTTTACAGCTTCGTATTCGCGGGCAACCTCTGGGTGGGCACGCAAGTAGTCACGAAACGCGATATGGCGGGTTACATGTTCATCGCCAGTCGGGAAGGCGTGGATCTGGTGAGTGCGATCCATACCGCCTTTTTCGAAATAGCGGCGGCGTTCGATACCGTTTTCGCCTCGGGCCACATAGCCGAGAGCTTCTAGAGCGGCGTTTTTGCTGTCCAACTCATCAAGGCTGGTTACTTCCAGCATGATGTCGATCACCGGCTTTGCAGCCAGATCGGAGACAGAGGTGCTGCCGATGTGGTGGATGGCCGTTATGGTGTCGCCCAGAGCGTCTTTGATCAGCTGTTCTTCTACGGCGTAGTCTTGTGCCCATTGCGGATTGTGGTCGACAACTTCGACTTTTCTCACGGGTTAAGCTCCGGTTTTTTGTTTTGATTTCGCGTCCTGCGCGGACTTTTCTTCTGACTTCATGATCTCACTCATGAATTCGCCAATTGTAGGGCCGCTTGTTGCAATAAACGGGCTTGGGCGGCAAGTCTGGATAGCAGCAAGGCCGATACGCGCTGTGAGGAAACCATTGACGAGGCCTTCACCCAGGCGGGCGGAAAGACGTGCAGCAAGGCCCTGACCGATGAACTGCTCCATCACGCTGTCACCAACTGCCATGCCACCTGTCACAGCTAGGTGGGCTGCGACGTTGCGGGCAAGGCGCCAGTAACCGAAGACACCCGGTCTTGCACCGTAAAGGCGGGCGATACGGCTAACGATGCGCAGGTTCTCATAGAGCACAACGGCAATGTCCAGCAGTGCTCGCGGGCTAAGCGCCGTTACGACGGAAACACGTTTAGCGCTTTGCATCACGATGTTGCGGGCGCGGGCATCCATTGGGCCAAGAAGGTCTTTTTCCGCGAGCATCACAAGATCACGGCCATCAATCACTTCACGCAGGTGTCCTTGAAGGGCCTGTCTGCCTTGCGCGGTTTCGGCTCGTTCGCTGTAAAGGTCGGAAAGTTCCTTGAGATACTTTCTAGCGCTGTTGTCATCGTTGTTGTCGGCTGCTTGCTGCAATCCATCTTTCAGATGGTCGATTTGTGCAAGGCGGGACAGGGCACGCCATTCACGAGCGACAATACCGATGAGGCCAAGCAGAGCGAGTACCGTGAGGCCGGCGCCGATATAGCCAAGCCATTCATAACGGGCGAACAGATCGCGCAGCAAGCTGTCGATAGCAAGGCCGAGTGAGAGCGAAACCAAACCGCCGATACCGACGGTGAACACTTTACCCCAGCGTGACGGCTTGGCCTTCGGCTCTGGTGCCATTGCCCGAGGGTCTGTGGTTGCAAGTGGATTGTCGCCCGCTTCTAAAGGATCGATGAAGTCATCGAATTTCAGTTCGGTATCGACCTCGTCCAACTTGAAAGCAGTTGGCTGTCTTGGGGCAGACTTTGGGCGTTTATCTGTGTTTGTCATGCCAGCTTGTCTCCCAGAAGGAACTGTAGGGCGCGGTCCAGACGAATATGCGGCAGCGAGAGCGTTAGGCCCTCGGCTGTCTTTTCCAGTGTCGGCGGGCGGAAGCGGATGTATTTCACCTGCGGTGCTTCTTCGCCTTCTGCCGCACGCTGGGCGAGCTGGGAAAGATCATCAGGCAGGTCACCCGGGAAAATGGCTGCTTCTTCTCTGCCGTCAAACTCTGCATCACCAAGACGCTGTCCCGGAAGCGGTGTGCCGACAAGCGCGGGCATTTGCTGACCGTTGGCTTTAACGGTGGTTTGCCGAGTAGCGCGTACGGAGGCCATCGCAAGCACGTCTACTTCTGCGCCTGCAAACTGGGCTTTGGAAATGGCACCATCTACCAGCTTACGCAGCAGCTTTTGCAGCTTGTCGTGATCTTCCTTTTGCAAGTGGTCTGCTTTTGTTGCCGCGAAAACGATCTTATCGATGCGCCGCGGCAGTACAGAAGCCAGCCAGCTGCGTTTGCCCGGTCTGAAGGCATTCAGGATTTCTGTAAGCGCACTGCTGAGGTCAGAGACTGCCTCGTTGCCTGCGTTCAACGCCTGAAGTGCGTCCACCAAAACGATCTGCCTATCAAGCCGTGCAAAGTGGTTTTTGAAGAAGGGGCGAACAACGTATTTGCGATAGGCCTCGTAACGGCGCTCCATCATGGCGCGTAGAGTGCCGTTCTTTGCTCTGCCGCTTACTTTTGTGAGATCTAGCGGCGCGAAGGTCAGGGCAGGGGAACCCTCCATATCGCTCGGCATCAGGAAGCGGCCCGGAGGCAGCATAGAGAGGGCGTTTTCCTCTTCACGGCAGCGGGCAAGATAGGTTTTGAACGCGGCCGCCAGTGCTTTGGCGTCTTCTTCTGATGCCTCTTCATCCAGCTTTGGCGTCATCCGGTCCAAGCACTCGAAGAAGTCGTCGGAAAGATCCGGTCGTTTGCGGGCGCGGGAAAGGGATGCTTCGCAGAACTGCTCGTATGTCTGGTTGAGCAGAGGCAGGTCCAGCAGCCATTCGCCCGGATAGTCGATGATGTCCAAATGCAGCCGACCACGGCCCAGTTTGCGCTGCAGATAAGAGGCGGACTCATACTCGATGGTCAAACGCAGCTCGGAAATCTGATGCGTGGAATTGGGCCAGATGCGTTCCTTGGCAAGGGCGTTGATGTGCGCTTCATAGTCAAAGCGCGGCACTGCATCATCAGGCTGCGGTTGCAGTGCAGTGTTGTATATGCGGCCAGAGCTTGCTGCTTCAAACAAGGGCAAGCGGCCGCCGGCAAGCAGGTTATGTACGAGCGCGGAGATGAAAACAGTTTTACCGGAACGGGCAAGTCCCGTTACGCCAAGGCGCACGGTCGGAGTGGTGAGGTCCACTGCCGTTTCGGTCAAATTATCAATCGCGGTGCGGGTCTGGTCGAGGAATTTTGATATGGGTGTCACTATGTTTCTCCGCAGGGGCATGTGGGATGTCCCAGCAGTATTTGCAATCGCACAGCGAAATAAAATTGTCCACGCACAGGATCAAACTCAGGGTAAAACCTGCAAGGATCGCGGCTGGAAAAACGAGACAAGGCGGCCCTGTTTGGGCGTAACTTCCGACCAGCGATGAGCTTCAAAGTCGATCACCGCCATTGCTGCGGTTGGGAACTTTTCTTCCATCTGATCAAAGAGTTCCGGGTTGCCTTTGCCTGCAAGTTCCAGCGCTGTGTCCTGAATGGCAGGGTTATGCCCGATGAGCATTAGCTTGGAAGAAGGGCCACCCAAAGCGCGGATCGTGTCGATATATTGAAGGTCGCCCTGCATATAAAGATCGCGCATGATCTGGATTTTCATATCTGCCCGAAGGTGGGGCAGAAGCTGCATTAGTGTTTGCCGCGTACGAAGCGCGGTAGAGCATAAAATGGTTGCAGGGACCATTTGGTACTGCTGGATGTGCTGGCCGGCAAGGTCGGCAGCTTTCCATCCTCTCGCGTTTAACGGGCGATCATGATCGTGCAGGCCGGGCTCTGACCAGTCGGACTTGGCGTGGCGTAAAAGAAGCAGTCGCAACATATATGGGGCTCCCCTTTTAAAGCGGGCGAAGAGCCATTTGCGGCTTTTGATCTACGGCCCGTTTTGCAGTGCAGTATATTGTTATTGCTTGTTTTTCTGGGCTTAAGATTAGCCAAAGGGAGCGCTGTTGGGAAGGGGCTGGAAGCCGTGAAATCTTAAGGGGTGTCTTGCTTCTGCGCTTCTTCATAGAACGCTGCAAGAATGGATTGAAGCTGCGCTTCCTTCTGGTTGCCGCTTACCGCGACCCAAAGGGAGTAGTCTTGGTTAGTGCCTTCAAATGTCCAAAGATACTCGTGGGTCTGCTTTGTTTGACCCTTATCGGTGCGGAAAAGGGCAGCAGATGGAAAGCGCTGATCTATCAAAGCCGCAAAGCCTGCACGCTCAAAAGTGCTCTGGAACGTCTTTAGAACGGTGCCAGCGCTGCCGTGTTCATGCTGGCGAAAGATAGCCTCGAAATCCTGCCTGCTGGTGTAGGCGCAGCCGATGCCAACGCCTTCGATTACAGGAAGAACGGCGGCGCGTTCCATCAAGCCTACGCGGTCAGGACATTTCATACCGGAATAATGGCCAAGCGCTCCAACTTCTTGCCGCCAGCCACGGTAGACTTTGTCTGGCCGATAGAGCAGGCCTTCCGAAAAGGAGTTGTTTTGTGCAAGCGCGTGAGGCGCGGTGCCTATGGCAAGGCACAGCGATCCTATAGCGAACGCAGCCGCGATGTTTCTTAAAAGAGGCAACGTTCCTGCAACCACCTAGCGGCGGTTCATGAAGGCGAGGCGTTCAAACAGGTGCACATCCTGCTCGTTCTTCAGCAGTGCCCCATGCAATGGCGGAACGACTTTGCGGGCATCGTTCTCGCGGATCACCTCTGGGTCGATATCCTCGTTAAGCAGAAGCTTGATCCAGTCCAGCAACTCAGAGGTGGATGGCTTCTTCTTGAGGCCCGGTACCTCACGCAAATTATAGAAACTGCTGAGAGCTTCTTTCAGCAGGCGCTCTTTGATGTCTCCAAAGTGTACCTTGAGAATATCTTCCATGGTTTGCGCATCTGGAAACTTGATGAAGTGGAAGAAGCAGCGACGCAAAAAGGCGTCCGGCAGGTCTTTCTCGTTGTTGGAGGTGATGATCACGATAGGGCGCTGCGCTGCTTTAACGGTTTCGCCTGTTTCATAGACGTGGAACTCCATGCGGTCCAACTCAAGCAGCAGATCGTTCGGGAACTCGATGTCAGCCTTGTCGATTTCGTCGATCAGAAGCACAGGGCGCTGCTCCATCTGGAACGCCTGCCACAGCTTGCCTTTGCGGATGTAGTTGTTGATGTCCTTCACGCGTTCATCGCCAAGTTGGCTATCACGAAGGCGGGAGACTGCGTCGTACTCGTAGAGGCCCTGCTGGGCTTTGGTGGTGGACTTAACGTGCCACTCTAAAAGCGGAGCACCAACCGCATTGGCGATCTCATGGGCAAGAACTGTTTTACCGGTTCCCGGCTCGCCTTTTACCAGCAAAGGCCGTTCCAGCGTGATCGCCGCATTAACGGCCACCGTTAGGTCTTGCGTGGCAACGTAGCTTGAAGTTCCGGAAAATTTCATTGCGCAGAGTCCCCTCGAAATTCGTCAGGCGCAGAGTAGTCCCAGTGTTTTTTGAGGGCAATCCCTTCCGATAGTCTAAGTTGGCGCAGCGCGCAAAACACCTCGGCAAACATTGCTCCCTAGCGGGTGAGTGGGAAGTTTTTGCCGGTTGAGGTGGTTGGTTCTGCCGGGTGGTTCGGGCGTGTAAGCGTAGTGGGTTCTATTAAGTGTCTGTTTTTATTGGCTCTCGTCGGCTCGGTCCTGCTTGGCATTGCCTTTGCATCTTAGTGACTTGGATTTGTCTCTTATGTGAAACCTAGGTGGGCCCCTATGAGTATTTATGGTGCTATTAACTCCGCAACGACCGGTCTTGATGCGCAAGCACAGGCGCTGGAGAATATTTCCGGCAACGTCGCGAACTCCTCAACGACTGGTTATAAGCGCCTTGATACCAGCTTCTCCGATTTGGTTGCTAGTACCGGTAGTACGCAAGCCAATCAGGTTTCCGGTACGGTGTACGCCACATCCCGCGCGACCAATACGCTGCAGGGTGATATCTCTAGCTACGATCAGAACACATACATGGCCATCAATGGAAGTGGCTACTTTGTTGTGACCGATCAGGAGGGCCTTACCAGTCTTTCTCCTGACTACTATTATACCCGTGCTGGTGATTTCGAGCTGGATGCAAGCCGCCAGCTGGTCAACAGTGCCGGTTACTTCCTACAAGGTCATGGGGTTAATCCGGCAACCGGTGCTGTTAGCGATGCGCTGGAGACAATCGTTATCAGCGATCAGCCAATGCCTGCTGAGCCTTCCGATGTCATCACCTATCAGGCAAACTTGCCGTCTACTCCGGCTACCGACCGCTTTTCGCCGGACGTTATGAATTCGCAGTACATTGATGAATCCGTTTTTGCGAACAAGGCGAGCAGTGCAGGCGCGGTTACTTTTGCCAGCAGCGGTACAGCAATTTCCATTGATGATCCGATCTCTAACGCTGACGGCTTTGCTGTAGGTGATCAGTTCCGCATTCAGACGGATGCGGGGCCTGCGACCCTTGATGTGACCGCAGATACTAAGCTGCGCGACCTTCTGGAGTTCTTTAACTCCTACAATGGCGTGACTGCGGAAGTCGATCTGAATGGCGGGTTGAAGGTAGATAGCTTCATCGACTTGGAGCTCTTCCATACACCAAACGGCGGCGCAGAAGCCTCCCAGTTCGCACTGGATGCGACTTCTATCTCCAATGGTGGTTCTGTGGTCGATAACAGCACCGTTATTGCAGACAAGGAAGCGGTGTTTCTTGAGTCCACCATCTCAGGCGGTGCTGTGACCGTTTATGATACGAACGGTACGCCGGTGAACGTTGAGATGCGCTGGTCTTTGAACTCCGAGAATAACTGGTCTCTCTACTACAATAGTGATCCGAATGCGCTCGGACAGGACGTGGCTTGGTCCAAGATTGACGATGTTAGCTTTGATGCGGCGGGCCGTCTTGTCTCTCCGGCTGATGGTATGCTTTCCATTCCTGATCTGACCGTCAAGGGGGTGAGCGTTGGTGATGTGAAGCTGGACTTTGGCGTGAATAAGCTAACCCAGTACGAAGACAACATCGGTTACGCCACCAGCATTGATATTGCGCAGAACGGTTATCCTTCAGGTGAGCTGAGCGGCATCAATATTGATGATGATGGCACTGTTTCCGGTAGCTATTCCAACGGCAAGTCCATGGACCTCTACAAAATTCCTGTAGCGACCTTCGCCGCCGAGCAGGAGCTGCAACGCATCAACGGTGTGGCCTTTGCAGCAACGCCAACATCTGGTGAGCCAGACTTCCGCAATGGTGGCTCCATTCGTGCGCAGGCGCTTGAAAGCTCCAACGCTGATGTTGCTGGCGAATTCTCCAAGCTGATCATCACCCAGCAGGCTTACGCGGCAAACTCCAAGGTTCTGTCCACGGCCAACCAGATGCTGGACGATATCTTGAACGTGGTTCGCTAATTGGCCTTATGGTGCCGGGCTTTAGCTAGTCCGGCACATCCAGTTCTCAGGGTTTTGTAATGGGTTTGTCATCGGCATTAGGCGCAGCAATTTCGGGTATCAATCTCGTTAATCGCCAGATGGATGTTGCCGCGGGCAATATCACAAACGCCGATACCAAGGGCTACTCTCTCAAGAGCGTAACATCTGTTGCAGTTGTCAACGGTGATACCGGTGCAACATCTGTTCGAAGCGGCGCTGTTGAGCGGGATATCAATACGATGCTGCGTTCCGCTTATTGGCAAAACCTTAGTCAGGCGGGCCATAGTGCGGTAATGGCCGACTATACATCCCGCCTTGATCAACTCTTTGGGCAAATTGACGACCCGACCAGCTTACCTTCTTTGATGAATGATCTGACAGGCTCGCTGCGCGATTTGGCCGCTGACCCGTCTTCTCTTGCTGCCCAGTCCACTGTTATCAGCCATTCGCAGGCTCTGGCTTACGAGCTCAACAGCGCTTCGCGTGCCGTTCAGGATATGCGGAAGGACGCGGACCAGCAGGCTGTTTTGCAGGTGGATGCGCTCAACACTCTCATGCAGGATATCGAAGCGCAGGAAGACCGAATTCTGCAGGCCCGCCATTCCGGTCAATCGACTGCGAACCTTGAAGATCAGATGGATCTGCTGCTTGAGGATCTCACTGGCTTTATGGACGTGAATATCGTCACAGCGTCTGATGGTGGCCTTCGTATCTCAACGCTTTCCGGCCAGACGATTTATGATGATAAAGCCTCATCGTTTGCGCTGGATCGGACCAGCGGTTTTATGCCGGGCTCTGAAGGCGCGGCTATTTCAGTTACATCGCCAAGCGGGCAAAAGAGCGAGCTGAATAGCTACGACCTGTCTTCGGGCAGCATTGGCGCGCTGATGACACTGCGCGATGAAACTCTGCCGCAAGCACAGCGACAGCTCGACGAGATCGCGTCGCAAATGGCAATGGCTCTATCGCGTCAAACGACTGGCGGCGTTGCTGTCGATGACGGATTGGTGCCTCCTTTGCAGACCGGCCTTGCGGTTGATATCAGCCTGTTGCAGAGCGCAGGTGACCGGATCGAACTGGAGTTCGTTGATAGCCGTGGAGAGACGCGCCAGTATTCGTTTATTGCGGTCGATGATCCTTCACTTCTGCCTCTTGATAGCTCCTTGACTGCAAATCCAAATGATGTGGTCGTTGGGCTGGATATGTCAGCAGGTGCAGCTGCTATGGACGCCCAAATCCAACAGGCGTTGGGTAGTAGCTTTGCTGTCTCCACCAATGGTAGCGGGGACTTGCAAGTTTTAGCGAATGCAGGTGGGAGCGGTGTTTCGCTGAGCAAGCTGAATGTTGTGTCCTCCATGACATCGGTGAATGATGCAGGCAACGGACTGCCCGTTTTTGTTGATGGGCGGAACGGCGGTCAGCCTATTACCGGCTATCTTGAAAACGGCGGGCAGCTCACGGGTCTTTCTGCTTCCATCACCGTCAATAATGATCTCATCATGGATCCGTCTATTCTCAGTGGAACAGGAGCTGGTGGGGCCGTTGAGCAAAGCTCAATGCGGGCCGAGCAACTTCTTGCCAGCCTTACCAGCGAGACGATGTATTTCTCTTCTTCGGTAGGTATCGGTACCGAACGAGCACCCCTTAGCGGAACGGTCGCGGAGTTCGCAGGCGAATTGGTTGCAGCTCAAGGCCAGCAGAGCGCACGCGCAAGCGAGTTGGACGAGAGCGCGCAAGCAACCTTGGCACTGTCGCAAAAGAACTATGAGGACAGCTACGCGGTGGATGTTGATGCGCAGTTGGTTTTCCTCATGGAGTTGGAAAATTCCTATGCAGCCAATGCCCGCGTGCTTGATGCAATCAACCAGATGCTCGATGACCTGATGCGGGTGGTATAGTCATGTCTATTTCCGGAATTATGGGCAGCCGCTCCTACATGCTGGAGCTTATTCAAAACAAGCAGGACAAGCTTGAAACCAAGAGCATGCAGCTTGCCAGCGGCCGTGTCGCAGAAACCTACGCCGGTGTTGGTCCACAGCGTGCAACGAGCCTTTCTATCCGCACGGAAATCAGCGCAATCGACTCTTACCAGCGTTCGGTCAACTTGTCGTCCACGCAACTTGATGCGATGACCAAGACGCTTGAGCGGATGGATGAGCTTAGAACCGAAGCTGTGGGCGCGATTGACCCTAACACCTATCTGGTTGGCAGTAACGGGCACACGACAAGTCAGGCCGCAGCCAAAGTTCACATGCTTGAGGTTATCTCGCTGCTGAACACGGATGTAGCCGGTTACTACTTGTTTGGCGGTGGAGACGCCAATGCCAATCCGGTTGCGCCTATCGATACCATTCTTGAAGGTGAGGATGGTAAGATGGGGCTTAAAGATACAATGGCCGCTTATAGCGCCGCCCATCTTGGAGCAGACGGGCTCGGTCGCTTGGAAACAGCTACAACTTCGGATGCGGTATCTGCTTCTTTAACGCTTTCTGAAGATATGGTTGGTGCGTTCGGACTCTCTTTGGTCGGAGCTACAACAACCAGCGCCAGTGGAACAGCGGTCTTTGCTGCCGAAGATGCCGTGAGTGATCCGCTAAACCCTGTTCCTGCGTCTATTGTCACGTCTCTCAGCGCGCTACCAGCTGCTGGTGACACATTCACTTATGAAGTCGCTCTGCCCGATGGTACCACGCGTTCGATTGAGCTAACAGCGCAGGCGAGCGAAGGCGGGGAGGCTGGCAGCTTTGTTGTGAGCCAGAATGCGGACCCTGCAACAGCGTTTAACGAGACCATTTCTGCTATGGAAGCAGCGCTTAAGGCAGAGCTTTCTGTGTTGTCTCAAACCGAACTGAGAGCCTATTCGGACGACGTTGCTGGTCAGGAGTTCTTCGGAACCTATGAGGATGGCCGTATCCCTGATGCGCCGCGACTGCCCGATGCGGCGGGAACCGGATACGTTGATGCAAGCAGTGAACTTGCGCAGTGGTACACCGGATCACCAGACAGCGGAAACGTTAGACAGGAGAAGATTGCTCTCGTCGATAACGGCCTGAAGGTGGAGTACGGGGCGTCCGCCCTTGAAAAGCCTTTTGCTGAGCTTTTGCAGACAATGGCGGTATATGTTGCCGCAGACTTTACGCCAACTGATCCGTCTGATCCCCAGTCTCTCGCGATTGCTGAGAGCTACTACAACACCCTTTCAACTGCGACTGATAGTTTCCTCAGTGTAGAAGGGGATCGTCAGTCTGATATTCAGGCGGTCACCGTAGAAATGAGCCTAACCTATTCGGCTGTTATGAATGCCGATAGCCGTTTGGAGCAGAAGTCGCTGACCTATTCAAATATGCTCGGCGAGATTGAGGGCGTCGACAAGACCGAACTCGCCGCAGAGATTTCGTTTCTTCAGACCAATTTGGAAGCGTCCTATCAGGCAACTTCGATGTTACTGAATATGTCGATAGCCAACTATTTGAAGTGATAGCAGTTTTATTAGGGACTAAAAAAGGGGCCATCTGGCCCCTTTGTCATATCAAGCGCATTGCACATTTCTATTTTACTGGTTCGCTCTCGCCCCGCAGACCCGCTGCAATAGAGCGGTTAATCGTAATGAGCGGTTCAAGCTTTTCTGCATCTGGGCGCGCCATAATTTCCAAGGTATGACGGAAGATGAACATGGCGAGGTTCGCCATATTGTTCTGCACTTCAAGCGGAAGCGGGCTTTCTTCTGCCGTCGCTTCGGTTGCCAGAACAGTCCAAGCTGTGCGGTTGAAGATCAGAATATCGTTGCGCTCTTCACGGCGAATATCATCCCAGCTGTTTTTTAGCATGGTGAGCTGAGTTGCTGCTTTCAAAAGCAAGGTTGCTTCCAGCTCACGCGGGTCACCGGTTACTGTGGCGTTATTCTGGTAGGCTTGAGTTGCTTGATGATACATGACCGAGAAGGGTCCTTTCGTACTCAATAAGTTTTTTAGCTTCTTTCAGGGCCTTGTAGTAAGCGCCTTCCAAAATAGCCTTGCTGATATCTGTAAGGTAAGGCAGCGTGCTCGGCGCCGCGTTTACGATCTGGCTCACCAGATCAAAATATTCATCTCGAACAACGTCAGTGGAACGGTGAAGGTACATAAGCTGCACTGCTAGATAGATGCGCAGGGCAGGGGAGTTTGCATCCTTGACTGCGAGGATGTCCTTTTCCCTCAGAATTGGCGCGTTTCCTTCAACGGAAAAACGAGCGCGCGCGGGACCGTTGGTGATGAGTGCTTCACCAACAATAATCTTCTCTCCCGGCTTTAATTCGACCTTAAGTGCCACTGTAATTTTCTGCGTAAATTTAACTACGCAATATTTAGTGTAAATTGGTTAATGAAATCGATACAGGCTTTTGACTGATAGCCGGCTAAATTACCGAAATTTCCATCGGTTACTTCAAGTTAACAAGCTGAAAATAAACTGTTTATTCTGTTTTGTCGGTTGGGTGGGATGGATATAAAACAACGTTGGATTATCGAGGTTTATATAGTCAAAATATATTAGGTATTAATACCTTCTTAAGGGAAATCACAGAGCCTGCTCGCAACGCTCCAGAAGGGGTGTGGTTCAAGGATGAACCTTTGATTTTCTAGAAGGAAATTTTCTATGTCTGATATTACACTTACCGCGTCAGTTCGCTCCAATCTGAGCACTCTCCAGTCCACCGCAAACCTGATCAGCCAGACGCAGGAACGCCTCGCGACTGGCCAGAAAGTTAACTCGGCGCTGGATAACCCGAATTCATTCTTCACCGCTGCAAGCCTGAACAACCGCGCTTCTGACCTTTCCAACCTGCAGGATGACATTGGTCAGTCCGTTTCCACTCTGGAAGCTGCTGATGCCGGTATTTCCGCTGTTTCTGAGCTTGTTGATGCGGCAAAAGCTAAAGCAAACCAGGCACTGCAGAGCGAAAGCGCTGATGACCGTGCAAAGTATGCTGCTGAGTTCAACGAACTGCGTACCCAGATTCAGGACATCGCTAAGGACTCCGGTTACAAGGGCAAGAACCTTCTTGCAGGTGACGGCAACGACCTTGACGTGAAATTCAACGAAGATGGTTCTTCTTCCTTGAACATCATGGCTGTTGACTACACAGACCTTGCAAACGGTTCCCTTCGCATCAACGAAATTGGCACAACCGCAGCGGTCAGCGCAGTTGACAACAACGGCACTCTGGCTCTCGGTCTGGGCACTGGCACAGACAACAACCAGACATTCGATCTGGACGGTGCTGGCGCTGGCGTTAGCGGTACGACCACTCTGGACAGTCTTGCTGACTTCTCCACCGGCGGTACCATCTCTATCAGCACCGATGGCGGCACAACCACCAATGACTTTGTAATTGGTACTACTGGGTCCACCGTCGATGACCTGAAGGCTTTCGTTGAAGCAAACGGTGGTGACGCAACTGTTGACATCAGCACTGGTGACTTCGTTGTTGACACCAACTCCAACCCACTGGCATTCACCTACACTGCTGCTGCTTCTGAAAGCGGTGCGCCGTTTGCAGGTGTTTCCGTTGCTGCTGACGTTGCTGCACAGGATTCTACAACACAGCTTTCCAGCTTGTCCGCATTCGATGCTGGCGATAAGATCAGCATGAGCGTTGCTGGTGGCACTGCTGTTGAGTTCACTGTCTCTGCTACCAGCACTGTTCAGGATCTTTCAGACTTCATCTCTGCAAATTCTGATGCAACTGCTAGCGTTACAGGCGGTGTGTTCACTGTTGACACCAACAAAGACGCTCTTTCCTTCTCCACCAGCGGTACCGGTTCTGGTTTCACTAACACCGACATTGCTGCGGATGTTGCTGCGACTACCGGCTCCATGTGGGAAAGCGATGCAACCATCGAGGCAACTCTTGCCGAGCTGGACAAAGCGGCAAACGATCTGCGCGCACAGGCAACCACTTTCGGTACGAACATGACCGTGGTTGAGAACCGCCAGAACTTCACCACCAACATGATTGAAACTCTTCAGGTTGGTGCTGGTAAGCTGACACTTGCTGACATGAACACCGAAGGTGCGAACCTGTCTGCTCTTCAGACGCAGCAGTCCATCGCAACTTCTACTCTGTCTCTTGCAACTCAGGCTAACCAGAACGTTCTGCAGCTTCTGCGTTAATCCAAGAGCTTTGAGCTTTACAGCAAAAACGCCGCCTCGAAAGGGCGGCGTTTTTTCTATTATAGTAGCCAAGAAAAAGCAGAGGTTTGGTTAGCTTTCCAAATTTGCGCGCTGTTCTGCTACTGCGCGTACTTCTGCCCGAGTTTCCTCAATCGAGCTTGTTTCTGCCGGTGTTGCGGCCTTGATAACTTCCGGAGGAGTTTCGCTTTGGGCGGTATCGGGCTTTTGATCAAGAAAGCCTGCTTCCTGAATGTTCAAAAGCTGATCGATGAAAACGCGAATCTTGCGGACGGTCTCAGTCGGAACCTCGAAGATAACTTCGCCCTCTGGCTCGGTGCGTAGACGATAGACCATATCGCCAGACTCATCATCGCGAACGCGTTCCTTGATGATGCGCACTTCCTCGCTCTCCGCAGATCCTTGCGGCGGAATTCCAGTTCGTGTGTCGGAGGCAAAAGCTTTGTCGGAGGCAGTGTTTGCCTTGTCAGTATCTGTTGCAGAGCTGACTGTTAGGCCCTTTTCAAGCTCTGTTTCTACCGCATCATCATCTACCTTGGTAATAGATGCGGCGGGAGATAGTGCATGCTGAAACAAAGATGCGCGATGTGATCCCAGATCCATAGTCCAGCTCCCCTGTAAAATACAAAAAACTATTGTGTATTATTGACAGTAAACCGAAAAATAGACTGAAATCAAATACGGGTATTTTACTAAATTTAAAGTAAAATTCTCATTATTTACTATTGCATATGAGCTTGGTGACTATAGCTACAGCTGACGGTTGATGGCAATGCCCCGTGCGCCTTTTTGCGGTTGGTTTTGCATGCCACCTGCGGAATAGGTCTTGGTCTGCATAGATGACCCAACGGCTTTCGCCACTGTCTCGACAACTGTGTCTGTAACGGAGCGCGCTGTGGCAACGACAGACAGGTTTTTCTGCAATATCGGACGAATGGTGCTGTGCTGCTCGCGCATCTGAGCAACAGCTTGTGGTGCCAGATTACCAAGGGCGATAGCGTTTTTCTGCGCGAGCCGTACACCGTGCATGTAGGTGTGAATAGCAGCGCTTTTCTTGGGTGCCACCACGGAGAGGCTTTTGAGCTCGCCGCGTTTCAAGATGTCCGTTTCCTCGTTGATGACGGTTACGAGGTTGGTGAGGGCAGTTTCGAAACGCTGACAAAACTGCATGGCCTGCGCTGCGGTTGTGATAGCGTTTTGATCGAATTCCAGTTCTTCAACTGCGCTCTTGTTCGTATCGTTGGACATCTAGATCTCTTGTAGTTGAAGAAGTTGCTGCTTCATTGCATCGGCAAGGCCAATACCGCCGTTTTCGGAGAGGGATGCGGCGTATTCGTTTACTTGCAGGGAGCGCCATGCCTCACTGCCAGCGCCGCCGCCATAGAGGCTGTCTTCACCAAGGCCGGAAAACATGCTCTGCAGCATTTGGTTGAGAAAGACAGCTTCAAACTCTTCCGCCTTCTTCTGAAGCTCGGGATTGAGTGTTTGGCTCGCCTTTTGAGCAGGAGTGTCCTGCAGGGCTAGAAGGTTTGCGGAAAGCTGTGCTGAAAGGGACATAATCAAAGCACCTCAATTTCCGCCTGCAGAGCACCTGCGGCCTTGATCGCCTGCAAAATGGAGATCAGGTCACGCGGGCCTATGCCTAGCGCGTTCAGGCCGTCTACAAGCTCTTGAAGCGTCACAGACTCTGAAAGGAGTGCCATCTGGGTTTCGTCTTCAGTGAGGGCGACATTGGTGCGTGGTACGATTTCCGTTGTACCTTCCGAGAAAGGCGCGGGCTGGCTTACCTGGGGGCTTTCAGCGATGGTCACGGTCAGGTTGCCCTGCGCAACTGCAACGGTTGAGACCTTCACTTGCTGGCCCATTACGATGATGCCGCTGCTTTCGTCGATGACGATTTTTGCAGGCAGATCAGGCTCTACAAGCAGTTGCTCAATGTCGGTGAGAAGGTCGACAATGTTGCCGTCAAACTGACGAGGAAGGCGGAGCTGAACGGTGCCCGGATCAAGAGGCTCTGCTGTCGGCAGACCGATCATCTCATTGATTGCAATAGCCACTCTGCGCGCTGTCGTCAGATCTGGGTTTCGTAGTGCAACGCGAACAGAACTCATCGAGGCTAGTTTGAAATCCAGTTCCCGCTCAACCAATGCGCCACCTGCAATGCGGCCTGATGTTGGTACGCCTCGTGTAATGGAGGCTGCTTCACCCTGAACCGAGAAACCTGCAATTGCGACAGGACCTTGCGCGATGGCATAGGCCTCACCATCAGCGCCCATAAGCGGGGTAACGAGAAGCGTTCCGCCTTGCAGGCTACCAGAGTCACCCAAAGCGCTTACAGATACGTCAATGCGGGTGCCTTGGGTTGAGAACGGCGGCAAGTTTGCAGTGACCATTACTGCGGCGACGTTTTGTGTGTTGAGATCCAACTCGTTGGTGTTCACGCCGAGGCGCTCCAACATGGCGCGAAGGCTTTGACGGGTGAATGGTGAGTTCCGCAAGCTGTCGCCAGTGCCCTGAAGGCCAACGACAAGGCCGTAGCCAATTAGTTGGTTATCTCTAATGCCCTCAAAGTCTGCGATGTCCTTGATGCGGGAAGCTGCATGCGCGGAGGTCGCAATTGCAGCGACTGTAATAATCGCGGCGAAAACACCCCATATGCCTTTTCTGAAAGCAGCTTTTGCCATTGGACACCCTGAACCCGTAACTGTTGGAACTAACTGGGAATGCGAAAAGCATGCCACTGATGCCTATTCTGAGCTGGTGGTTAGTCTGTTGAATTTACGAGTGTTTTTCGTCAGGTGTGGAAAGGTGTCTTAGGTAGGGCTGTTATCTGGCCGGCAAATATTGCCTAATTGGTAAAAATATCTAGTTCTCATCGGCAGTAATTGACTAGCGCATGTTTGGCTCTGGGGAGGAGTTGCAATGGTTTTGATCAGAGGGACCTCTTTAACCGGAACTGGGGCCATCCAGCCTGCTAAACGCAAGGTAAAGGATGGTCAGGGTAGCTCGGAGGCTTTTTCCCTAGATGCCGATCCGCAAGAAACAATTGCTGCTGCGGCAACTGGGAGCGCGGCGAGTTTAAACGGCGTTGATGCCTTACTGGCCTTGCAGGAACTCGACGGTCCAGCGCCAGATTCGCGAAAAGCGCTGCGTCAGGGATATGATCTTTTGGATGAGTTGGAGCAGCTAAAGCTATCACTCCTTGAGGGGAGAGTTAGCCCCCAGCAGCTTGATAAGATTCTCAATTTGGTGCGCATGCGGGTAGCTTCCGGAAATAGAGAACTTGATGAAACTTTGGGTCAGATTGAGGTAAGAGCCAGAATCGAACTGGCGAAATTAGGGCAGTTTGTGGATTAAACTAGTAATTAATGCTTATTCACAGTGACAATAAGTCCTTCTACTTGGCTGAATTAAAGGGGGATTTTTCCGCTCTTTCGTATTAAACGCTTTTGGTTAGTTGTTGTTTGGCGCGCGCATGGCTATATTCCAGCCGCCAACAGAGGTAGCCGGAGTTACAAATGGCGGTTGATATCGCAGCTGACTATCGTCCATCAGAGAACGAGCCGTTCATGAACGAACGGCAGGTCGAGTATTTCCGTCGGAAATTGCTCGCGTGGAAAGAAGATATCCTGCAAGAGAGCAAGGAAACACTTGCCGCACTGCAAGAGGAAAGCCAGAACCATCCGGATTTGGCGGACCGTGCGTCTTCCGAAACAGACCGTTCCATTGAGCTGAGAGCACGAGATCGTCAGCGTAAACTTATCGCGAAGATTGACGATGCGTTGGAACGCATTGACGATGGGTCCTATGGGTATTGCGAAGAAACTGGAGAACCCATCTCCGTTCGTCGTCTTGATGCCCGTCCTATCGCAACGCTTTCTATCGAGGCGCAAGAAGCGCACGAGCGTAGAGAAAAAATCTACCGCGACGATTAAGAGCATGGAAGTTGAAGTGGCGGGTCTGCTGGATTCTCCGCTTTGATCATTGGTATGGCAGGTTTGAGGGGCTCTTCATTCCGGCTGGACCCACTAAACAAAAAACGGGTGCGATGTGCTGGGGAGCAAATCATCGCACCCGTTTTTGCTGCCCAAATGCCTATGGATTACATCGGGCAGGCTGGGGTTCGGGTATTGGTTTAGAACGGTAGAACGATATCCAGCACCTGATTGCCATAACGTGGCTGCTGCGCGGCGGTGATTTGCCCGCGGCCACCGTAACCGATGCGGGCTTCGGCAATCTTCTGGCTGTCGATGGTGTTATCTGACGAGATGTCTTGCGGGCGTACCACGCCGCCAACGATCAACTCGCGAACTTCGTAATTGACGCGAACTTCCTGTCTTCCCTCAATCACCATATTTCCGTTTGGCAGTATCTGCGTCACCACCGCCGCAACTGTTGTCTTCAGCTCTTCCTTGCGATCAATAGAACCGCTGCCGTTGAATGCGCTCTGGCTGTTGACGCTTGCCATTGCATCGGCAGATGCACCTGCTGGCAGGGCAACGGTATTGATGGCTGCGCCAAGTGCTCCGCCAGCGCCATGTTCACGGCTGTTGCTGCGTGTGTTGGTGGAAGAGTTATCAAAAGCTGCTTCGTCAGAAATTGTCACAACGACCGTGAGGATGTCGCCAACGCGTTTGGCTCGTTGATCTTGAAAGAACGCACGGTTACCAGAGCGCCATAGTGAGTTTGCGTTGTAGTGCTCTGGCTGCTTGCTTGGCATTGGCATCTGCACAGGACGGTAACCTGGCATTGTTGTCGGATCTTGAATGGCGGTGAGGACCGGTTCCTGACCAACCTTCGCCAGATCATTAGACATGGTGCAGCCCGCGGTCAGCAAACAGCATGCGGTAACTAGAAGTTTTTTCATTTTCATCTTGTTGCTTCCTCTAGGCGGGCATGTAGAGCAGCTTGCGAAGCGACCACCACCTGTGCCGGGCCAATGACTTTCGCCAAGAGCTTCTTGCGGGACGTCGGATTGGTGACTTCGACCAAGTCGCCAAGAGCGCCATCTGCCCGAGCAAGAGCGATCGTGGTGAGTTGCAGTCCTGCGCTCTTGTAAAGAACGGTGACACGCTCACCGCGTTCCACCAGTGTCGGCTGGCTGATGTCTTTGCTGCTAAGGGCGAAGTTTGCCTTCATCGAGCGGCGAAGCTGCATTCCATGCGCGTCAGCGAAAGAAAGCGGAGCGCGGCCACGCATTTTGGTCATCGGAACTTCGATGATCTGCAGATCTTCAGTGCCAATGATGCTTCCCTTTTCAAGAGGGCGGGTAAGGGCAACTGTCTCCAGAAGTGGTTGCGCGATGCCGGAAACCGAAAGTGTTGCTTTGCGATCGCCTTTGGCAATTTCAAACAGAGCGCTAAAGCGCTTGTTGGTTGCGTTGTGTTCCAGTCGCAGCAGTTTTACCGGCGTCAGAGCAGAAAGGTCTGCGTAGAGTGGCTGCGGCAGACGGCTGGAAATCTCGATCTGCAGCTTGTCTCCGGCGTGCCGGATTTGCTGGCTAAGCACCTGTGAGAGCTGATGTTTGATGTAGCCCTCATCTACAAACAAAGACGCGCGAGAAACTTGCACCTGCGCCAGCCCGCTGGTTGTCGCGTCCAGCATGCCGGCGGCCTGTGCGCGCTGTGCAACCTGAAGGGCAGAGACGCCTCCTGACGTGCCAAGATCAGGAGATTGGAATAGCGGGATCTGTGCAAGAGTGCCGGCGCCTTCGTAGAAGTCGCCAATGGTGACAAGAGGTCCTGCAACAGAAACTTGCGCTCTCAATGTTGGCTCAGCGCTCGCGTTTTGGTTAGTGAACATTGCGCCAAATGCGAGAGCGACTGCGAGAATACCTTTACGCATCATCTACCGCTCCTAGCGCATGTTGGTTGTTGTTGAGTACATCTCGTCGGCGGCTTTCACGATCTTGGAATTCATCTCGTAAGCACGCTGCGCTGCGATGAGGTCGGATAGCTCGGTCACTGCATCAACGTTCGCCGCTTCAATGAAGCCTTGAAGAAGGTCGCCTGTACCGTCTACGCCCGGAGCGCCAACCTGAGCCGGGCCGCTGGCTTCGGATTCCAGAAAGAGGTTGTCGCCAACGGCTTCCAGTCCGGCTTTGTTGGCAAAGCGGGCCAGTTCGATCTGTCCCAGATTAACAACGGCGCCGCCTGGCGTGATCGCCTGTACCTGACCTTCGTTGTTGATGGTGATATCGCGCACATCATCAGGAATGTTGATGGCAGGCTGAACAATGTAGCCGTTGTTGTTAACGAGCGTTCCGTCTTGTGAGCGGTTGAACGAGCCATCTCGTGTGTAGGCGGAAGAGCCATCCGGCTGCTGAATTTGGAAGAAGCCTTCACCGCGAATAGCTATGTCCAGACTCTTGCCTGTTTCGCTCATAGTGCCTTGAGACATGATGCGTGTGGTCGCGGCTGCGTAAACACCGGAGCCGATCTGCACGCCGTTTGGCAAGATGGTTCCTACTTCCGAAGTCTGGGTGCCCATGCGGCGCTGGTTTTCATAGAGCAGGTCTTGAAAATCTGCGCGCTGGCGCTTGTAGCCGGTGGTGCGCATGTTGGCGACGTTGTTGGAAATAACCTCGACGTTGAGTTCCTGTGCCTTCATACCGGTTGCTGCAATGTACAGGGCTTTCATGATGCTATCCTTCCGAGGTTATGCTTCTATGGAGCCCAGTTGCTGAATTGCTTTCTTTTGCAACTCGTTGCGCTCTGAGATGAGTTTGGAAATGCTGGCGTAGTTGCGGGTTACCTCGATCATGCGGGTAATCTCGGTTACGCCTTCAACGTTGGAGCTTTCGATCGCGCCCTGAACAATTGAGGTGTTGGTCGCGGGGAAGGGCTCAGGTCCTGTAAACAGGTTGTCGCCTTGATGGGTCAGCTGCTGTGCGTTTTCAAACTCCACGAGGGAGAGCTTGCCAAGGGTTACGTCACCCACGGAAATCACGCCTTGCTTGTCGACAGAGATCGGTCCTTGATCTGTCGGGATCGTCAATGGAGCGCCGTCAACCAGAACCGGATTGCCGGAGGCTGTTTGCAGCTCGCCTTGTGGGCTGAGATGTAGGGAGGTTGTGCGGGTATAAAGCTGTTCGCCGTTAAAGCCTTCAACGCTCAGCCAGCCGTCACCTTGAATTGCAAGGTCTAGCGGATTGCCTGTTTGGCGCAGAGCGCCTTGGGCAAAGTCGAAGGAAGTGGCGAAATCCTGCGTATAGGAAAGGGTCTCATCCATAGTTGGAAAGGCAGTCGCCTCTGCAACGGGCATGAGATATTCTTCAAAATGTATCCGCTGGCCCTTAAAGCCAGTGGTGTTGATGTTTGCCAAGTTGTTGGCGATGACATCCATCTCGCGCTTAAGCGCCGTTTGGCGCGATAGCCCGATGAGCTGTGCGTTTTCCATAGTCTAACTTGCTCCCCAGCAAGCCGTGCTCTCCCCAGAGCAGCGACGCAGACTGATGTGCAGGAAGCGTGCCAAGTTGAAAATGGCGGAACTCTGGGCTTTCAAAAACCAATGAAAAGGGCGCTCGGCAAAATTTGCCCGTTAATTACTGCCGATGGGACTATTTGGCGAGGGCTCTGTTAACCTTCTGTTAACCATTGAGGGCGCATTAACCTATTATTAATACGTAGGTTAATTTGCTTAATTTTGGCGGTGGGGCAGTTTATGGCGAATACCGACAGCGAAGAGCTGGGACAGGAGCCCAAGTCATCGAAGTGGCGTTTGGTCATTATCGGGGCTGCCATTGCGCTCGTCGTTGGTCTGGGTGCTGGAGCTTACTACCTCACTGGAGGACTTTCATCCTCTTCATCTTCCGCCGGTGTTGCAGAAGAAGATGTGCCGGAAGTTAAGCCGGTGGTTTTTTATGACCTGCCAGAGATGGTGGTCAATTTGGCGACGGACGGACGCCGCACATACCTAAAAGTTCAGATTTCTCTGGAGCTGCAAGACGATGCCATGGTGGATCGGGTCGAGCCCTTCCTACCGCGCATTATGGATGCCTTCCAGATTTACCTAAGGGAGTTACGTCCTGCAGACCTTGAAGGCTCTGCGGGCTTGTTCCGTTTGAAGGAGCAGTTGCTGCGGCGCATAAACTTGGCGGTTTATCCGGCGCGTGTTGAAGGGGTGTTGTTCAAGGAGATCCTGATCCAGTAGGCGTTTGCCTGCTGGCCGGTGAATTGAGGGGCAGTTGTGACAGATCTTGCAGAAAATTTTGATGACGATCTGGACGCGGACGAAGATCTCGCCGCTGCTTGGGGTGCTGCTCTTCAGGAACAGGGGGCAGGAAACGCCGAGGACATTGCAGCTCAATGGGCAGCGATGGTCGAGGACAATGAGCCGGACCTTGATGATGCTGCTCGCGGCGCTGATCGCATTCTCAATCAGGAGGAGATTGATAACCTCCTAGGCTTCTCCTTTGATGAAGCGCTGACCGGTGAAAACGAAGGTATTCGTGCGCTCATCAACTCGGCAATGGTTTCGTATGAGCGCCTGCCGATGTTGGAGATTGTGTTCGACCGCCTTGTACGGCTTGCCACAACATCTTTGCGCAACTTCACTTCCGACAACGTCGAAGTCTCTCTCGATTCCATTAGTTCCGTACGGTTTGGCGATTATCTCAATTCCATTCCGCTGCCTGCCATTCTTGGGGTTTTCAAAGCCGAGGAGTGGGATGGCTTTGGTTTGGTGACCGTTGAAAGTTCGTTGATCTATTCGATCATCGATGTACTGCTTGGCGGCGGGCGTGGCACTTCCATGGTGCGTGTTGAAGGCCGCCCTTACACCACCATCGAGACCAATCTTGTGCGCCGGATGATCGAGATTATTCTCGATGATGCCGAGCAAGCATTTGCGCCGCTGTCGCCGGTCCATCTTCCGCTAGAGCGTTTGGAGACCAATCCGCGCTTTGCCGCTATCTCCCGTCCAGCCAATGCTGCAATCCTCGTTGAGTTGCGTATCGATATGGAAGATCGCGGCGGCAAGATCGAAATTTTGCTGCCTTACGCGACTATCGAGCCAATTCGCGAGATGCTGCTGCAGATGTTCATGGGCGAAAAGTTTGGCCGCGACCCTATCTGGGAAGGGCACTTGGCTTCCGAGGTCTATAACTCCGAGGTTCAAGTTGCAGCAGTGCTTTACGAAAACGCTCTGCCGCTTGAGCGCGTAATGAATTTGGAAGTCGGGCAGACATTGTTGTTCGACGTTGGCCCGCAAGATCCTGTGCAGATCAAATGCGGCGATACCGCCTTGACCGAGGGACGCCTTGGTCGTGTGGGCGATCATATTTCAATTGAAGTTTCTAGGGAGCTGAAGCAACCGCGCATGACGCTGGCAGCCTTTGAGCGATCCCTGCAAAATGACATGGAGGCGTCATAGCTATGGATATCGGGCTTATTGTCGAGTGCATTGTGGCGCTGCTCCTTGTCGTCACCATTTGCTACTGCTGGGTGCTTAACAAGCGCCTCAAGCGGTTGCGTTCCGACGAGGAATCCTTGCGGGCAACCATCTCGGAGCTGATTACTGCAACGGAAATCGCAGAACGTGCGATCTTGGGCCTCAAGTCCACCGCAGGTAATGCGGATCGCACCTTGGGTGCCCGCCTTGATGAAGCGGAAAACGTTTCACGCAAACTGACCGATCAATTGGACTTCGGGCAAGGGGTTCTGGATCGTATCGGCAACGTTGCTCACGGCGCAGCCTCTGCAGAAGCTGCAAGTCCGCGCCGTGAGCCAGTTGCGGAGCCTGCACGCCAACCAAAGCGCAACCTGACAGATGATATCCGCCGTGCGGCGGGCGAATCTGCATCAAGGCTTGAAGAGTTCCGCCGCCGCTCTCAGGAACGTGTTGCATGACGTTACGCCTGCTGCCTCTGGTCGTTTTTGCCGGTTCCGCTCTTTTGGTTTTGAAGCTGATGAGCTTCTTTATCGAGGATAAGGCCTCTATTGGTATGCTTCGCGATGCGTTGGCAAATAACGGAACAGCCTTAGACGCCAGAGGTGTTGATACGACGCTGCCAGCGGGAATGCCGGATCTCAACAGTGGCGCAATCGGCAGCTCTCCTTCAGAGCGCGAGCTTCTTAAGAGCTTGGGTTCTCGTCGTGAAGAGCTGAATAAACGGGAGCAGGAATTGCAGCTCCGCGAGCAGATGTTGTCTGCTGCCGAGGCTCGCGTTGAGAAGCGCATTGCCGAGCTGAAAGCGATGGAAGAAGAGCTGCAATCGACCGAATCCCGGCAAAAAGAGCAGGCTGCGCAAGAAATTCTGGATCTTGTAAGCATTTATGAGAGCATGAATGCCAAGAATGCGGCTCGTATTTTCAATCGCTTGGAGCTGGATGTCTTGCTGCGGGTGGTCAAAAAGATGCAGCCGCGCAAAATGGCCGATGTTCTGGCTTCTATGGACCCAGAAGCAGCGGAGCGTTTGACTGTCGCGCTAGCTATGGGCGGTGCGCACGCAGCCGCTTCCGGCGCAACTATTCTGCCGAAGATCAAGGGCAACTGATTGGCGGCATCGCCAGTGGCGAGCGTGGACTTACTGTGTCTCTAGCAATGGGGATAGGCGGCGCAGTGTTGAACTATTCGCCCATACCCATTTGGCAGTTCGTAACAGAGAATTAACGGGAAACTATATAAAATTACCTAGTTTTATTCTGAGGTTCTCTGGGCGCAATGATTTCCGGTTTCAATAAGGTTCTCAAAGCACGGTATGACAAGAGGGGCGCGGGGCTGCTCATGCAGTTCCTGTTCGTCTCTCTATGGCTTGCTGCTGGGCTTTTCCCCTTTTATGCGTCCGCTGCTTCTCTTCCCGAAGCTTCGCTCGAGATGGATGCCAGCGAGGGCTATGCCCGCTTGGTTATCAACTTTGAGGGCCGCACGACGCTGCCGGAGTATGATGCTCTCATCACTGCTGGCGTACTGCGCATCTCTTTTCCGCAAGGCATTGATGTATCCGTAGACGACGTACCGGATACTTTGAGCGATTACGTTTCAATTGCTCGCCGCGATCCGGATGGCGGGGCGCTGCGCTTTGCGCTCAAGAAGCCCGTCAACATCAACACAATGGAAGCTGGAGAGCGCCTTTTCATTGATATGCTGCCGCCGAACTGGGAGGGCTTGCCTCCGGGTTTGCCGGAGGATGTTGTCGCTGAACTTGCAAAACGGGCCGAAGAAGCATTGAAGCGTGTACAGGAGCTAGAGAGAAGCGGTGCAACGTTTGATCCTGTAGCATCCGTTGATCTGGCCGTTGGTGAGCATCCAACTTTCACGCGCTTTGTCTTTTCATGGTCTGGTCCGTTCGATAGCTCGTTCACCCGCAACGGGCAGGATCTCAAGGTCGTGTTTGATCAGGAAGCCGAGCTGGACGTTAGCCGTTTACGTGCACGTTTGCCGAATGGCGTGCTAGCTGTTCGCTCAGGCAATGATGACGGTTCGACGCACTTTACAATGCAGGTCGTGCCTCAAGCCGATATCCGTGCCTTTCGGGAGGGCAATACCTACGTGATGGATATAACTCCGCCGCGTAGAGCTATCAAATCAGCCGAGCAGCAGGCTGTTGCCGAGGCTTTGGCCATCGAGCCACCGGTTGCGGACGAAGCCAAAAGAAGTAACGAGATTGTTTCCCTAGCGCCGCAAAAGGAAATGGCTGCAAGCGAGCAGCCTGAGCCAAGTGAGGAAGATGAACTTGCAAGCAAGGTTATTCTTCCGGCAGCCAAGCCCAACCAGTCAATGGATGAAGTCGCGCGTCCTCGGGCGAAGACAGAGGGCGGCGAAGAAGCTGGGAAGCTGAAGGAAGTCGAAGAACAGCAACAGGTCTCGCCTCCAACGTCTTCCCAACAACTATCCGCAAATACAGAACCAAAGACCGAGGGCGTTGTTCTCGCTCCGAAACCGCTCGTTCTGGAGCCGCGTTCGGCTGTGAAGCCTTCCAAACAAGCTGCGGCTGAGGCTCCTGTCATCGTCTCACAGGAGCCATTAAAGCTTCCGGTATCACCAGAGGCGCTCAACGAGTTGGAGGAACAGGAGAGTAACCTTGTAAGCGTTGAGACCAGAGATGTTGGCGCTTTCGTTCAGGTGACCTTTCCGTTCGCAGGTGATGTTCCAACCGCGTTCTATCGGCGGGATAATATCTATACGCTGGTGTTTGAAAGCCAGAAGGCTCTCGATGTTCGGGGCATGGTCGCTGCGGTAACGCGCTATGCAGAAGACGTTAAAACCCAGTCTCATGATGATCACCAGATCGTCACGATGGAGTTGAAACGGGCAGCGCTTGCGAGTGTGGAATTTCTTGATCAGGGCTGGCAGCTAACTCTTGGCGAGACAATCGCAGCGCCGACAAAGGCGGTGGCAGTAAAGCGCCACATTCAAGGTGACGGCACTCCTTTGCTGCGTATCCCATTTGGAGACCCAAGTGCCTTGCATAAGATCGATGACCCTTATGTGGGCGATACGGTGTTTGTGGTTACGGCTTTGCCGCCGGTTCGTGGTGCTATCAAGCCGCAGCGCTTTGCCGAGCTTTCCGTTCTGCGCTCCTCTCATGGCCTTGCTCTTGTTCCGCTAGCTGATGATCTGTCTGTTACGCTTGCCGGTGATGATGTGCTCGTGGAGCGCGCTAAAGGCCTAGCGCTTTCTTCAGGGCTTCTGGGTGAACGCACTATCGCAGGAAAAGAGGCACGTGACCCAACCCAGCCGGGGCTTGTAGAATTTGCGACGCTGACCACGCCGAGTGACGAGGCATTCCTGAAGCGCATCCGCGAGTACGAGCGCCGCTCTGCAATGGCGGAAGGTGATGAACGCACTGGCCTGCGCATGGAGATGGCGCGGTTTTATATCGCGCACGGCTTCTCTTCCGAGGCGATTGGCATTCTGGAGCTGATAGAGCGTGATGCGCCCGATATGGCGAGTAAGCCACTCTACGGCTTGATGATGGGCGCAGCGCAGATGATGTCGAACAGGCCGGAGGAAGCGATTGAGTTCCTCACTGTTCCAGAGCTGATGCACAGCCCTGACGCTGCTGTTTGGAAAACACTAGCCCATGTAGCCAAAGAGCATTGGCCGGAGGCAAATGCTGCGCTTGGCCGTACGGCGTTTGTGACGAACAACTACCCTGTAAAGGTGCAGTCAGACTTCAATTTGGCGGCAGTAAAGGCCCAGCTTTCCCTTGGAGATTATGGTTCTGCGCTCAAGTACCTGTCTCAGGTAGAGCCTAGTAAGCTGGATGTGGAGCAGGCGGCTCGCTATGACCTTTTGCGGGGGCAGCTTGCCGATATCTCCGGCCGTACACAGGAAGCATTGACCGCTTTCGATTTCGTTCTGAAATCTACGGACGGACCATGGGCAGCTGAGGCGCAGTTCAGGTCTACCCACATTCGTTATCGAGATGGCTACATTGACCGCGAGGAGGCGATTGACCAGCTGGACGGGCTGGTGACCTCGTGGCGCGGTGATAAAACCGAGATCAACGCATTGCGTTTGCTGGCAAGGCTACGTGCTCAGCAGGGTGACTACCAAAAGGCTTTTGAAGCGATGAAACAGGCGCTTTACTCTGATCCTGAAGCGGAGGAGACACGCAGGCTCCAAGAGGAAATGGGATCGGTCTACACCTCGCTGTTTCTGGATGGTAAGGCAAACGAGCTTGATACCATTAGGGCACTTTCGCTTTTCTATGATTTTCGGGAGCTTCTGCCTGTTGGTTCACGAGGTGACAAGATGGTGCGCAACCTTGCAAACCGTCTGATTGATCTGGACCTCCTACAACAGGCGGCGAGTTTGCTTTCTCACCAGATTGATAACCGCTTGAAGGGTGCTGCAAAAGCGCAGGTTGCGGCTGATCTCGCCGTTGTCTATCTGCTCGACCGAAAGCCTGAGGAAGCCTTGCGGGCGCTTAGCCGTACCCGCCAGGGGCAGCTTCCTCGCGTGCTTCAACGCCAGCGGAGCATTGTGGAAGCGCGGGCTTTGACCGAAAGCGGACGGCCTGATCTTGCCTTGGAACTGGTTCGTAATATGAGCGGTTCTGACGTTGAGAGGCTGCGGGCTGATACTATGTGGGCCGCAGAACATTGGCAGGATGCTGGAGAGCAGCTAGAGCGCATGCACGGTAGTAGGTGGTCTGATGCGGCTCCGCTTTCCAAGCAGGAACGTCTTGATGTTCTGAAGGCAGCAGTGGGTTACACGCTGGCTGAAGACAGGCTTGGTCTGGAGCGCCTGCGCCAGAAGTACGCCGAGAAGATGAGCACGAGCGAACATGCTTCCGCGTTTAATGTGGTTACGCGGCCTATCGAAGAGCGTGGTGTTCCGTTTAGAGAGGTGGCTCGTGCTGTGACTTCGACAGATAGCCTGCAGATGTTCTTGCAGGAATATCGCCGTAACTACCTGAGTGCGCCATCTGCTTCCGCTGCGGCCGAGCAGTTGTCCTCACAGACATCTAGTTAGGCGTATTGATCGGTGAAGCGGCGTCAGGTGACGCCGAAGCTTTGCACGAGGCTACCTGCAATCAACTGCCATCCATCGACAAGCACGAAGAAAATCAGTTTGAAGGGTAGGGAGATGACGACAGGCGGTAGCATCATCATACCCATGGACATGAGAACCGATGCGATAACGAGGTCGATAATCAAGAAGGGCAGATAGAGCAGAAAGCCGATCTCAAAAGCGCGGCGCAGTTCGCTGATCATGAATGCAGGTACGAGAACGCGCAGGCTCAATTCTTGCGGAGTTTCCGGAGCGGGTTCATTTGCAAGCCCTTGAAACAGCTCCACATCACTCTCGCGCACCTGTTTAAGCATAAAGTCATGAAACGGTTCGCTAGCCCGCTCAAAGGCTTGGTCCATCTCAATAGTGCCGTCCATGAGCGGTTTAACGCCGTCATCGTAGGCTCGCTCGAAAACGGGCGCCATCACGAAAGCAGACAGGAAAAGCGCTAGAGAGATCATTACCGCGTTAGGTGGTGCGGTTTGTAGGCCGATAGCTGTACGAAGCAGCGAAAGCACCACCACAATGCGGGTGAAGCTGGTGACCATAACAAGGATACTGGGAGCGAGGGATAGAACAGTCAGCAGTGCAATGATCTGCAACAGGCGCTGCGTGAGGCCATTGTCTTGGCCAAGATCTATCGAAATTGTCTGGGCTGATGCCGGTTCAAGACCAGCGAGGACCAGTAGTGCAAGAAAAAGAAATAGCCGCATTGTACCCTGTCCGAAATCGAACAGGGTACGTTTGGGATCGGTTGCGCTTAGTGTGCGCGAGTTTCCCCGTCAATCTCACTAAGTAAATCTGCCATAGTGTCGCCGAACGGCTCAACGGTGCGTTTGGTGTCGTCCAGAGGTTTATTGGTGTTGGATGCTGCAACTTTAGCTGCATCATCCTTCTTTGCCTCTGGCTTCTCGTCGCTTTTGGCAGACGCTTTAGACTTTTTGGCAGGTGCTGTCTTATCTGCCTCTTCTTTGCTTTCAGCCTTTTTGTCAGCTTTGTCCTGAGGCGCCTCAGAAGCGCTCTTTACAGTCTCAGCTTTAGGCTTTTCAGCTTTCGCTTCTTTGTCGGTTGCAACAATCGCGTCAATGGCAGCGTCGATTTTGCGATCAACTTCATGCTCGCTCTCAACCTTCGGTGCCTTATCCGCTTTTGCCGGTGCTTCAGCCTTCACTGCAGCCTTGGGAGCTTCATTTTGTTCAGCTTTGGCTGGTGCGCCGTTCGCTTTCGGAGCAGCTTCACTCTCAGACTTTTCTGCTGGCTTTTCCTGCTTAGCAGTCGGACGAGGATAAACACTGGATGTGCGTGAGGCTGGTCCTGCAAGAGGCGGCGTCATCTCTCTGCGGATCGGTGCACGAACACGGCTAGGTGCTGCAGTTGCAGTTGCCGTAGCCGCAGACGGAGCAGTTGCAGAAGGAGTTGTTGCCGCTGGTTTGAGGATTGGTGCCTGAGCAGGTTGCGCCAGTGGCTTCATCGCCGCACTACCAACTGGTGGATAGGCCCTTGGCTTATCTCCCAAATTTGTATGATGCGTTACAGCTGCGCCCTGTTGTGGGCCAGCAGGCTGCACAATTGGTGCTGGGCGTGTTGGCGCTACAGGCGCAGGCTTTACCTGCGGGGCCGTTGGCTGAACCTTGATTTGCGGGGCTTGCGGCTTAGGTGCAGGAGGCGTTGCAACCTGTGCCTTTACAGGCGCTGGTGCCGGAACTGGTTTTACCACCTCAACGGTCTTCTCAGGTGCTGGAGCAATTGCAACAGGGGCAGTCTGCTTAGGCATAGCTTCCTGCTTCGCTGGTTTTGCTACCTGCGGTTCGCTGCTTTCGCTGGAAGGCTCGCTGACAATGCTGGTTTGATCCGAATAGCCGTTGGTTGCAGAAAAGTGACCGCCAACAGCGGCGGAACGGCCATGGGTTGCAGAAACCGGCATACCGCGAACAATCTGCTGTTCCACGACGAGATCATTTTGACCACCTACAAGAATGAGGTGCTCAACGTTATCACGGCGGATCAACAGAAGGCGGCGGCGAGCATCAATATCCGCAGCGTCCATAATCGCAATACGCGGCTGACGGTTACGCGCACCCTTGTAACTCGTGCGGGCAAAGCGCTTGAGAAGGGGAATAACGACAGCAGCTAAGGCTAAAACAAGCCCAAGCGATAAAATGATAGAAAACAGCAGCGCCACTTCAGGCGACAGACCGAGGTTTGCGGCCAACCAGTCTTTCATTCCGTCCTCACTTCAGCGGAGCCCCTCCGCTTTGTTGCAGCTATTGCCGAGTTTTTATCCCCGTCGTTGCGTATGCGAATCCGCCCCTACGCAAAGCCGTTGCTTTGTTTACCCGATAGTAAGGCCCGAATGAACCGATCTAGCTTATTTCTCGTTGGAGAAAATTAACTATAATCAGCCCCGAGTTTTACATTTCAATGCCTTACTTCGGCGCGGGTATTTAAAGGTTGACCAAAAGAAGAGGAAAATTGCACCATTTTGCAAGGTCGTACTGAAACTTAAAGCGATGTTTGCCGAGGGAAATGGTTTATTTTTCGTTAATGTTAACTATTCGTTAACCATTGAATAGGCAAAAATTACCTAGTTATTAATACGCACTAGAGTGATTTGATGTCCATTGTCGACCTGCCGCTATTTCAGGCGTTGAAGCAGAAAATGAACTGGCACCAGCAGCGTCAGGGCTTGCTGGCACAGAACATAGCCAATGCTGATACGCCGGACTATCGGGGGCAAGACCTCAAAGACTTTAAATTTGAAGGCATGGTTGCCCAGCATACGGGTGACGCAGGGCCCGCCCGCACTCATGCGGGGCATATTGGTGGATCTGCCATTAGTGGCAGTGGTTCTGCAAAGGGTATTTCTGCAAAGAGTTTCGAGCGCACACCGGACGGTAATAGCGTGGTGCTGGAAGAGCAGATGATGAAGGTTACGGAGAACCAGATGGATTACCAGATGGCGACTAGCCTTTATTCTCGCAGTTTAGGGCTGCTGCGTACCGCGCTTGGGCGATAAACGAACTCGAGCCATTCACGATGGGGCGTCGTAAGTGGTTTAACCAGATTTTTGAGGGGACAAGCCGTTGGACTTGGTCAAATCTATCCACATTGCTGCATCGGGCTTGAAAGCGCAGAGCGGACGTATTCGCGTCATCGCGGAGAACGTTGCCAATGCTTCTTCAACGGGCCGCACGCCGGAAGAAGACCCGTATCGCCGCAAGGTTCCGACTTTCAAGACAAGCTTTGACCGTGAACTTGGGGCTGCCGTGGTTGAGCTTGGCCGAGTGCAGGAAGATCAGTCTGCGTTCAAGGCGCGGTTTGAGCCGGGGCATCCAGCTGCGAACCAACAGGGCTATGTGCAGATGCCTAACGTGGACACGATGGTTGAAGCGGTTGATATGAACGAAGCGCAGCGTTCATATGAGGCTAACCTCAATGTGGTGCGTTCATCGCGCTCCATGCTGCAAAGAACCATCGATATTTTGAAGGGTTAAGCTGCTCTGCCAGCTTTATGAGGAGGGGAACCCATGTCTAACGCAACAATGGCGGCGAACGCCTATGCAAGTATGGCGCAGGTCGGCTCTGCAACGCAGGGCGGAGTAGGCGCAACTGCTGGCGGTTTGGCAAAGGGCGAGGGCTCTGATTTTGCCCAGATGGTTCAGTCTGCAGTTCAGGACGTTGCGGATGCTGGCTCTACCACGGAAAGCCAGTCTATCGACCTTCTTCAAGGCAACGCAAACGTGGTGGATGTTGTGACAGCAGTAGCTGAAACAGAGCTGGCGCTTGAAACTATGGTCTCGGTTCGCGACCGCGTAATTTCGGCCTATGAAGAAATCATGAGAATGCCGATCTAACCGGCGGAGGTTCTATGAACGGCGCAGAAGTACTTGATATTGCCAGTGATGGCATTTGGACCCTGATCAAGGTGTCTGCGCCGGTGATGCTCGTTGGCCTTGTGGTAGGCGTTATAGTGTCTTTGTTCCAAGCATTGACGCAGATTCAGGAAGCCACGCTGGTCTTCGTGCCGAAAATTCTCTCTATCTTCATTGGGCTTCTGGTGGCTCTTCCCTTTATGGGAGAGCTTATGGGCAGCTTTACCGAGCGTGTGACAGCTCTCATTATCAGTCCCCCCGTATAACCCGTCGGATAGCCTGAAATGGAGTTCGACCTAAGCCCGCTTACCAACATAACTGTCGTCTTTCTGCTCATTTTTGCGCGGATAGGTACCATGCTTATGCTGATGCCGGGGCTTGGGGAGCGGGCTATTCCAGCGCGTATGCGGTTGTCTATGGCGCTGATGCTCGCCTACATTCTACTGCCAATCGCACGCCCCTATTACCCTTCAGAGGTCGCCTCTGATTTCAGCCTCCTGATTACGTATCTGTCGATTGAGCTGATTATCGGCTTTTTCATTGGCCTGATAACGCGCCTCATCACCTATACGCTCAATACCGTTGGAACAGTTATCGCCAACCAGTCTGGCCTTGCCTTCGCTATGGGCGGAGATATGACCAACTCCGGTCAGCAGGGTGCTATGCTTTCCAACTTTCTTGCATTGCTTGGGGCAACGCTAATCTTCGCCAACAACCTGCATTACCTGGTTATTGCGGCTATGCATGACAGCTTCACGCTGTTTCCGCCCGGTGGAACAATACCGGTGGCAGATGCCAGCCAGTTGGCCGTTCAAGTGGTTAGCGAAAGTTTCTCGATCGCCCTGCGTATGAGTGCGCCGTTTATTCTCTTCGGGCTTGTTTTCTATTTCGGCCTTGGCTTGCTCAACAAGCTTATGCCGCAGCTTCAAATCTTCTTCGTTGCCATGCCACTCAACATCATGATGGGCTTGGTGCTACTCGTTCTTTTGCTCTCGACGCTGATGGGTTGGTATTTGACCAAGTTTCAAGAGCTTTTTGCGCCCTTTCTGGTGGGATAGGAGACGCAAATGGCTGATGATACCGACGACAGCGAGAAGACCGAGGACCCCTCCCAACGAAAGCTGGATGAAGCGCTTTCCAAAGGGGATATACCCCGATCACAAGAAGTCAGTGCATGGTTTGCACTTGTTGGCACGGCGCTTGTGGTGGCCTTTTTCGCAGCGCCCGTTGCCATTTCGCTTTCCGGTTTGCTGAAGGGCTTTTTTATTCATGCTGGCACGCTAAGCGTTGACGGCGTTGATTTTCTGGAGTTGTGGCGGGAAACCGCGCCGCAGATTTTTAAAATTCTGGCAGCCCCATTTCTTACTCTGCTGCTTCTTGCAGCCGTTGGTTCGCTTATTCAAAGCAAACCGATTTTCACAGCTGAAAAGCTGATACCAAAACTGAGCAAGATCTCCCCTTTGGCTGGTCTTAAGCGCCTCTTTTCCAAAGAAAGCTTGATGAACTTTCTAAAGGGGCTGGTGAAGATCGTCATTGTTGCTGTGTTGATGTTTTTCGTGCTGTGGCCGGAAAGAGACCGCCTCGACACGATGGTGCTGCGCCCGGGAACGTCGCTTCTTCCGGAAGTTCAGGAGCTGTCACTGTTGCTCATTGGCGCTATTTTGGCGTTGATGACGGTTGTTGCAGCGGCAGATTATGCATGGCAGCGGTACCAGTGGTTCACCAAGCTAAAGATGACACAGCGGGAAGTGAAGGACGAGCACAAGCAGGCGGAAGGTGATCCGCAGATCAAGGCTCGTATACGCCAGCTTCGCCAGCAAAGAGCACGTACCCGTATGATGGCGCAGGTTCCTGAGGCGACTGTGGTTGTTACCAACCCGACGCACTATGCTGTGGCGTTGAAGTATGAAGAGGGCATGGGCGCGCCACTTTGTGTTGCCAAGGGCTTGGATGCGGTCGCTTTGCGCATTCGTGAAGTCGCCAAGGACTCCGAGGTGCCGGTGGTCGAAAACCCGCCGCTTGCACGCGCCTTGCATGCCGCGATCGAGGTCGGAGATATGGTGCCGGAAGAACACTTTGCAGCCGTTGCTAAGGTGATTGGTTACGTTATCAATCTCAAGTCGCGCCGCAGTTGGCGTTCGTAACTCCTCTTGGTATTGGGGCCTTAAGGGAAGCTAATGGTTGCAACCTGCTGTAAGCTGTGTGAAATCAACAGTAAGCGCGATTCTATACTCTCCGAATCCGGGGTTATTGGGGAGACTTTTTATGAGTAAGACAGAAGCACGTTCCCCTGAACCGGTGGTGGACCGGGTCGAAAAGGGTGGCAATATCGGCGTGCTCATGCTGCTTGCCCTTGGTCTTGTTGCGGTAATTGCCGCCTTTGCCATGATGTCTAAGGAGCAGTCAGAGCCCTATATTCTGGGGCTACTTGGTATTCTTGCCGTTGTGGGCGTATTCAGCTTGTTCGCATGGGCTATCGGCTTGCTGCGTTTTTCCTCCCGAGGGGCGGGTAACCCTCTGGCAGAGGCGTTTCTGGACTCCCTGGAAGAAGGCGCAATCCTTACCGATGGAAGCGGGCGCATCATCTACGCCAACAAAGCCTATGCTGATCTGACAGATGCTCTTGGACCGGAACAAGTGCGTGCTGTTGAACGGGTGTTTTCTGCTGACCCCAATGCGGCAGACGCCATTTTCCGTCTTTCTCATGCTGTTCGTGAAGGCCGCCGTGCGCAGGAAGAAATTCGCCTGACCAAACCGCTGGGCGGCGAGTTGCATAGCGGGCCCCGCTGGTACCGCATTAGCGTTCGCCCGCTGCGCCAGCATGGCGCCGCGATCGACCACCGTGCTTTGACGGTTTGGCAGGTAGCCGATATTTCGCGAGACCGCAAAGAGCAGGAAAACTCATTCCAAGAGCTTCAACGCGTTATCAATTTTCTCGACCATGCGCCATCTGGCTTTATGTCTTGCGATGACAATGGTCGTCTCGTCTACCTCAACGCGACGCTTGCTGATTGGCTGGGTTATGATCTCACCCAGTTCGTCTCTGGCGGCCTGACGCTTTCCGATGTTGTGCGCGGCGATGGCGCGGCTTTGATCCTCTCCATGCAGGGTGCGGAGGGGCAGGTAAGAACCGAGACCTTCGATATTGATCTTGTTACCCGCAACGGTACTGGACTTCCGGTTCGTCTCATCCACCGCGTTCCGTTTGGGGCGGAAGGGCAGGCGGGTGAAAGCCGTACGCTTGTGCTTAACCGCTCACCGGGTGAAGAGGCTGCTGAGGCGCTGCGTGCGGCGGAAGTTCGTTTCTCCCGCTTCTTCAACAATACGCCAGTTGCTATTGCCAGTGTTAACAGTGTTGGCCGCATTAACCGCACGAACGCGCCGTTTGTTCGCCTGTTTGGTACGAATGACACGGCGCTACGCGATACGACGCTTGCAGAGTTTGTAGAGGAAGCGGGCCGTGGCGAATTGCTGGCTGCGCTTTCTGATGCCGCGCAAGGGCAAAGCCAGATAGCTCCGGTTGATGTGGTTCTCGCTGGCAGTAATCAGGAACGCTCTGCAACCTTCTACGTGTCTGCCGTTCAAGACGTGCAGGATGACGATGAAGCAGCTGTTGTTTACGTGCTTGAAACCACGCAGCAGCGCGCGCTTGAAGCCCAGTTTGCGCAGAGCCAGAAAATGCAGGCGATTGGCCAGCTTGCAGGCGGTGTTGCGCACGACTTCAACAACGTGCTGACAGCTATTATCGGCTTCTCCGATCTGCTGCTTGCAAGCCATCGGCCAACTGATCCGGCTTTCCAAGACATCATGA
The DNA here is from genome assembly GCF_009711345.1 of Pseudovibrio flavus. Classification (GTDB taxonomy): domain Bacteria; phylum Pseudomonadota; class Alphaproteobacteria; order Rhizobiales; family Stappiaceae; genus Pseudovibrio; species Pseudovibrio flavus. The sequence continues at coordinate 404,064 of NZ_SMMA01000066.1, forward strand.
ATATCAAGCAGAATGCAAACCGTGCTGCTGGTCTTGTTCGTCAGTTGCTTGCGTTCTCCCGCCGTCAGACACTAAGACCAAAAGAACTGGCTCTTTCGGACGTGCTGGCCGACCTCAGTATCCTTCTTGATCGTCTTCTTGGTGAGAAGATTGATCTTAAAGTGGTTCATGGGCGCGATCTGTGGCCGGTAATGGCAGACGTGAACCAGCTTGAGCAGGTGATCGTTAACCTTGCTGTTAACGCCCGCGACGCGATGTCTGGCGGAGGCGAAGTGAGCATCCGCACTCTCAACGTGGACCGTGCTGCTTCCGCTACCTACGAGAACACGCGCGGAATGCCGGATGGCGAATATGTGCTGATTGAAGTGGCCGATACCGGTCATGGTATGCCGCCTGAGGTGATGGATAAGATCTTCGAACCGTTCTTCTCTACTAAGGATGTGGGTAAAGGCACCGGCCTTGGGCTTTCGACCGTCTATGGCATCGTTAAGCAGACCGGCGGCTTTGTGTTCTGTAGCAGTCAGGTAAACAAGGGCACTGTGTTACGTATCTTCCTGCCGCGCCATATTCCTGAAGAGGTGGCGCCGGTCGTTGAAGAGAAACAGGAAACTACTGCTATTGCTGATCTCACCGGTTCCGCCACCATTTTGCTGGTGGAAGATGAAGAAGCGGTGCGTGCCTTCGCTGCCCGCGCGCTCTCTTCTCGCGGCTATGAAGTGCATGAAGCCGGGTCTGGTACGGAAGCGCTGGATGTAATGACCGAGCTGGATGGCGCGGTTGATCTGGTCGTTTCTGACGTTGTGATGCCAGAGATGGACGGCCCATCCTTGCTCATAGAGCTGCGCAAAGTCCGCCCGGATCTGAAGATCATCTTCGTTTCAGGCTATGCCGAGGATGCATTCGAGAAGAACTTGCCAGAGGGCGAAAAATTCTCCTTCCTGCCAAAGCCGTTCTCGTTGAAGCAGCTTGCGACAACAGTGAAGGATGTGCTGGAGAAAGGCCAAAACGGGCCGCAGTAGCCGGATCACAGAATCTATTTCAGACAAAAGAAAAGGGGCCGCGCAATGCAGCCCCTTTTTTATTTCGTACGATCCTGCTCGCTTATGCGCAGCCGGATGTGGATTCTGCGTTGCTCTTCAAACCCTGAAGGCTCTGCATGGTGTTTGCGTCACCCGGTAACTGGAAGGACTGTTCCGCAGGGGTGCGCGAGTTGTTGATCAGCGCAAGGTCCTGCACGACGCGTGTGTTGCAGCGATCACCGGAGAAGCGAACGCGAACACGGATCACGCGTTCACCAACGGAGGATTCGCCAAACTCTTGATCCAGCACAGGGTTGGCCTTGCGCATGGCGTTTTCGATGATGACCATGTTCGGATCATCCTGAATAACGAAAGAGCCGCGACTTGCTGCGCTGCTAACGAGGGTCTGTCGTACCTGTTCAGGAGAAGCCTTGATGGCGATTTGTTGGGAGCCCGGCTCAGCACGCAGGATCGGCTGTCCCGGTCTAGAAGAAGGGCTACATGCTGCGACAGATGCGCCAATCAACGCCAAGAGACCCAATTTTCCAAGTGTATGCATCATTCGTCCCCTAGTGGGCTCGTATGCCCACCAACTTCTCGTAGAAATCAAATTGCCAGACTTCTTGGTTCGGCGGTTGCTTGCCGACTCCGGCAGAAGTCCAGTTTGCGGCACTCTAACAGAGGTGTCGGTGGATTTAAATGACACCCCTGAAAGCGTGGTAGGAACTCTCGTAGAAAACCGGAGTAAACGCGACTTTCTTTCAAGAGCGTGCTGTTAAGAGCACAGTGCCTTTGCAATTCCCGCAGCCAAAATGGCATTGTTTTTTACCAATGCGATATTTGTTTTCAGGCTTCGCCCCTCGGTTGCTTCGAAGATGTGTCCGAGGATGAACGGCGTAACGTCTTTGGCTAGAACGCCTTGTTCTTCTGCGGCTTCGAGAGCTTTTTCGATGAACACACCGATCTCATGTGCAGGGATTTCGTCATCCTGCGGCACTGGGTTAGCAACCAAAACGCCGCCATGATCACCAAACTCCTCGCGGGTTTGAATGATATTCGCGATGTCTTCTTCTGTGTCCATGCGATATGGCACTTTGTGTGTGCTGGTGCGGGACCAGAACGCAGGAAGCGTGTCACAGTTGTAGCCGATGACTGGAACGCCGCGTGTTTCAAGTACTTCCAGCGTTTTTGGCAGGTCGAGCAGCGCTTTGGCGCCTGCTGCGACAACGCAAACCGGTGTGCGAGACAGCTCATCAAGGTCTGCGGAGATATCGAAGCTATCCTCCGCGCCGCGGTGAACACCACCGATGCCGCCAGTTGCAAAGACTTTAATGCCAGCTTTATGAGCCGCCATCATGGTTGCTGCAACGGTTGTTGAACCATTGCGGCCCATCGCCATGGCGATGGTGAGATCAGCACGGGAACATTTCATTGTGCTGTCCGCTGTTGCCAAACGTTCCAGCTGCTCGTCATTCAGGCCAATGTGAAGGGTACCGGACAAAACAGCGATTGTTGCTGGCGTAGCGCCGCAGGTGCGGATCAACGCCTCTACTTCACGGGCCGTCTCCACGTTTTGTGGGTACGGCATACCATGGGTGATAATGGTCGATTCAAGCGCGACAACAGGCTTACCGTTATCAAGGGCTGCTTTCACCTCATCAGAGAGCTCAAGTCTCATGGTTTTCTCTTCTTATGCTGTCGTTGTTGTTTGGCTTTGTTCGTAAAAGGCTTTGATCTGAGATGCCTTTTGAGCAATAGCGTTGGAATTGAGTGCAGGGGGAGCGGCTCCTTCTTGCTCCACCGTAATGGCAGATGCGGCCAGCCCCATAATTGCGCTTGCCTTGATGTCGGAGCCCTTGCTTACACTTTTTAGGAAACCAGCGATAAAGGCGTCTCCCGCTCCGGTTACGTCTTTCAACTGCGCCGGCGGAACGGGCAAGGAGATGATGCCTTCCGGCCCTGCGATGGTAAGGGGGCTTGGGCCATCCGTAATAACAACCGATCCATTTGAGCGGATTTGAAGGCTTTGGGCGAGGGCCTCTGTCGGTTCATTTTGGCTCAAGCCAGTAAGTGTCTCGGCTTCACTTCGGTTCGTGAAAAGGAGGTCTAGTTGATCAAGGATTGGAAGAAGTCGGGGAGCTTTGGCAATAGAAACGGTGTCTGCAGCCAGTAATCGCTCGCCCTTTTGCGCTGCCAGTCGCAGCAACTGTTCCTCCGCCAAATTGGTCTCACATACCCAAATACCAGCATCTAGAAGCTGGTGAGGAAGAGGGTGATCTAGCGGAAGCGCGTGATCGGTTATCTCGCTGCTCGCAATTGCTGCATATAGAGAGCCGTCAACATCATGTAGTGCAAGGTATGAGCCCGTTTGAAAACGGCTAGACCGTGCAATTGCGCTGGTATCAACGCCAGCACTTTGAAGAAGATCACAGACCCATGTTCCGTCGGAATCGTTCCCTACTGAGCCAATCAACAAAGGGGCGCAGTCGAGACGAGCAAGCGCCTGCGCTATGTTGGCAGCGACACCTCCGGCCTTTTGGAAAATCTCCCCGGGGGTGGAAGTGTCCGGCTTAACCGGTCTTGATGCATGAGCTAGGCGATCGACATGGATAGCGCCGACCACTGCAATCTTTCCGAGTTTTCGGATCATCAGAGGTTCCTGACTGTTGACCGTATTTTCCTAGCAGTTCAATCTGGGAACCGCAATAATCTGAATGGCGAAAACACGTAGCCAAAATAACTCTCTTTAGCCTCTAGAAACATAGCTGGTTTCCTGTTTAGAATCATTTTCATTAGACCCACCTGTGCGGCAATAAAACTTACACACATGGAACATTTATAGAACGTATTGAAAATATTGCTTTTTTAGTAACGGTTTATGAGTGGTTGCGATTGTGGAACAAAGTAGGTACAAAAGGCGAGCTTTGAAACTCTCGGTCCGTCATGGAATAAGGAACGGGTACGCATGTCACAAACTTCACTCCGCCTTGTCGAGGGCAATAAGATGGACAAAACAAAAGCGCTCGATGCAGCGTTGTCACAAATTGAAAGAGCCTTTGGTAAAGGCTCCATTATGCGCATGGGCCAAGGGCAGGCCGTAGAGATCCAGGCCGTATCCACTGGGTCTCTCAGCCTTGATATCGCTCTGGGTATCGGCGGTTTGCCGCGCTCGCGCATTGTAGAGATTTATGGTCCGGAATCTTCCGGTAAAACCACGCTTGCTCTACACACCATTGCTGAAGCTCAAAAGGTTGGTGGTATCTGCGCTTTTATCGATGCGGAACATGCGCTGGACCCTGTTTATGCACGCAAGCTTGGCGTTAACATTGATGATCTTCTGATCTCTCAGCCGGATGCCGGCGAGCAGGCTCTTGAGATTGCCGATACTCTGGTGCGTTCCGGTGCGATTGACGTTCTCGTTGTTGACTCTGTTGCTGCACTGACACCGAAAGCCGAATTGGAAGGTGAGATGGGCGACAGCTTGCCGGGTCTGCAAGCTCGTTTGATGAGCCAGGCGCTGCGTAAGCTGACAGCTTCTATTTCTAAATCCAACACCATGGTAATCTTCATCAACCAGATCCGTATGAAGATCGGTGTGATGTTCGGTTCTCCTGAAACAACAACCGGTGGTAACGCACTGAAGTTCTATGCTTCCGTACGTTTGGATATCCGCCGCATTGGTGCGATCAAAGACCGTGACGAGATCGTTGGTAACCAGACTCGCGTAAAGGTGGTCAAGAACAAGCTTGCTCCTCCGTTCAAGCAGGTCGAGTTCGACATCATTTACGGTGAAGGTGTTTCCAAAACCGGTGAGCTTCTGGATCTGGGTGTTAAGGGCGGTATCGTCGATAAATCCGGCGCATGGTTCTCCTACAACAGCCAGCGTTTGGGGCAGGGCCGTGAGAACTCCAAGGTCTTCTTGAAAGAAAACCCAGAGGTGGCTGCTGAGATCGAGCTTGCCATTCGTCAGAATGCGGGTCTTATCGCCGAGGCGATTTCTGATCCTGATAAAGACGGCTCGGAAGAGTAAAAAGTTACCCTTAAGGTTATTGAAGCCGGGACGTATCGTTCCGGCTTCTTTTTTAGGCGCAACACGCGGGTTCCTGCGGTTGCGTGACGAGGTTATGTGAAAGAATCTGTTAATTGATGGATTTTGTCAGGCGAATGTGGAAAGCGCGCTCTGTGTCTCACCGGTATTTCATGGACAGAAACGTTCATCGCAGATAAAACGCATTCAAATTCGATTTTTGGCTTGATACAGCCTGTAAGTTTACTGTGACGGGGTTGCGAGAAGGGACGTAGCCTCTGTCTTCAAATAAAGAGACGGACATCTGAACCAATGAGTGGTGTGAACGAAATCCGGTCGACCTTCCTCGACTACTTCAAAAAAAATGGGCACGAGGTTGTTCAATCCAGCCCGCTGGTTCCCCGTAACGACCCAACCTTGATGTTCACCAACGCAGGTATGGTGCCGTTCAAGAACGTCTTCACAGGTCTTGAAAAGCGTGATTACGTGCGCGCAACTTCTTCCCAGAAGTGTGTACGCGCCGGTGGTAAGCATAACGACCTTGATAACGTCGGCTATACCGCTCGTCACCACACCTTCTTTGAAATGCTGGGTAACTTCTCCTTCGGCGATTACTTCAAAGAAACCGCGATTGAGCATGCATGGACGCTGGTAACCCGCGAATTCGGTCTGCCTAAGGACAAGCTCCTTGTGACCGTTTACGCTGAGGATGATGAAGCGTTCGATCTTTGGAAGAAGATCGGTGGTCTTTCGGAAAGCAAGATCATCCGCATTCCGACCTCTGACAACTTCTGGTCTATGGGCGATACCGGCCCTTGTGGTCCATGCTCCGAGATTTTCTATGATCACGGCGAGCATGTTTGGGGTGGCCCTCCAGGTTCTCCTGAAGAAGACGGCGACCGTTTCATTGAGATCTGGAACCTCGTATTCATGCAGTACGAGCAACTGGTCGATAAGCGTATCGATCTGCCGCGTCCTTCCATCGATACCGGTATGGGTCTGGAGCGTTTTGCTGCGATCATGCAGGGCGTTCATAATAACTATGAAATCGACCTGTTCCGCGCGTTGATCAGCTCTTCCGAGAACCTCACTGGTGTAGAAGCTGCTGGCAATACTCTTGCAAGCCACCGCGTAATTGCAGACCACCTCCGTTCTATGGCGTTCCTCATTGCCGATGGTGTACTGCCTTCTAACGAAGGCCGTGGTTACGTTCTGCGCCGCATCATGCGCCGCGCAATGCGTCATGCAAACCTTCTGGGTGCTCGCGATCCGCTTATCTTCAAGATGATCCCAACCCTCGTTCGCGAAATGGGTCAGGCATACCCTGAACTGGTTCGCGCCGAGCCGCTCATCTCTGAAACTATTCAGTTGGAAGAGAAGCGTTTTATCAAAACGCTTGAGCGTGGCCTTGGCCTGCTGGATGATGCAACGAGTACATTTAACGCTGGTGACCGCCTTGATGGTGAAACCGCGTTTAAACTCTATGACACCTATGGCTTCCCGCTTGATCTGACACAGGATGCTCTGCGCAACCGTGACATCACCGTTGATACCGATGGCTTTGCAAAGGCTATGGAACGTCAGCGTGCTGAAGCGCGTGCTGCTTGGGCAGGCTCTGGTGAAGCGGCAACCGATGCTGTTTGGTTCACCTTGAAGGATGAGCTGGGTGCAACCGAGTTCCTCGGCTATGAAACCGAGCAGGCTGAAGGCGTAGTAACCGGTCTTTTGAAAGATGGTGAAGTCGTTGAGACGCTTGCAGAAGGCGACAAGGGCATCGTCATCACCAACCAGACACCGTTCTACGGCGAGTCCGGTGGTCAGGTCGGTGACACCGGCTCTATGGTTGGCGAAGGCGTTGAACTGCGCGTTGTTGATACTCAGAAAAAGGCTGATGGCCTCTTCGTTCACTCCGTAGAAGTCGTGAAGGGTGACGTTACCAAGGGTATCGCGCTTGAGATGGCTGTAAACGGTGCACGCCGTCAGGCAATCCGTTCCAACCACTCCGCAACCCATCTTGTGCATGAAGCACTTCGTGAAGTTTTGGGTTCGCACGTTGCTCAGAAGGGGTCTCTCGTTACCCCTGAGCGTCTGCGCTTTGACTTTTCTCATCCTAAACCGATGAGCCATGATGAAGTTGCAGTGGTCGAACGCCTTGCAAACGAAATGGTTCTGCAGAACTCCAAGGTTGAGACCCGCTTGATGGCTGTTGATGAAGCTATCGAGTCTGGTGCTATGGCGCTGTTTGGCGAAAAGTACGGCGATGAAGTTCGCGTTGTATCCATGGGCACAGCGGTTGAGGGCTCTAAAGCTGGCAAAACCTACTCTGTAGAGCTTTGCGGTGGTACCCACGTTTCCAGCACTGGTGAAATCGGTCTTGTGACCCTCGTTTCTGAAGGTGCGGTTGCTGCTGGCGTTCGCCGTATCGAAGCGCTCACCGGTAGTGAAGCACGCAAGTACCTTAGCGAGCAGGATGCACGCGTTCGTGAACTGGCTGGCCTGTTGAAGGTTGGCGCAGGTGACGTAACATCCCGCGTTGCGGCTCTCATGGATGAGCGTCGTAAGCTGGAGCGTGAACTGACAGAAGCCAAGAAGAAACTGGCAATGGGCGGTGGTTCCAGCGCTGGTGACACTGGCGTTCGTGATGCTGGTAAATTCAAGCTGATGGCTCGCGTTGTTGAAGGCATCAACCCGAAGGACCTGAAAGGCATTGCTGATGAAGGCAAAACCTCTCTGGGTAGCGGCGTGGTTGTTCTCATCAGCACTGCTGAAGACGGGAAAGCTGCAATCGTTGTTGGTGTAACGAAGGACTTGACCGAGACTGTGTCTGCGGTTGATCTGGTTCGCATCGGTTCTGAAGCTCTTGGTGGTCGCGGTGGCGGCGGCCGTCCGGACATGGCGCAAGCTGGTGGTCCAGATGGAAGCAAGGCAGATGACGCTGTAAAAGCGATTGAAGATCATCTGGCAGCCATTTAAGGAACTTTAGAGGCCAATTGGTTATAAGCGAAGGGAGGCTTAGCGGCCTCCCTTTTTGCGTAGGGAAACAACTGTCTAATGGCGCAGGCACTAAAAGAAACCGTCTACAATATTCTGGAGAAGAGCAGCTCCGGCAATGTTTATGCGCAGTGGACGAACAGGGTGCTCGTTACCCTTATTGTGCTCACCGTAGGTGCGGCGGTTCTGGAAACGGAGCCGGATATCGGTCCGGGATGGCAAAAGCTGATCCTGTTTTTAGATGTTGCCGCCGGTGCAATCTTCCTTATCGAGTACATCCTTCGGCTTTGGGTCGCCAACATCTATCCTCCGTTTCGCCGTTACGGAGTGATCAAATCTCGGTTGATGTATGCCATTCAGCCTATGGCGATCATCGACCTCATCTCTGTGATGCCATTCATTCTGGCCCTGTTTTTTGGGGAGGGATCATGGAAGGCGTTCTTGATTTTGCGCCTGTTGCGTTTCTTCAAGATTGCTCGATATTCGCCCGCTATGAAGTCGCTGGTTACAGCCATTAGCGTTGAGCGGCGAGCTATACTTGCCAGTATTGTGATTATTTTGGGCGCTATTTTGATGGCTGCAACGGGCATGTACTTCGTTGAGCGCCATGTGCAACCTGAGAAGCTGGGCACCATTCCTGATGCTATGTGGTGGGCGTTTGTGACCCTGACAACTGTGGGCTACGGCGATGTTGTGCCCGTTACAGCAGCGGGTAAGGTTCTGGCCAGCGTTGTTATGCTCACCGGTTACTGCCTGTTTGCGTTGCCCGTTGGTATCGTCGGAACGGCCTTTGTACGCGAGATTAATAGCCGTGACTTCGTGGTGACTTGGGGCATGGTTGCGACGGTTCCCGCTTTTGAAAATCTAGCGGCTCGGGAAATTGCCGAGCTTGCAGACCTTTTAAGGGCGCGGTCAGTCGGCGATGGCTTCATAATCACAGAACCTGACGATCCGGCGGATGAGCTTTACTTCGTCGCATCTGGCGAGGTACTGGTGGAGGAAGATGGCGAGGAGACGTCCATTGGTGTTGGCGATTACTTCGGTCAGCTTGCCTTACACGGGATCTCAGAGGAAGGCGTGCGGGCAACCGCGATCGGCGAAGTTCAATTGATGGTGCTGGAAATGGATGATCTGCGCCGCTTTATGGATATGAAGCCAAATGTTGCCAAGCATATTTTTGCAAAAGCTCGCAAGGATCCAGCCTACCGCAAGCGCGTTGTCATTCATGACAAGGTGTACGGGGCCGGCACAGAGAAAGCCTCAAAGGCCCGTGCCGCCAGCGCTACCGAGAAACCAAAAAAGGTACCACCACGGCGGACAGTGCGACCACCCAAATCTGAGGGAAGTGGGAACGCGCCGGACGGTGATGATGGAGGTGAATAATAAAAAAGCCGCCCGATTGGGCGGCTTTCTTTTTGAATGTCTCAAGAAGGATTAGGCTGCAGCCATTGCCTTTTGAAGGTTCTCGTCAACCTTGTCGAGGAAGCCAGTTGTGGTGAGCCACTTCTGGTCTGGACCTACGAGCAGAGCCAAGTCTTTGGTCATGTAACCGCTTTCAACGGTTTCAATGCACACGCGCTCGAGAGTATCAGCGAACTTCTTAAGGTCGGCGTTGTCATCGAGCTTAGCGCGGTGAGCCAGACCACGGGTCCATGCAAAGATAGATGCGATGGAGTTTGTGGAGGTCTCTTCACCCTTCTGGTGCTGGCGGTAGTGACGGGTCACTGTGCCGTGTGCTGCTTCTGCTTCAACGGTCTTTCCATCTGGGGTCATCAGAACGGAAGTCATCAGGCCGAGGGAGCCGAAGCCCTGTGCAACGGTGTCGGACTGTACGTCGCCGTCGTAGTTCTTACATGCCCAAACGTAGCCACCGGACCACTTCATGGAAGCTGCAACCATGTCATCGATCAGGCGGTGCTCGTACCAGATCTTTTCTGCTTCGAACTTCTCTTTGAACTCGGCCTCATAGATTTCCTGGAAGAGATCTTTGAAGCGGCCGTCGTATGCCTTCAAGATGGTGTTCTTGGTGGAGAGGTAGCAAGGTACCTTACGGCCAAGAGCGTAGTTCATGGATGCGCGGGCAAAGTCACGGATGGAGTCATCCAGGTTGTACATTGCCATTGCAACGCCGGAGGAAGGCGCGTCAAACACTTCGTGTTCGATCTCGGTGCCATCTTCGCCAACGAACTTAACGGTCAGCTTGCCTTTGCCAGGGAATTTGAAGTCAGTCGCGCGGTACTGATCACCAAATGCGTGACGGCCAACGATGATAGGCTGGGTCCAACCCGGTACCAGACGTGGGACGTTCTGCATGATGATCGGCTCACGGAAGATAACGCCGCCGAGGATGTTGCGGATGGTGCCGTTTGGCGAGCGGTACATGCGCTTCAAGCCAAACTCTTCAACGCGTGCTTCATCTGGAGTGATGGTTGCACATTTAACGCCTACGCCGTGTTCTTTGATCGCGTTTGCAGCGTCAACGGTGATCTGGTCGTCAGTCGCATCGCGGGATTCAATGCCAAGGTCGTAGTACTTCAGGTCGATGTCCAGATATGGATGGATCAGCTTGTCTTTGATGTACTGCCAGATGATGCGGGTCATCTCATCGCCGTCGAGCTCGACGACTGGATTGGCTACTTTGATCTTTGCCATGTTACGGACCTCTTGTGTAAAGACGAAAAGGGTCCGGCAGTGCCGGAATTCGAAAAGTTGTATACACGTGTGCGCAATAAAGCGCCAGTGGGAATTTGGTCGATGAACATCTCGTTCTATACCAGATCATGCGTAGGCGGAAAAGTTGGTATGCGCGATTTTCGGTAGGACGAAGTCTTTGCAACTACTTATTTTTTTGGGCTTACTGCGCGTTCGTTTTCCGCATCCAGCATCAGTAGTTTAAGCAGTGGAGCACGAAATACTCAGGTTATTCGTGAGAAAACCCCACGTAACCAGTGGTTGGTGCTGCCTGTTTCCATCAAAGGTATGGGCGGGGCAAGGCAAAGGCCTCTCAATGCTCTTAAAATGCAGAGGTAAAAAGAAAAAAGCGCCGGAGACTATCCGGCGCAAGAATCAAAGTGGGTTTGCTGCCTATCCATTTACTGTGAATAGGTCCGAGCTCCAGCCCAGCAATCAGGCGTGACTGTGGTTGGCCATGCGCCGTGCGGCAATCGCGATGGCGATATAGCTCCAGCCGTTGAACATAATTGAGATGCCAGCGACGAGGCCAAGTGCCCAAGCTGCGGACATTGGGAACTCGAAGAAGATACATAGACCGGCAATCATAGAAACGATACCGGAGAGCAAAATCCAGCCCCAGCCGTCATGAGGGCGCAGCTTGAAGGCGAAAATTGCCTGTGAAACACCTTGAGCTACGAAGGCAGCGGACATGACGAGTGTAAGGGCTGCTGTGCCAAATACCGGATTGTAATAGATGGCGATGCCGCCGATGACTGCGATCAAGCCGGTGATCAACTCCCAAAGGAAGCCACCCCAGCCCTTAACCGAAAAGGCGTGCCAGATCTGCAAGGCACCGACAAGGATGAGGGCAAAGGCAATAACCAGCGCTACCGCAATAGAAGAAGCGACGGGCATTGCGATGACGATAATACCGCCAATTACCAAGATAATTCCGAGGGCGAGAAATCGGCCCCAGTGCTTTTTGACCATTTCGGTCATTTGAGCGGCTACTTCACTTATGCTTGGATTCTCTGACATTGCTTTTTCCTCGCGTTATGCGGCGTTGTTTTTATTTATCAGAATACGGTCAGAGTACCGGCGTTTAAAACCCTCCTGATACTGCCCGTAGGCTCAGGCTAGTCACAAATACTCCAAACGAATCAAAGGCCCCTTGGCTTGGTGAATATGCTAGGCCGAGTTCGTGGCGAGATTGGGTATCTCCTTTCATGGATACTGGAATTCTTTGCGCTATTGCGATAAGGGGAGCGTCATGTCTGAGAATGAAGCACCCAGTGAAAACCTAGTCCCTCCTGCTGTTATTCTTTGTGAGCCGCAGTTGGGCGAAAACATCGGCATGGTTGCCCGTGCTATGGCCAACTTCGGCTTGAAGGATCTGCGTTTGGTGAACCCTCGCGACGGATGGCCGAGTGAGCGCGCCCGTTCGGCGGCGAGCCGTGCTGATCATGTTATCGATGCAGCGCGTGTGTTCGATACTGTCGAAGAAGCCTTGGCGGATTTGCAGCTTGTTTTTGCAACGACTGCCCGTATTCGCGATATGCCTAAGCCTGTTGTTGGGCCGGATGAGGCAGCCAGCGAGACGGTAGCCCGCGGAATGCAGGGAGTGAACACCGGTTACATGTTTGGCCGTGAGCGCTGGGGCCTCAATAACGATGAGGTTGCGCTGGCAAATAAGATCGTGACATTGCCGGTAGACCCGACCTATGCATCGCTGAACATTGCGCAGGCTGTTTTGGTATGTGCCTATGAGTGGCGCCGTGTTGCTACTGCTGGCCGTTTGCCGTTCACGCTTGATGATTACGGTGCAGAGCCTGCCAAAAAAGAAGACGTGGTTCGTTTCTTCGAGCATCTTGAAGAGGCATTGGACAAGCGCGGTTTCTTCCGTCCGGTAGAAAAGCGCCCGACAACGATCCGCCGTGTTCGCAATATCTTCCAGAAAGCAAGCCTGACCGAAAACGAAGTGCGCACCTTGCGCGGTATTATCGCCAGCTTCGATAAGTACGGTATCAAGGAAGACAAGGAGTAGTCGCAATATGGCGACGAACATGCAAGGGGCAGCCACAGGTACAGACGGGCCGATCCTTGTTTTTGATAGTGGTGTCGGGGGGCTTACAGTTGCGCGGGAAATCCGCCGCCTGCTTCCCGCTATCAGTCTGACCTATTTGGCCGACGATGCCGGTTTTTCCTACGGTGACTGGGAAGAGGCGGCTCTCATCGATCACATTAGCGCACTGGTTGGCGACTTTGTTGCAAAGGTCCAACCTCGCGCTGTTGTTGTGGCCTGCAACACTGCTTCCACTCTTGTATTGCCGCGCCTGCGGGCAGAACTCACAATTCCTGTTGTGGGAACGGTACCTGCTATTAAACCTGCCGCCGAACAGACGGAAAGCGGGCAAATTAGCGTGCTTGCTACACCGGGTACCGTAAGGCGAGAATATACTCGTAGTCTAATTAGTCAGTTCGCCAGTGAGATTTCTGTAAATCTGGTCGGTTCACGCCATCTTTCTGCCATAGCCGAAGACAAACTTGCCGGTCGTCCGGTTGATTTGTTACGCCTTAAAGGAGAGGTCGAAGCGTGTTTCGTGTCGCAAAACGATAAAAAAACCGACACGGTTGTACTCGCGTGTACACATTATCCACTGTTACTCGAAGAATTGGAGCAGGTTTCGCCGTGGCCAGTTCGCTGGATTGACCCCGCTCCAGCCATTGCGCGGCGCGTTTGTAGTGTCTTGATATCTCACCAGCAGGAAGGTGAGCGGAAAGTGAACATTCACTTTACGACTGGTCGATCTGTAGACCCTAATGAATTCAATAGGTTCCTCTAGCGTAGTTTCCGCTGGGGGGCTTTGAGGTATATCTCAGTCTGCCCAACCTTATTCTTCGGTTCACTATTTGCCGCCTCTTGCCTTTCATTGATATTTCTTTGAGGGCACTATGATAGGTCAATGTTGTTGTGCTATAGGCAGCCCAAATACTGTGGCGAAAAAAAGAATAATAATAAGGAAGGGCAGGCGTGATAGACACCGTGGTCGATACCCTCATCACCGTCTTTTATAACTACATTCTATTTGTCGGTCTTCTTGGCGTTGGGCTTTATTTCTCCTTTCGTCTTGGCTTCCCTCAGATCCGTTACTTTAGCGAGTGCATTCGGGTTCTGAAGAATTCAGGCAAGGAAGACAGCAGCGGCATTAGCCCCTTTCAGGCATTGTGTACTTCGCTTGCTTCGCGCGTTGGCACTGGCAACATTGCCGGTGTGGCAGTGGCGCTGAACTTGGGTGGTCCGGGTGCGATTTTCTGGATGTGGGTTGTAGCGTTTCTCGGTATGGCTACCGCGTATGCGGAAAGTGCGTTGGCACAGCTTTACAAGGTGCGCGACGATGAAGGTACGTTCCGTGGTGGTCCGGCGCAGTATATGTCCAGCGGGCTGAACATGCCTGTTCTGGGTCATATCTTTGCTATTACTCTTATCTTCTGCTTTGGTCTTGTTTTCTGCGCTGTGCAGTCCAACTCTATTGCCGATGCTTTGGACAGCGCTTTCGGTATCCCTGATATGGTGACCGGCGTTGGCCTTGTAATCGGCACAGCTCTCGTAATTTTCGGCGGTATCCGCACCATCGCTCACTTTGCCGAGCGCGTTGTGCCTCTTATGGCCGGTGCTTACATCCTTATCGCTTTCATCGTGATCTTTATGAACATCACTGATGTTCCGGGTGTTCTGTGGAGCATCGTTGGCCATGCATTCGGTTTCGAGCAGGCAGCTGGTGGTGTTACCGGCGGCGTTATGGCTGCGATGATAAACGGTATCCGTCGTGGTCTGTTCTCCAACGAAGCTGGTATGGGCTCTGCGCCAAACATCGCAGCTTCCGCTGTTCCAGATCCGCATCACCCATCCAGTCAGGGTTTTGTGCAGGCGCTTGGTGTGTTCATCGATACCATCGTTATCTGTACCGCTACAGCGCTGCTTATCCTGCTTTCCGATGTTTATGTTCCGGGCGGAAGCCTTACCGGCACCGCGCTGACACAGGCTGCGGCTGGTGAGCACATCGGCTTTGCCGGAACCTATTTCGTGGCGATTGCGATCTTCTTCTTCGCGTTCACAACCATCGTTGCAAACTACTCCTACGCTGAAAACGCGATGATCTTCCTTGATCATGGTTGGAAGCCGGGCATTGCTATCTTGCGTTTTGCGGCGCTTGGTATGGTGTTCTGGGGAACCAAGCAGTCAGTCACCACCGTGTTTAACGCGGCGGATGCGGCAATGGGCTTTATGGCGACGATCAACCTGTTTGCGCTGATCTTGCTGGCACCTAAGGTGATCTATCTCACGAAGGATTATCTGGGCTATCTGCAGGCAGGTCAGACACCGCAGTTCGATATCTCCCTGCATCCTGAATTGGCTCAGGGCGTTGATCCAACCATTTGGGTGGAAGAAACGCCGGATACAGCGCAGCAGCCTGCGCAGTAAGTGCCTTTTTCTAGCTGATGAGTGTTTGGGGTCGCCTTCGGGCGGCCCCTTTGCGTTTGCTCCTGCGGATTTTAGCAGGCAGATTTGGAGGGCTTACGGGAAGGGCGAGCTGAGGCATTTTCTGCGGTAACCGAACAGGAAAGGCCGCAATGCTTTCACCCACCTTTATCAGCCGTTTAACCCGCTCCGCCGGAAAGAAAAACATCGACACAACTGCTCTGGAGGAGCTTGGCGGGTGGTTGTTCGACACCTTCAAGCGGGGCGTGTTCCGTGTCGGTTCGCTTAGTTTCGAGGTGCCTCAGGAAGGTACGAGCAGGCGCTTTCGAGCACGGTTTTTATTCGGGAACCATGAATGGAACGAGCGCTCCTTGGTCGATAAGTACCTTGGAAGCGATGCTCGTGTGCTAGAGCTTGGGGGCGGTTTGGGTGTTGTGTCCTGCTATGTGAACCGGCGGTTAGAGCAGTCATCCGCACACGTTGTTATGGAGGCTGATCCGAGATCTTTTGCAGCGCTCAAACGCAATCGCGCTAGAAACAACGCGTCCTTTTTTGCAGTAGAGGGGGCGGCATCTTCAAGGCTTGAGTACTCAATCTTTCTTGCTGATAACATCTGCGGTAGCTCCTCCTTGAAGGGGCGGCAAGGGCAGCGTTCGCAGGTCAGGTGCTATAGTATCGCTGAGCTGGAGCAACTGGCTTCGACCCGTTTCGATACCCTGATTATCGACATTGAAGGGGCGGAGCTGGCGTTTGTTGAAGAGCATGCTGATTGGCTCCCCAACCTCAAGCAGGTGTTTATCGAGCTGCATCCGGCAAGAATCGGAGAAGAGGGCTGTAATAGGGTGCGCACGCTGCTTGCAAAAAGCGGTCTTGAGCTTGTTGAGCAGGTCTACGAGGTGGAGTTATGGCAGCGCCAAGTCTCTTAGTTGTTGCACGATCCCTCTTACGGGCCTGAAACTGCCGCTTTTTGCCGTCTCTGGCGCGTTCAGTAATTGACTCGCGGGCGAGTTACGACTAGTACTGCGCCGGTTAAGGCGGTTCTTTGCGGGGCCGCTTTGATTTTACGCACCCGAGTAGTCCGGCAGGCGCTGTTTGTCAGGACTTCTGTCAGCCTTAGGAAGTTTTCTTCCGAAGGGAAAAGGAGGGCGCGTTTCCTTGTTAATATTTGAAGAGCAACGCAAAGGAAACTGCGATGTCTAAGCGCCAGAGCGCCAAGTACAAACTAGACCGCCGTATGGGCGAAAACATTTGGGGTCGCCCAAAGTCCCCTGCTAACCGTCGTGAATATGGCCCAGGCCAGCACGGTCAGCGCCGCAAAGGCAAGCTTTCTGACTTTGGTGTGCAGCTGCGCGCTAAGCAGAAGCTGAAAGGCTACTACGGCAGCATCTCCGAAAAACAGTTCCACAAGGTTTACCTTGAAGCTACCCGCATGAAGGGTGACTCCTCTGAAAACCTCATCGGTCTGTTGGAGTCCCGTCTCGACGCGATCGTATACCGCGCGAAATTTGTACCAACTGTTTTTGCTGCTCGTCAGTTCATCAACCACGGCCACGTGAACGTGAACGGCCGCCGCGTTAACATCGGTTCTTACGTATGTAAGCCAGGCGATGTTATCGAAGTGCGTGAAAAGTCCAAGCAGCTGGCAATCGTTCTGGAAGCTGTTCAGTCCGCTGAACGCGACGTACCGGATTACATCGACGTAGACGCTAACAAGCTGACTGCGACTTTCTCCCGCGTACCAAGCTTCTCTGACGTACCTTACCCAGTACAGATGGAACCAAACCTGGTTGTGGAATTCTATTCCCGCTAATGTTTGGAAAGCACTTGTGCTTTTTGGGATTGGCCGCCTTTTCAAAGGCGGCCTTTTTCCGTTCTGCCTTCGGGCAACCTTGAGTTTTTGCGGTGGTACAGGCACATTGCGCCACCGAACCAGTTTATCTGGCCCCATTGTTAATCTGGCCCGACGCAAAAGTCGGGCAGGGCACAACGCAGCCCTAATATACGCCGAGCAGACCCGATGACCGATGTATCCCCGACACAGATCAATAGTGACGAACCACAAAAGGTGGTTGATCCTGATTGTCCTCCGCTGTTCAGGGAGACACCCGGCTCGGTAGAGTTTAAAAAGCTGCGAAAGCGCTTGCTGCGTGAAACCCGTCAGGCGATTGAAGATTACGGTATGGTGGCGCCAGACGCAGAGCAGACCAAGCCGAAGTGGCTCGTGTGCCTTTCCGGCGGCAAAGACAGCTACACCCTGCTGGCAGTTCTGATGGACCTCAAGTGGCGCGGCCTTCTGCCGGTTGACCTTGTGGCCTGTAACCTTGACCAGTCGCAGCCGGGCTTCCCAAGCCATATCCTGCCTGAGTTTTTCGAGCGCTACGACATTCCGCATGTGATCGTGCGCGAAGACACATACTCCATCGTTACAGACAAGATCCCTGAGAACCGTACCTACTGTTCTTTGTGCTCTCGCCTGCGCCGCGGCATCCTTTACCGTGTAGCCCGTGAAAACGGCTGCGAGGCAATTGTTCTTGGCCATCACCGCGATGATGCGCTTGAAACCTTCATGATGAACATGTTCCACGGTGGCCGTATGGCATCCATGCCGCCGAAGTTGGTGAACGATGAAGGTGATCTGATGGTTCTGCGCCCGCTGATGTACTCATGCGAAGCAGACATCGAGAAGTATGCCAAGGGCATGGAATTCCCGATCATTCCTTGTAACCTGTGTGGTTCTCAGGATGGTTTGCAGCGCGTGCAGATCAAGAAGATGTTGCAGCAGTGGGAAAAGGAAACACCGGGCCGTCTTGGTATTATGGCGCGTGCTCTTTCTCACGTACGTCCATCTCACCTACATGACCCGAAGGTTTTCGATTTCGCGGGCCTGCGTCCGGGAGAAGGCGCTTCCAAGCAGCGCGGCGAACCGGAAGAGCCATGTGGCGCATCTTTGGCTTTGAGCAACAAGCTTTTCGATATCCAGTAGGGTAATTGGCATAAATAGCCATTATCCTTTAAGGGCTTAAGGCAGTCCTCTGTTCAAAACGGAGGGCTGCTTTTTTGTTGCGCTTGGAAGTCCTCTTCCGCTGCGGCATGTTCATTCAATGATCCGTAGAAAGGTTGATTCGCATCACAGGTGTGTTTCAATCGGGCTTCAGCGTGGGCTGTCGCTCGCATGCATTCTCATGTCGTTAGCCGCCTGCGGAAACTTCAATCCCAGTGTGCTTGATTGGCTACCAAGCTCCTCCGTAAGCAACTCGCTGCCTTATGGTGAAATAGCTGGTCGTAATTTGAATGCTGCTGTTTGGGCGGGTAGGGATTTTCGCGGTCAGACCTTCGAGAATATCAGCTTCCTCAAAGCTGATTTGAGTGGAACGAACTTCAACGGCGCTTACATATCCAACGTGGATTTTACACTTGCTGACCTCAGTCGAGCGAGCTTTAGAGGCGCCACGCTTCGCAATGTGACCTTCTACGGGGCAAGGCTCAGGGGCGTGGACTTTACCGACGCGGGGCTGGAAGTTGTTATGCTGGATGCCGCCGATGTTCGAGGAACCTGCTTCCAGAGAGCATCACTGGAGGATGTCTACTTTGAGGGCGCTCGTTTGAGCGGCGGCGTCTATCCAGAACAGACTGCGCCGATCATCTGGCCTCGTTCGTTCTATGCGTTATTGGAGCAGGGGCATTGTCCGGGCGGTGTGGGGCCTTCACAGGCGCTTTACGCCCAAGGAGACCCTGAGCTGTCAGTATCGCCTAATGGAGGCCCTCAGAGCCGTTTCAGGGGTACTTGGCGCTTACGGGGTGATGATACGCCAAGAGAGCAATCAGAGAACTGAGGGGCGCTTTGAGGCTAGTTTATCGCTGTTGGCTGCAAGATGGCTTTCGTGTCCACCGGCCCGCCATAGGCGCGGCATACATCAGCATCACTAAGCAGCTTGTTTGCGGTAAATACAGAGAGGGTTTTGCACTCTACGCGGCGCAGGTTTTCTTTGCTGCCAGCGGTAAAGGTATAAATGCCGGATGAGCCGAGCATTGCTGCGAGTGTCAGTGCTGCCAGTGTTTTCATTGTTGCCCCCGAATAGCCATCAAAAACGAAAAAACAGGCCTAATGCCTGTCATAATTGCCTTATTAGCGGGGGTGGTCTGTATCGATGCTGAAAACGCTGTTCATATTGCGTTCAGGTTGGGAGGCGCGGGCCTCCCAACCTGACTTAACACGCTGGATTAGAACGTAAAGCTCAGAACCCAGTAAACGGTTGCTGACAGTGCAGCCGCTGCAGGCACGGTGATTACCCATGCTGCAAGGATAGAGGTGAAGTGAGAGCGGCGCACGAGAGCGATTTTCTGAGCTTCACGACCATCAATGAGGTACTTGTCTTTGCCGGTGTCCTTACGAACGTAGCGAACACGGGTTTTAGAGCGCTTGATGAACCATTCACGGAAGAAGCCAACGCCGAAGATCGCACCAACTGCAATGTGGGTGGAGCTTACAGGCAGACCCAGACCGGATGCCACGATAACGGTGATCGCTGCAGAAAGTGCCACACAGTAAGCGCGCATCGGGTTCAGCTTGGTGATCTTTTCGCCAACAATGCGGATCAGCTTTGGACCGAACAGCAGGAGACCGAATGAGATACCGAACGCGCCGATGAGCATAACCCACATAGGAATGCTAACGGAGCTAACAACACTGCCGAACTGTGCAGTGTGAACGATAGCGGAAAGCGGACCAATTGCGTTTGCTACGTCGTTTGCGCCGTGTGCGAAGGAAAGCAGGGCTGCGGAGAAGATAAGCGGCGCACGGAACAGTTTCTTCAGGGAAGAGTTCTTGTTCTTCATGCCGGTTGCCTGACGGCGGATGTATGGAATTGCCATAATCCATGTCACAACGAAGAAGCCTACACCAATAAGGCTTGCGGTGAGCATGGAAACCTTAACCAGCTTGGAAAGACCTTTCAGAGAAAGGTAGGCGGCAAATGCGCCAGCCATAACCGCGATGAGTACAGGTACCCAAGTCTTCGCAGCCTCAATCTTGTCGTCTCGGTAGATGACCAAATATTTGATGAACGCGAGGAACAGCGCCGCGATAACACCGCCAAGAACCGGAGAAATAACCCAGCTTGCTGCAATCGCGTACATGGTTGGCCAGTTAACCGCTACAAAACCTGCTGCTGCGATTGCCGAGCCCATAACACCGCCAACAACGGCGTGAGTAGTGGAAACCGGCGCACCCAGAACGGTTGCAAGGTTAACCCAAAGAGCGGCGGAGATGAGCGCTGCCATCATTACGCGGATAAATACCGCGCTCTGGGAGATCGCTTCAGGGTCTACAACGCCTTTGGAGATGGTGCTGACAACGTCACCACCTGCGATAAGTGCACCAGCACTTTCAAAAACGGAAGCAATGATAAGCGCACCGACGATGGACAGCGCACGAGAACCCACAGCAGGGCCTACGTTGTTTGCTACGTCGTTTGCGCCGATGTTCAGTGCAAGATAGGCACCAAAACCTGCGGCAGCGATAATTACACCACCAGTGTGGTCGCCTGTCACATAGAAGCTGGCAATAGCCATAGCTGTGAGCAGGAACACAATGGATAGTGCCGGTGCCAGAAGCCGTCTTGCCTGACGTGAGGTTTGCAACTCTAGTCCGGAGAGCCTTTCCAGATCCTTGTCCAAGCTCTGTTTACGGGTGACCTTATTCATTCTGGTATGCCAGCCATTTGTCAGTGGAGTTTTGTCAGTTTAGTGCAGCGTTGCCTGCTGGAACGAAAAACGAAAGGCGCGTTTATTCGCTGCGTGGGCCGAAGCGAGGCGAGGTCTCGAAGAGTACCGCCATGCTTCTCAAATTATTCCAGTCAGGGTTTTTAGTCTTACTCACTATGAACGCTTTGGCGCTCTATTAGCCTCATGAGCCCTATGAGGCAACAAATTTTTATTATCGATATTTTTCATAGGTTTATGAGGGGGTTAACGTGTTTAAAACCCAGCGTCTCCCAGTTTCCCGTGAGATATATTGCGAAACTTTCAATAATCGCGTTTTTTGACTTCCTCGAATCGAGAGGCTTGCAGCGATGCTGAGGATGTTTGGTAAAAGCGATAAAGAGAGACGCAGGCGGCCTTTAAACCAAAAAACGGCCCCGAAGGGCCGCTTTCAAAATGGTGTTTGTCGCGCTTGCTTTTAAGGAATTAAGCTTTGCGCGGGGTATCAATGCCGTTCTGTTCGAACATGGACTGAAGTTCTTCAGCCTGGAACATTTCACGCACGATATCGCAGCCGCCGACAAACTCACCCTTTACATAAAGCTGAGGAATGGTTGGCCAGTTGCTGAATTCTTTGATGCCCTGACGCAGTGTATCGTCTTCAAGGACGTTGTGGCCGACGTAGTTCACGCCGATATAGTCAAGTATCTGAACCACCTGACCGGAAAAGCCGCATTGTGGGAAAGATGGTGTGCCCTTCAGGAAAAGCACAACGTCGTTATTGTCCACTTCGTGCTTGATCCAGCTCTGGATATCGCTCATCAAAAATATTCCTCTTCGTTCTGTCAGGTTAAAAGCCTGATGACCGGTAACTATGGTCTCACTCAGGTGCAGAGGTCTGCAGCGCCAGTGCGTGCAGTTCCCCGCCCATGCATCCTTTGAGGGCCTGATAGACCATCTGATGCTGCTGTACGCGGGACTTGCCCTTAAATGCTTCAGAGATCACCACAGCCGCATAGTGATCACCATCACCAGCAAGATCGCGGATTTCTACATGCGCATCTGGCAGGGCTTCCTTGATCAAGGACTGGATTTCACCTGCGTCCATCGCCATGTGCGGTCTCCTTTTATTCATTTTCAGCTCCCGGCGACCGGGCCGGGAGCCAACTTGGTTTAAGCCAATTCTATCAGCTATTCGCCATGTATTCAGGGAACCATTTCGAATGGGCTTTAGACAAGTCTTCCACTGATATGGTTACAAGCCCTTCAAAGATCAATTGCGAACCGCCTGTGCTACCAAGTTCAATGAGGTTGATGCCTTCGTCAATGGCATCTTCAATAAAGGTAGCAACTTCCTGTGGCTTTACGGTTACGACGTAACGGCCCTGGTCTTCACCAAACATCTGTGCGTGGATGTTTTCGCCAGAAACCTTAACGTTTGCACCCATCTGAGAGCTGATAGCCATTTCAGCCAGAGCAACTGCCAGACCGCCGCCGGAAATGTCGTGGGCTGCGGTGATGCGGCCAACGCGGATCGCTTCACGTACGAAGGTGCCGTTACGCTTTTCCTGCTCCAGATCGACAGGCGGCGGTGCGCCTTCTTCACGGCCGAGAACCTCTGCCATGTACTGAGTTGCGCCAAGGTGGGTACCTTCGCCACCCAGAACAACGATCACTTCGCCTTCGCCAACAAATGCACTGCCAACGCGTTTGGTTACGTCGTTGAGCAGGCCAACTGCGCCGATAGCCGGAGTTGGCAGAATGCCTTCGCCATGTGTTTCGTTGTAAAGGGAAACGTTACCGGAAACGATTGGTGTTTCAAGCACTTCACATGCTTCGCCGATACCCTTGATGCAGCCAACGAACTGACCCATGATCTCTGGCTTTTCAGGATTGCCGAAGTTCAGGTTGTCGGTTGTTGCAAGTGGCAGAGCGCCAACAGCGGAAAGGTTACGGTAGGTTTCCGCAACTGCCTGCTTGCCGCCTTCAAACGGGTTCGCATAGCAGTAGCGTGGGTTCACGTCGACGGTGAACGCCAGACCTTTCTGGGTGCCTTCAACGCGGATAACACCAGCATCGCCGCCCGGAGTTGCAGCAGAGTTACCCTGAATGAGGGTGTCGTACTGCTCGTATACCCAGCGACGGGAACAGCCGTTTGCGCTGCCAACGAGGGTCAGCAGGGCAGCTGCATAGTCAGCAGGCGCTTCGATTTTGGCAGCTGGAATTGCTTCCGGCTCCTGCCACTGTACCCAAGGACGGTCGTATTCTGGGGCGAGATCACCCAGTTCCTTGATAGGCAGGTCAGCCATCACTTCACCGTGATGTTTGACAACGAAGCGGAGGGTGTCGGTGGTTACGCCGCAAATTGCGAAGTCCAGACCCCACTTCTTGAAGATTGCTTCTGCAACGTCTTCTTTGGATGGCTCCAGAACCATGAGCATGCGCTCTTGGGATTCAGAGAGCATCATTTCGTAGGCGCTCATGTTTTCTTCACGAGCTGGCACCTTGTCGAGATCAAGATCGATACCAAGGTTACCTTTTGCGCCCATTTCAACTGCAGAGCAGGTCAGGCCAGCTGCGCCCATGTCCTGAATTGCGATAACCGCACCGGTTTTCATCAGTTCAAGGCAGGCTTCCAGCAGGCATTTTTCGGTGAACGGGTCACCAACCTGAACGGTAGGACGCTTTTCTTCGATGGTGTCGTCGAACTCGGCAGATGCCATGGTCGCACCACCAACGCCGTCGCGGCCGGTTTTTGCGCCAAGGTAAACAACCGGTAGGCCAACGCCCTTCGCTTCGGAAAGGAAGATTTTGTCAGCGTCGGCAAGGCCAGCTGCAAAGGCGTTTACAAGGCAGTTGCCGTTGTAGCTTTTGTGGAACTCGACTTCGCCGCCAACAGTTGGAACGCCGAAGGAGTTGCCGTATCCGCCTACGCCGGAAACAACGCCAGAAACAAGGTGACGGGTGCGCGGGTGGTCTGGCTCACCAAAACGCAGGGCGTTCATGGCAGCTACCGGGCGGGCACCCATGGTGAACACGTCACGCAGAATGCCGCCAACACCTGTGGCAGCGCCCTGATACGGTTCGATGTAGGATGGATGGTTATGGCTTTCCATCTTGAAGACAACAGCCTGACCGTCATCAATGTCTACAACGCCCGCGTTTTCCCCCGGACCCTGAATAACGCGCGGACCTTTGGTCGGCAGCGTTTTGAGCCATTTCTTGGAGGATTTGTAGGAGCAGTGTTCGTTCCACATGGCGGAGAAGATGCCAAGCTCGGTAAAGGTTGGCTCGCGTCCGATAAGGTCGAGAATGCGCTGATACTCGTCCTCTTTCAGTCCATGTGCGGCGATAAGATCGGGGGTGATTTCGATGTTATTTTGAATCATCACAATCTGAGATTTTTTAGGCGTGAGACGCCAGGCCGAATTACAGGGGCTGCTTAGCAGAAACGAGCACAAATGGAAATGGTAAGGCGGCTAAACTCGTCTCTTTTCGGCGGTGGGAGGGTTAAAATATTGAAAATGTGGAGGTCTTTTGAACTGCTGGCATGGAATGGCGAAAAACAAGGCAAAGTCTGCATAAATTTATCGCAAGGTGATGCCTTTTCGCTCTGTAAAACCGCAGTGTGAATGGTGGGTCATACCAAAGTTCATGCTGGATGGTTGCCAGTTCTGGTTATCGGGTGGGGTACTGGCGGTGCATCTGTTGGATACCGGATCGTTTGTTGTCGAGCTGAGCTTTTGCTGGATACCGGATCGCACTGCGTTTGTCCGGTATGACGGTTGGGGCGAGGAAGCGCGCATCATCTGATCCGGGGCAGGGAGTGCGAGAAGGCCGCCATCCCGCGCTTAGTACGCGACAGACGGTGCGGAGGTCATTCGCAGTCATCCCGCACCTGATGCGGGATCAAGTTTGATGCTGCTAATATTGGTTGCCCAAAGGCGCTGCGCTTCTTTGGTGTTTGGGCTTTCTGGATACCGGATCACGCTACGCTTGTCCGGTATGACGGTTGGGGGCTTGGGGTTGGTACGCGACAGGCGGTGCGGAGGTCATTCGCAGTCATCCCGCGCCTGATGCGGGATCCAGATCAAGATGCCTTTTTCGAAAGTGCGCTTCTGAACTTATTGAGCTGATCTGCAGTTTTATCCGTCTGCCCACTCAGCGCTTCCTGCAGGTTTGCGTCCTTCTGCTTGGAGCCAGCCGAAGACCCCCACCAAAAATCAAAGGCCGAGCTGATATTGCGAGCGAAAAGCCCACCCAGACCCGTTAGAAAGCCAAGAGCAGCCCCAGCTAATTGCAGGAGAATATCCTTGGAAGTTGCGACACTGGCAGCAAGCAGCGGCACGGCGATAATAAGCAGCATCACAAGCGCAATGATAAGCGCAAGAAGCAGGAACGAGAGCTTGAGAAGGTCAGCAGCTTCTGTTGATTTGCCGTGCGGGGTGGTCTCTTGGGTCATTGATGGGGTCCTTGGAGCAATCCGTCGAATGCGATGAATACAGCTTGCACAGCAGCTACCAGTTCCGGGCTCACGCTACCGTTCTCGGGAAGCTGGGTGTGGGATTGAAAACGGGAAATAGCAGCCGAGGTTTTGGGCCCCATGATGTTGTCGGTAGGGCCCGCATTCGCGCCGAGGAAGTTTAGCGCGAATTGAAGCTGCGAGAGGGTGTTAATAGCGCGAACCGAGGATTTGGGCTCGCCAGTAAGGGTAAGCACACCGTGTTGGGCTGCTAGGCGCGCGTAGCGAATGCGGCTGTCGTAATGTTTAATGCCAGCACGCTCATAGCTCTGCTCAAACGCGATGGTTTTCGCTTCCAGTCCTCTTGCTGCCGCTAAGTCTGCAAGGGTCGCTTTTTCGCTTGTTCTCAATTCGTGGAGTAGGAAGCCGTAGTTGGCCTCGTCCGATGCTTTGTCGAGACTATATGTGTCGCACCACTTGAAGAAGTTGGTTTTCCGCGTCCCATCCCACTGCGCCCAGCCGTAAGCGCTACCGTTGATTTGCTGGAGGTGGCGAAAGCCCGCGCTTTCATGTCCTAGATTGCCGAGGATGGCGGCAGCGCCATCGCGCCCGATGAGGAGGTCTTTCATGAGGCGAGGAAGATAGAGGGCGGCCTTTTCAACGAACAACGCATCTTTAGCGAATGTCTGGGCCTCATCGTGGCTGGGGAGCTGCGCTTCCATCACAGCGTGGGTCTGCGGACCGACTTCTCCGTCTTCAACTATATCCTGCTGCGACTGAAAGAGGCGCGTGGCTTGCTCCGTTACTTCGTCAAAGAAGCCTGTGATGTTGAGATCAAAGCCAGCTTTGCGCAGTTGTTTTTGCCATGCCTCGACTGTGCATCCCTCATCGTGGCGGGATAGAGTGCTATCAGCGATCGTAAGGCTGCTACCGGAAGGGTTCTTCAGGAGTGAGTTATAGATACTTGCATCGAAGCAGGGGCAGGCTTTCGCCGAGTATGCATTGTGCCCGCTGACTTTCTTGACGGGGTACTGTTCATCAAGGTGCTGGATCAGCTTGGTCAGTGCTGTTTTCTGCGCATCCGTTCGAGTGTCTTTGGGGTTGCGATCAGCGTCCAGACCGCCAACGTAGGCAATACCGATTGAGTGCTCGTTGTGGCCTTTGGTGTGGGCACCAATGCGCTCAAGCGGTCGCCCTTCATGAACCGTTCCATCCAACCCTATGACGAAATGATAGCCGATACTGGAGAATTTTCGCTCGCGGTGCCAACGGTCGATTGTCTCGACAGATACGTCTTGGCCTTCAACGGTGGCGGTACAGTGCAAGATTATCTCGTTGATGGCACGCATGATGTCCCCCCGCTTTAGCGATACACTTAGGTTAGTGTTGTTTTCGCTGGCGGGGATAAATCTCACCGGTGACAGCAAAACGGGCCCCTAGAAGGAGCCCGTTTCACTATGAAATCTGTTGTTTTTTCAGCAGCCTGTCACGGTTAGGCGACTGGGCCAGTATATTCGCCGCGTGCCGGATAATCGTTCTTGATGCAGAAATCGAGCGCACCGAGCAGGGTTTTGAAGTCAGGGCGGGCGAACGGCATGGTCTGCACGGAGCCGAAGTAGAGCGTTCCATCAGGGCGAACGAAGAAGAGACCCGGCTCGGAGAAAAGCTCAGGCTCTTCAATGCCGATGGAGGTCTTACCGCGACCTGCAGAAATGTAGAGGCCCCATTCCTTGGCCTTTTCCAAGGACAGGCCATATCCGACGCGAATTTTGCTGGCGTGGGTTTTCTCAGCCATCTTTGTTGCGCGCTCTTCATTGTCAGAGGAGATGGAAACCAGATTGACGCCGCGCTGGGCGTATTCATCTGCCATCTGCTCCATCTCGCGCATGTAAGTCGCGCAGATCGGGCAGTGCAAGCCGCGATAGAACGAAATGACCGTCGCAAAGCCCGGCTTTTCCTGAGAGAGATCGAAAGTGCCGCCGCCGACGAGATCGACTTTTAGGGATGGCACAGTTTGACGTGGAATGAGCATTTGAAACCTCCTTCACAGAGTGTGTGGTGTTAAATCAAGACTCATGGTACAGAACTCTGAGATTTATTTTGTTCTATAAAACTGACTCAGAGTACAAAATGCCGGCTCCAGAACGCCTTGATCGACTGTCCGCCTTGATCGAGAAATTCAGAATCCATGCGCACATTCTTTCTGATCCAGAAAGTAACGCAGGGAATTTCTTCATTTTTGAGGCAATGGAAGATGGTCCGCGAAAGTTGCTCTATCTTCCCCGTGCTGACGAGGGCAGCGGGCAGGGGGCGCGGGGGTGGCCCGCGCAGGGTGCCCGTCCTCTGGTCGCAGCCCGAATCGAGATCGGTGGAGGTGGGCTCATCGAGACCGCGCTGCCTGAAATTGTCGAAGTTGATCTGCAAACTGCTCCCAACCTTTCAAGCGTTGCCGAACTGCTGGTGGAAGAGGTGACACGCCCCCGCTGCGGTCGCCGTGCAGTGTTCGATCGCTTGTGTGAGGTGGTATTTATCCGTTTGTTACGCCACACCATAGAAACGGGCGCATCCCAGTTTGGTTTGGTTGCGGGTCTTGGGCATCCGCGTCTCGCGCATGCCCTTGTAAAGATGCATGAATCTCCAGAGCGTCACTGGAGCTTGGAAGCTCTTGCGGATGCATGTGGCATGTCTCGCACGCAGTTTACGACCAAATTTCGCGAGGTGCTTGGAACAACGCCGGGGGCGTATTTAACGCGCTGGCGTCTTGCAATTGCCAAAATGGAGCTTGAAAGCGGTGTTCCGTTAAAAGCTGTGGCGAGCAAAGTGGGTTTTTCTTCTCCTACAGCTCTATCGCGTGCGTTTCGCAGGCAGTTTGATGTCTCGCCAAGAATGGTTCTGGCTGCTACCGATAAGTAGTTGTCATAATTTTGTAATACAGCCTTGGCATTGCTTCGCTCCAAAGGGTTGTTTGCTCGGCCCTGTGAACGGCCTAACGATAAAAAGAGGTAGGGTTTCATGGATAAAAACGTGGAGGAAGCCGTCCAAAAGGGTTCCGCGGGCGAAGTCCTTAAGGTGTTTTCAAAGTTAGGGGTAACATCGTTTGGCGGCCCGATTGCACACCTTGGCTACTTTCATGATGAGCTGGTTACACGCCGCAAATGGCTGAGTGAAGCGCGTTACGCAGATCTTGTAGCGCTTTGTCAGTTCTTGCCGGGGCCTGCTAGCTCTCAGGTAGGCTTCGCGCTTGGTTTGCTGCGTGCTGGTCCTTTAGGAGCGCTTGCTGCGTTTGTCGGTTTCACGCTGCCATCGGTTTTGCTTCTCATAGCTTTTGCTTACAGCGCCAGTGCGTTTGATGGTCCGATTGGTATCGGTCTGATTCACGGTTTGAAACTGGTTGCTGTTGCGGTTGTTGCGCAAGCGGTCTGGGGAATGGCACAGAACTTGTGTCCCGATAAGCCGCGAGCCGCCATCGCCATCGGTGCTCTTGCCGTTGTTAGCATCGCGACTGCCGCGACGGGTCAGATCCTCGCGATCCTGCTTGGCGCTGTGCTTGGCCTGATCTTTTGTCGTCAGGACGGTGATGCAGGGCAAAAGCACATGGTGTTTCCCGTAACTGTTCCGTTTGCGGTCCTCTGCCTTGTTTTGTTTGCCTTGCTACTGTTTGGTTTACCGCTGATCGCTAAAGGCTTTGGCCTTTCCGTGTTTGATAGCTTCTTCCGCTCTGGTGCGCTGGTGTTTGGCGGCGGCCACGTTGTGTTGCCATTGCTTGAAGCGGAAGTTGTCGGCTCTGGCTGGGTTAATGAGGCGACGTTCCTTGCAGGTTACGGCGCGGCGCAGGCTGTTCCCGGTCCGCTCTTCACTTTCGCAAGTTTTCTCGGTGCCTCCATGGCTCCGGGAGTTGAGGGACTGTTTTACGCGCTTATTGCAAGCGCTGGTATTTTCCTGCCGGGGTTCCTGCTGCTGATCGGTGCTCTGCCATTTTGGAATACCCTTGGCTCTCGCGTGGAAGCACGGGCGATAATGCGCGGTGCCAATGCCGCTGTTGTTGGTATTCTGGGTGCTGCGCTTTACTCGCCGGTGTTTACAAGTGCGGTGCTCGACAAACTTGATTTGGCCGTCGCGTTGGCTGGCTTTGTTCTGCTGGTGAAATGGAAAATGCCGCCGTGGGTGATTGTTCTATTGCTCGGTGCAAGCGGTATCGTTCTCCAGTTCATATGAACGCACTGAACCATTTAATGAAAAAGCCCGGCTTGCAGAACAAGCCGGGCTTTTTTGATAGCATGTTGGCTGAAGATCAGCCTTAGATGTTGGCGAATGCACTTTCGAAAAGCGCACGACCCTGAAGGCCGCCATGAAGGTCTTCGACAAGGTTTTCCGGATGCGGCATCATACCAAGAACGTTGCCAGCTTCGTTTGTAACGCCTGCAATGTCATTGATAGAGCCGTTCGGGTTGGTGCCTTCTGCATAGCGGAATGCAACCTGACCGTTGTCCTCGATCTTCTTGAGGGTTTCAGCATCTGCAAAGTAGTTGCCGTCGTGGTGCGCTACAGGGCAACGCCATACAGCACCTTTTTCCATGGAACGGGTAAAGGCGGTGTTGGTATTAGCGGTGAGCAGCTTCACTTCCTTACAAACGAAGTGCAAGGACGCGTTACGCATCAAGGCGCCCGGCAGAAGACCTGCTTCTGTGAGCATCTGGAAACCGTTACATACACCCATCACGTGGCGGCCTTGAGCGGCTGCTTCCTTCACTGCACCCATGATAGGGGAGCGGGCAGCAATTGCGCCGGAGCGCAGGTAGTCGCCGTAGGAGAAGCCACCTGGCAGAACGATGAGATCTACGTCAGGAAGGGAGGTCTCGGTATGCCAAACGGTTGCAACAGGTTTGCCGGAAATCATTTCCAGCGCTTTGATCATGTCGCGGTCACGGTTGGAACCGGGAAAGAGGATAACAGCAGATTTCATGCTCTTCATCTTTCAGGAATTGTTGGATCAAAGGAGAAGAATGACTGCCAGAGCCGAAAGGGCGGCTGGCAACAGGATGAATACAGCGGCCTTGATGGCCATAAACCGAATGATTTTGCTGCTGTCGTCATCCTTCATTGCTTCACTCCTTAGAGGATCTCGATGGCGTAGTTCTCGATAACAGTGTTTGCGAGAAGCTTCTCGCACATTGCTTCGATGTCGGCTTTTGCTGCCTCTGCGTCGCGATCAGACAGTTCAAGGTCAAAAACCTTGCCCTGACGTACACCTGCAATGCCCTCGAAACCGAGTGCGCCCAAAGAGCCCTCGATTGCTTTGCCCTGAGGGTCAAGTACGCCGTTTTTAAGAGTTACTGTGACGCGTGCCTTCATGGTCTTCCGGTCCTTTAAGAGTTGCGCAACGTTAGATGTCTTGCGTTTCTTCCTGACTTTGCAGGAGGCTTGGATTTTCCGGGTTTCATACCCTGCCAAGCGTCTGCTTTAAAGAGGGAAAAAACAAAAAAGGCGGCCTTTTTGCCGCCTTTTAAACCTGATGTCCAACTGTGGTTGGAGTGGGCCTTAGCCCGACATTCAAGTTACTTTACCAGAACCGGACCAGTAGCGGCGGGACGGTCGGTGTCGATACGGATGCCAAGGCGGCGCGCAACTTCGCGGTAGGCCTCAACCATACCGCCAAGGTTCTGGCGGAAACGGTCTTTATCCATCTTGTCGTTGGTCTGGGAGTCCCACAAGCGGCAGCTATCTGGAGAGATTTCGTCAGCCAGAATAACGCGCATCATGTCACCATCGATGTGGCGGCCCATTTCGATTTTGAAATCGACGAGGCGGATGCCAACACCAAGGAACAGACCGGACAGGAAGTCGTTGATACGAATGGCAAGGGCCATCATATCATCGAGCTCAGCAGGCGTTGCCCAACCGAAAGCGGTGATGTGCTCTTCAGAAACCAGCGGATCGCCCAGTTCATCGTTCTTGTAGTAGAACTCGATGATGGAACGTGGGAGCTGAGTTCCTTCTTCAACACCAAGACGCTTGCACAAAGAGCCAGCTGCAACGTTGCGAACAACCACTTCAAGCGGAATGATTTCTACTTCGTGGATCAACTGTTCGCGCATGTTCAGGCGGCGGATGAAGTGCGTCGGGATACCCAGAGTGTTCAACTGATTGAAGATGTACTCGGAGATCCGGTTGTTCAGAACACCCTTGCCGTCGACAACTTCATGCTTCTGATTGTTGAACGCTGTGGCATCGTCTTTGAAATGCTGAACGAGCGTACCTGGCTCTGGTCCTTCGTAAAGGATTTTAGCCTTGCCTTCGTAAATGCGGCGGCGACGGTTCATGGCACCTATGTCCCTATTTGAATCCTTGAATGGATCGACCTCTGCAGCCGTCATGGCAACTGCAGTCATCAGAAAACAGATGATAGAAGGTAAATCGATCCGAGAGCCGGAACCATTTCTGCTTCCTGCATTGCGGCGCGGAACTTACCCGACTTTTACCAAAAGCACAAACGAGTAATTTTCCTTGTCGTTGTTCAGGTTAGATATTCGCCTTTTTTGCGTTAGACCTTTGACGTACCCTCCCAAGTTGCCTAAGAATAAACCTATTAGAAACTCTAGCGGTTTCCGGAATCACCAACGCAAATGATTTGGAATTTTTACTGATGACAACATTTGATCGACGTGAAGAAAGTTTTGAAGGCGGTTTTTCAGCGGGGCAAGAACAACGCTTTAAGGCCGAGGCACGGCGGAACAAGCTATTGGGGCTTTGGGCTGCCGAGAAGATGGGGCTTTCTGGAGAGGAAGCTACTGCATTTGCTGTGAAACTTGTGCAGGCTGATCTGGAACGTCCGGGCCACGAAGAAGTCTTCACGCTGGTTTCGGAGGCATTTGCAGCCAAGGGAGTAGAACAGTCCGAGCACCAGATTCGCCGTACTATGGATCAGCTTCTTGCGAAGGCTGAGCTGGAACTCTCCGAAAAAGCGTAATTGCACGCTTTATAGATGCTTCAAAGTCGGTCCATTGGGCCGGCTTTTTTGTTTTCGGCAGGTTGTTTTATGAGCCTTGCTGTTTTGCGGTGCATGATCGGCTTTTTCCCCTCTTGCGTGTGGCACTTGGTGCTAGTCTGATTGTGCTCGTGCCGAAGAAGCACGTTACACGGGAGGTTTTATGTCTTTAGAAAATGGTCTTGCTGCCAAGTTGCGGCGCGGTGAGTCAGTGCTGTGTGCATGGTCCGCTCTCGGATTGCCTAGCGTCTGTCAGCTTATGGTCAAATCTGGCTATTCTTCTGTTCTTGTCGATTTGCAGCACGGATTTATGGATCATGCCGAAGCGCGTGATTCTATCGGTCTTGTTGTTGGTGAGGGTGCTCATGCGGTGCTTCGCATCTGTGTTGGAGACTTCGCCCGTGCGAGCTGGTTCCTTGATGCTGGAGCGGAAGCCATCGTTGCACCAATGATCAATACTGAAGCCGATGCAAAGGCGTTTGTCGAGTTCACCAAGTATCCGCCGTTGGGAGAGCGGAGCTACGGTGCGATGCGCGCTTCCATGCTGCATGACACGGCTATGCCGGATTACTTCAAAGCGGCGAATGAGCAAACGCTGGCTATTGCGATGATCGAAACGCAGGAAGCGGTCGATAATCTCGATGCAATCTTGTCGGTAGAAGGCATTGATGGTGTGTTCGTCGGTCCGGCGGATCTGGCGATTTCCGTCTCTAATGGCGAGCGTGTTGATCCGGCGAGCGAAGCGTCGTTGGCTCTGCAGAAGCAGATTGCACAGACAGCGCTAAAGTTCGGCAAGTTTGCAGGCATCTATGGTCTGGATGCAGATCATGTGAAGGTCAGCGCGCAAGCGGGCTTCCAGTTCATCACATCCGGTTCTGATGCGGGAATGATCCGTGAAGGCTCCGCTGCAGCATCGAGTGTGCTTGCAGGCGTTAAAGAACCTTCCTCTGATGGATCAAGTCTCTACTGAGATAGTTTCTCCCCTCAGTGCACTGGCGCTAAGGGGAGGAAAGGCTTTTGGACTTTAAGCGCTGGTCACGACTGACTGGCGGATCGCTTCAATGTTGGCGCGGTAGCTTTCTACCGTGCCACCTTTAAAGACAGCAGAACCTGCAACGAGGGTATCTGCACCCGCTGCTGTCACGAGCGGAGCGGTTTGCGGGGTAACGCCGCCATCGATCTCCAGACGGATCGGACGGTCACCAATCATCTTGCTCACGCGGCGAGTTTTCTCCACCACAGCTTCAATAAACTTCTGGCCGCCAAAGCCCGGGTTCACGGTCATCAAAAGAATGAGATCAACGCGGTCCAGCACATACTCCAGCACATTCTCTGGCGTGTGTGGGTTAAGCGATACGCCTGCCTTTTTACCGAGGTTACGGATTGCCTGAAGGCTGCGGTCCAGATGCTTGGTCGCTTCGGCATGAACCGTGATGTAGTCAGAACCTGCTTTTGCGAAGGCTTCAAGATACGGGTCACATGGCTCGATCATCAGGTGTGTGTCGAACACCTTGTCGGTGTGCGGACGCAGCGCTGCAATAATATCCGGCCCGAAGGTGATGTTCGGTACGAAATGGCCATCCATGACATCCAGATGGATCCAGTCGGCACCTGCGGTTACAACGTCGGAAACTTCCTGTCCCAGCTTGGAAAAGTCGGAAGCCAGAATAGAAGGTGCAATGACAAGAGGTTGGGCCATTTTCTTTCCCTGAATGCGTTCAGTAATTGTAAGGCTCGCTAGCACACCTTCAGGTCGGTGCCAAGAGGGTGGCTAGGGGTTGTTTTCCAAGGCGTTCTCTACATCCTGCTGTGCGCTATTGGTATTGTTCCATCGTCGAGCCAGCGGGGTGAAGAGGAGCGGTAAAAGGTTTATCGGTATCTGGGCTACGCTGAAGAATAGCCATGCAAGTGGGGGAATAATACCACCCATCGCGGCAACCATAAGGCCAAGATTGCGCATGCCTGCACTAAAAGCGACAGTGAAGGCGGTATTGCGTCCTGTTACTTTGAAGACAGCAAATGTGATTGCCATGTGCGAAAGCGCGACCGCAAACGTTACGCCGAGCATGGCGAGTACTTCTATCGGGCGGGCAAGCGTTGTCGCTGTTAGGCCATCCATTGCCGCAACAGTGAAACAGAAGAACGCCACACAGCTTACGCCATTAATTGTTTCGGTGTGTTCTGCAATGCGCTTTGCACCTGCTTTGTGGCGCACCAAGCGTGCCAATATGGTTGAGCCTGCAAGGAGCAGGAACAAGTTTGCTGCCAGAGCAAGCGGCTGGATGGTTTCTGCTTCTGGTAGGATATAGGCGGCGAGCAGCGGCGCAGTGAACGGTGCTGCAATAGTGGTTAGCAGCGTTAAGGCAAGGCCAAGAGTGCCATTGAAGCCAAGGAAAAACAGCAGCGCGACGGCCGACATAACCGGCGGCGCGGCTGTTACCATCAAGACGATGGTTCGCGTGCCTTCGGAAAAGTTCTCAATGCCGATTAGCCCGAGGATCGCGGCTGCGCTTGCCGGTATGACAAGCAGCATCCAAAGGCTTGCCGCCAATGGTAGGAGAGGACGCTCGAAATATCCCTGTAGCGCTGACGGTTCCACGCGGAGCATGTTGAGGAACATAAGCGCGAACATGAGCGGTTGTAGATAGGGGCGTATCAACGGCGGAAGCGCTGGAATAGCAAGGCCAATCACCACTGAGAAAGCAATGGTTATGGTGGTGTAGCGGCCAGCCACTCGAATAGGGCTGAGAAGCGCTCTTCCTACACCACTAGCCCCCTTTGAGAGCTGCTTATATGGACCACTCATTCTGCCTTCTTTCCTACAATTACTATTCAGGCATGAAACGGTAATCCGCTCACTGCAGCACTAGACCTAACAACTTGAATGGGTACAGGGAAGGGAAAAGTCCCTGCGGAAACGGGAGATTAACTCTCCCGAAGAGGCAAGGCTATGGTTTCTTTGATGGTGCTTACAACAATGCGTGACTGCACGTCTGATACCAACGAATTATCGAGAAGCTTCAGACGTAAAAAGTCGTCGTAGGCCTTGATATCGCGTGCGACTACCTTGATAAGGTAATCTACTGCACCGGTAATGCGTTCGCATGTTACAACCTCTGGCCAGCGGTCTACCAGCTTGTCAAAGGTTTCCATGTTTTCGCGACTCGGCACGGTTAGCTTCACGAAGGCGTAAGCTAGGAATGATAATCCAACAGCTTCGCGATCGACTTGAGCAGCAACCTGTTTGATGATGCCGGCTTCTTTGAGTTTCTTGATCCGACGCCAGCAGGGCGTCTGACTCATACCCGCCTCTTTAGCTATATCAGCGATTGAAAGTGAGGCGTCTCGTTGAAGAATTTTCAGAACTCTAATGTCAGATGCGTCGAGAAGAGATATTTCGGTCATGGCACTCTAGGGGAAATATTTTTCAATTATCTACGTGTTTGTCGGTATAATAGCACAGAAAATACTCTGAAAAAGGATCATTATTAAATCCAGATAAGAACTGTGTTTTTATGGATTAGAGGTTGAGGGTAATCCATTGAGAACGCTGAGGGAGAGGAGCGTTTTTATATGAACCAAATGTTTAGACCGGTATCGCTGGACGATAAGTATCTAGCCGAATCTGGTCGGGTTTATATATCCGGAATTCAGGCATTGGTGCGGCTTGCTCTGGATCGGGCGAGGCTGGATAAGGCTGCGGGTTTGCATACCGGCGGTTTTGTTTCTGGCTACAGAGGATCGCCGATTGCGGGCTACGATAGTGAGCTGGCTAGAAACAAGCGGATACTGGATCCGCTCGATATTCATTTTCAACCGGGCGTAAACGAAGAGCTGGGCGCGACAGCTGTTTGGGGCACCCAGAAAGTGCGTCAGCACGGACAGGGTTCGGGCTTTGATGGCGTCTTCGGTATCTGGTACGGCAAGGCGCCGGGTGTTGACCGTGCTGCCGATGTGCTGAAGCAGGCCAACGCCAGCGGAACAGACCCTAACGGCGGTGTTGTGGCACTTGCCGGTGATGACCATCTGGCAAAATCTTCCGTCCTTCCTGCGCAAAGTGAATTCTTTTTCCAGCACGCAGAAATGCCGGTTCTGAACCCATCCGACATTCAAGAGGTGCTGGACTTTGGTCTGCACGGGTTTGAATTGTCGCGCTACAGCGGTTTGTGGAGTTCTCTTATCTGCCTTGCGGATACGATGGATGCGTCCGCTGTTATTTCCGTTGACCCAGACCGTTTGTCGTTTGTGCGTCCGGAGGATAAAGACCCGCGCAAGAATGCCGAGTTGAACCGCGTTCTGCTGCTTGGCAACCGCCTTGAGACCGAGCGTCTGCTGCGCGATATTCGCCTACCGGCGGTTCAGGTTTATGCCCGTGCCAACGGACTGGACAAGATCGCCTTTGGCGCGACACAGCCGCGTATTGGTATGGCGGCAACCGGCAAGGCCTACCGTGATCTTTGTCAGGCGATGCGCTTGCTTGGTATTACCGAGGAAAAGGCAAAATCTATTGGCCTTGGCGTTTACAAGATCGGTCTTTCCTACCCAATAGACCCTGTTGGTTTGCATGCCTTTGCGCGTGGTCTTGAAAAGATGCTTGTGGTTGAACACAAGCGTGCATTCATCGAGCCGCAGATTAAAGAGGTTGCCTACTCATGGGTAGAAGGTCAGCGTCCTGCTATTTACGGCAAGAAGACGCCAAGCGGTGAGCCGTTCCTCTCTGACGTTCTGGAACTGACTGTCTACGAGATCATTCAGGGTCTTCTGGCTTTCTTGCCTGCTGATTTTATCACCGATGAAATGCGCGCTGTATCCCAGAAGATGATGCGCCAGCAGATGTGGGCGCAGGGGCATGGTGAGAGCGCATCGCGTGTTCCTTACTTCTGTTCTGGTTGTCCGCACAGCACCTCCACGGTGGTGCCTGAGGGCTCTCGCGCTATGCCGGGTATCGGCTGTCACGCGCTTAGTGAAGTTGCAGGGCGTACCACAGATGGTCAGGTCGCTATGGGCGGCGAAGGCACCTTGTGGGTCGGGCAGGCTCCATTTGCCAAAGACAAGCACGTCTTTGCCAATATGGGCGATGGCACCTACTTCCACTCTGGCATCTTGTCTATTCGTCAGGCTGTTGCGGCGAACGTGCCGATTACCTTCAAGATCCTTTACAACGACGCTGTAGCCATGACCGGCGGTCAGCCGATTGACGGAAATCTGGCGGTTGATCAGATTCTTGCGCAGTTGCAGGCTGAGGGCGTTGGCAAGATTGTTCTGCTTTCTGAAACGCCGGAGCTTTATGAAGGCCGTCGCGATCTTCCGCTTTCCATGCCGGTGCAGCACCGCGATGCATTGATGGATGTGCAGAAGGACTTGCAGAAATTCGTTGGCGTATCCGTTATCGTTTATGACCAGACTTGCGCTTCCGAGAAACGCCGTCGCCGTAAGCGCGGCCTTTATCCTGATCCCGACAAGCGTCTGTTTATTAATGACCGTGTTTGCGAAGGCTGTGGTGATTGTTCTGTTCAGTCCAACTGTCTTTCGGTTGAACCGCTACAGACGCCATTTGGTGAAAAGCGCATCATCAACCAGTCGTCTTGTAACAAGGACTTCTCTTGTGTGAAGGGCTTCTGCCCATCCTTCGTCTATGTTGAAGGTAGCAAGCTGCGCAAAGCAAAGACCGTGGACTTCGACCTTGATACGCTGGTGAAGGGGCTTCCTGCTGTTACGCTTGCCTCTCTTGATGAGACGGTGAACCTGCTCGTTGCTGGTGTTGGCGGCATGGGCGTTACCACCATTGCTGCTGTGCTGGCGATGGCTGGACACGTTGATGGCTTGAAAGCATCGACCCTTGATATGACAGGTCTTGCCCAGAAGGGCGGCCCAGTAACATCTCATGTTCGCTTTGCTGATGGTTCCAAGCAGATCAACGGTCCGCGTGTTCCTGTAGCACAGCTGGATGTTCTTCTGGCAAGCGACATGCTGGTTGGTGCTAAGGCAGAGCAGCTCTCGCTCGTGCATAAGAGCCGTACCCGTAGCTTCATCAACACGAAGATGGCTCCGACTGCCGAATTCGTGATGCGCCAGACCCAGTCTGCAAATGACGCCGGGATTGTGAATAGCTTGAAGAGTGGTTCGCTTGAGCTTTGCAATCATAACCTTGCAGAGATCGCAGAGAAGCTTTTTGGCGATTCCATCTTCACTAACATGATGTTGGTTGGTCTTGCTTATCAGTCCGGTTCCCTGCCGATGAGTGCTGAGGCGATTGAACAGGCTATTGCTCTCAATGGTGCAGCGGTGGAAGCAAACCAGCGGGCGTTCAAAGCGGGCCGTGTGCTCTATGCCAATCCGCAGGCTGTGTTTGATGCGATGCCGCGCAAAGATGCTGTTGGCGCAATGAATATCGATCAGAAGATCGACTTCTTTGCAAAAGAGCTGACGGCTTATCAGGACAAGGCTTATGCATCGCGCTACGTGGAGGCGGTCAACGCGCTGCGTCGCAGTGAAGAAAGCCATGGTGGTGGTGGGCATGATTTGACCGAGACAGCGGCAGAGATGCTCTACAAGGTCATGGCTTACAAAGATGAGTATGAGGTTGCGCGCCTTTATAGCGACCCGGCTTTCCGCCAGAAGCTCGAAGCACAGTTCGAGAACCCATCTCGGTTGACTGTCATGCTTGCTCCGCCACTGATGTCTCGTGGTCTGGACCAGAAAACCGGTCGTCCGAAGAAGATCGCGTTTGGTCCTTGGGTCTTCACCGCCTTCAAAGTGATGGCTGCGATGAAAGGCCTTCGCGGTTCGGCGTTTGATATCTTCGGCAAGACAGAAGAACGCCGTATGGAGCGTGATCTGCGTGAGCAGTACTTTGCGGATATCGCAAAGGCGGCTTCTATGGTTGGCTCTGCTGATACCGCGCTTCTCAAAGCCTTCCTTAAGGTGCCGGATCACGTGCGTGGCTACGGTCCTGTGAAGCTGAAGTTTGCTAAGGAAGCGGAAGCAACACGTGAGGGCCTTCTGGAGAAGCTGAGCCGTGGCCCTGCGGACTTCCCGATGAAGGAAGCGGCTGAATAAGCCTCATAGTTCTTACTGCAATAGAAAAGGCCGGAGCGATGCTTCGGCCTTTTTTGCCTGTGTTACTTGCCTACGAACTTTTGTTGCCACGTAGGGAACGGGTCAGCAGGGGTAGGGTTTGCGTGATAAACCCCTCGCGCCACTGCGCGGGAAAGGGACGAGGCTGCAACTGCGCAGATCTCAAGAAGATCCGGCAGCGGATTTTTCAGTGCGCGTTTACCGGTGGAGACTGCAAATACCAGATCACCGTCAAGCGGAGTATGAGCAGGCCATAGGGCACGGGAAAGGCCGTCATGGGCGGCAACAGCGACGCGTTTGAGTTCTGCTTTCGTCAGGATCGCATCTGTCGCAACGATGGCGATTGTTGTGTTGGAGATTGCCGCTTCTTCACCCGGTGCTGGTGGCAGCTTGGTGACAACATCAAAGGCTTGTTCCGGCATCGTTGACGGGAAGCCATAGCCGCCAAACTCAGCGTCCATCTCAAACGGGGCTGCCCAGAAGTTCTTCGAGGTGCCTACGGTTGCACGGCCAAGGGCATTTGCTGCAACCAGAGCGCCTACTGTTACGCCATTGGAAAGGACTGTGGAGGTGGAGCCCAGACCGCCTTTAAGGTCCGCCGTGGTCGCGCCAAAGCCAGCTCCGATGCTGCCGAGCTGGAAGGTATCCCCAACTGCCTCAAGCGCCTCTACACCGAGTTGGTAGTAGGGTGTTGTTGCGCCCCAAGCTTTGTTGCCGCCGTTCAGGAGGTCAAAGAGGATTGCGCCCGGAACAATAGGAACGCGAACAGCGCCAACTTCAAAGCCGCGCCCCATCTGAGCAAGTTTTGACTGAATGCCTGCGCCAGCTTCCAAGCCGAACGCCGAGCCGCCGGAAAGGAAGAGCGCGTCAATTTGCGAGACGGTTTGTTCCGGTTCTAGCAGGGATACGTCGCGGGTTCCCGGTGCGCCGCCATGAATGGCAACAGAGGCGCAGCATGGCTCGTCCGGCAAGAGAACGGTTGTGCCCGTCTTTACGCCTTCATTGTGCGCATTGCCGACCTTCAGGCCCTCTACGTCAGTAATGAGATTGCGAGGACCAGTCCCTACGATTGCCATGCCTTATACCCTCTAGCGCATGTTGTCAGTTGCAGCGGTTATTACCGCAGCATAGCGCCAAGGCAAAGAAAGCAAAGCCCTTTGACAGGCTTTCACTCACAGCACGATTGTTTAAAGGGCGTGGTAATTGCGGTCCATGTAGATGAGGGCTTTGTTCTGTTCGCTGCTCTTTACTGCAACCACTTCACCGAAAATCACGGAATGGGTGCCTACCTCGGTGATCTGTGTCACCTTGCAGTCGAAGCTTACACGCGCATCTTTAAGCGCAGGGGCGCCCGTTTCGATGGTCTCCCAATCGGCCAGCGCAAAGCGCTCATTCATCGGCAGCTGGCCCACGCCTGCAAAGGCATTGGATGCATCAGTGTGATCATGCGCCAGAGTGTTGATTGTGAAGACCCCGTTCTCTTTCACCTGACCGTTAACGGCTGTGCCGCGGTTCAAGCATACGAGAAGAGTTGGCGGGTTGTCACTGACAGAGCAAACAGAGGATACGGTTGCCCCTGTGCGGCCACTAGCACCATCTGATGCCAATATGTGAACGCTGGACCCGAGACGGCTCATAGCCTCACGGAACAGATCTGGAGCAATTGGCGTATGGGTTTCGTTTTGCATGCACACCTTTAGCGTGTTTGTCGTTTTCCATTCTTCGACCCGCCCGAATGGCCTAATGCAGAATGGTTACGTTTTTAGGCTCTTAGTGGATGTCCTAGCCGTTTCTTACCCCAACTTCTAGGAAAATCTGCGCTCCGCTGCCTACCTTTTTTGGTCATGCCGTAGGGGCGAGCTACGATTTTTCCTATTTCAAAAGCCCTCAAAAGAATGCCGCCCGTTAAAAACTCGATAATTCCGGCGAGCTGTCTTGATACGCATAAACGCTTAGTGATATATTACAGAAAGTGCAGGGCTGATTCTCGTGATTTGAAATCTCAGAGGTACTCAAGGGAAGGTTGCGGCTTTACCAGTTAACCTTTTGGGGTGTGTGCGTGTGAAATAAATGCCGGAATACGTTAAGTTAGCGCATTTTTATTTCGCCGAAGGTGCCTTTTGTGAACGAAAGTCACATTTATAAGTAGATTTGTTTTCTGGTAATTTACTTATATGGCTCTGGTCAGTAGTAACACTTAGTGACCTACATCGGGTTTCTAGACAAGACGGCATTAGCCGCTGATCCATTCGGGGAACGAACAAGAAAATGGACTACTTTCTCCAACAGCTCATAAATGGCGTTACGCTCGGGTCGATTTATGGCCTGATCGCCATCGGGTACACGATGGTCTACGGCATCATCGGTATGATTAACTTTGCGCACGGCGACATCTTTATGGTGGGTGCCTTTGTTGCGCTTATTCTTATTGTAACTCTGGGTCTTTCTGCTGCGACACCAGTGTTCTTGCTCATTTTCGCACTAATTC
The DNA here is from genome assembly GCF_009711345.1 of Pseudovibrio flavus. Lineage (GTDB taxonomy): Bacteria > Pseudomonadota > Alphaproteobacteria > Rhizobiales > Stappiaceae > Pseudovibrio > Pseudovibrio flavus. The sequence goes on from NZ_SMMA01000066.1 coordinate 445,966, forward strand.
TTGTATTGGTGCTGGCAATGGCTTTGACCGCCGTATGGGGGTGGACGGTCGAGCGTGTTGCTTATAGGCCGCTTCGCGGGTCATTCCGGCTAGCGCCGCTGATTACCGCAATTGGTGCCTCTATTACCCTGCAGAACTTTGTTCAGATTTCGCAGGGTGCAAGAAACAAACCTTTGCAGCCTTTGATTTCCGGCGGTTTCCAGCTGACAGACGGCGGACCGGACGGAACAGGCTTTGTGGTTCAGCTTTCCTACATGCAGATCATCATTATTGTTACGACGATCGCATTGATGGCTGGCTTTACCTTCCTCATTAACAAAACGTCCCTTGGTCGCTCTCAGCGTGCTTGCGAACAGGACCGTAAGATGGCGGCTCTGCTTGGCGTGAACGTTGATCGCACGATCTCCCTAACCTTCGTTATGGGTGCAGCGCTTGCGGCCGTGGCTGGTCTTATGTTCCTGCTTTACTACGGCGTGATCGACTTCTTCATCGGCTTCCTTGCTGGTGTTAAGGCGTTTACCGCGGCTGTTCTGGGCGGCATTGGCTCGCTTCCAGGTGCAATGCTCGGCGGTCTTTTGATCGGTCTGATCGAGACCTTCTGGTCGGGCTACTTCTCCGTTGAGTACAAGGACGTTGCCGCGTTTTCCATTCTCGCCATCGTGCTGATCTTCATGCCTGAAGGTCTGCTGGGCAAGCCTGAGGTGGAGAAGGTTTAATCATGAAAAAGCAAAAAGATACACTCATGGTTGCCAGCCTTAAGGACGCTGTGGGTGGTGCAGTTATTGCATTGCTAATGGCTCTGGTAATGGTTGGCATGAAGGTTGATGTGGCCTCTGGCCGCGGCGCGGAACTGTTTATCGAAGACCGTTGGGCCGCTGTCGCTATGGCTGTCGCAATCGTCTTCGTTGGCCGTTTTGTTCTCAATCTCTTCTATTGGAAGAAAGAGGATACCGAAAAGCCTCGGCTGGGCAGCCTCCTGCCAAGTGTAAGCTCCTTCAGCGGTCTGGGCCGTTTTGCAACGCCGGTTCTTTTGGCTCTGGCTGTAATTCTGCCATTCCTGCTCATGTACTGGCTGGGTTCACGTGGCTCACGTCAGTATATTGACCTTGCTATTCTGGTTCTCACTTATGTGATGCTGGGTTGGGGCCTGAATATCGTGGTTGGTCTTGCTGGCCTTCTGGACCTTGGTTACGTGGCCTTTTACGCGGTGGGTGCATATTCCTACGCGCTTCTGGCTCACTACTTCGGGTTCTCGTTCTGGCTCTGCCTGCCGCTCGCCGGTATTCTGGCTGCATTCTGGGGTATTATCCTTGGCTTCCCGGTCTTGCGATTGCGCGGTGACTATCTCGCGATTGTGACGCTGGCCTTTGGTGAGATTATCCGCGTTGTGCTGCTTAACTGGTACGAGTTTACCGGTGGTCCAGACGGTCTTTCCGGCATCCCGCGTCCAAGCTTCTTCGGTCTTGAGTTCACAAGAGGCGAGGGTGGTTTTGCGGACTTCTTCGGGCTTAAGTACAGCTCCATTCACCGCATCATCTTCCTTTACTACCTCATTCTCATCATGGCGCTTGTCACCAATATCGTGACCAACCGCCTGCGCCGCCTGCCAATTGGCCGCGCATGGGAAGCATTGCGTGAAGACGAGATTGCATGCCGCTCTTTGGGCATCAACACAACGAACACCAAGCTGACTGCATTTGCTCTTGGCGCGATGTTCGGTGGTTTCGCCGGCTCGTTCTTCGCAACCCGTCAGGGCTTCATCTCTCCAGAAAGTTTCACCTTTATGGAATCGGCCGTGATCCTCGCCATCGTTGTTCTTGGTGGTCTGGGCTCTCAGGTTGGTGTGGTGATCGCATCTGTGGTGATGATCGGCGGCTTCGAGTTCTTCCGCGAGTTTGAAGAATATCGAATGCTCGTCTTCGGTCTCTTGATGGTTGTCATCATGGTTTGGAAACCGCGTGGTCTCATTTCCAGCCGTACCCCATCTATTGCGCTCTCCAAGAACGCAAAAGGTATCTCTGCCGATCTGGTGCAGGAGGGTACAGGATGAGTAATACAATGAAATCTTGGGATAATAATCCAGTACTCAAGATCGAACATCTGACCATGCGCTTTGGTGGTCTGGTAGCGATCAACGACCTGTCCTTCAACGTAGGTCGCGGTGAAATTACAGCTCTTATCGGCCCCAATGGTGCCGGTAAGACCACCGTGTTCAACTGCGTTACCGGTTTTTATAAGCCGACTGAGGGCCGTCTTGTGATGGCACGTTCTGGCGGTGAGAAGTACCTGCTGGAACGCATGCCGGACTTCAAGATTTCGGCACAGGCAAAGGTTGCCCGTACCTTCCAGAATATCCGTCTGTTCGGCGGTATGACCATTCTGGAAAACCTGATGGTAGCACAGCACAACCCGCTCATGGTTGCTTCCCAACACACCGTTGGCGGCCTGTTCGGACTGCCGACCTATAAGCGTGCCAGCAATGAGGCTGTCGAGAAGGCCAAGTACTGGCTGGAACGTACCGGCTTGATTGACCGTGCTGATAATCCAGCAGCTGATCTTCCATATGGTGACCAGCGCCGCTTGGAAATTGCACGCGCTATGTGTACCGGCCCTGAGCTTTTGTGTCTTGATGAACCGGCTGCCGGTCTTAACCCGAAAGAAAGTGCCGAGCTGAACGAGCTGCTCATGTACATCCGCAAGGAGCATGACACCTCTGTTCTTCTTATCGAGCACGACATGTCGGTTGTTATGGAGATCTCCGATCACGTGGTTGTTCTCGACTATGGTGTGAAGATTTCCGACGGCGATCCTGAATTCGTAAAGAACGATCCGCACGTTATCGCCGCCTATCTTGGCGTTGATGACGATGAGGTGGACACAGTGGAACAGGAGGTTGGTCTATGAGTTCAGCCCAGCCACTCTTGAAGGTTCGCGGGGTCGAAACCTTCTACGGTAAAATTCAGGCACTCAAAGGTATCGACATGGATATCTATGAGGGCGAAATCGTAACCATTATCGGTGCGAACGGTGCAGGCAAGTCTACCTTGATGATGACTGTTTGTGGCACGCCGCAGGCCCGTAACGGTGATGTCGAATACGCTGGTGAGAACATCACCTACAAGCCGACCTTCGAGATCATGCGCACCGGTATTGCCCAGTCGCCGGAAGGGCGTCGCATCTTTCCGCGTATGACGGTTCTTGAGAACCTGATGATGGGCGCAATGGTCACCGACGGATCGACCTATGAGGAAGATCTGGCTCGCGTGTTCAAGCTGTTCCCGCGTTTGAAAGAACGTCAGGGGCAGCGCGGCGGTACGCTTTCAGGTGGTGAACAGCAGATGCTGGCCATTGCCCGTGCGTTGATGAGCCGTCCGCGTTTGTTGCTTCTGGACGAGCCGTCCTTGGGTCTGGCTCCAATCATCGTGAAGCAGATCTTTGACGCGATTAAAGAACTGAACGAACGCGATGGTCTGACTGTGTTCCTCGTTGAGCAGAACGCTTACCACGCGCTGAAATTGGCTCATCGCGGTTATGTGATGGTGAACGGCGTCATTACCATGAGCGGTACCGGATCCGAACTGCTGGCACGTGAGGACGTGAAAGCGGCGTATCTGGAAGGCGGGGCACACTAGGAGGCGATGATGGGTATTTTGTACGCAAGTTCTATCTGGGTGTTCATCTTCCTCGTCTTGGGGCTTGGTGGTTTGGCAGCCTATGCAACAGGGCGCGCAGTGGCTCGCACATGGCGTCCACTGTGGACGCTGATGTGGTTCATGTTCCTGCTGACCTTGGCAATGCGCTTCCTCTCGTTTGCCTTGTTCGAGGAGCCGCTGCTGTCAGTGCAGTTGTTCGTAGTCGATTATGTGATTCTTGCTGGCATCGGTCTGGCGGGATGGCGCATCACCCGCACTACTCAAATGACAACCCAATACAGCTGGCTTTACCGCAAAAGCAGTCCATTTACCTGGGTTTTGAAGCCCGGTCGGGACGATAGCTACTAAATATAAGTATATTTACGGAATTGTAAGTTGCAAAAGCTTCTAGGGCTGGGTCAAACTAGCCCTAGCGGAACCTTCAAAGCAGATGAAGTCAGAGGGGCTCATTCGTTGAAGAGGTTCCTGAGGCAGTACGGACTGCCTGCCGGGCAGTTGGCTGTCCAAAATACTTGATGATGGTTCAGAGATAACCTGAAACCAGGGGAGTTAAAATGAAAAAGTATCTTTTGGCGAGTGTCGCCGGTATCTCCGCAATGGCAATGTCCAGCGCAGCGATGGCAGACATCACTATTGCGACTGCAGGTCCAATGACCGGTCAGTACGCTTCCTTCGGCGCGCAGATGAAAGCCGGTGCTGAGCAGGCAGTTGCTGACATCAACGCAGCTGGTGGCGTTAACGGCGAAATGCTTGTTCTGGAAGTAGGCGATGACGCTTGTGACCCTAAGCAGGCTGTTGCTGTTGCTAACCAGATGGTTGGTAAAGACGTAGCATTCATGGCTGGTCACTTCTGCTCTGGTTCTTCTATCCCTGCATCTCAGGTGTATGCGGAAGAAGGCATCGTTCAGATCACTCCTGCATCTACCAACCCTAAGTACACCGACGAGCGTCCTGGTCCAGGTACGTACCGCGTTTGTGGTCGTGATGACCAGCAGGGTGAAGTTGCAGGTACAACCCTTGCGACCGAATACAAAGACAAGAACATCGCAATCATCCACGACAAGACCGCATACGGTAAGGGTCTGGCTGATGCGACCAAAGCTGTCATGAACGCAGCAGGCAAAGAAGAAGCTCTGTACGAAGCATTCACCGCTGGTGAAAAAGACTACACAGCTCTTGTTTCCAAGCTGAAAGCTGAAGGCATCGACGTTCTTTACGTTGGCGGTTACCACACTGAAGCTGGTCTGATTAAGCGTCAGATGCAGGATCAGGGTATGGACACCATCCTCATCTCCGGTGACGCGCTTGTGACCGATGAGTACTGGTCCATCACTGGCCCAGCTGGCGAAGGCACTTTGATGACCTTCTCTCCAGACCCACGTAAGAACGCTGAAGCAGCTCCAGTTGTTGCAGCTCTTGAAGCAGCTGGCAAAACCGCTGAAGGTTATGCTCTTTACACCTACGCTGCGATCCAGGCATGGGCAGCTGCTGCAAACGCAGCCGGTTCCACCGACTTCGACGCAGTTGTTGAGCAGCTGGACAACGGTTCTTTCCAGACCGTTCTGGGCGAACTCTCCTTCGACGACAAGGGTGACGTTTCCCTGCCAGGCTACGTTTGGTACGAGTGGAAAGACGGCCAGTACGACTACAAATAAGAGTTATATGAACTCGTATTTGTCTAGTTGACTAGATGTCTATAAAAGCCCCGGTCCTTATGTGGATCGGGGCTTTTTGTATTAGAGATCGTAAGACTTCCAACCAACCTCATCTATGCCAGATGAATTTCATTTCCTGTTTGTAATAGATTGTAAACGCTAGGGTATATTCATGCCCACTTTCCATGATTTAGTAGGCCGAAGTTTACCCGCTTCGCCCGATACTGGGCGATAAGAAGATCTCAAAAGAGGCCACTATGCTTTTTCGAGTATGCGCAGCCTGTCTCATTTTGGCAGGCACTACTACAGGACTATGGGCAACCAACCTCAATCAACCCGGACCAAAAGAAAAGGATGTGTTTGAGGCATGTCTTAACGAGGCTAACGGGGACCGTTTTAACTCCTACAATTGCATTGGCAAGGTCATTGAAATCTGCCAAGCAGCAAACAAAACTCCGAGCGTCGATAGCATCAGCACATGCATCAAACTCGAAGACGATTTATGGACCCAGCGAATGGACAGCGCGTACGAGCGCCTTGTTGAAGGTGCTAGTGACGAGGTTAAGGCCGACCTTGATGAGCTTCAGCAGAAGTGGGGCAACTTCCGCGACATGAACTGTAAGCTGATGGAAGCGCTACTGGCAGATGAGGCTGCGCGGCCGGTCGGCAAGCTGCAGTGTCTCAATCGCCTAAAAGCTATTCATGCAATCAACCTTGAGCAAATGGGAACCAAATGACACGGCTTTGCACCATCGCCGCAGCGGCACTCTTGGGATTTCAATCTCTCGCGCTTGCAGGTCCGCAAACTTTTGCCGAGTGTAAGCCGGATGATGAACGCGTCCCCATTCCTCATTGGGAAAGCATGGTGGCGAAGGATTTGCATTTGAATTACCCACCGCCGCTAATCCAGAACCTTGTGCTGGAGGTCATTCTGGATTTTCTGGAGCAGGATGTGAATAGCTGCGCCGCCATTGTCAAGGACGGAGTGACCACGCTTTTTTGGGAAGTCGATCATCAAGACCTAGATCAGGGCAAGGTATCACTTGAGATAACCGGCACGCCGACTTTTGAAAATGACCAATGCCGTTTGGTCGGGCTATATGAAATCGCCGCCATTCTTGAAAAGCCGGATAGCCAGATTGGCGTTGTTTTGCAGCCGAAGGACGCTGAGGAATTACAGGCGACTGGGCGCTATTGCGCACTCGTTCAGGACGGGTAAACAGGCTTCTCTGTGCCTGTTTACGTCGGTTTGAGATCGTGTTGCTTCCTAGCCGGTTAAGCAGGGACGATCAAACGTCCACGATACGCTCGAACGAAGCGAAGATCATCCGCGCTCCATCAAAAAGGCCGGTTTTGAACGCGCTTTGCATGCTAGCGTCTTGCATGGCGTTGTGCATGCCAATGTCGCGCGCCTCTTTCGATGGCCATATAATCATGGAAAGGACAGGGGTTTCATCCGGTTGCAATTCTACTGCGCGGGGAAACGAAGTTCTCTCACCATAGGGAGCATCCAGCGCCCAAAGCTCAGTCACGCTTAAAGCACCTGCTTTCTTGAACACCTGTGCCATCATTGCCGAGACCTCTGTATAGGCTTCCTTCTTATCTGTTTTGACCGGAGTAACGGCTGTATCAATGTAGGTCATTGTTCTTCCTCCCCATTAGGCTTCAAGGTAGCGTTTCGGGTCTACCTCCAAGGATGATCTGCTGCCCGATAGGGCTTCACAGAGCCCAGAGACCGCCTCTAGCGAGTGGACAGTGCGAAACTCGTCCACATGGGGCAGCATGGCACGAATGCCTTTGGCCCGCGCCTCAAACCCCTCAAAACGGAGCAGCGGGTTTAACCATACCAGACGCCGACAAGAGCGGTGCAGCCGGTCCATTTCAGTAGATAGGTTTTCGTCGCTCTCTCGTTCAAGGCCATCTGTAATGAGCAGCACAACTGGGTTTCCTGAGAGGACGCGGCGGGCCCAGACCTTGTTGAACTCCCCAATGGAAGCTGCAATGCGGGTGCCGCCGGACCAGTCCTCTACATCTTGAGTGCAGGCATCCAGCGCCTCGTCGGGATCTTTGCGCTTCAAAGATCGTGTGATGTTAGTGAGGCGCGTACCAAACAGAAATGTATGGACGTTGTTTCGGGATTCCGTCAGCGCGTGAAGGAAGTGAAGAATAAGCCGCGTGTACTGCGTCATGGAACCGGAGATATCGCAGAGGGCGACAATCGGCGGATGCTTCAGGGCAGGGCGGCGCATTTTCAGCTCAATGGCATCGGTTCCATGTCTTACCGATGCCTGCATGGTGCGCCTTGGATCGATCCGTCCACGCGGGGCGGCAACCAAGCGGCGCGTCTTAACCAGATCAACCGGCATTTGGAGTGCGGAGATCGCTCTCTTGGCTTCATCAATCTCCTGCTGGTTCATCTGCGCAAAGTCTTTCTTTTGCAGCAGTTCCTTGCCGGAGACAGTGAATTTTGCATCGACTTCGACTTGCGGAACGGTCTCCTTGGCGGGCCGCTTTTTGTTCTGCTCGAATGCATTAGCAATGCGGGTTTGGCCTGCCTTAGGCTTTTCCGGTTCTCGCTGGCCGGACGGCGCTACAGGGGAGAGTATGGATAGCATCTTCTCTACCAGCCCGTGGGTTTGCCAGTAGATACGGAACGCTTCGTCATAGACGGGGCGCTGCTCCCGTTTTTTGACGAAGACACTATGCAGGGTCCAATAAAGGTCCTGTCTGCTTTCAAGGCCATTGGCAAGAACGGCATCCACTGCGTCGACAACCTGAGCAGGGCCAACAGGCAGGCCAGCCTTGCGCAGGGTGCGCGCAAAGTGGACGATGTTCTCGGTTATGCGGCCGTTGGCAGACAGTGACTTGCTCCTTTTAGATGCAAATTAGAAAACAGGCTGGGTGAGGCCTTTTTCAGCTCGCATTTCTTCTGCGACCTGCTGCCTTACCTGATCCACCAGTTCGCGAGCCTTGGAGCCTTTGATGCGGTCAATATCCTCTTGATACTTGAGCAACGCGCCTAGGGTGTCGCTCACCATTTCCGGATCAAGAGCCACCTCGTTAAGTTCTGTAAGCGCTGTGGCCCAGTCCAAGGTTTCTGCAACGCCGGGTGCTTTGAAGAGGTTTTCTTCTGCTCGCAGGCGCTGAACGAAAGCAACAACGCTACGCGCCAGTTCCTCACTTGCCTGCGGGCGCTTGTTGCGAACAATCTCAAGTTCGCGGGCAGCGTCAGGATAATCCAGCCAGTGGTAGAGGCAGCGCCGTTTCAGCGCGTCGTGAATTTCGCGTGTGCGGTTCGTGGTGATGATGGTGATCGGTGGCTCGTCTGCCTTGATGGTTCCAAGCTCTGGAATGGTCACCTGATTGTCAGCAAGGACTTCCAGCAGAAACGCTTCAAAGGCTTCGTCGGTGCGGTCCAACTCATCGATAAGAAAGATTGGCGCACCGTTCTCGCCGCTCTCCAACGCTTGCAAAACAGGTCGGCGGATGAGGAACGATGGCGAATAAATGGACTCTGCCAATGCCTTCTTGTCAGTTTCACCAGAGGCTTCGGAAACTCTGATCTCTAGCATTTGCGCAGCGTAGTTCCATTCGTAAACTGCGGTGGAAATATCCAAGCCCTCATAACACTGCAAGCGAACCAGCGGGCGCCCCAAGGCTTGCGACAGCACTTTGGCGATCTCGGTTTTACCGACGCCCGCTTCCCCTTCAAGGAAAAGCGGCCGGCCCATTTTGAGCGCAAGGTGGAGAACGGTGGCAAGCGAACGATCTGCCACGTAACTACCGGAGGCAAGCAGCTCCTGTGTCTCTTCAATGGAGTTTGGCAGAGCGCTTTCAGACATGCCGTTCCTTTCCCTGTTACCGAGGTGCGGCTTCGCTTAAAGGCGAATCCCGACGCACTGCGTATCATACGTGGTGATACGCAGTTTCAACAGGGAGGGAATGGAAAAACTGACGTAGAGGGCTTGGCCGGTATTCGCCCAGTCTTCAGTAGAGGCCGTTCTTACCGAGCTGGAACGGTAAGACCAAGGCCGGTACGCAAGATGCCCTTGGCGTGCTCGGTAAATTCGCCGCCACGTTCGCAGTGGATGTCAAAACCGGGCAGTAGTCGTACCGGGCCTTTGCTGTCGCAAATACCGCGCACGATTACCCGATTGGACGGTAAGCCAGGTGCAGGATAGAGCGGAATGATATCAATTGAGCCAAACCGGCCTTCCATCGCCTTTAACAGGGGCATCATGTCTTCTGAACGAAAGATCACCGAAAGGGTGCCATTTGGCTTCAAGATGTCCTTGGCGGTGCGGATCCATGGTTCAACACCGCGATCATCCAGCGCGTGGGCAGTGGCGCGCGCACCTTGCGGGGTCACTGTAAAGCGGGTGTTGCTGTAGTAGGGCGGGTTCATAATGACATGGTCAGCCATTTTCGGAACAAGCCCTTGAGAGTGGCGCAGTTGGCCCTTGGCGGTAATGTCCGCCTTCATGAGCTTTACGCGGTCCTTGAAGTGGCTGTTTTCCGGCTGTTCCAGCGATTTACCCGCAAGCGTTAGAACGACATCGTCCATATCAACGCCCGTGCAGGTTATATCGGGCAAACGGTGGGCCGCGCAAAATGCAGCAGTACCAACACCGGTTCCCAAATCAACGACATGGCCCTTTGTGCCTTCCGGTAGGGAGGCGGCAAGGTACACAGCATCAAGGCCGGTTCTGTGCCTACCTTTTGCCGGTTGCAGCATCAAAATCTGGCCGTCCAGAAACTTGTCTTTTGTGTAAGCGCCGTCTTCAATGGCGACCGGTTCAAACTGATGCTGCATAGGTAATTGGCAAAACTGACGTTATTTGAGTTCGTTACCCAGACCAGCTTCGTGAAGCATGGTGCGGGCGTTTTCTAGCTGAGTGCCATCTACAAGAATTCTGCGAGGAAGGAAACCGAGAGAGCCTTCCATAACGCTCATATTTGTGTCGGCTATGAAATATTCCAGCCCTGCATCTTTGAGTAGAGCTTCGACATAGGAAATCAAAACAGCATCATTGGTGCGCAACAGTTCTTCCATGGATCTCTCGTTTTATATCCTTATGTGGGCAAGTGCCCAAATATGGCGGAAAAAAGGTGAATTGCTCATTACTTAGACGAAGAATTCCTGAACAAGCCTTGCCCATGCCAGCTACGCGACCTATTGTCCTGCCAAATTGTACTGGGAGATGGCAACTCGTGGGCGTGGTTAGTTTGAAAGAGCAGAACTCCAATAAATCCAGTATTCAAACTCTGGTTGATCTTGTAGCAGAGGATATGGAAGCTGTTAACCGGCTTATCCTTTCCAAAGCTGGTTCCAATGTGGATCTCATTCCTGAAATCGCCCGTCATCTGATTGATTCCGGTGGTAAGCGCTTGCGCCCTATGCTGACCTTGGCGTTCTCCAAGATGTTTGGCTACCAAGGCGAAGGCGATGTTATTCTCGCAGCAAGCGTTGAGTTCATGCATACCGCGACCTTGCTGCATGATGATGTGGTGGACGAGAGCGATATGCGCCGCGGTAAGCTGGCCGCACGTAAGCTCTGGGGCAATCAGGCCAGTGTTCTGGTTGGCGATTATCTGCTTGGTCAGGCCTTCAAGATGATGGTTGATGTGGGCTCTTTGGAAGCGCTGCGCATCCTGTCGGAAGCCTCTGCTATCATTGCTGAAGGTGAGGTTCTCCAGCTCGGTGCTGCGCAGGATACCGCCACCAACGAAGCACAGTACATGCAGGTTATTGAAGCCAAGACCGCAGCGCTGTTTGCAGCTGCCTGTGAGGTTGGCCCTGAGATTTGCGATATGGGCGCGGAAAAACGTGCCGCAGCCCGCGATTTCGGTATGAGCCTTGGTCTTGCCTTCCAGTTGGTTGATGACGTTCTGGACTACGGCGGATCAACCGCTGATCTTGGCAAAGACGTGGGCGACGATTTCCACGAAGGCAAAATCACTCTGCCGATCATCTACGCGCTGCAGCGTGGCTCTGACGAAGATCGTGCGTTCTGGAAGCGCTGCCTTGAAGATGGCGACATCAAAGACGGCGACCTTGAGCATGCAATTGGCCTGCTGAAGAGCACTGGCGCTTTGGATGATACAATCAAGCGTGCGCGTGATTTTGGTGCGGCTGCTATTGCTGCTCTTGGTAAGCTGCCTGATGGTGCGCAGAAGGAAGCACTGCGCGAGGCTGTAGAGTTCTGCATTGCCCGCGTGAACTAACGCAGCGAGCAAATTTGGATAAAAAAAGCCAGTATCGCGAGATACTGGCTTTTTTATTTCTATCTGTCTGCCAACTTAGAAAGGCGCAGCGACGCACCACCAGTTAGGACGGTTATCGCGAATACGTTCTTCAAGCTGCTGTGCTGCTGCGAGTGAGCTGCAAAGAGCAAAGCATGTTGCGCCAGAGCCGGACATTCTCGCCAGAAGCGTTTCCGGCTGGGACTGGAGTACAGAAATAACGTCAGCAATCTCAGGAACAAGCGTAGTCGCTGGTGCCTGCAAATCGTTGCGGCAGCTCTTTAGCCACTCCGCAAGCCCTTGGATACTGGCGAATTTTTCCGGCATTTGAGGCAGGCCAGAGTTCTTCTTGTTCTGAAGGGCTTCAAACACAACAGGAGTTGCAAGGCTCACACCCGGATTTACAAGGACCAGAGCGCCTTTTGGCAGTGCCGGAATTGGCTCGATAATCTCACCTATGCCACGGCAGCGGATAGGGTTTGATTGCAGGCACATAGGCACATCCGCGCCAAGGCGTGCTGCCAGCTTTTCCAGCTCCTGCTTGGAAGGAGAGATACCCCAAAGGCGGGTTAGCGCTCTAAAGGTGGCTGCAGCATCTGCAGAGCCGCCGCCGATGCCGGCAGAAACCGGCAGCGCTTTTACCATGCCGATCATTGCGCCGCGAGAATTGGGAACGCTCTCTGCAAGAAGCTGTGCTGCCTTAAAAATGAGGTTGCCTGTTTGGTCTCCGGGCAGGAGGTCTGCAAACGGACCTTCAATATCAAGCGAAGTTGCGTCAGAAGGCGCAAGCGTGAGGCGGTCTCCAAACTCTGGAAACACAACCACACTGTCGAGCAGGTGGTAGCCATCTTCACGCTGACCGGTGACGTGCAGGGCGAGGTTTACTTTCGCACGGGCGAGTTCCTCGACCTGCGTTGGGGATGAAACAATAGCGTTCATCAGGTTTGATTATCCATCGTTGGCGGAGGTATTGGCAGCCTCGGCACTTTCTTTTTGTGGTTCCTCTGGCAAACCGTTCGCTATTTTTTCAAGAATACGCTCAAGGTCCTTCGGTTCTGGATTGAGGTCTCTTGCGTGGTTCCATTTGAAGCGAGCTTCTAGTTTGCGGCCGACTTTCCAATAGGCATCACCTAAGTGATCGTTGATGATAGGGTCCTGCGGGCGCAGGTCTACTGCGCGCTCAAGCTGCTCAACCGCCTCTTCATAACGGCCAAGCTTGTAGAAAGCCCAGCCAAGGCTATCAACGATGTAACCGTCTTTCGGGCGAAGGTTGACCGCAGACTCGATCATGCCCAGAGCTTCATCAAGCTTTTCACCGCGATCAACGAGGGAATAACCCAGATAGTTCAAGATCATCGGCTGATCTTTTTTGTAAGTCAGAGCTTCGCGGAAATCCTTTTCCGCTTCCGGCCATTTGCCCAGACGCTCGCGGGTAATTCCGCGGAAGTAAAGCAGGGTCCAGTCGTTGCCTTTAATTTCCGTTAGGCCATCCAAAGCCAGAGAGTATGCTTTTTCTGCATCCGCGAACTGGGAGTGGGAACGCAGCACGTTGGCAAGGGAAGCGGCTGCTTCCACGTCTTTCGGATCGCTCTTGATCAGTGCTTCAAGGTGCTTGCGCGCATCATCCAAACGATCAAGTGTATTGTAGTGCAGACCGATCTGGATTTCGGCTTCGCGCTTCATTGGCGAGCTTTCATCGACCTTGGAAAGGTAATCGATGGCGCGCTCAGGCTTGCCCATCTGGTCAAACAATGCGCCAAGCGCAATCGCGGTGGCGTCAAGGGACGGGTCAAGATGCGCTGCTGATTGAAGGTACACAGCGGACAGCTCTTGGCCGTCACGGCTGATTGCAGCACCAAGACTGTAAAGTGCCTCTGCAACGCCTTCTGCCGGACTATTTACGGTCGGCTCGAAGGTTTTGCCATCGGTAATTACCTTGCGCGTTTGAAGCAGCACTGGGTGATCTGGAACGAGGAAGTCGTAGGCGTCCAGTACTTCAATGGCCTCTTTTTGCTTGCCAGTAGCAGCAAGGGAACGCGCATAGGCGTTTGCAATGCGAAGGGCACCTGGATCGCTTTTATACGCGTCTTTGTAGCGCTCGTTTGCCGCTTCCCAGTTGCCTTCTGCTTCCAGAAGCAGGCCAGCGCTATAGCTCGCAAACAGATCAAACCAAGCAGGGCCTTCAACCGCCTCCAGCTCCTCAAGGCCCTTCTGAGTGTCTCCAATACCAGCGCTTGCCCAAGCGGACATAATGGCAAAGGTCAGGCGGGAAAGGGGATTTACGTCACCCTTGTCGAGTAAAGCAGTAGCCTCCTTATATTTGCCAAGCTTGAGTGCTTCGGTTGCAGCTGCGAAATGGGAAAGGAAGTGATCGGGGTCATTCACCCAGATCGGCTCCACGAGCGGAAGCGCTTTGTTGAACTCGCCATTGGCAAGTGCGGTTACAAAAGCGCGGTCCTGCAAATAGTAGTTTTCAGGGTCTTTGGAGAGCGCAACCGAGAAATAGCGCGACGCTTCATCTAGGTCCTGCGCTAAAAGGGCACTTCGTCCGGAAAGGTAGCTACCTGAAAGGGTTACCGGATCGCCAAAGGCGTCAGCGTTGTTCGCACGCGCCTGACCACTGCCGATAATGCAGCCAGCCATAACAAGTGAGGCTAGAGCAAGGGCGCTGACCGACGCTCTCCATTTATCTCCCAGTGTACTTACAGCGGAGAGTGATTGAGGACGGTTATGTACGCGAATGCTTCTCAAGTTCATGTCTCTCTGTTTGGGAGCCTTGTTCGACTCGGGGCTTCTTCAGGTATTACCCTCTTGAATAACGGTTTTATCGACATCCAACTTGCAGGTCGGACTTATAAGAATGAGTTTATCTTATAGAAATGCAATGTGGCATTGGTAAATAGATGAGCATTTGAGCGTTATTTTGAGGCTTTTTGAAGAGGTTTTGCTCTAATTGCGGTGTATATCCGTATTTTCTCGAAGGGTGTAAAAGCGCCAAAGTGGTAAACTGGACATGTCGTAATCAGAGGAGTTGCGCTGCAACCCACTTGTTCCAAGGTGAACGCGCACAGCCTCATAACTCAAACGGGGGGCACCATGACAAAGTGGGTCTACGTTTTCGGTGGAGATAAAACAGAGGGTGATGCCTCTATGCGCAACCTACTGGGAGGTAAGGGCGCTAATCTTGCAGAAATGGCCCTTTTGGGGCTTCCTGTTCCTCCTGGATTCTCGATTACAACTCAAGTCTGCACGCACTATTATTCTTCCGGCCAAACCTATCCTGATACGCTGCAAGGGCAGGTTCTTTCTGCTGTACAAGCGGTTGAGGAAATTACCGGCAAAGTCTTTGGCGACGCTGAAAACCCGCTGCTGCTTTCGGTTCGCTCCGGTGCGCGGGTTTCTATGCCGGGTATGATGGATACGGTCCTCAACCTTGGCCTTAACGACACAACGGTAGAAGCACTTGCCCGCAAGTCTGGTGATGAGCGCTTTGCCTACGACAGTTACCGCCGCTTTATTCAGATGTACTGCGATGTGGTTATGGGTCTTGATGTTGGCGAGTTTGAAGACATTCTCGAAGACTACAAGGAAGAGCACGACCACGTGCTCGATACCGACCTTAGCGCAGATGATTGGAAGGCCATCGTCGCCTCCTATAAAGAGCTGGTAGAAGAAGAGCTTGAAGAGCCGTTTCCAAGCGACCCATACGAACAGCTTTGGGGCGCTGTCGGGGCTGTGTTCAAGTCATGGATGGTGCCGCGTGCACGAACCTACCGAAAGCTTCATGATATTCCCGAGGATTGGGGCACCGCTGTAAACGTGCAGGCCATGGTGTTCGGCAATATGGGCGAAGACTGCGCAACCGGTGTGGCCTTTACCCGTAACCCGTCGAACGGTGAAAAGAGCCTCTACGGTGAGTTTTTGGTCAACGCACAGGGCGAGGATGTTGTTGCTGGTATTCGTACCCCGCAGGATATTACCGAAGCCGCACGCGAGGCTGCAAACTCTGACAAGCCGTCGCTTGAGCGGCTGATGCCTCCGATTTTCGATGAGTTTGTTGCCGTATGCGACAAGCTCGAAGGACACTTCCGCGAAATGCAGGATCTGGAGTTTACCGTTGAACGGGGCAAACTCTGGATGTTGCAGACCAGAACAGGCAAGCGGACCATGAAAGCGGCTTTGAAGATTGCCGTTGATATGGAAGCAGAAGGTCTCATTTCCAAGGAAGAAGCGGTTAGCCGTATTGATCCGGCAGCTCTTGACCAGCTGCTCCATCCGACCATCGCGCCGGGGGCGGAGCTTGACGTTCTTACCACGGGTCTGCCTGCTTCTCCGGGTGCCGCAAGCGGTGCTGTTGTGTTTACGGCAGATGATGCCGAGACTGAAAAAGCCAACGGCGAGAAGGTTGTTCTGGTACGTATCGAAACCAGTCCTGAAGACATTCACGGAATGCACGCTGCTGAAGGCATTCTTACCGCTCGCGGTGGTATGACAAGCCATGCAGCAGTGGTGGCCCGTGGTATGGGTAAGCCGTGTGTTGCCGGTGCTGGCTCAGTGCGTGTTGATACCCTTCGCGGTACAATGAGCATTGAGGGCAGGAGCTTTAAGAAGGGCGACATCATCACCATTGATGGTGGCTCTGGTCAGGTTATTGCCGGTCAAGTGGCAATGCAGCAGCCGGACATCTCTGGCGACTTCCAGAAGATCATGCAGTGGGCTGATGAGCTGCGCCGCTTGCAGGTGCGCACAAACGCAGAAACGCCTGCCGATGTTAAAGCTGCTCTTGGCTTTGGCGCGGAAGGTATTGGCCTTTGCCGCACCGAGCATATGTTCTTTGAAGGGGATCGCATTATCGCAGTTCGCGAGATGATCCTAGCCGATACGGAAAATGACCGCCGTGCGGCTTTGGCGAAGTTGCTGCCGATGCAGCGCAAGGACTTCACCGAGATCTTCGAGCTGATGGGCGAGCTGCCTGTTACCATTCGCTTGCTTGATCCGCCGCTTCATGAGTTCCTGCCAAAGACCGATGCAGAGATTGCAGAGGTTGCGGCTGTTATGAAGGTTGACCCTGAAGACCTACGCGAGCGTGCGATGGAGCTTCATGAGTTCAACCCTATGCTCGGTAATCGTGGCTGCCGTCTTCTTGTATCGTTCCCTGAAATCGCAGAGATGCAGGCAAGGGCGATTTTTGAGGCCGCCGCAGACGTTATCAAGCGGACAGGCACTCCTGTACTGCCGGAGGTGATGGTTCCACTCGTTGGTATGAAGAAGGAGCTGGATATTGTTCGCGATATCGTTGTTCGCACGGCTGACGCTGTTCGTTCAGAAACCGGCGTGGCTTTCGACTACACCGTCGGTACGATGATCGAGCTTCCTCGTGCAGCGCTACGAGCTGAAGAAATTGCAGGCTCTGCCCAGTTCTTCTCATTCGGAACAAACGATCTAACGCAGACGACCTACGGTATCTCTCGTGATGATGCAGCCTCGTTCTTGGGTCGCTATCAAGAAAAGGGACTAATGGAGAAAGATCCGTTTGTCTCTATCGACGAAGACGGTGTTGGCGAGCTGGTTCGTATTGGTTTTGAAAGAGGCCGCTCGATCAATCCGGCTATGAAGATCGGTATTTGCGGTGAGCATGGCGGTGATCCGGCATCGATCAGCTTCTGCGATAAAGTTGGACTGGACTACGTTTCCTGTTCACCGTTCCGCGTGCCTGTCGCCCGTTTGGCTGCGGCGCAAGCAACGATCAAGAACAGGTCATAAGCTCTGCGTTAGTGAGCGTTTAAGACAACAAAAAGCCCCCGCATCCAACCGGTTGCGGGGGCTTTCCTTGACAGAGATTTGTCTTGCCTATTCTGCAAGTGCTGCGATCTGCGCTCTTCTAGCCAATAGCTCGTAGTGGTCGTCCTTCCACATTTTGAACTTGGTGAGCGGGATCGGCTTGGAGAAGAGGTAGCCCTGAACCATCTCGCAGGACGTTTCTTTGATGAATTCGTGCTGCTCTTCGGTCTCCACGCCTTCCACGCATACCTGCATGCCGATGGACTGAGAAAGGTTGATGAGCGAGGTCACGATCACGCGGGCATCTTCGTCGGTATCCAGATCCTGAACGAAGGAGCGGTCGATTTTGATCTTGTTGAACTTGTACTGGCGCAAGTAGCTCATGGACGAGTAGCCGGTGCCGAAATCGTCGAGCGCGATAGAGATGCCAAGCTCGCTCAAACGCTCCAGTACGTCTGTTGCACCATCGCCGGAGTTCATCAAAACTTCTTCGGTCACTTCCATTTCAATGCGGTCAGGAGAGACACCGTAGCTCTCCAGCAGGCCTGATACGAGAGCAGGGAAGTCGCGCTGTCTGAGCTGTACCGGTGAAACGTTGATACTGAACTTGATACCCGGCAGCGTGGTTGCGTCTTTAATCGCGTTTTCAAGGACCCACTCGCCAACCTTAACAATGAGCTGGGATTCTTCCGCAACAGGTAGGAACATTGCTGGAGACAGAAGACCCTGCTTAGGGTGGTTCCAACGAATGAGCGCTTCAACGCCGATAACTTCTTCGCCGTTACGATCCAGAATTGGCTGATAGTAGTTCTGGAACTCGTTGCGTGCCAAAGCGCGTTCGATTTCCACCTCAAGTTCTCTACGGATGATGATGTTCTCTTCCATAGCAGGGCGGAAAATGAGGTAGCAGCCGCGGCCATTTCGCTTTGCCTCATAAAGGGCAATGTCAGCTTTACGCAGCAGCTCGTTAAGGTCTGTGCCATGCTCAGGACTGATGGAAACACCCATACTGATCGTTGTCAGGATTTTATGACGGTCGATCTTCATCGGTTCCATGAGGCTGGTTTCGATGGCGCGGCAGCTTGCCAGAATTTCGGACTCGTTGTTGCGGCCGCTCAGCAAAATGAGGAACTCATCACCGCTGATGCGTGCAGCAATATCGGTTTTCTTGACGACGTTATGAATCCGCCGTGCCACTTCCTGAATGACTTTATCGCCGATCGGATGGCCAAGACTGTCGTTGATCTGCTTGAAGTGATCGAGGTCAAGGAAGATAAGAGCACACTTTTTGTCGTGCCCCCACGCTTTCTTGAGAACGAAGGAAGCCTTGTTGGCGAAATATGTCCGGTTAGGCAGGCCAGAAAGAGGGTCGTGCAAAGCTGCATAGGTAGCGGCGGCCTCGTTGCGGACGATCTTGTCTGTCAGGCGAATGGAGTGTCTGAGCAAGCCCATAGTTATGAGCAGGATAGCAAGAGACGCGCCGATGAAATAAGGGGCCACCGTTGGGAGAATAGACTTGGAAACTGCAGCTGTTGACCAGTGAAGATAGCCTGTAATCTCGCCGGAATAGGTGATGAGCGGAACAGCCACTACGCCAGGATCGTTCCGCTTCTTGCGAGGTGCGATGTACATATCCTTCAGGCCTGTGGAACGCTCAAAGCCCTTGAGCGCGCGGCTATCGAGCGCTCTGAGCCAAACGAGATAACCGCCCAGTCTGTTTTCTGCCTTAACGCTGCTGTCTGCCGGAATGATTGCGGCGACTGTCGCCAAGCTAATTCCGCCATCTTGGGCCACCATGTCATGCGCCGACAGTGTGAGCGGTGGACGGCTAATCAGCGGTCCGGGAATGCGAGGGCGATTGAATTGGGACTTAGCTTCAGATTCCAACAGATCCAGCAGCGGGGCCAAGTGTTCTCTCAGCTCGTCCTTGTAGACATCGGAGTGCCAAGGCAGATCCTGCCGGTATGTCTGCAAGACTTTGCGGTCTGCATCTAGAATAACGAAGACGTCACGATCACCGCGGTTACTGGCTGTCGGGGAGAGGTCTTGATCCAGATAGATGATGTCCTTGTCGGAAGTTACGACATCATATGCCCTGTTGGAGACAGCCAGTCGTTCTAGCTCATTTGCCAGACTATCGCGGTAAACGGTGAGGTTACTTGTCACCAAGCGACGCTCTTTTGCAGCCTCGTTAATGACTGCCTGTTTTGTTGCCCAGTCCAGAACAAAGAAGCCGGTTCCGAAGGCAAAGCATACAATCAGCAGTAGAAATAGAGCAATGGCGCGAGCAGAGCGTTTTCGGCTTTCCTGCACATCCTTTGATACAGCCGCACTGACTTCCATTGAAGGGTTACCGTATATGGTTTCAAGAAAAGTAGGCATTGGCGGATGGTTCTCGGATTAATGACAACTCAAATGAATAACGTCTGCAGATTACTGCTAGATACTTGAGTGAGACTGGCGGCAAATGGTGCAAGGGTGGATGGGGCTTAATAAGTTGCACTGAAAAATATGCAATCCGTAGTTAAGCGGTTGCTTTACGTCAGTGTTGAGTAAACTTTGTTTTTAATCGTCCAGAAGCTGAAGGGCGCGGAAGCTTACATGTCCGCCTCTGGAGATAATAATGTGGTCGTGCAATACGATGCTCAAAGGCTCTAGAACACTGGCCACTTTCTTCGTCATCTGGATATCAGAGCGCGAAGGAGTGGGGTCTCCCGATGGGTGATTGTGGACCAGAATAACTGCGCAGGCACCGAGTTCTAGTGATCGCTTTGCAACCTCACGTGGGTAAACGGGCGTGTGGTCTATTGTTCCTTTTTGTTGCACTTCATCGGCCACAAGGTTGTTCTTTTTGTCGAGGAAAAGAATGCGAAATTCCTCTCGCTCGTTTCTCGCCATTGCCGTGTGAATGTAATCCAGCACGGCTGACCATGATGAAAGTGGTTTCTTGGTGTTGATCTGGTCTTTGGCATACAGAACAGCGGAAGCTTCAAGCAATTTGAGCATGCGGGCGGTTTGCGGGCCACATCCTTCCACTTCCATTAGGCGTTCTTTGGGAGCGGCCAAAACATCGGCAAACGAACCAAAACGAGCAAGAAGTGCCTTGGCCAGCGGTTTGGTATCGCCTTGTTTAATGCTGAGGTAGAGCAGCATTTCCAGCATCTCGTAGGATGCAAGAGCTTGCGGCCCAGCCTCTTCAAAGCGGGATTTTAATCGCTCACGGTGCCCATGGTAATGTTTTGATTGTTTTTTCGGCCCCGCTTTTTTTGCCGATAACTGAAGATCGTCTTGGAGCGGTGTGTGGGAGGCGCGCTCGGCGAACTCAAACAGAGTATCGTCTTTCATGCGCACCCCCACATAATCAGTTTGGCTTGTCTTCTGGATGAAGCGGGTTGAACAGACCCTTCTGGGAAAGGGTGAAGATGTCCGCACCGTTTGCTGTGATGCCGATGGAATGTTCGAACTGAGCAGACAGCGTGCGATCACGGGTTACCGCAGTCCAGCCGTCTTTTAAAACCTTCACCTCTGGACGGCCAAGGTTCACCATCGGTTCGATAGTAAAGATCATGCCCGGCTTTAGCTCAATGCCTTCGCCCGGACGGCCGTAGTGCAGAATATTCGGCATGTCGTGGAACAGGCGGCCAAGGCCGTGACCACAGAAATCACGAACGACAGAGCAGCGCTCAGCTTCCACGTAGGACTGGATTGCATAGCCAATGTCACCAGTGGTGTTACCCGGTTTCGCCGCTTCAATGCCGCGCTTGAGGGACTCGTAGGTCACTTCAATAAGCCGCTCAGCAGAGCGTTTTAGGGTGCCAACCGGGTACATTCGAGAACTGTCGCCATGCCAGCCATCAACCACAAAAGTCACATCAACGTTGACGATATCACCTTCACGAAGACGTTTTGCCTCTGGAATGCCGTGGCAAACAACGTGGTTGATAGAGGTGCATGAAGAGTGGGTGTAGCCGCGGTAATTCAAAGTGGCTGCAACAACGCCATGGTCGCGGCCAAAGCCGTATACAAAGTCATCGATTTCTTGCGTTGTAATGCCCGGTTTGATCAGCGGTACGAGGGCGTCAAGACAGGAAGATGTCAGCTGGCAGGCCTTACGCATCCCTTCAAAATCTTCAGGGGAGTAGAGCTTGATCTGGCCTGTGTTTTTTAGCGGCGCTACGCTGGCGTCAATGTATGAGACCATCTGAAACTGGTTCCTATCAGTTCTTGAGAGAAGCGCTTACCCTTGGCATCGTTGCCCTCCGGTCGAAGACTACGCCATTTTAACAATTCTGGCGCAAGCCCTGCTTCTCAGTAGGGTGGCTGCATTTTACGGTGAGCACCCTATGCGATATTTGCTGTATTGTTGCGCAGTTATAACCCGAAAATAGGGAGTGTTGACCGCAAATCTTCGTAGTTAAATAGAAAACTGGCACCTTGTGAAAAAGGGGGGCTTTGCGGCTGTGTACTCCTTAGTATTTGGTGCGTAAAGGGCCATGGGGATTTAAAGAACATATTGGACAACTGGCAGGTTGCGCTTGCAACAAAATGGAAACGCGATTACCCAGAGTGGACAAGCGGTCGTGGTGGAATTGGTATACACAGCAGACTTAAAATCTGCCGCCGATAGGCTTGCGGGTTCGAGTCCCGCCGTCCGCACCAAAATCCCAATAAATTCTGAATGCTTTTGCAGCGCGCACCCTGCGCGGGCACCCCTGCGCGTTTCTCAAACTGCACATAGCTTTCTTTGCGCGGCCAAGTGGTCTTGTGCGAGCTAAGGCCTTCGAAACGCTCAGACTTCATCTCGCTGCGGATACATATTTTCCACTCGTTCTAAAGTAGTTAGGACAATTTTAATCAAAACATTAGTTTGCGTAGATCTGCGAATGTTTGATCGCATCTCTTGGTTCTAACGTTCCTTGGTTCAACCTAGAGATGTTTTAGGGGCAAAAAAATGGCATCAAGCTTTTCCCTTCTAAAGAACATTAGAATTGTTACGAAAATTATGTTCGTTGTCATTCTTATGGGCTTTTCTGCAGCTGCAATTACCAGTGTCGCGATTTGGGAGATTAATCTCCTGACCTCCTCCAACAAGGAGGTTGGAAAATCTCAGAGTGCTGCACTGGAGGCAATGGATCTTCGTATTGATATCATTGCAATCAGCCGCATGACCTACCAGCTGGCGTACTTCCCTGAGAAAGCCGAGGCATTTGCTGACGAACGGGACCGCCGAGTCAACGAAATGCTGGGCCGTCTGCCAATTCTTCAAGCTGCTGCAGATGATGCGCAAATGAAGCAAATCGCTGATATTAGAAAAGGGCTGGACGGCTACTTCGCTAGTATCGACGATATGATTGCAACGGCAGCTGCGGATAGCAATAACCGTGACGGCATTACGGAAAAGCTCAACGCTACGCTGGAAGCCCAGAAAGGGCTGACTAAAGCCGTTAAGACCTATAGCACCTACTCTTCTGAGGAAATGGCGGGTCAGGGTACCGAGCTCACCGCTCATGCGGAAGAAAT
Organism: Pseudovibrio flavus; assembly: GCF_009711345.1. Taxonomy (GTDB): domain Bacteria; phylum Pseudomonadota; class Alphaproteobacteria; order Rhizobiales; family Stappiaceae; genus Pseudovibrio; species Pseudovibrio flavus. The sequence continues at coordinate 468,818 of NZ_SMMA01000066.1, forward strand.
GAAGACCTATCTGGCTGGCATTGCTGCTGCGGTTATTCTTCTAGGCACTTTGCTCGGTATTTGGATTGGTCGAACAGGTATCTCCAAACCGATTACAGATATCATTGAGACGCTGAACTCGCTGGTAAAGGGTGATCACACCGTCGAAATCCATGGCACTGAGCGTAAAGACGAGGTGGGGCTTCTAGCGAAGGCTGCGCTCTTCTTTAAAGAGCAGTCCGTTGAAAATGCGCGCATGGTGAATGAGCGTGAAGCTGAAAAACTGGCTACCGAACAACGCCGTAAAGAGTTCTTGGAGAAGATGGCGACAGAGTTCGAAGGTTCTGTTGGCACGATTATCCGCTCTGTTTCCACGTCTGCATTGCAGCTTCGTGATGCTGCAAACACTATGTCTGGTTATGCCGAGCAAACCAGTCAGCAGTCCATGTCGGTGGCAGAAGCTTCAAACCTTGCCAACGAAAAGGTTCATACTGTTGCAGCCGCAACTGAGGAGCTTTCCGTTTCCATTAAGGAAATTGCCGATCAGATCGAGCGTTCCAACGACATGTCGTCTAAAGCTGCTGGGGATGCTGATGATGCAGCATTCAAGGTGCAGGGCCTGACGGTAATTGTTCAGAAGATTGGCGACATTGTAGAGCTCATCAATAACATCGCCTCGCAAACCAACCTTCTGGCACTCAACGCTACCATTGAAGCGGCACGAGCAGGGGATGCTGGTAAGGGCTTTGCTGTGGTGGCTGCGGAAGTGAAGGGTCTGGCAGATCAGACTGAAAAGGCTACCGTTGAAATTGCCAAGCAGGTGGAAGAGATCCAGCTTGCAACGCAGGACTCTGCAACGGCAATAACCAGCATTTCCGGTATGCTGCAGAACATTCACGCAATCTCCGCGTCGATCTCTGCCGCGACCGAGCAGCAGGCATCTGCCACACAGGATATCTCCAGCAACGTTGTGTTGGCTTCCAGCGGAACAGAAGAAGTGAGCTCCGCAATTAAAGGCGTTTCACATGCTGCGAAGGAGTCTAGCTCAGCTTCTCAAGATGTCTTGATGGCATCCAAGCATTTGGCGCAGCAGGCTGATAGCTTGGGCGCAGAGCTTGACCAGTTCCTTGCAAAAGTTCGAGCTGCTTAAGGGGAGCGCGTTCAACGCTGAGAAAAGGGGGCTTCGTGCTCCCTTTTTTGTTTGCAGCTTGGTGCTAAGCTGAAAGCATCACTGACTTGGACGATCTTTCAAAGATTGAATAAGTACAAAGAGATGGCGGCCAACTTTAGGCTTTATCGCGCATAGATAGAAATACTTGTGCGTGAAACTTCCAATAAACATTGGCAGTGATTGGTGCAAACAAAAGAACACGATTTCGTGCCATGACGAGTTTAGCGCTATTGCGCCAAACGGTTGCCAGAGGTCTGGCGCGAAACGCCAAACGAGAGCTGCAAGAGGCAGCTCGAATACGGAGGCACTAAGGTAGCGGTTAAGACCGCACCGGTGGTGATTACGGTTTATGCCGCAGGATGCGCAGATTTCCGATTTCTTTTTCTTGAGCCCTAAGGGATGTGGTGATAATGGAGCCACCCTCGGTCGGAAACGTTTTAGAACGAACCCTGATATAACCTTCAAAGTTAGAGATCAGTTCGTATAAGAAGGCAATTACAATGACGCTTTTGGGGCCGGTCTTTCATATTCTCGGGTTTGGCTACATGGGCGTAGCCATAATGCTGCTTGTGCCGATGGGTGTGGACCTTGTGGAGCGGAACCCGGACTGGGTATCTTTTGCTTTGTCCTCCCTCGTAGTTGGTGGTTTTGGTCTGCTGCTTTCTACAGCAACGGGTGGCTACAAGCTGCAGCAAATGTCTGCAAGACATGCATTCTTGATTACTGCTCTGTCATGGCTGACGCTGCCACTTGCTGGTTCTTTGCCATTCTTGGGCTTGGGTGTTGGTATTATTGATGCGTTTTTCGAAAGCGTGTCAGGCTTCACCACAACCGGCTCTACCATTCTCGTGGGGCTTGATAGTATGCCACCGGGCCTGCTCGTCTGGCGCTCCATGACACAGTGGATCGGCGGTGTTGGTATTATCGGTATGGCGATCTTGATGCTGCCGCAGCTTCGTGTTGGCGGTATGCAGCTCTTCCGTACTGAAAGCTCGGAGAAGGGTGAAAAGGCGTTCAGCCGTGCAACACAGCTTGGCCGCTGGATTATCGGCGTTTACAGCGTGCTGACGGTGCTTTGTGCGATCGCTTTCTGGATAAGCGGCATGTCATGGTTTGATGCGATTAACCACGCCATGACGACCCTCAGCTCTGGGGGCTTTTCTACCCACGATGCTTCCTTCGACTATTTCCAGAACCAATCGACGATCTGGGTCGGTATCATCTTTATGATCTTCTCTGGTCTTCCGTTTGTTCTGCTTATTGAAGGTGCGCGTGGCAACGTTAGTGCTCTGTTTAGAGACCCTCAGGTGCGCGTGTTTTTGGGGCTATTGCTTGTTTGCAGCATCGGCATTGCGTTCTATCTGGGCCACAACAACGAATACACCATTGGAACGGCCTTCGCAGAATCTGCGTTTGTTGTAACGTCCATCGTGACAACAACAGGCTTTGGCCTTGGTGACTACACCGCGTGGGGCGCACCTATGGTCGGCATTATCTTTGTTCTGACCTTCTGCGGCGCATGTACCGGCTCTACCACAGGCGGTATCAAAACCTTTCGCTTTATCGTGTTCTTTGCAAGCGTGAGTGCCCACCTTAAGCGCATGATCCGGCCTGATCGCGTGGTCTCACTCCATTATGGCGATTCCAAAATTACGCCTGATCTTGGGTTCTCGGTTTTGGCGTTTCTGGTGGCCTACCTTGCGGTAACAGGGCTTGTAACTGTTATTCTGACCAGTATGGGCCTTGATCTTGTTACTGCGGTTAGCTCTGCGGCAACAGCGCTTGGCAACGTTGGACCGGGCCTTGGTGATCAAGTTGGCCCTGTGGGAACCTTTGCAGAAATCCCTGAGGCTGCAAAATTGGTCCTCGCCTTTTCTATGTTGTTGGGCCGACTAGAGATTTTTACGGTTCTTATTCTTCTTGAACCGGAATTCTGGAGTTGATCTAGCCTAGAATTTCATCTGTTGAACGGCAAGTTTTTTGCAGACTAACGCGGCGCAGCAAACGAAAAACGGCAAATTCATGGGATACTATTGTTTGTACCCCATGAATTGCTGTGGAGAGCCACTCTAAAACATCAGTTCTATTGTTTGAGTATCTTGCGGAGAATTCCTGCCGCAGCAATATTTTTACAGCTTTTCTGGGGAGCTATGCAGAAAAGCCAATTGCTATCGGGAATAGAGTATTCAAACAGTGATTTCATTCCGACCTGTACTAAGCGTTTTGGGGTATCTCTACGTGGGGCTGGCAGCAGCCATGCTGATACCTGCAATCGTTGACGTTGCCGCACGCAATGCTGACTGGCAGGCGTTTGTTTTCTCTTCCCTTATCGTTGGCTTGGTCGGGCTCTTGCTATCGGTTGCGATGGGTAGTGCGTTGACGGAGGGGCTGGATACGCGCCAGACCTTTTTGCTGACCACACTTGCGTGGATATCGCTTCCTGCATTTGGTGCGCTACCGTTTCTATGGCTCGGCATTGCCTACGTTGATGCGGTCTTCGAGGCGGTTTCGGGCTTCACCACAACGGGCTCTACTGTTCTATCCGGTCTTGATTCTTTGCCACCAGGGCTTCTCGTCTGGCGTTCGCTCATGCAGTGGATGGGCGGTATTGGTATCGTGGTTATGGCAATCGTATTGCTGCCGTTCCTGAAGATTGGCGGTATGCAGCTATTCCAGACCGAAAGCTCGGACCAGAGCGAGAAGATCGTTAGCCGCTCTATTGAACTAATCCGTCTGATTAGTCTGACCTATTTCTTCTTCACCTGTCTTTGCCTTCTTGCCTATTGGGCGTCTGGCATGTCCATGTTCGACGCGTTTAACCACGCGCTGACGACAATCGCGACAGGTGGCTATTCTACCCACGATGCGTCCTTCGGCTTTTTCACCAATCCGCTTACCGGCTGGATCGCTGTTGTATTTATGATCATCGGCTCCTTGCCGTTTGTTCTGATTATTCAGGGTTTGCGTGGTCAGCCGCTGCTATTGTGGCGGGACCCTCAGGTTCGTTCGTTCCTCGGATTTTTGGGCATTGTATCGCTCGCTCTGACTTTCTATCTCGGAATTTCAGGCCAAGCCGAGTTTGGTGATGCGCTGCTTCAGGCAACTTTTAACGTTGTGTCTGTGGTGACGGGTACCGGCTATGCGATGGGCGATTACACCAACTGGGGTGCACCGGTTATCGGCCTTGCGCTTTTGCTAAAGTTCGTTGGCGGCTGCACAGGTTCCACGACTGGCGGTATCAAGATCTTCCGCTTCCTCGTATTCTTCGGAACTGTAAAAGCGCACATGCGCCGCATGGTTCGTCCGAACCGCGTTATCTCTGTGAGCTACGGCAGTACACGCCTTACACCAGAACTGACGTTTTCGGTTCTAGCGTTCCTTGTTGTGTATCTGGGCTCTGTTGGCCTTCTCACTCTTATTCTCTCCGCCTTCCACCTTGATCTTGTGACAGCCGTTTCTGCTGCTGCGACCTCCGTTGGTAACGTTGGGCCGGGGCTTGGTACCGTAATTGGTCCATCTGGCACTTTCGGTCCGCTTCCTGACGAGGTTAAGTGGATTTTGAGCGCTGCGATGTTGATGGGCCGCCTTGAGCTGTTTACGGTTCTCATCCTGCTGGATCCTGATTTCTGGTCCCGCTGATACCAAAAAGAGGTTCCATGGAGTTCGAAGCACCGCTCGTCAAAGGGCGTCTTATCAAGCGCTACAAACGATTTCTTGCGGATGTCGAGCTGGAAGGGAGCGGTGAAGTCATCACTGCGCACTGCGCCAACTCCGGTTCCATGATGGGGCTTACGGGAGAGGGGATTGCCGTCTGGCTTTCCAATTCCAATAACCCGAAACGTAAGCTGGCCTATTCTTGGGAGTTGCTGCAGGTGGACGGTGCCATGGTCGGCATCAACACCTCTCGTCCTAACGGCTTGGTGGAAGAAGCTCTTAAAGCTGGCGCAATTCCTGAACTGTCAGGCTTTGAAAACCTGCGCCGCGAGGTGAAGTACGGCACCAATTCCCGCATTGATATTCTGCTCGAAGGGCTTGAGGGCAAGCGCGTCTATGTGGAAGTGAAGAACGTTACGCTTTCGCGCGAGGCTGGTCTTGCCGAGTTTCCTGACGCTGTAACAGCTCGCGGTGCCAAGCATCTTGATGAGATGGGCAAGGTCGTCGAAGAGGGTGACCGCGCTGCGATGGTCTACCTCATTCAGCGTGATGACTGTGACAGGTTATCTCTAGCCAGCGATATCGACCCTAAATACGCCAAGTGCTTTGAAGAGGCGCGTGCAAAGGGCGTGGAGGTTTACGCTCTGTGCTGCAAGATCACGCCGGAGCGGATCGAGGTTACCGGTCAAGCCCGCGTCGAAATCTAGGCAATCTCGTATTTCTGCGGTTCCAAATAAAAAAGGCGCTCAAATGAGCGCCTTTTCTTATTGCTGATTAGCCAGCAGAGTCTTTGGTGATTGGCGGCTGGAACTGCCAACCCATATCCCATGGGAAGTATACCCAAGTGTCCTGAGAAAGCTCGGTCACGATGGTATCAGCCATTTCGCGGCCCTGTGGCTTTGCATAGACGGTTGCAAGGTGTGCTTTTGGAAGCATTTCACGAACAACCTTAGCGGTCTTTCCGGTGTCTACGAGGTCGTCAATGATGAGAACGCCTTCGCCGTCGTTACCGATGACTTTCGGGTCGATTGGCTTGATAACCTTCAGCTCGCCCTGATCGTCGTAGTCGTGATAGGAAGCGATGCAAACAGTTTCGATGGTTCTCACGCCCAGTTCGCGGGCGATGATGCCTGCAGGTACAAGGCCGCCACGGGTAATGCAAACGATTGCTTTGAATTCGCCTTTGTCCGCAAGGCGCCATGCCAACGCGCGGCAATCACGGTGAAACTGGTCCCAAGATACAGGGAACGCTTTTGACTGCTGGTCGTTCTCCATAGTCCGTCCTTCAAGAGTTTTCTTTTACAGCGGCGGCTACTGCCGCCTCAATTTCTTCAATTGCCGACCGCACTACACCAGAATCCCTGCCACGTACAACAATTTGTGTCGAAAAAATTCCATCTACGTTCTGCGGGTAGGAGCCAATCATGGTCTGCGGGTAGGCTTCCTGTATCTCTCCAAGGCGCATTGCTATGCGGCTTTCCGGCAGTGGAACCGGAATAGTTTGGGAGATAATCTTGCGCCCACCTTTCAAGGTTGGAGCGATCTCGTCCATCATGGCCTGCATGATTTTTGGTACGCCAGCCATGACGTGAACGTTGCCGATCTTAAAGCCCGGAGCAACCGAAACGGGGTTGTTAATGAGGTCTGCTCCATCTGGAATACGGGCCATACGCTGACGGGCCTGGGTAAACTCACCAACCGGATAGTGTGCTTCAAGCAGCGCCATTGCGCGTGGGTCTTTATCGATGCCGACACCAAAAGCCTTTGCGATACTGTCAGCGGTAATATCATCGTGGGTTGGGCCAATACCGCCAGAGGTAAACACATAGGTGTAGCGGGCTCGAAGCGCGTTGACTGCTTCTGCAATGCAGTCCTCATCATCGGAAACAACGCGTACTTCTTTTAGGTCGATGCCCAGCTCGGTCAAAAACTCGGCAATGAAGCCAATGTTCTTGTCTTTGGTGCGTCCAGATAGAATTTCGTCGCCAATAACAACAAAGCCAGCCGTTACCACGTCCTGCGCTTCACCACTCATTTGTTTTCCCCGTTGTGTGCGCAGGTCCTTGCTTTGGTCTGCGGCTTCCATTCATAAATCCAGTCGAACCCTGCAAGGAGCTTGTCGGCGGGCATGTTTTTTAAAACCATGTCTCGCGCCAAGCTGGCAGGCATTCGCTGGTGATAGATTTTCTCGTTTCGAAGTGCAGTCTGCGCGACCTTGTTAACCCGTGGCTGGCGCTCAGTCTGGTAGGCGATTAAGGCATCTGGCTCTGGTCCGAGTTCTTGGATATGAGAGGCAAGAACAGCCGCGTCCTCAATGCCCATTGCAGCGCCTTGCGCCATAAATGGCAGCATTGCGTGGGCGGCATCGCCAACCAATGCCACACGTCCTTTTACCAGAGGCTCGCCCGGTATCACGCCGCAAAGCGCCCAACGGGTCCAGTTCGTGGCTTTGTTGACCAAGCTGCGGACGTCATCTGGCCACGCCTTCAAGACCTCAAGAACCTGAGCCCTGTCTGCCGGGTGAGACCAGTCTTTCGCTGTCCAGTTCTCTACTGTCAGCACGACGATATTGAGCGCTTTTCCGTTTTGGACAGGGTAGTGAACGACATGGGCCTTATCACCCAGCCAAAGGCCAGTGTTCACGAGGTACTTTTTGCCCAATCCCTTGGCCGGAATTGTTGCTCTGTAGGCAACACGGCCAGAGTGAACTGCCGGCGAGAGGTCTAAAACGTTTGTGCGAATAGAAGACCAGACGCCATCAGCTCCAATAAGCAGGCTGTATGCGCCTTTTTCCTCTTCCTCTGTTCCGAGCTTTATAAAGAGCTCACTGTCGGTCTCGCGGATGTTTTCAACGCTGGAGCCCAACGCCAGAGTAATGGACGGATTTTCTTCGGCAGCTTCCCTAAGAACCGACTGAAGGTCAGCACGATGGATGACAAGGTAAGGGGCGTCGTAGCGCTGCCGAGCCGCTTCTCCCAAAGGGATTGTTGTGAGGGGCTTACCTGAGCGGCCAGACATCATCATGATGCCTTCCGGCTTGGTCGCTACTTCCTCAAGTTTTCCCAACAGGCCGATTTCTGCAAGGCAATGGCAGGCGTTTGGAGAAAGCTGAAGGCCCGCTCCAACTTCAGACAGGACCGGCGATGCTTCGAAAATATCGACGGAAAAACCCTGTTTTGCCAGAAAGAGTGCGGAGGTGAGACCGGCAATGCCACCTCCGGCAATGGCGATTCTATTCTTTTTCATATTTATGCGCAGACCTTAGACAAAAGCTTTCAAGTGTCTCCAGCCTGATGTCTAAAGGGCTTCTTGCGGGTCCCACTGGCAACCGGCTGGCTCCGAACTGCCTGCATCCAGTTCATTGTTATATTTGTAGAGCGTTGAGCAATATGGGCAAATGATTTCGTCATCTGCGCCCATATCAAGAAATACGTGCGGATGATCAAAAGGAGGCTTTGCGCCGATACACATAAATTCTTTTGCGCCAATGCTAATGGAATTATAGCCGTTGGAGTTTTGGAAATGCGGTGTCTTTGCGTGGGCCATGTGCTTACGCTCTCCCCTTTGAATGCAAAAAGCTATCAGTAATCATCTGGCAGTCCCAGTTTGGTACTTGCCCCTTGAACGGAAAGCAAGCGGGTTCCACTGTTGGCCGATGTTCCTATGGTTTTGGTTGTTCTTTCGTTCAGATGCAATGGAAAATACGTGATTTCTGGTGCAAATAGGCTTCACTGTGCTTTAGACAGGGGAAAGGGTGCTTCCATCCATTAAACGGGAACACTATTGTCACGCCAGTTTTTGCGATCACCAGCCAGAGAGACAAGACCCCATGCCAAGCTTTAATAATAACGGCAATGAATTTGCTTTTCTTGACGAGGGTGATGGTGACCCGATCGTGCTTGTGCACGGCTTTGCCTCTAACAAGTTTGTAAACTGGGTCTATCCGGGCTGGGTTGATCTGCTTTTAAAAGATGGCCGCCGTGTAATTGCCATAGACAACCGTGGCCATGGTGAGAGCCATAAGTTCTATTCTCCAGAGGATTACGGTGCGCCTGTAATGGCAGGTGATGTGCTTGCGCTTTTGGACCATCTTGATATCAAACAGGCTGACTTCATGGGCTATTCTATGGGTACCCGCATCTCGGCTTTTTGTGCTCTTGCTCAGCCGGAACGCGTTCGCTCCCTTATTTTTGGCGGTATGGGTTACGGCCTCATTTCCGGTGTTGGCAATCCGGAGCCAATCATCAACGGGCTGCTGGCCGATAATATCCGTGATATCGAAGACCGCACTGGCCGTGCCTTCCGCGCCTTTGCAGAGCAAACAAAGTCTGACCGTAAAGCGCTTGCCGCCTGTATGCAGTCAGCCAGAAAACCGATCTCTGAAGCCGATATTGCACAGATTACCGCGCCTACACTTATTGCTGTTGGCACAAAAGATGATGTAGCAGGGGACCCGCAGCGACTTGCCGATCTTATGCAGAATGCGCAGGTGCTCGATATTCCAAACCGTGATCATATGGTTGCGGTTGGAGACAAGGTTTTCAAGCAGGGCGTTCTGGAATTTCTTTCCGAACTCGGCTGATCACAATTTCGATAGATTCGAAAGATTATGGCACGCGGGGTTGGTTTAACTTCGCGACCTGCCTATGTTATTAGGCATGGAAATGCCAGAACCCGTTACGGGAGATAGATGAATGTCTCAGGCACCAAGCTATGCCGGTAAAACGGTTGCTATGCATGATCCAGTTTGGTTGCGCGTGCGCAGCGAAGCAGAAGAAATGGCACGGAACGAGCCTGCGTTGGCTTCGTTCGTTTACGAAACCGTTTTGAACCACCCTTCGCTTGAGCAGGCGATTGTTCACCGTATTGCGGACCGTTTGGCCCATACTGTGGTTTCTGCCCATCTCATCCGCCAAACCTACATGGAAGCGCTTTCTGACGACGAGAATATCGCCAAGGCGTTTCGCGTCGACATTTCTGCTGTGCAGGACCGAGATCCGGCTTGCGAGCGTTTCCTTGAGCCTCTCCTTTATTTCAAAGGCTTTCACGCACTGCAGACCCATCGCCTAGCGAACTGGCTGTTCAAGCAGGGCCGCAAGGACTTTGCTTTCTACCTGCAAAGCAGAAGCTCTGAGGTGTTTCAGGTTGATATTCACCCTGCGGTTCCAGTGGGCATGGGTATCTTCTTTGACCACGGTACGGGCATTGTTATTGGCGGTACCGCAGTGGTTGAAGATGATGTGTCTATTTTGCAGGGCGTAACCCTTGGCGGTACGGGCAAAGCGGGCGGTGATCGTCATCCAAAAATCAGACGCGGCGTCCTTGTTGGCGCCGGTGCAAAGGTTCTGGGCAACATCGAAATAGGACAATGTTCCCGTGTTGCTGCGGGCTCTGTTGTGCTTAAATCGGTAGAACCGTGCTCCACGGTAGCAGGGGTACCTGCAAGGGTTGTTGGAAGTGCGGGCTGCGACCAACCTTCAAGGGCCATGGATCAAATGCTTGGGCAGGGTCAAGAGTTTTCCGACAAAAACAAACAAGGATAAGCTTGTTTGTGGGGGTTGGCAGCGGCCTCGATTTGTATAGGTTCACCTGCGATTAATCCGACTGAAAACAAAGGAGACGGCTGTGAAGCCTGACGAAATTAAGAAAGTGGAGTCTTACCTTCAGAAGACATTCAAGGCTCCTGGAATCAGCGTTCGTGCGCGTCCTCGCAAAGACGATTCCGCAGAAGTTTACATGGATGATGAATTTCTGGGTATCTTGTTCCGCGATGAAGACGAAGGTGAACTCAGCTGGAACTTCTCCATGGCGATCCTCGATATTGACGTGGAAGATCTCTAAGCTTGGGTACAGTCTCCTTGCATGATGAAGGGCCTCTCGGGGCCCTTTTTTCATGGCCAAACGTCGAGGTGTCTCTCTATAGGACACCTTGTTTCAGTTCGGGACCAGTTGTGTCCCGCATGACGCGAAACTCCTAGGAAATGCCAAGGTTTTTCTGAGGTGTTTTTTTGGCCCGCGATTTGCTGTTGGATGGCAAAGTAGGGGGCACTTATGTTTCAAGAATTATTGTTAGCGGCGTATCTTGGATCAGCCGGTTTTGTTTTTGCTGGCATCGTCGGTAGTTTCTTTCAGTTGGTGACTGGCTTGCCATTGACCTTCAAAACGGAACTCAATTCCTTCATCGCTACCTTTGCCCGCTTCTTCCTCTATATCTTTGCAGGCCCGTTCATTGTCAGCCGTTTGGTTATGGCGGGACGAAGCGAGAATTCCCTGACCATTGCTGGCGGTGTGATTGCTTCTAGCCTTGTTATGCTCTGGAGCGTTTCCTCAGGTCTCGTCGTGGTGCACATTGCGCTGTCACTTCCCTTCTGAGTTGAAGCAGGCTATGTCCTGCTTTGAGTTTTTGAGGAGAAGCTTTTTATGACGCTCTACCGTTTGGGGGATAAAGCCCCGTGCCTTCCTGAAAGCGGGAACTGTTTCATCGCTCCCAATGCCAGTGTGATTGGCGATATCTTGATCGAAGAAGACGCAAGCGTCTGGTTCGGTGCCGTTCTGCGCGGTGATAACGAGCGCATTACAGTTGGGCGCCGTTCCAATATTCAAGACGGATGCGTTCTTCACACTGATATGGGCTTTCCTTTAGAGATCGGTGAGGATGTAACCGTGGGCCATCAGGCCATCTTGCATGGCTGTAAGGTTGCCAGTGGAACGTTGGTGGGAATGGGCGCAACCATTCTCAATGGCGCAGAGATCGGCTCTAACTGCATTATCGGTGCGAATGCCTTGGTACCTGAAGGCAAAAAAATTCCCGACAACTCCCTAGTGGTTGGAGTGCCGGGTCAGGTTGTTCGCCAGTTGGATGAGGCAACCGCGAAGAAGTTGAAGGCTTCTGCTGATGGCTATGTCAACAACGGCCGCCGTTATCGTGAAGGGCTTGTTGAACTGTAAGGCAATAACGGCGTTCGTGGATATTGGTTCGCGGGCGCTAGCCCTGCCTAGTTGGAAATACTCGCAACTGTGGTGACGCGGCGGTCAGAGATTGCAGTCCAAGCGGCTGCATGTCTGCTGGATTGGCGCTTCACAAACCGGTAGGGCGTAGAATACCAAGGAAGAATAACGCTCATCTGGTTGTCGAGAATGAGATCACCCTGATCCGTGCGCACGCTAAGAACTGCATGGCCGGCGTTATTGGTGTCTTTTACCACGGTAATAAGAAGCGCACTTGCCGGCCAGCCGCGTGAGATCAAAACGCGCTGTTTTTCGAGAACATACTCCTCGCAATCACCTGCGCCTTGAGTTGGGTAGGTCCAATACTCCGCCATGCCGAAGAGGTCGTCATCAGTCATCGGCTGAACGCGAGCATTCACGTCTGCATTGACCTGCAATAGCTCATTCCAGCGCTCTTGCGTGAGTTTGACGACAAGCGGTGTGTTCGTTCCATAGTTACAGCTTTGGGGATTGCTCGCGCAGAATGAGACGTGGCCCATTGGTGCCGCGGTTTCCCCCAGTACAGGCATAAACGGACCTAATGTTTGGTCTGCCTGCGAAATACCCGTGAATGCGAGTAGTGATAAAGTAAAACTACCTATTACGGATAAAAATGTTTTCTTCATAGTAGCCATAACGCCCTCCAACTACCTTGAGGGTCACTATGACTCTATGGATTTTCTTTCCGTATAAAGTCAACTGGTTGTTTTTACTTATATTTTAGATGTATTTGAAGTAAGTTTTATTTTAATTTGAAATACATTTGATGTGAGTTTGAATAAAATTTTATGCAAATTTTCAAGCTACCGAACGCACTCAAGGATTTAGGCGCGCAGCAGTTCATTGCACGAGTGATTTTCGGGGTTTTAGGCGGCACGAGGCATCGCGGGGAGCGAGAATGCTCCGCGAATTTTATTGGTGTAAATGCCTATTAATTTCTGCAGGTAACGCGATCTGGGCGCGTAGAGACGGGCATGACGGCTTTTTAGCCGTCAATTTTAACTGGTAGGTCTCGGGATTTCGAGAATCAAAAAGCGATCAGGATTCGCCTTGAGTGATGTGCTGTTCCAATACGGAGCGGTTCTGTACGACGGCAAATTCCACTGCGATACCATCTTCTGTATGGCGGATCACGCGGGCGCGCATCTTGCCGATAGCAATGGATAGACCGAGGGCAGGGCGTACGTCTGTCTTAAGCGCTGCACCAGACAGTGACACGTCGATGATCTTGCACTTGTATTCGCGCTTGTCGTCGAGGGTGATGGTCGTGAATGGGTTTTGCGGAACGAAGCGCTCGTGACGACGGTCTTCCGGAAGGTTCAGTCTGTCTCTGTTCGCCAGCCATGTGAGTATGGAGGCGAGCTTGTCGCGCTTTCTAGCGGTGGCCCGAATGTCGATTGCGAAGCCGCCGTCGATATGGCGTGCAATGGAACCTTCAATACGGCCAACGTGATCGATATAGGCAATCACCCGTTCGCCGATGGTGCCGGTGACTGGCGCAATGAGTGCCGCGCCACCGGGAGACATATTGATGATCTGGCATGGATACTCACGCCGATCTTCCAGCATGAAGCGCCCAAGAACGTTTACATCAACACGCGAGAACCGGCGTTTATCCGGTTCTCGTTCAGCTATTTTTTTTAAGAGGGCAGCGTGACGGCTCGCCATATAAACCTGTCCGACTCGTTGGTAACCTGCAGAAACCTGTTTGGTTAGCAAACGGTAGGTAGACAAGGTTAATATATGGTAATTTTACCTAAGGAGATATTTCAGCTTCTGCCACCTTGAATAATTCTCAGGTGTGGAGCCCGCGCTACGACTGACGCTCCCTGAGGTAAAGGTGGCAGTTTTGGCTTTAGAAGCGAGCTACCAAGTTGCGGCTGCGAACGCAGTGGACGACGGGCTGACTGCGATTGCGGGCGGCCGATATGGTACACTTCCAGCGGCTCATCCTTATACATAATGTCTTCGTCAGGCCAGATGAGTCGAAGTCCGGTAATGCTCTGGGAGACGATCGGGTGCACGCCCAGCCAGTAAGGACGCTGCATAGGTACTGCGCATCCAAGAATACGGGTACAACCTTCACCGCGCACTTTTACAGGCAGAAGAAGCATCTCCATGTCTAGCGTGTGACCTTGGTCGTTCCGGCATGTAATGCCCACCACAGAGGCGGCCGCGTCTTGCGTGACAGTTGCCAGCATCGAGAGCATCGCCTCACGGTCTTGATGAGACCACGGACTTAGGAAATCCCTGCCTTTTAGCTCTCTACAGTGAATCGAACAGAGCCGTGTTCCTGCCAGCCGATAGCGAAAATTGGCAGGCTGGCGAACTTCCAGAATGAAAGTATCCCCAAGAACCGTCTTAATCGCCGAGGGCTGAATATCGCCTCGTTCGGGAGCGGATCGCGTTGCGCGGATCTCATCCCAATATTCAAAAAGAGTACGCGTGGCTCCGTGCTTCATTGCTTTACCCTCTACCCCCTCTGGTAGTTAACCGCTCCTTGGCGGACCATCCAGAAGGCAGTGTCCCGTTTAAGGACAATCTTAACTATCCGCCTGTCTACAGGGGTTACTACGCAGTTCGCGTGCCAGTTTACGCATGGGATGCGGGAATTAACGTATTATTAAGGTTAATAAATCGTAACGGTTGTAGATTCAATTTTATTCGAGCACATTGAATTTACTTCAACTGCCCGAATTGATTTGGGACACCTTTTTGAGTTTGATCGTCAAAATTCAATGTCATAATTGAATGGATAAGGGGAGGCGATCATTTCTACGGCCGCTCGTGAGCGCTTTAACAGCAGCTTCGAGCGGCCTTTCTTTTTTCACAATACAATTTTAAAGGGTGTGATACCTTTTCAGCGAGATCGTTTAACTTGAGGTTTTTTGGCTTTTGGCTTAGGCGATTTGTTCCATCCCAGAACTCAAGTGCACCAAGGCGTCCAGAATGTACCAGAACGAGACACCAAAAAGTGAGCCTGTCTTTAACTTGCCTACGGTGATCGTAGCGCTTGGTCTTATTCTCGTTGCTGTTCATTTGGTACGCACGTATCTGCTGACCATGCAGCAGGACTTTTTGGGGCTGCTGTTGTTTGCTTTTTGGCCGGTTCGCTATGTGGAGCATGAGATTGTCTCTATGGCATGGCCGGGCGGGGACATCACCAAGATCAGCAGCTTTCTGAGCTACTGCTTCCTGCACGGTGGCTTTAACCACCTGTTCTTCAATGTCATTTGGATGGCGGCCTTTGGTACAGCGCTGGCCCGTCGTTTTGGTACTGCGCGCTTTCTCATCTTCTCGGCAATTTGTGGCGTTGCTGGTGCAGCTGCCCACCTTGCGGCGTATTGGGGCGACAGCGCCCCTCTTATTGGCGCGTCTGCTGCGATTTCAGGCCAGATGTCAGGCTCTATCCGCTTCGTATTCGAAATGGGTGGCCCGCTTGGTGCATTTAGAAGCGGTAGTCCGCATGCCTACAATGTTCCGGCCAGCCCATTGGTGGAATCTTTCTCCAATCCGCAGGTTCTAGGTTTTGTCGCTGTTTGGTTCGGCATCAACCTGCTGTTTGGCCTGTGGTCCGCGCCGCTTGCGGGTGAGGGTGCCAACATCGCTTGGCAAGCCCACGTTGGCGGCTTTGTAGCAGGCCTCATTCTTTTCCGCTTCTTTGATCCGGTGAAGCGTTACCACCCGCAATAAGCTGCTTGTTTGCAACGTTTTCGCTCTATTTCATCTCTCGGGTTTGCAAGCTCAGTATTTTTCGTCATCATAGCGAGATCAAAAATTCACAGCGACAGCTTGTTTTGCTGAAAACTGGGAGGAATGTGATGACGGTTTCTGCGGTGCTTGGTGCCAAGGGGCGAGACGTTTTGACAAAGCCGGCTACAGAGCGCGTTGGCGACATTTGTAGCGAGCTTACAGAGCGGAAAATTGGTGCGATTGTAATCTGCGACAGCCCGGGTGTTATTGCCGGTATCGTTTCTGAGCGTGATATTGTTCGGGCAGTAGCAACGTCTGGCGCCTCTGTGCTTGAGCAGGAGGTCTCCACCATCATGACCAAGGAGGTCGTGACCTGCACTGAAGGGGAAACCATTACCGCAGTAATGGCGAAGATGACACAAGGCCGCTTCCGTCACATGCCTGTTGTTAAGGATGGAAAGCTGGAAGGCATTATCTCCATCGGCGACGTGGTTAAGCACCGTATTGCTGAAGTCGAGCATGAAGCCGAGTTGCTTAAAGCCTACATTCACGCAAGCTAACGCATTTTCTGGCAGGCTTTTTTGCGGCCTGCCAGCTCTTCTCTTTCATCGTTACGTCGGCAGGCTGTCTATATGCAGCTGGATATCGTCAATCGCCTTGATTGCTGACTGGTAGCCGATTTCAATTGCTTCCTCAGCGCGGTGAAAATCAAACAATCCCAAATGACCGAGCCTCAAAGACAGGATGCTGTCTGGCGGATCGCCTGCCAGGCGTGAGCGGCCGATACGGTCTTGGATGATGTTGTAGCTTTCCATCATCACGCCGGAAATACCCGGAAGGCTGCCTGACTTGCGGCCAAAGAACTGGCGTCTCAAAATACGGCTTACCGGACCACCGAATGTGGCATCTAGTTTGTTTTCCAAATCAGGAAGCATGTCCGGCGGGGCAGGTGGTAGTTCATGAACCACCGTGGTTCCTCTGCCGAAATTGTCCGAGTTCAGGTTCACCGCGAGAACTATGCGTGCTCCAAGGGCTCTACAAACAGAGACGGGTATAGGGTTTACCAGTGCCCCATCAACCAGCCAGCGGCCGCCTAGGCGCACGGGCTCGAATACGCCGGGCAGTGCGTAGGAACAGCGCAGAGCGTGGGAGAGTGAACCCGATTTGATCCAGATTTCATGACCGGTGCCAAGCTCAGTAGAGACGGCTGCGAAGGGGCGACTGAGTTGTTCAATCTGGGTGTCGCCTAAATGGCGAATGAGCAGGTCGGAGAGCTTTCTACCTGTAATCAAGCCTGAGCCGCCGAACGAAAAGTCCATCAACCCGAATATCTTGCGCTTCGATAGGCCGGTGGCAAAGTCTGCCAAGTCATCCAGTTTGTCTGCGAGGTAACAGCCGCCGACAACAGCGCCGATTGAGGTGCCGCATACAATATCCGGTTCGATACCGCTTTCTGAAAGAGCCCTGAGAACGCCAATATGCGCCCAGCCACGCGCAGCACCGCCCCCTAGAGCCACGCCAAATGTGGGCTTGAAGTTTTGGGGCGGCTCTTCCTCTTCGGGAGTTTGGCTTTGTTTACCTGATGGCCAGAGCGGTATGTTTGCAAGCACAGAAGATGTCCTGTTTCTTGGTCATGGGGCTCCTCTATATTAGACGCCTTAAAGACCAAAAAAAACCTAAACAAGCTTCTTCGTGTACCGCGAAAACTCTAGGACGTTTTACCGTAGACTTCTGCAGGGTCGTAGACAGGTGCGTCTTCGGCGAAAGTCAAAGTGATGGAACCGTCTTCGTTTTTCTCAATTTTTCTATAAAAACAAGAGCGATAGCCCACGTGGCAGGTTGCGCCGTTACCTTCAACGCTCACACGTAGCCAAATAGCATCCTGATCGCAGTCAGTGCGGATTTCGCGCACTTTCTGCACCTGACCAGAAGTGCCACCTTTCTTCCAGTATTCCTGACGCGAACGGCTCCAATACCATGCTTCGCCGCTTTCAATGGTGCGAAGCAGGCTCTCTTCGTTCATGTAACCAACCATTAGCAGCTCACCGCTGTCATAGTCGCTGACAGCGGCCGCGATCAGGCCGTTACTATCGAATTTCGGGGCAAGGCCAGAGCCGAGCTCGATTGCTTTTTTGTCCGAACGCTCGGCAAACTGGGTATTGGTAGACATTTGAAATCAATAACTGCAGAGAAAATCGTTTAGGCGCGAACAAGGGTCATAAAGCGAGCCTGCTCGGCCGGATCTTTAAATACGCCGGTGAAGCGGTTTGTGATGGTGCTCACGCCGGTTTTCTGGATACCGCGCATCGCCATGCACATATGCTCGGCCTCAATCATCAACGCCACGCCTTTTGGTGCAAGCACTTCTGTGATTGTGTCGATGACCTGCGCCGTCATGTTTTCCTGCGTCTGTAAACGCTTTGCGTAGATATCGACAACACGCGCAAGCTTAGAAAGGCCAACCACTTTACCGTCCGGATAGTAGGCAATATGAGCCTTACCAGTGAACGGCAGAACGTGATGTTCACAGAAGGAAGTGAAGGCGATATCGCGAAGTAGAACGATATCATCGTAGCCGCCGACCTCTTCAAAGGTCCGCTCTAGATGTTCGCGCGGGTCTTCACGATAGCCGGAGAAGAGATCTTCAAACGCCTTGACCATTCGCTTCGGCGTTTCAACCAGACCCTCTCTTTCAATATCGTCACCCGTCCACATAACCAGTGTGCGGGCTGCCGCTTCAGCTTCCTCGCGCGTCGGGCGTTGAGTAGACTGCTGGTCCAACGAAGTCTGGGGCGTTGAGTCACCAATTGTTCTGAGGACTGCGTCCATATTTAAAAACTCCAACAAAACGCGGCCAAGCCTTATTGGCTCTGATTATTTCATTATAGTGCGGCAGGTTACAACCCGGTTACCGCCAGATACCCACTTTTGGGGGGCTGATGGTTTACGAAGCACCGATCAAGCGGGATCAGGGCTTTGCGGGTATGAACGCTTGTTATGGAGCCATGGTTGGCTTACATAAACTCTATCACTGGGAGCTATATATGGTAGTTCCCCGGCAGAATAAAGGCCCTTCCCGTAACAAGAGGGATCAATGTTAGACGATATTTACAACACCAAGATACTGGAATACGCCGGAAATATTCCCCATCTTGGGCATCTGGAAAAACCGCAGGCCAGTGCTAAGGCTCATTCGCGCCTTTGTGGTTCTACCGTCAGCGTTGATGTTGTTTTGAATGAGGGAAAGGTTGCAGAATTTGCGCAGGATGTGAAAGCTTGTGCGCTTGGGCAGGCCTCCGCTTCCATTCTTGGCCGCTCTGTAATCGGTGCTAGCATCGATGAGTTGGAACTGGCGCAGTCTCAGCTTAAATCAATGCTGAAAGACAATGGCCCAGTGCCAACGGGGCGCTTTGCCGATCTGGCATTTTTAGAGCCAGTGCGTGACTACAAAGCCCGCCATGCATCCACCATGCTTGCATTTGATGCCGTTGTAGATGCCATTAGTCAGATTTCAGCGTCCCAAGATCGCGGCGAGCTTGTTGAATAAAGCCGATGTGCTTGAATTGTTATCTTAATTCCTCGCAGGTAAAGGCGGCTAGTACTCAGCCCCTAGGGCGAGTAACGCTCGGGGCGCGTGTTGGTATCGCGCTCATTTGGGTTTACCAGCACTCTCTGTCTCTATTTGCTGGACGTGGATGTCGCTATGCGCCGACATGCTCTTACTACACAGCAGAAGCTATGCGTCGCTACGGCTTTTGGCGTGGAGGCTGGGTTGGACTTGCGCGCCTTATGCGCTGCGGACCATGGGGAGCAAGTGGTTTCGACCCTGTACCTGAGACACTGCCAGAAAAAGCACGCTGGTACATGCCATGGCGTTACGGGCAATGGGGCAGGGATCACATCGATAAAAGCACGCGGCTGGATCTGGACTGATAACCGCGTGCCTGCGGATTAAAAGGACGTATTAGCCGTCACAACCTTCATGGCCTGGGGAAGGGGTTACGCCGCTAACGGTCTGGAATTCCCCTTCAACGATATTGGTGTCCGGGCTTTCTTCATCAACAATCACGCCGTAGAACTTGTTATTCTTGAAGTCGTAGGTCCAAACGTAACCCGCGTCTTTGTCCCCGTTCTTGCCTTTCCATGAAACCTGCAGAATTTCAGGTGTGATCTGGGTCTTCTTGTAGTCAGATTTACCGCTCACGACTTTGTCTAGATCCGAGATGTCGTTCCAAACGAGTGTCTTGCCATCGCAATAAAGGGTCTCGACGCGCTTTTCAGCGCTCTCTGCGCTTTCTTTTGTGGCTGTCCAAACGTGAGTGAGCGTTTTTCCAAGAACGTCCTGTGCAAATGCAGAGCTTGCGGCCAGTGGCGCGCCTAGCATGGTTGCAGCGAGGGTTAGGGTTAGCACCGCGCGGGAGTGTTTCATTTTCCGACCTCTTTATTTTTCTTTTTTGTACGGAGAGCCTTAGTCAGGGGGCAGGACGCCGTACGGTCTCTTGGCTATTTATAGTGTTTAGGTGTTTATAAGTACTGACGCTGCGTCACTATAGTTGAGACTATAACTTAAGGTTTCTGGCAGAATGGAGGCACAGCCTAGAAAGCCTGTGTATGGAAAAGTTATCCAATGTTTCCAGTGGGATTTTTTTTAAAGTGCGTTGACATTGAAGCTCTGAACCAGCATATACCGCTGCACAGACGAAACGCGTTAAGCATCGTTTCGGAGGAGTGCCCGAGTGGCTAAAGGGGACGGACTGTAAATCCGTTGGCTAAGCCTACGTTGGTTCGAATCCAACCTCCTCCACCATCTTCCCTTTTAGGTGTAAGATAACAATCAGTTCGACCACGAGGTCCTGATGTCAAAATCTCTCCATGATCTTCCTTCCTATTCCTTCGGTGATAGCCCAGAGCTTGCGGATGAGCTTTTGCGTCTTGTGCTCAACGGTTCCAAGACAGCGACCTGCGCTTCCTATGCGTCCTATGAACAGGGCGGCGAGCCTTTGCCCAAAGCCGGTGACCAGTACATCATCACTGATGGCCGCGGTCTGGAAATCTGCATCATCGAAAACCTCAGTGTAGATATTCGTCGCTTTGACGAGATTGACGAGGTTTGGGCTGTGATGGAAGGTGAGGGTGACCTTAGCCTTGAATACTGGCAGGACAGCCATAAAGCGTTCTTCGAGCGCGAGGGTACCTACGCGCCCGATATGAAGCTTGTTTGCGAGTATTTCAAAGTTACGCACTTCTTCCGCAAAGACGGCGCGATCGCCGAGTTCGTCTAGGCTGTAACCGTCCAGAAGTGATGCGGCGCAAGTGCTCTAATGCCTTGGCTTTAGTGATGTTGTAGTGTGCGCAACCTGAAAAATCTCCAGTTCTTACAAAATCAGCGGAAAATGGCTGGATGGCTGGACCTTGGCTCGAAAATTTTGTAGAGCAGGGGCCAACATTCACACTAACCGCTTACCTGCCTTGTCTGCAGGAGTGAGCTGGAGAATTGCTATGATCCAACTGACTTTCCCTGATAATTCTGTTCGTGAATTCGCCAAGGGAACGACTGGCGCTGATGTCGTCGGTGGCATTTCAAAATCTCTTCAGAAAAAAACCCTTGCAATGGCTCTTAACGGAGAGCTGCGTGATCTGTCCGATCCTATCGAGGAAAACGCCAGCATCGAGTTCATCAACCGTGAAGACCCTCGTGCTCTGGAGCTTATCCGTCACGATGCGGCGCACGTTATGGCAGAAGCTGTGCAGGAGTTGTGGCCAGGTACTCAGGTAACAATCGGTCCTGTTATCGAAAACGGCTTCTACTACGACTTTAAACGCGATGTGCCATTTAGCACCGAAGATATTGCTGCGATCGAAAAGAAGATGCGCCAGCTTATCGAGCGTAACGAGAAGTTCACCAAGGAAATCTGGAGCCGCGATCAGGCGAAAGCACACTTTGCAGAGCAGGGTGAGCACTACAAAGTAGAGCTGATCGACGCAATTCCTGCTGACCAGACCGTAAAGATCTACCGTCAGGGCGAATGGCTCGACCTTTGCCGTGGTCCGCACCTTGTTTCTACCGGTCAGATTGGTCAGGCTTTCAAACTCATGAAAGTTGCTGGCGCTTACTGGCGTGGTGACTCCAACAACGAAATGCTGACCCGCATTTACGGTACTGCCTGGTCTAACGAAGCTGACCTCAAAGCCTACCTGCATATGCTGGAAGAAGCTGAAAAGCGCGACCACCGTAAGCTCGGCCGCGAAATGGACCTCTACCACTTCCAGGAAGAAGGTCCGGGCGTTGTATTCTGGCACCACAAAGGCTGGCAGCTGTTCCAGAACCTGACCAACTACATGCGTCGTCGTCTTGCTGATGATTATCAGGAAGTGAATGCGCCTCAGATCCTCGATAAATCTCTCTGGGAGACCTCCGGTCACTGGGAGTGGTACCACGAAAACATGTTCGTGACCGAAACCGAAGATCATCGCGTGTTTGCTATCAAGCCGATGAACTGTCCGGGTCACGTTCAGATCTTCAAGCACGGCCTCAAGTCTTACCGCGATCTTCCTTTGCGTATGGCTGAGTTCGGTGCTGTGTCTCGCTACGAGCCATCTGGCGCTCTGCACGGCCTGATGCGCGTGCGCGCGTTTACTCAGGACGATGCGCACATCTTCTGTACTGAAGATCAGCTGGCTGCGGAATGTCACAAGATCAACGACCTCATCCTGTCTGTTTACAAGGACTTCGGCTTTGAAGAGATCGTCGTAAAACTCTCTACCCGCCCTGAAAAGCGCGTAGGTTCTGACGCGGTTTGGGATCATGCTGAAGAAGTGATGACCGAAGTTCTCAAGCAGATCGAAGAGAACTCTGGTGGTCGCATCAAGACCGGTATTCTGGAAGGCGAGGGCGCTTTCTACGGTCCTAAGTTTGAGTACACTCTGCGCGACGCGATTGGCCGTGAATGGCAGTGCGGCACCACTCAGGTAGACTTCAACCTGCCAGAGCGCTTTGGTGCGTTCTATGTCGATAGCGACGGCGAGAAGAAGCAGCCAGTTATGGTTCACCGCGCGATCTGTGGTTCCTTGGAGCGCTTCCTCGGGATCCTTATCGAGAACTTTGCAGGTCACTTCCCGCTTTGGATGGCGCCGCAGCAGTTTGTTGTTGCAGCGATCACTTCTGATGCGGACGACTATGCCAAGGAAGTTCATGCAGCTCTCAAAGCGGCTGGCCTTCGTGGTGAGCTTGATCTTCGCAACGAGAAGATCAACTACAAGGTTCGTGAACACTCTCATGCAAAAGTGCCTGCAATTATTGCAGTTGGTAAGCGTGAGTCCGAAGAGCGTACCGTAAGCATTCGCCGTCTTGGTTCGCGCAATCAGGTTTCTATGACACTGGACGAGGCTATCGCTTCCATGTGTGAAGAAGCTACAGCGCCAGATCTGCGCTAACGCTTGTTAAGCTTCGCTTTACGCTAGAAATTGAAAAGGGCCGGTCCTTGGGTGGATCGGCCCTTTTGCTATTGAGAGCCACCAGTAATTCGCTATGAAATGGAGCCATATTTTATTTTTTGAATTTGTTTGTTTTTATGGAGCGCTCTTTTGAAGTTTGCGCAACTAACCTATGCCGGAAGCGTTCAATCCGGCTTTAAGCGTCGGACCATTGGTGCTCTTGAGCGAGTAACCGGCAGAGACCGTATGGTCAGCGTTTACAATGACTGGAAGCAGAACTCGTTCGGCAAGAAGCATCTCGTCTGGAATGATCTTCTAAAAGCTTTGTCCCTAAACCTCGATATAAGCGGTGCTAATTGGGAGCGGTCAGAGGTGACAGGGCAACCTCGCGTCTTAATCGCCAATCATCCCTATGGACTGGCTGATGGAGTGGCTGTGCTCGCATTGGCGGAAAAGCTCGGTCGTCCTTTTCGAATTTTGATCAATGACCAGCTTCTAAAGGTACCGGAGGTTCGCCCCTATGCACTGCCCGTGCAGTTTTCTCGCAGTGAAGAGGCTGTGAAACATAATGCATGGATGAAGGAAGAGGCGCACCGTTTGTTGAGGGAAGGTACGACCATAATCATCTTTCCCGGCGGCGGTGTTGCAACTGCCAAGCAGCCATTTGGAGTGGCGCAGGAGCTTCCATGGCGCACTTTTGCGGCTCAGCTCGCTCGTTCAGAAGGTGCGTGCGTGCTTCCGGTTCGCTTCCATGGTCAAAACTCGTGGGTTTTTCAGGCTGCGAGCAAGCTATCAATGACGTTTCGCCTTGCGCTACTCGTCTGGGAGTTCCGCCGTTCAATGGGGCGCACAATGAAGGTGAGTTTGGGAGAGCCGATTACGCCCGATGCTTGTGCGCGCTATGGCAATGACAAAGCTCTGACAGAGTTCGTTAAAAAGCGAGTGCTCGAACTCAGATAGCAGGCAATAAAAAACGCCGGTGAAATGCCGGCGTTCGTAACTTGTTGCTGCTCTTGGCTTAGAGCGGGTTAACCGCTTCAATTTCCACTTCTACATCTCTATCGCCATTGGTGACCGAGAAGGAGTGTTCGTAGGTTAGCCCGCTGTTTTGAGCCAGAACCTTGTAGGTGCCTTCTGCCAGAGTAAGGTCGAGGAACGCACCATTACCGCTCGCGATTTTGTCACCGCTTTGTGTGAGTACAGTCCACGCGGTATTGGCTAGAGAGATTTTGTCCTCGCCGCTTACCAGCTTGAGCGTTACATCGCCTGCGCGGTGGTAGAGCGTGGCTTCAGTCATCTTGCCAGCCTGCACGTGAATCTCAGCGCGAACTACAGCATTCACATCACCGTAACGGCTAACGATATGATAGGTACCGGCTGCGACTGGAGTAAGCTCGCCAACGCGAACATTGCTAGCAACGCGGGTACGGTTGCCGGTAGAGTCGTAAGTCAGCTGGTAGATGTCGAAGGCAACGTCTTTCTTATCCATCGACATTTCATCGGCGAACGCAGCATCAAGACGGATGCCACCAGCGTTCAAGACAATTGTGCCAGTGGTGATGCCAGACTTCAGCGTGTAACGCGTGGTTGCGGTTACATTGCCGAACGCGGTGTGTACCAGATAGCTACCCGGTTCCAGTCGGAACTCGCCGTCGCTATCTTCAACGTTGCTGACTTCTCTAAGGTCGCCGTTCGTCAACTCTTCAAAGACGTGCCAGCGTAGACCCTTGGAAAGGTTTGGCATGCCTTCAGCAAGTTTTGCGACGAGATAGAGCGTTGTAAGGTTTGTTGCTTCTTCCGGAAACAGGCTATCACTTGCGATGCCCGGCGCGTAGCTAAGCGCGTTGCTACCGAATGTTGGCGTAAGAGAAAGGCCCTGATAACCACTTAGTGGGTCGTAACTAATAGGCGGCGCAATAACCAGCGGAGCTTCAGCTTCACCCGTTACGATTGTGTCCAATACATCAGCTGCAAAAGGAAAGTCCGGCTTTGCCATAGGAAGGGCAATGCCTGCCTGCGCAAAAGCTGCACCGGAAAGAGTTGCTGCGGCGCTAAGCGAAACACCGAAAATTGCAGCTTTCAGATAAGTCTTAACCGCTGGGTACTGAAAAATATCCACGAGTGAAACCTGATCAATGCCTGTTTTAGGTGTTACCGAAATACGACAGTTTCTAAAAAACTTACACCAAATGGTGATGAGGACGTTAACCTGTGTTACCGGCGAATAAAAGTAGTTTTTGCGAAAACGCCATTTTAAAATTTAGGT
This sequence comes from Pseudovibrio flavus, assembly GCF_009711345.1. Lineage (GTDB taxonomy): Bacteria > Pseudomonadota > Alphaproteobacteria > Rhizobiales > Stappiaceae > Pseudovibrio > Pseudovibrio flavus. Next base: position 494,002 of record NZ_SMMA01000066.1, read on the forward strand.
TTTCCTGAATTATGGCGGGAATGGGGCGGGATGCCAATGAGTTGACAGGGGCTACTATTCAGTAGAGCTTCGATTAATAAGTATTAATCGCTGGTCCTCGGGAATCATGTCTTCTCAATTTCTACCTCCTAAACCTGAAGTTATAGAATTTCTAAAAACTCGTCGTTCGCATTTGGCTGCAACAATGGAGCTTCCTGCTCCTAATCAGCAGCAAATCTCTCAGTTACTTGAAATTGCATCCCGTGTGCCTGACCACAAAAAGCTCGCTCCTTGGCGCTTTATTGTGTTTGCCGGTGATGCGCGAAGTCTAGCCGGTGAAAAACTGGTTGAAATACTGGAGAGCCGCCAAGGTACGCTTGATCCTAAACACCTTGAAATCGAATTTGGCCGCTTTACTCGTGCGCCACTGGTTATCGGTGTGGTGTCTGCACCGGTCGCCGGTTCTACTGTTCCGGTTTGGGAGCAGGAGCTGTCGGCAGGTGCCTCCTGCATGAACCTGCTATCGGCTGCTCTTGCAATGGGTTTTGCGGCTCAGTGGATTTCTGAGTGGTATGTATTTGATGAGGAAGCAAGTCGCACGCTCGGAGTGAAAGAGGGTGAGCGCTTTGCGGGCTTTATCCATATCGGCACGCCGTCTATGACGCCAACTGAACGTCCGCGTCCGGATGTGGCTGAAATTACCTCGTATTGGTCGGGTGAATAGGGGCTTTCATGTTTTATAAAACAGACAGACACCACGGGCTGCCGTACAACCCGTTTAAGGCTCTTGTCGCGCCGCGGCCAATCGGCTGGATTTCAACCGTTGGTGCAGATGGTGTGTTGAACCTTGCGCCCTACAGCTATTTCAATGCCATTGGTGATGAGCCGCCGATGGTGGTGTTTTCGTCAACCGGCTACAAAGACACCGTTGCCAATGTTAAGGCGACTGGCGAGTTCGTTTGTAACCTCGTTACGAAAGACCTTTCTGATGCAATGAATGCAAGTTCAGCGGCGGTGCCGGACCATGTATCAGAATTCGAGCTTGCTGGTGTCACTCCTGTTCAGTCCGAACTAGTCTCTGCCCCTCGCGTTGGAGAAGCAAAAGCAGCGCTCGAATGTAAAGCTGTGAAGGTAGAGCAACTGCGCGACATTGATGGCAACGAGCTTAACCAATGGCTTGTCACCGGTCAGGTTGTGGGCGTTTACATTAGCGATGATGCGCTCGAGGATGGCCGAGTGAAGACAGCGGCTTTACAGCCGTTGGCTCGCCTTGGATATATGGATTACAGCGCGGTGGACGAGGTGTTCTCGCTCAAGCGCCCGGGCTCATAAAGTACTTTTCTGAAACTAAAAAGAGCCCGGTTGCAGTTAAAACCGGGCTCAAGTTTGGAAGGTATGAAGACGCGGAGTGGGGATCTCCGTCAAAACTCCATTTAGCTTTGTGGTAGTGCCTGCGCCAAAATTCCGCCGCAGGTTTTCAGATCGGAGACCACCAGCTCGCTGAGCTGATCGCCCATGCCGATCATTGCTTGGCGCATGTCTGCGCGATATTCCTTGGACATGGCAATGATGTCTTGAACCACCTCATCTTGAGGCTGCATTGCAGTTGCTGAAAGCGTGCGACGCAAAAGCTCCTGAGCGCCATAGCTGTAGCTTGTCGCTGTGTTTGCATCGCCCTGCTGCTGCAGAAGCGTAGACATAAGCGTATAAAGTGATGTGCAGCGCTTGAGAGTGTGAGTTACAGCAGACTGCGAGCGATCGCTCTTCAATACTGACGCGATGGAGGAAAAACCTTCATCTATGGTATTCGCTGTCAAAGAAACACTCAATAAAGCAGCGCAGCAAGTCTGTGTTAACATCGTTTTACCCCTCTACCTGTATGTATGTATCATGTAGGTAAAATACGTAGTTAGCAACGTGAAATTACATATAAAAACGTATTAGTACGTAGTGTTGAGGGCGCGACTTGCTAGTCTGACAAATTCTCCAGTGTGTCAGTTAATCGCTATGAACTGCTTGAAATAATGTGCTTATGGGAGCGGGATCAGATTTAACTGCGCGGGGGAATGGGCCACCATTCCGTTAAATCCATAGAGTCTGGAAAAGTGAGCGAGCTGGGCAATATCAATCTTTGCAGAGGATGGTTGAGGCAGGCTGTCGTAGCAAAGCACCTGAGCATTGCGGGCGGCGAAAAGACAGGTGCTCTGTGCTTGGGCAAAGGGAGGAAGTAGCTTTCCCGCTTCATCTCTAACAGAGCGGGCCTGTAAACACTGGGCGAAGGCTGTTTCGCACCAGCTAAGACCAACAAGCCGCGGGCTTGCGTTCTTGAACGTCTCCGCCTGAAGGAAAGCTGCTGAACTTCTTCCCAGCTTTACGATGATTTTGAGAGAGCGCTCTTGTAATCCAGCTTCTGCCTCAAGAACGGATAGGATGGTATCCAAGCGGGCGACATCTTTTCCATGGTTACAGAACGAGCTTTGAACGCCCGTCATGTTCGAGTGCAGATAAGGCGTAATGCTTTGGCGAATGGTCTCTTCGCTTGCTTCTTCCAAGCTCAAGAAACATTGACCGCTCGCTGAATAGCTGGAGATCTGTTGCTGCGGGCCGTAGCGAAGTGGTTTGGCAAGGTTGGGATCTGGGCTAATAAACAGAACGTCTGCGGGTGCGAGGGTTAAAGCTCCTTCCAGAGCGTCGAGTGCATTGGGTGGTATTTGCAAACAGCGCATGGTCCAACCTTGGAATTCGAGCTACCATCACGTTATTTCAGGTAGATAGCATAACTCTTATGGCAAAGCGAAAGCTTTGATCGTTAACCTTTTATTAATGTATATTAAGTGATATTAACTAGTTAGTTTTACGTCTTTTTCTGCGTTTGTTTTTGAGAGGGTATCGTGAAGGTCTCGGGGGACGCTTCCATTGCACAAAGAGTAGAGCAGGCGTTTCGCGCTGCGAGCGAGGTTACAGGCACCTCGTTCAGCTATCTCGTGCAGACGGCGACCAAGGAATCTTCTCTTGAGCCGACAGCAAAAGCCAAGACCTCTTCCGCCCAAGGGTTGTTCCAGTTTATCGAAAGTACATGGCTGGAGACGCTACACAATAACGGTAAGTCTCTCGGGCTGGAGGACTATTCCCGCCATATTCGACGCCAGAGCGATGGTGGTTATACCGTCGATAACCCTCTGTTAAAGCAGCAAATTCTTGATCTTCGTACCGATCCGGAAATATCGGGTTTGCTTGCTGGAGCGCTGACGAACAGCAATTCCAGAATTCTCTCTACAGAACTTGGGCGCGAGCCATCTCAAGGCGAGCTTTATCTCGCGCACTTTCTTGGTGCCAGTGGGAGTATGCGGTTGCTTGGTGCGGTTGCCAATACGCCTGATCTTGAAGCAGCTTCCATTTTTCCAAGTCAGGCTGCTGCTAACAAAAGCATCTTCTTTGCTTCTAACGGGCAAGCGCGCAGCGTTACGGATGTTTATGCCCGCCTGACAGGAGCTTTTGACGAGCCTGCGCAAACTCAAGTTGCTACCAGTGTTCCGATTAGCAAGCCGCAGCCTCAAGGTGATACGCCCGCAAAGGACGTTGCGCACTCGCGCATTCTAATGGCGTGGAATACCATGGAAGATCATAGGGATAAGCCCTTTGAACTACTGTTTCGCAATGGCGAGAGTGCGGCCCTCATACAAAAACAAGAGGCTGTAAGCGAAGCAACACGCGGTGTTTTTGCTCTTCAGGAAGTGCCTAGCATTCCTGCTCCGTCGCCCCGAGATGTTCCCATGCCACAGCCTGCGCCTATTGGGGCGCCCATGGACCTTATGGCCTTCTTGAATGAGGATGATGACGAAAAGGCAGGTTAGTCTTGAAGCGTCACTTCCTTGAAATCAAAACGGAAATCCCCTTATCTCGGTGAACGTTTCATTAACAAAAATACTTAATAATAAATCGAAGTGTTCGGTGGCTGTATTGCGTTTGTGGGGGCAAAATGATTTTCCGCAGTGTGCTGAGTTGGTTTCAAGAGGCACCGGAGGGAAGCCGGGTTCAGGCTGCATCCGCGCTTGCTCGGGCCTATTTGTTCTCTGAGCTGAGCGATGAGGATCGTAGTGAAGCCGAAGCAACGTTGACGTTCATGCTGGAAGATAGCAGCGTGGCTGTGCGGGAGGAGCTAGCGAAGATCTTCTCGCGGGCAGATGGCGCGCCAGCCCACATCATCAGTGGCTTGTTATGCGACGAAGACCGTGTTGCTCTTCCTTTATTGCGCAATACCTTAGCCATCTCTGAAGGCGAGTTAATCGACATCGCAGCAACTGGAAATGTGGCGCGCGCCGGCGCGATCGCACAGCGGCCCGATATCTCCGCCTCTCTTTCTGCTGCTATTTGTGAAGTCGCACCGCTCGATGCCTGCGTGAAGCTTTTGCGAAACCAGAGCGCAAAGATTTTGAAGGGTAGCTATTTCCGCCTTATCGAGCGTTTCGGTTCCTGCTCCAGCTTGCAGCAGGCGCTGCTAGAGCGTGAGGGCGTTCCGCTTGCTGTTCGTCACCGCTTGGTGCGGCAGTATGCGGAGAGCTTGCGGGATCATCCGCTGGTCAAGCTGGATATGCACTCTCAAGATCCGGAGCATATGGTGCAGGATGCGCAAGACCGCGCAACACTGCGCTTTGCGAGTGACGCTAGCGAAAACGATTTGAAGGAGCTGATCGAGCAGCTCGTCGCGGATGGCAATCTCACTAGCCTTCTCTTGCTCCGCGCTGTTTGCTGCGGGCATCTCCGCTTTATAGAAATGTCTCTCCAACGCTTGAGTGGTTTGTCGCAGGAGCGGGTGGAGCGGCTGCTCGCTTCTCCTTATTCTTCTTCATTCACCGCGTTGCTAGGCAAGGCCGGTATCCCAGAGCGTGTACAGCGACTGTTTAGCGGTGCGCTGGATAGTTGGAATATGGCTGGCGATCTTGATATCGGCCACTGGGAAAAGGCACGCATTGTTGTTGGAGAGCTTCTGGAAATGCAGCAGGAGCTGGGCGTTTCTGCTCTTGGCGACTTGCAAGACCTGCTCATTCGCCTTTCACATGAGTGCGCAAGGCAGAGCGCGAAAGAACGCGTTGTTCTTATGATGGCAGAGGCTGCTTAAGCAGCTCCTGCTTCAAGTGCTTTCTTTTTAGCGGCCTTGATGGGCTTCTATAAGCGGGCGAGAAGCATCTTCAAGTCGCTCGGCAAGCATTAGACCAATAGGGCTTGTCTCGTCCTTGGCCTCTTCCTTCACCATTGCGTAGATAGCATCAACGTGTTGGCCAATCAGGGCTTTAGGATATTGTCCAGCAGCGTTGCACGCCTCGATAAGCTGGGTGAGATTATCTGCCACGCGCCCAACAAGCGGATAGCCAAGCGTTGCTGCTTGCCCTTTGAGGTCATGAGCGTGACGATATAGATCGGCGTAGCTTTCTGGTGTTTGGGCTCTTTCGCGGGCCAAATGCCAAGCATTTGTCAGGGTTACGCGCTCGTTCTCAATCCAGTCAGAGAACTGAACGGAGAGTGCTTCAAGAGCTTGTTCGGCCGCGCGGACAGGATCAAACGTTTGTGCTCTTCCAAATGTCATGGGACGGGCTTTTTGCGCCAGATCTACTGGCGGCTTGATACGTTGGCCCACGTCCGGTCCTTTATCTGAGGTAGACATTGGATCCATTCCCCCGTTTTGCGCCCGTACGCGAGAACCCCTCGGTTTTGGCTGGTTTGAATCTACGAGGAGTTGTGTGCAGGGAGCAAGATAGCCTCTAGGTGTAATCCCCAATGAATCGAGGCGGGGTTTTGTTAGTCATGGAACGCAAATAGTGCTCTTTTCTTGATGCAGCCGGCCCTAATTGGAGCCCTAGTGCTCTGTAGACGCTCAGTTAGATGTTCCCAAGGAAGAAAGTACGTGTAACATTACGAAACTGACAAAAGCGAAACCTTAGCTGAAACAAAAGCAGGCAGGGGCGGTCGTTTTTGCATTGCTTGGGGGGGAAGCGGTGAAACAGCTTTTAAAGGACGATACACGTCAACTTGTCGGAAATAGCCGCTTTCAAAAATTTATCGCAATGTTGGTGCCATCAGCCCTTGCCGATTGGCTGGACTTTGTAGCGCTGCTTGTATTGGCGGCTTATGGCTGGGCGCAGGGGCCTTATGCCCTAGCCGCAATCACCATGGCTGCTGGTTTGCCGCGAGTATTGTTCGCGCTTCCAGCTGGCACTTTGGTCGATAGGGTCGGCGCTGCTCCGGTACTCGTTGCGTCTTTATTTGTTCGGGCGTTTCTACTTTTGGGAATGTTTTACTTCGCAACAAATATCTATGCGCTACTAGCTTTTGTGTTCTTAAAATCTAGCGTTTCCGCCCTTTATGTTCCTGCCCAGCAATCTCTTTTGAAAGCAATAGTGCCCGAGAAGTTGTTGGTGAAAGCGGTGGGTATAGACCAGTCCATCATACAGAGCGCGAAGGTGATTGCGCCTGTACTTGGTGGTTCGCTCCTTGCCATATGGTCTCCCCACATGGTGTTTTTGCTAGCCGCGGGAATGTTCGGTGTTTCGTTTTTGTTTTCGCTTTCACTGAGAAGCGTGCCATCTCGCGAGGATGAAGTTGCCCCAGAAGATGGAAAGCCCCCTAATAAAAACAACGCTTGGGCGGAGTTAAAAGAAGGCTTTGTCTATATAAGCCGAAGCAGCGCTTTGCTTGTGCCTGTCACGTTATTTAGCGGAGCAATGTTTGCCATTTTTTTATATGACAGCTTACTCTTGCTACTGCTCTCCCAAATTGGCGTTGAAGATAAGCAAGTAGGGATTGTGTTTGGAGCTTTGGGCTTGGGCGGGCTTTTGGGTGCCGTTGTAGCTGGTCCGCTATGTGAGCGATTTGGTTCTTATAGCGTTTTGATTGGAAGTCTGCTTTATGGTGCGTTTGGCTCGTTTGTAGCGGGGTTTCTGCCGCTCTTACCATTCGAGATTGCTATCAACCACCAGCTTATAATGTGGTTTTGCTTTGGGATGGCAATCACACTTTCTAGTGTCCCCTACAGCGCTTTACTACTGAAGAATACACCATCCCAAATGGTCGGAAGAGTGACCTCCTTTGGTGAGGCCCTAGTTAATGCAGCAAGGTTAATTGCTCCGCCCATTGGAGCACTTTTGGCTGACTGGGGAGCGCTGTCTCTTCCCTTCTTTGCAGCATCTGGGATTTTTGTTTTTCTTACTGGTGCAGGTGGTCTTTGTTGGTTTGTAGCAATTCGTCCTAATCGCACCAAAGCAACAACCTAACAACCAAAGCTCACTCTAGTACTTGAACATCTCTGTCAGCACGCGTTCGTCCCAGCCATTATCGCGGTCGCAGAGCACAAGGCTGCGGCTTGTCGGATCGGAGTAGGTCACGACCTGTTTGATATGGCGAAACTCAACGTGGTCTGCTGCAACACTTACAGGGCGCTTTTCCGGCTCTAGAACATCAATGCGAACGGTTGAATGGTCTTGAATAAGCGCACCGCGCCAGCGGCGAGGGCGGAAGGCGCTGATAGGCGTAAGCGTTAGCAGGCGCGATGTGCTTGGTAGGATCGGCCCGTGAGCAGAAAGGTTATAGGCGGTGCTGCCTGTCGGGGTTGCTACAAGAACACCGTCGCAGATCAACTCGTCCATACGCACTTTGCTATCTACCGAAATGCGAAGCTTTGCAGCTTGGTGCGTCTGGCGCAGCATGGAAGTTTCGTTGATCGCGCGAGCAGTGAATTGTCTGCCGCGTACATCAGTTGCTTCCAGATTAAGAGGGTGGATGACAGCGGTATCTGCGTTTTGAAGACGCTCGATCAAACCTTCGGCGCTGTACTCGTTCATCAGAAAGCCGACGGAGCCACGGTTCATGCCGTAGATCGGCTTGCCGGTATTCATAAAACGGTGCAGGCATTGCAGCATCATACCGTCGCCGCCAAGGGCGATAATGATATCTGCATCATCAGGATCAACGCAGCCATAGCGCTCGCCCAGCAAAGCTGCTGCATCATCTGCTTCTGCCGTGCCGCTACTCAAAAAACTTAGCGAAATGCCTTGCTGCTTGGTCATTCACCACCCCTCTTCATAGAGCAGGAGGTAGCACGTTAGCACAAAAATGCAAATCCAGTTGCAGCACCAATTCTCTCAACTTTGCTCAACTATTGTCGAAGGCTTGGCAATGGGCCAGCCTACAGCGTTCAAACTAGCTGGATTTTTGTCGTTTCAGATAGAAATAGCATCCGCGCAAAACACTCTGACAAAAGTATTATTAGAATAATTATCGAGTGACGGTACTGCAACATTGAGCACTTAAGTGGTTTTGGTGCGTTTACAGCACGCCGGGCTTTGTGTAGGTTGTAGTTATTCCGTCATTGGTCTGGTTAATACATCGGAATTGATAGTTTATACATTATTCATGAGGCTTTCGTGAAAGTATAAACTCGATTTCTGCTAGTATTTTGCAAGCCTTTTGGCAAAAAGTTAGGGCAGAATGCGCGGCGGCATTCTGCCCTTGTTTTATTCAGAACAGAAATGCTTTTGCTAATTCTTGACGGTCGGCGCGGCGATACGTCCGCCCGTCATTGCCGTTGGAACGCCAGTCGTACCGGGGAAGCTGATTGGAAGGCCCTTAAGAGTGCGCTGCGCAAGAAAGGCAAAGCACTCCGCCTCAATGGAGTCCCCACGCCAACCAAGACTATCTGCGTTGTGAGCGGTAGCGCCGGTGCGTGATGCGATTTCGGCGAGCAGCTGCGGGTTCCGTCGTCCGCCGCCGCAGACGTAGATGTTCTGCGGTTTCACTGGCAGGTGTGTCAGTGCTTTGGCAACTGCACTTGCGGAGAAGGCTGTTAGAAGCGCTGCGCCGTCTTCCAGTGTTTCACCTAGGGCCATGGTCCAGTCAAAGCTGAAGCGATCTAGCGACTTTGGTGTTTTCTGCGCGAAGTATGGGTGCTCAAGAAGTGCTGCAAGCTTTGCCTCATCAACTGTGCCTGTGCTTGCGATGCGGCCGTCGCGGTCCATCTCACCAGCGCCGTGGCGCTTTACCCAGTCGTTGATCGGCGCGTTAGCAGGGCCGGTATCAAAGGCGATGAGCATATCGTTTCCATCCCACCAAGACAGGTTCCCGACACCGCCGAGGTTCAGGATAACCGAGGAGGAGGGATGCTGGTCACTGCCTAGGCTTGAAAGAAGGGCTTGGTGGTAGATCGCAGCAAGTGGCGCGCCTTGCCCGCCTGCCTCAACATCCATGCTTCTGAAATCATAGGCGACCTTTATGCCAAGGTGATCGGCCATGAGCTGCCCGTCGCCAAGCTGTCTGGTTGCGCCTTTCAGCGTTGGCGTTGGTGCGCGGTGCAGGACGGTTTGTCCATGGAAGCCGATGACGGAGACCTCGGAGGGGGCGATCCCGTTTTCTGCCAGAAAGGTTCCTACCGCTTCAGCCTGCTCCGTTGTGAGGGCACGCTCTGCCTCTTTGAAGATTTCCGGCTCAGGGCCGTTGAAATCCCATTTGCGGGCAACCTCCAGCGTTTCCTGAAGCAGGGCAAGCGTTTGGCTGGTGTATGGTGCAAGGGTAGAAGGGCCTAGGGCGTCAACAGTTTCACCATCGCTTTTAATGAGCGCGATGTCGATGTTTCCGTCTAGAACGGTTCCTGTCATCAGGCCAACAGACCAGCCCATTTCCATAAGGTTTGCCCCTTCAAGAGGCGCAGGAGAACACTCCCACGCGAAAGATGATCGGCAGAACCTACGGAAGAATGTGTTGAAATTCCAGCGTTCACGCGAAAATGCCCAGTCTTTTGTCTGGGCACTCGTTGCGTGGGCGTTGTTAGGCCGGTTCCGCTGCTGCGCTGGCAAAGCGTGGCAGGGCTTTGCCATCCTCGGCAAAGTAATGGACGAGGCTCTCTTCAAAGTGGAGGTAGACTGTGCTGCCTTGCTTGACTGTTTCCAGACCGGACAGGCGCATGAGCAAGCGGCCGACACCTTCTGCATCAACGTAGAGGTATTGATCTGCGCCAAGGTATTCGACGAGTTCCACGCGGCCCGTCACATGGGCTCCATCCTTATCGCCCAAGCGAATGTGCTCAGGGCGGATGCCGATTTGTGTTGCAGCTTTTGCTTCTGGCGTTGGCGGGGTAATGGTGCCTTGCCCTTTAAGCTTCAGAGTACCGTCTATCGTGCTCACTGGCATGACGTTCATCTTCGGAGAGCCAATGAACTGCGCCACAAACAGGTTCTGCGGGTTCTCGTAGAGGTCTCTTGGGGAGCCGACCTGTTCGATCTTGCCAGCTTGGAGCACGACGATTTTGTCTGCCAGTGTCATGGCCTCCACCTGATCGTGGGTGACGTAAATCATCGTGGAGCGAAGACGCTCATGCAGTTTGGCAATCTCGAACCGCATTTCCACACGAAGCGCTGCATCGAGGTTGGAGAGGGGCTCATCAAACAGGAAGGCCGCAGGTTCTCGGACGATAGACCGGCCAATGGCAACACGCTGGCGCTGGCCACCAGAAAGCTCCTTTGGCTTGCGGTCAAGGTAGTCTTCCAGCTTCAGGGTTCTGGCAATTTCCTCTACCGCCTCGTCCCGCTCTGCTTTTGGTAGTCCTGCGGTTTTAAGCGCGAAGCCCATGTTTTCCCGCACGCTCATATGCGGGTAGAGAGCGTAACTCTGGAATACCATGGCAAGGCCTCTGCCGGATGGCGGCAGGGCGGTGACGTCTTTACCGTCAATGACGATGGTGCCGCGGCTGGCTTCTTCAAGGCCGGAAATGAGGCGCAGAAGCGTAGACTTGCCGCAGCCGGACGGGCCTACGAAGATGACAAACTCACCCTCGTTGATATCCAGATCAACGCCTTTGATGACCTGATTGTCACCGAACCATTTTTCCAGCCCTTCAAGGTGAATGGTACCCATATCAAGCCTCCTTATGCTTCGCCTGCTGTTCGTGTCGGGGTTACCCAGTCCAGCCAGATGGCCGATGTCCACGAGAAGGATGAGCCGCCCGCGCCGTCGCCAGTGAACGGGTTGAAGTATTCAGCAAAGCCGCTCTTTGCAATGAGAGCTGCTGTGTCATCGCGCATGCGGGCGGCGCGGCTATCTTCGCCGATTTCACCAAGCCCCTTGGCAATCATGTAATTGAGAATGCCCCAGACAGGACCGCGCCAGTAGCGCATTGGTTCGAACGCCTCGTGGTCAGGGTCATAGCTTGGCATCATGTAGGTGACCTGTGAAGCGATGCGGTCAAAATGGGCGAGCATCGGCTCGATGTATTGCGGGTTTGATATGCCTGCGTACGGTGCAAGGAAAGATGCGCTGGATATTCCATCGCCCTTGGTGCCGCTGCGAAGGTCAAACACTGTGAAGGCTTGCAAGTCTTCATTCCAGAGTATCGAGATGCCGCTCTCGGTACGGGCGATCCATTCTTCCAGCTCTGTTGCTGCTTCATCCTCTCCAAGCTCCTTGGCAAGAGCAAGCAGGTCGCGGTCAGCGCGAAGCAGGATGAATGTCATTGCAGGGTCCGCCACAAAGAACGGGCAGTTGGTGGCAATAGCGTAAGGGTCCCAGTTATGCTCGCGGCCAAATTGGACGAGAGCGAGGTAGCGGTCATAGTCAGCCTTCTTGGGGCGCATGGTCGGGTCTACGTGGGACGTATCTTTGCGCTGGTAAGTACCCACAGAACTTGTGTCGATCTGTTTCGTCGGCTCGTCCCAGTCCGGCAGGTTATCACGGCCGGATTCCCACGGGTGCATGACAGCAATTACGCCAAGGCCTTGTGGGTCGCGGGCGGTGTGGAACCAGCGGTGCCATTTCAGCAGTTTACGGAAAAGAACCTTAAGACGCTCGCGAGCTGCTGGAGATTTGTCCAGCTCGTATATGTGGCGCACGGCTGTTGCCGCGACTGGAGGCTGGGAATGACCGGAGGATGGCATGGGTTTACCGTGGGTGCCCCATACGGACGGGCCGGGGAAGTAGCTCGGGTCATCTTTGCGGAACAAGATGTGCGGCACCATACCGTCCGGCCACTGGCCCTCCATCAGCGTTTCAATTTCCTGCCATGCCCGCTCTAGTGAGAAACGGGCAAAGCCGAGGGAGACAAACGCGCTGTCCCAGTTCCACTGGTAAGGGTAGAGCCCCTTGGTGGGTATGGTGTAACCGCCAAGGTCATTAGTCTCGAGTATACTTCTTGCTGCTTCGTCAAGGTGTAAAGACATGGGCGCTCACCTCTCATTGGGCTAACAACGCAGAAATATGGCTTGGGTTAGAATCAGGTTTCTGACTTCCCTACTGTGGTTTTGAAGTTTGATTACCTCGGTGAGCGATGCCTACGTTGAAGCTATGGGGGGTAAAGCTGACAATGCGACCGGCACAATGCTATCTGAAAACCTGTTTGCAAATATATATCACCTGATCCCCTGAGCAGGGTCATTACATGCTCGGAGCCGTTCAAGGGGCGCGATGCATGCTTGATGAAATATCATCGAAGCGGGAATTGATTCTAAATCTGCATTTAGGGGTATCTACGCATGGCTGGCGGAGTGTGTATTCTATTATTGCTTTTTAGCGGGGTTTGCTTTTCTGAAAAGTCTACAAGTGGCTATTAATAGAAATGTTATTTCTCTAAAGCCATTTATGTGGTTCTACCTATTTGAAATAAGTAGAAATGCGTTTCCGTTTAGTATTTCTCAATATATCCAATATTAATTGCAGTAAATGTGGTGAAATTGTGTCTGGTTTTGGCGGGGTTATTGGGGGATTAATTCTCTCAAGAGTTACCCGTCAATCTGACGGGAACGGAAAAGTTTATTCGAGGCCATGAGCCTCGTGTTTCAGACACAGTGAGCAATAACAATGAAACGTGAAAACTGGGGCAGCCGATTTGGCTTCATCATGGCTGCCGCTGGCTCTGCAATCGGGCTGGGTAATATCTGGAAGTTTCCATATCTGGCAGGTTCTGAAGGTGGTGGTGCCTTCTTGCTTGTCTATCTGTTCTTTATGGTCACTATCGGCTTCTGCATTATGGCAGCGGAAATTGCCATGGGTCGTCGTACCCAGCAGAGCCCTGTTGGCGCGTTTCTGAGCCTCGGCGGTAAAGGTTGGGTAATTTTCGGTTATCTGGCTACCATCGCAGCCTTTATAATTTTGTCCTACTACTCCGTTGTTGGTGGCTGGACGATTGCCTACTTCGTGAAGACTTTGACCGGTGGTCTGGCGACAACTGATGCTGTTACGCACGGCGATAACTTTGGTGCTCTGATTTCCTCTCCTATCGAGCCGATCATCTATCACGGCGTATTTATGGCGCTGACCATCCTGATCGTTCTGAAGGGCGTTAACTCGGGTATCGAGAAAGCTTCTGAAGTTTTGATGCCGCTGCTGTTTGCTCTCATGATCATCATGGTTATCCGCGCAGTTACGCTGCCGGGCGCAATGGAAGGTATCAAATTCTTCTTGCAGCCAAACTGGGATCAGTTTGACATGGGCACTGTAAGTGCTGCTATGGGTCAGGCGTTCTTCTCCCTGTCTTTGGGTATGGGTGCAATCATCACCTACGGTTCTTACGTGAGCAAAAGCGACCGTATTCCGGGTTCCGCTGGTTACATCGTAACTCTGGATACTAGCATCGCGTTCTTGGCTGGTATGATGATCCTGCCTGCAGTGTTTGCGTTCAACGTTGATCCGGGTGCTGGCCCTGGTCTGACCTTCATCACTCTGCCTGCGATTTTCGAGCAGATGTGGGCTGGTACCTTCTTCCAGGCTGCGTTCTTCCTGATGCTGGCGATTGCTGCGCTGACCTCCGCAATCTCCCTGCTGAACAACCCAGTGAGCTATCTGGAAGATAACCATGGCATGAACCGCCAGACCGCAACCATCATCGTTGGCGTTGGCATCTTCCTGCTGGGCGTTCCGTCTTCTCTGGCGATGGGCGTTTGGGGCGACGTATCGTTCTTCGGCAAGGACTTCTTCTCGCTCTGCGAATTCTTGACCGACAAGCTGTTGCTGCCAATTGGTGGTATCGCAGTAAGCGTGATGGCTGGTTGGGTTGCTTACCCACTGATCGTGGAAGAGCTGACCAACAAAGGCACAGCACAGTTTGCCTACCTGCCGGTTTGGTCCTTCGTGTGCCGCATCTTTGCTCCGCTTGCGATCCTGTACATTCTGGTTTCCGGCCTTCTTGTCTAAGATCACAGTTCTGCTGAGCATGAAAACCGCCCCTCAAATGGGGCGGTTTTTTTATGTCTAACGCCCAACGCCGATTCATAGTGAAATTGATAGAAAATTGCGCGGGCTGGCGTGCTGTGATCTGACGAGGTTCAAAATGATAAGAAATATCGCCTCATTTAGAATTAAATTGTGAAAACAGGTGGGATTTTTATCAAAAATGCCTTTGGCTAGAATGTGTGCTGTCTGCATGTGTTAATTTGATTATGTGCCTTGAATTGCATGATATGAGCAATGATATGCTTATTTATGGCGTCTGAAACGCCTTAAAATGGAATAAACTATCAATTACATCAGCGTGTTACGTAAATCACCGTAATGATGGGCGCGCAATAAACCGCTATTTCCGGCTCAAGTCATTGCGCGTCACCTGCGGGTATGGGGGCATACAAGGTAGGCGCGCCGATAATAACGCCGACATATGATGGTTTAAGATGCAAAGAGAGCAGTGGGGTAGCCGTTTCGGCTTCATTATGGCGGCAGCAGGGTCTGCCGTGGGTCTGGGTAATATTTGGAAGTTCCCCTATCTGGCAGGTACAGAAGGCGGCGGTGCTTTCCTTATCGTTTATGTGGGCTTTCTCGTCACCATCGGTGTCAGCTTGATGATGGCAGAAATTGCTATTGGCCGCGCTGCTCACCTGAACCCGATTGGTGCTTTCCGCAAGCTTGGTGGTAACCGTTGGATGCCGGTAGGCGCTCTGGGCGTGATCACTGCGTTTATTCTGCTTTCCTTCTACTCCGTTGTTGGCGGTTGGACCGTTGCTTACATCGTAAAGAGTATTTCCGGTTCTCTGGTAGGCGGTACCGCTGAAGAGCTTGGCCAGCAGTTTGGCGCGCTTGTAAGCTCTGTTGGTGAGCCGATCTTCTACCACGGTGTGTTTATGGCGCTGACCATCGGTATCGTTCTGGCTGGTGTTGCTCAAGGTATCGAGCGCTCCGTAAAGATTATGATGCCTGCGCTGTTCATCCTGCTGCTTATTCTCGTTGTTCGCAGTGTGACGCTGGATGGTGCATGGGAAGGTGTGGTGTTCTTCCTCACTCCTGACTGGTCTCAGGTAGATGGTGGTATGCTGAGTGCTGCGCTTGGTCAGGCGTTCTTCTCGCTCTCCCTTGGTATGGGCGCTTTGATCACCTACGGTTCCTACTTGAATGCTGATGCAAATATCCGCAGCGCTTCTTGCTGGGTCGTTGGTTTGGATACCATGGTTGCTGTGCTTGCAGGTCTTATGGTTCTACCTGCGGTGTTTGCCTTTAACCTTGATCCAGGTGCAGGTCCTGGTCTTACCTTCATCACGCTGCCTGCGGTGTTTGGTGAAATGTGGGCAGGTGCTGCGTTCCAGGTATTCTTCTTTGTTATGCTGCTGATCGCTGCGCTGACTTCCTCCATTTCCCTGCTGGCAATTCCGGTTGCGTTCTTCTCCGAGCAGTTTGGTATCGAGCGTAAAAAGTCTGCTGTGATCATTGGTGCCATCATCTTCGTGATGGGTGTTCCTAGCTCGCTCTCTATGGGCTTGTGGGCAGACTTCAAGATCCTCGGCCTGCCGTTCTTCGATCTGATGTCTGAGCTTGTAGACCGTGTTCTGATGCCTGTGGGCGGTATGCTGACAGCACTGTTCGCCGGTTGGGTTGCTTTCCCTAAAATGGCTGAGGAGCTCACCAACCGCGGCACGCTGCCATTCCCGATGCTGAATGTGTGGAAGTGGATGGCCCGCGTATTCTGCCCGCTAGCAGTGGGCTGGGTGATGTACGTTGGTCTGGCATAAACGTTGCTCTTTACCTTTGAACTAAAAAATGGGCGCTCCACCTTAAAAAAGGTGGGGCGCCTTTTGTTTGCCGCGCTATTTTGTAAAAACTGCCTTTTAAACGGATTACCGCGACGGAGTGGGCTTTTTCCCTCATTGGAACCGGCGATCGCCGCCCACACATGAAGTCGAAGCATCTAACAAGAACAGAGCTTTTGGAGTGCACAGCATGAAAGCCATCACCTATCAACAGGCCACGGACACTTTTCGCTTTTCGGAGATTGATGTGCCCAAGTTGGAGAGCGAGTTCGATGTGCTCGTTAAGGTGATTGCCGTTGGTTTGAACCCTGTCGATACCAAGGTGAACCTTTGGAAAGGCATGGTTGCCGATATGGACGATACCTTCGTTGGCGGACTGGATGTTTCCGGCCAGATCGTCGAAGTGGGCGCTGCAGTTACGGCGTGGAAAGTTGGCGATACCGTGCTCTACCACGGCAACATGCGCCGCAAGTACGGCGGTTTTGCAGAGTATGCCGTGCACGACTCCCGCTCTCTAATTGCGCACCCGAAGGTGCTGCCAGAGATTGCGGCCGCTACCCCATGCGCAGGCTGGACTGCATACCGTGCGCTTGTTGCCCGTCTTGATATCATGGAGCGTAAATCGCTCTTTGTTGCTGGTGGTTCTGGCGGGGTAGGCGGGTTTGCTCTTCAGCTTGCCAAGCTTTTTGGTATGAAGACCATCATCGCCAGCAGCTCTGCTGCAAATCATGACTATGTGGAGTCTTTGGGCGCGAGCCACGTTATCGATTACCGCGACGAAGATGTGGTTTCCCGTGTCTTCGAGATTACCGAGGAGCGCGGTGTTGATGTGAGCCTCGATTGTGTTGGCGGCGAGAACCAAGTGATCTGCGCCTCTGTGCTTCGCTATGAAGGGCAGATGGTGGAACTGGTTGATACGTGCGACCTAAACAAGTATCCGCAGGCTTTCCTGCGTGGCATTGGGGTTCATCAACTTAGTCTAGGTTCTGGCCACGTTAATGGAGCGTATGGGCGTACAACCATCGTCAACGCCGGTAAGGCTGTATCACGTCTGCTGGAAGAGGGGCGTATTCACGTTCCGCGCCTTGAGGTGATTACACTGGAAGAGATAGGTGATGCGCTCATGAACATGCGATCACAAAGGACAGTGGGTAAGATTGTGGCGCAGGTTGCCGAATTCTAGACCTTACGTGCCCATAGGGGCTGTGCTTAGTGCTTCATACCGGTGCAGCTCCGCCATTTTAACCTTATAATTTGGCTAGACATTTTCTTTCCTTAGTCAGCTTTTACAAAGTAGATGACGTTAGGTTATCTGTAAGAGCAAAAAGAAAGAGAAAGCTGATGTCTCATCAAAATTCAGTTCTTTGGCTGGACCAACAGGAAGCGCATATCTTCACCAATATACGCGGTGAGGAGGAGGTTAAATCCTCCGGCGTTTACAAAGAGTGGGATTACAAGGCCGTTCGCCTGCACGAAAAACATCCCAATCCAGAATTTCGCGAGCATGAAAAGGGCGGTAAAAACTTCGGCCGCTTTAGTCCTGATGAGCACAAGTTTTACGAAGAGATCGAAGGGCACCTAAAGGGTAGCCACCGCGTGCTTGTTATGGGGCCGGGCTTTGCCAAGTCCGAATTTGCAAAGCATGCGCTCAAGCATGTCCCCGGTTTTGACGAGGTGCTTGTAGGCATCGAGACTGTCGATCATCCAAGCGAAAAGCAGCTCATCGAATTCACCCGAGTAGCCTTTGGGGCAGGGAGCGATGCCGCCCTTGAGAGGCTGAAAGAGCTTGCCCGCAAACACAGCAAATCCCATTAATCCGGAGAGTTTCAGCATGCATCACGACGATACACTTAGAAAAATCGAACGCGAAGACGAGTGGAGCCACGCAACAATCAAGTGGTACGATGTTGTCTCCATGGTAGAGCATCTTGGCGGCGAAACTCACAGGCAGGCGGATGGTAAGGTGAAGCTACATCTGCGCCATGAAACCATCATGATGGATCATCATGACAATCACCTTTCTACAGATGAGCTGAAGACTTTGAAGAGCTTTGTGAACAAGGCCGGTTTTCACGCAGATTAGGCAGAGACTAATCTGACGATTTTCAAAACGCTCCCGATCCGCAAGGTCGAGGGCGTTTTTGTTTTGCTGTTCCGAAGTTAGTAGCGCTCTGTGGGTTTCAATCGTCGACGGTAAAACTAAACCGATGCAAAAAAGTATGGGAATGGCTCTTCGATTTATATCTCGAATGCTGTTTTCTTTGGTTCGTTTGCTCCAATATTACCGAAGTGCGCGTGCCGGCGAATAGTGCCTGAGCGATGTATGCAGTAGCCTGAAGCCGCTAATGCCCATCGCTCTGAAACCGATGATCTAAGAAAGATCGATGAGCGTAATTTCCAGACGCTGCTGAGAAAATTCGGAAATCATTTGCTACTCTCGGTCCACTTTCAGGCCGCTTTGAAGCATTCAAATATATTGGCAGTGGAGCAAGCCTACGCCCCCGTTAATAGTGCAAGAAACGCACCTAAACGGATGACCACAACAGCGTCTATTGTTTGGGTATAGAGAAATTCAACGCAGGAGCTGAGATCGTAGCGAAGGTTGCAATTATTGCAATAATACCCATTAGTTTGATGGGTTCTAATGGGTCGAAATAGACACTGATAACCGCAATTGCGGTATTTATCACTACGCTAGCAATAGCAATTACCGTTAGTGCGAGAACCCCACGACTGCGTGGATCGATCAATAGCATAAGGCAGGCATGTCCGATAGCTAAGCCAATAAAAAACAAAGAAATTCTATTTTCAATAGAATGGAGGTCGATGGGATCGAACCAAGTTGTATACAGAGCATGCAGTAGCCCTATGCCGCAAAATATTATCCCAGTTTTTGCTAGCAAGTCATACTTCTTTCCCAAGTGAACTATCGATGCTAATCCAATCAAGCTATAAAATGATGTCGAAGCAGTAGTAATTAAGATTTTTCCGCTTGTTTCATCTAAATCTCCTGAAAGAATTACAGAAATACCCAAGAACGCAGTGATAGCCAAAAAAATCAAAAATGAAGTGGTGAGTGTCTTCTTCATTGCCAAAATCCTCAAAGTATACGTACTGGTACTATGTGAGTCTTTGTGGTGTGGCAATGATAACGTCTGCGGTTTGCCAGCAGTTTATGTAATGTCCCTCTAGGGAGGATTACTCAGCGGACTCTGCATGTTCGCTTGGCGAAAAAAAAGTGCAAGGTGCTTCGAGACCATCGAACGGTTCGGTTGTAAGCAACCAGCTGGCTCTGGACCTACAACGTTCAACTACCCACCACGGTAACTTGCTGGATTAGATCTTCGGACAGGCTGAAACTGGCGATATAGATCTGCAGCTATTATGCTCCATAAAAAGAGCATGCTTGGGTATTTGTTGGATCAAAAATAAATGGTCCAGAAACGACAAAAGCCACCCGAAGGTGGCTTTGTAAGCGCTTGAAGCTCAAGCGAAAGAAGCGTGGTGCCGGCAGCAGGGATCGAACCCGCGACCCCCTGATTACAAGTCAGGTGCTCTACCATCTGAGCTATACCGGCGTCGCTGGATGTGCTTTTAAGGGTGGGATTGAGCTTTGTAAATATCCGCGAGTAAAAATTTTTTGAAAATTCACAGCAGCGTGGAAAACTACCCAAATTCAACGAAAGTTCAGCAGTATCAGTTGGTTGTGCTGTTTGTTGCCGGAAGGGCTGCAGCTGCTGGCCCGAGTAATTAAGAGTGGGGCGTTTATTTGTAGAGGGAAAGGGGAGGCGAAAGCGTGTCCGCCTCAACCCGTTCAACCAATAAGGATTAGTTCAATCCCATTTTCTGCCGTGATACGTATAGAGACAGCATTGCCGCGTTGGAAACGTTTAGTGACTTGATCTTGCCCGGCATATCTAGGCGGGCGAGGGTGCTGCACTTTTCGCGTACGCCCTGACGGACGCCTTTGCCTTCAGAACCGAGAATGAGAAGGGTCTTATCGGTAAAGACGGTGTCTTCCAGTGTCGCAGGACCTTCACTGTCCAATGCAATGGCCTGAAAGCCTTCTTCGATCATCTCTTCAATAAAGCGAGCCATGTTGGTAACGCGCACATGTTTGATCATGTCGAGAGCGCCACTGGCAGTTTTTGCGAGTACTGGACCTTCTTCCGGCGCGTGGCGGCGGGTGGTCACGACTGCGTCTGCACACATAGCTACTGCGGAGCGCATAATGGCACCAACGTTGTGCGGATCAGTCACTTGGTCAAGCGCTAGTACTAGATTGCCATCACGGAGCGCATAAGCGCCGTACTCCGGAAGCGGGTCTACCAGCAGGATCGCACCCTGATGAACTGCATCACGCGGTACCATCTTGTCGATCTGTCGTGGCGTTGCCATTTCAACTGGAACGTCGATGGTAATTCCGCGTTCTTCCAAGCGGGCCAGCGCGTTCTGTGTAACGACAAGTTTATGGCGTTTACGAGCAGTATTGCGGAAGGCTGCTTCTAGGGTGTGTAGGCCATAGATATAATAGGGCCCTTCCTGCTCCGGCTTTTCATGGGAGCGGAAAGGGGGCTTGCCTTTTCCGGCAGCTCTTTTGTCTTTAGCGTATGGGCTACGCTTGTCGGTTCTTGCAGGCCGTGATGTGCCGTCCTTGAAAGACCGGTTCTGAGGGCGTTTATTTTCTGTCATGTGGGAACCGATAGCGATCCGTTTATGTTGTGGCAAGAAAATTGCCGCGATTCCAATTCCAGATCCTTGTTAAAAGCGCAAGGGCATTTTGAATCCACAATAAACGAATTTCACTAGTGCAATGGATAGCGGGGTAGGGGTGTTTACGTGGTTTTTGAGGGAATTGTGTTGAAACTGCGGAAATTCCCGCACGGAATTTTTCCTAGTAAATAGTGTTCTCTGTGAATGGATTGGCCTAAAACGCTAGTGGCTTGTTAATTTTTCACAGTCTTTAAAAAATCGGCGTTGACAGTTTGATAGTTGGGCGGCATAAACCGCGCCACAGGAACGCGGCACCGGTTTGACCGGCGAGTTGTTCTGGAGAACTTGCTTCTGATCTTTTATAGGTAAGAAGTAAAGGCGGTGCTCGGAGGAGTGCCCGAGTGGCTAAAGGGGACGGACTGTAAATCCGTTGGCTAAGCCTACGTTGGTTCGAATCCAACCTCCTCCACCATCTGCCTTACAGGTTGCGGGTGTAGCTCAATGGTAGAGCAACAGCCTTCCAAGCTGAAGACGGGGGTTCGATTCCCCTCACCCGCTCCAGTCGACTGTGTTGTGCGAATGCATAACCAGCGATCCTCAAAAGATTACGTGATAAAAAGCTTCAGTAGAAGTGCTGTCTCGTAAGCTTGAATTAGTAACTGCTGATCTGGATAGAGAGCTACGCCCATGGCGAAGGAAAAATTTGAGCGTAATAAGCCGCACGTCAACATTGGCACAATCGGCCACGTTGACCACGGTAAAACCACTCTGACCGCTGCAATCACCAAG
>NZ_SMMA01000041.1 GCF_009711345.1 Pseudovibrio flavus
AGGCTTCACCGCGCTGGACGCTGGTGCACACGGCTTGAAAATCTTCCCTGCTGAAATGTGCCCACCGCCAGTTGTCAAAGCATGGCTGGCTGTGTTCCCGAAAGGCACCAAGATCATTCCAGTTGGCGGCGTTGGCGTACACAACATTGCTGACTTTATGGCAGTTGGTGCAGCAGGCGCAGGCATTGGTTCTTCCCTCTTCAAACCGGGCGACAAGCCGGAAGAAGTACAAGAACGCGCCGCCGCTCTGGTCAAAAACGCAAAGGCTTAAGGCCCTTTCCACCCGAAAGGCTTTAAAAACGAGAAAGCGGGGCCCTTGCCCCGCTTTTTTGCAATCAAAATGTAGAGCTGACTATTGCAGGCGTACCCTACGCTGCCGCAACGTTTCCGATAGATTTGCGATAGGAAAGCTGCATGATCTCTAAAATAATCTCTGCTCAAGCCTCTCCACGAACATAGGCTGTGACCGCATCGCCTCTTTCATCAGCAAACTTCCAAAGGTGCGTTCTGCCGGGTCAGCCAGTGTAAAAGGGTGCGGTTTGTTTCTTCCGGCAACTCCTGTGGTATCCAATGGCCGCAATCAAGGCTCACCACCTCCACATTAGGCACTAGGTCAACCAGCTGCTCCGATGGCGGGATCAAATCCTTTTCCCCGTAGATCATTAGGGATGGATGACGAATGATAGGGTCGTAATCTGCCAGTATGTGCCAGTTGCGATCCAGATTCCGGTACCAGTTTATACTCGGGGTAAAGCCAGTGTGTGCAAAAGCTGCCGTTAATGTGGCCAAGTCCTCTTCGCTCATAATTGGATCTCCAAGGGCTCGCTCGGCTGTGGCCAAATTAATCATCATGTTGCCAGCTGCTGGCGGTGTGGCGGGCACGTTCTTACGAAACAGATTACGCAAGAATTGGCCCGCGTTTGCATCCAGAACCGCGTCAGCCACACCCACCATGCGGTTAAAGTGCACCATGTAGTGTTGCGCGCCGAAGATGGCTTCCAGAAACTCAACCCAAGGCACCTCAGTCCGAGCCTGATAGGGCAGGGCCAAATTTATGATCTTGGAAATACGCTGCGGATGCATCACTGCCATGCTCCATACAACATTGGCCCCCCAGTCATGACCAACGAAGGTCGCGCTCTCATAGCCAAAGAAATCGAGCAGGCCAACCAGATCACCCGTCAGGCATTCAATGTCGTAAGCCTCCACCTCATCAGGGCAGGAGGAGTGGCCATAGCCGCGTTGGTTTACCGCAATAACGTGATACCCGGCTACTGCAAGTGCAGGGATTTGCGCACTCCAACAGTGAGCGCTCTGCGGCCAGCCGTGGCATAGCACAATCGGATTGCCTAAATTCTCCCGTCCGGCCTCAAAGACCTCCAGAGTAACGTCACCAAGTTGAATATAGCTGGCTGTAGGGAAGGGATGGGTGAGGGGCATAGTATTTCATCCTTGCTGTTAGTTTCACCCTCTGCCTATGATGGAAAGGTGCCAAAAAGTGGCACTATTATTGTTTAGGTTTACCCCATGACAGCCCGAGACCGACAAGACGCCGTCATCCGCTCACTGCGCCGCAATGGTTTTACCACCATTGACGCACTGGCGTGTGATGTAGGCAGTTCCCGTCGCACTATCCTGCGGGACATTGCAGCACTGCGTGATCAGGGCTTTGTTATTGAGAGTGAGGCAGGGCGTGGTGGCGGCATTTCGCTAGACCCCAGTTCAGTGCAGACAACAGCACGGCTCACGGTGAAAGAAGTCTTTGCCCTGCTTATAAGCGTTGCCAGTATGCGTGCAGCAGGACAGCTTCCCTTCGCAGGCCTTGCCGATGCGGGACTGGCAAAAATCGAACAGTCTCTGCCGCCCGATAAAATGCGTGATCTAAGGCGCATGCTTGGCTGTCTTTATGTTGGCCCGCTTGCGCCGCAGGTGGATACCTCCAACATGGGTAACATGGATCCGAGCCTACTTCCCACCTTCGAAGTTGCCTTCCTGAACAAACACCTGCTCAGCTTTGACTACTGCGATGCCAAGGGCGTGCAAAGTCACCGAACCGTAGAGCCCCAAGCCATGCTCGTGCTGCCACCCCTTTGGTATCTGGTCGCATGGGACCCAACCCGCGCAGCGTTCCGTCACTTTCGTATGGACCGCATAAGCTCTCCCGAATGTCTGGGGCAAACGAGGTTCCGCAAGCGCACTGTGACGTTTGAGGACGGGGTGCGCCGTGTGGGATAAATCGGATGGCGTATAGCTATTCGCCTTGCCTGCAAGGTTTGCAATCAGTGCCTCTGTTTTCCGCTAAGCCACAACTTTGCGCACCATAGCGGAAAGCGACTGGGAGAGGCATCCACCCCATCAGTACCCTCTATACTCCCAGCAAGGACTTCAAGATATCTATCTCTTGCCGCCATTTCATCTGCAGGTGAGGGGACTGACGCTTTTCTTTGCGTTTCAGATCCGTTTCCAGCAGGTCTTCCAACTCGATCAAGCGTTCAAGGCCTTGATCGTCGCTTAGCTGCTCAGCAACTGGTGTGGTTTCATCTGGCTTTCGAACCTCAGTGTGTTTAGCGCGCTCAACCGGAGCGAATTTAGGCTGGCTCGCCTCGATGAGGTCATAGGCAGCTTGAGCGTTGGTCACTTCAACCAAGCCCTGTTTGGTCACCGTGAAAAATCGGCTGCAAGTTTCTTCAATGAAGTGACGGTCGTGTGAAACCAGAATAAAGCCGCCATTGAACTGGCGCAGTTGCCGCGCCAACTCTGCGCGACCATAGATGTCTAAGTGGTTAGTGGGCTCATCAAGCAGCATTAAGTGGCTAGACCCCTGTGAAAGACTGAGCAGTAACAGGCGGGAGCGTTCACCGCCGGATAGGCAAGAGACTTTCTGCACCATCTGATTATATTGAAAACCGGCGGTAATCAGAGCTCGTTCGCAGTGTGTCTGGGTTAGGTGAACGCCGAGTATCTCACCTGTTGCGATCATCGCATCGGTCAGGTTCATATGGTCCGGTAGCATGTTCAGCGACTGGTCATAAAACGCCAAACGGCAGCGCGGATGGAAGACTACAGGCCCGAACTCTTCCTTGCGCCGCGCCCAACAACATTTCAGAAGGCTTGACTTGCCAAGCCCATTTGCACCTAACAGTGCAATCCGATCTCCGGGAGCAATAATTGCTTCATTAATCTCGTAGAGCGTAACATCTTCTACAGCAACTGGCGATACTCGTAGGTCTTTGATAACCAGCAGTCGATCCGCCTCTAACGTTTCGCTGGAGATAGACAAATTCCATGGGTAAGCCTCCACAGCCTTTGTCTGGGTATCGCGCATACGGTCCACCTGCTTTTCCATGGACTTGGCTTTACGCGACAGATCTTCATTGTCATAGACGCGCCCCCAAACAGCAATACGCTTGGCGCTAGCCTCCACGCGTCGGATTTCCTTTTCCTCTGCCGCCCTTCGGGCTCTCTTCGCCTCTTCAAGGTTTTCGTAGGCGGCCAGTGCAGACGTGCAAGCCAGGTCAAATGAATGAATTTGCCGGTCCCGCAAGACCCATGTTTTGTTGGTGATGCGATCCAGCATGGCTGCGTCGTGAGAGACAACTAAAAAAGTGCCCTCCCAATTAGCCAGAAACTCTTCCAACCAGAGAAGGGTAGGCAAGTCGAGATGATTGCTCGGTTCGTCAAGCAGCAGCAGGTTCGGCTCGTTCATCAAGGCGCGAGCCAGCATTAGCCGCGTTATTTGTCCGCCGCTCAAGTCTTCGCAACGGATTGAAGCTTGGTTTTGATCGAAGCCCGTGTCGGCCAGCATCACCTCCACTTTCCAATCCATCCACCCGCGTTTGTCTTCGGGGAGTGCATCAAGTACCGCTTCGTGTAGGCTCAGCCTCAAAAGTCGTTCGGGTAATGTCTGTTCTACGCAGGATACGTTGGCCACGCGAGCCGCGGCAATCGTGCCCTCATTCGGCTTGATCGTACCAGCTAGAATCCCAAGAAAAGTCGACTTGCCACAACCGTTGTGGCCTATGAACCCTATGCGGTCACCAGTGTTCAAGCCAAGCGAGACGTTCTCAAACAGGGTCTTGTTCGGTGCATTTAGCGCAATCCCGTTGCAAGTAATCAGCGGGATCTTGGCTTTGCTTTTATCGGTGGCCATTGGGTGCTCGTCGAAGTTTAAGGTGCTTGTCGTTACGAAAGTGTAGACTAGAATTTGTTCGCCTTTTTAGCGAGCGTATTTTTATAGAATTCGTCGAACCCGAATTTGATGCCCCATGGCGGGGCGCTTATAGCTGCCCTAAGGATGAAAACTATCCAATTAAGTAAGTCATAGTGATGGTGCCGAGGTCGAAAAGAAAGCCTCCCTCCGCCTATAGTTCCGGCCAATGAAGCGGCCAAAATGGAGGAGAATCAATAAGCCTAGATTCATTTAAGATGCTGTACTATAATAGATTATTGAACCTTATAATTCGGCTACTAAAGTGGCCAAAAAGCGGGCATTATGACGATTAGAGATGACGGCGAAACGATAGGCCTATTCGAGCCCTTGATGGTGAGTGAGGGCGCAAAACAGAGGCCTGCGCTCAATGATCTTGCGCTGGAATTGGCCGAGAAGTCTGCGGCATTTAGAAGTTCGCTACCACCTTCTATTGCGGATTCGCTGTCTGCGCTCATCAGATCGATGAACTGTTACTATAGCAATCTTATTGAAGGGCATAACACCCATCCGGTCGATATTGAAAAAGCGCTTGCTGGCGATTACAGCAGCGATCCTGAGAAGCGCGACCTACAGCTTGAGGCAAAGGCGCATATAGCGGTTCAGGAGTGGATTGATAACGGCGGACTAAGCGGCGCCCCTACATCACCTGAAATGATCTTGGAGATGCACCGCCGTTTTTGCGAAAACCTGCCTGAGGACTTGCTTCGAGTAGCCAATGATGATCGCAGCGAAATCATGATACTGGAAGCAGGTAAGTTCAGAGAAAGAGATGTAGCCGTTGGCAAGCACGTAGCCATTAGCGCAGGCGCTATTCCACGTTTTATGGAGCGGATGCATAAGGTTTACGGAAATAAAGGCCGCATTGAGCCAATATTAGCGGCTGCATGTGCGCACCATCGTCTCCTTTGGGTCCACCCATTTTTGGATGGGAATGGCCGTGTAGCGCGTTTGATGTCCTATGCGATGCTCCGCCAAACACTAGATACGCGGGGACTTTGGTCAATTGCACGAGGCTTGGCTCGCAATGAAGCAAAATATAAGCGCCACCTTGCGTCTTGCGATCGACCTCGCCAGAGCGACCGAGACGGGCGCGGAACGCTGAGCGAAGCTGCGCTCGCTGACTTTGTAGCGTTTTTCCTGCAGACGTGTATTGACCAAGTTGAATTCATGGAAGGCTTGATGAAGCCGGAAAAATTAAGAGAGCGCATTCTGCTCTGGGCTCGTGAAGAGGTTCAACTAAAAGCATTGCCGCCAAAGTCAGATGCTCTTTTACGCGCCATTTTGTTTCAAGGCGAAGTTGCCCGAGCAGAAGTTCCAGATATTCTTGGCCTTAGCGATCGTGCCGCTCGTCGCGTAACTTCTAGCTTGATTGAGGCGGGCGCAATAAAGAGCCAAAGTACCCGCTCGCCGCTAAACCTTGCATTTCCTGCAAAGTTAGCTGGTCGGTGGATGCCAGGGTTGTTCCCAGATTCAGACTGAGGTCAACGTTGGCACTGATGGAGCGGATGCCTATAGCAGCCGCTTTCTGCGATAGGGGCAGGGGCGAAAGGCAGTTTGCTGGCTTGATTGAACCAAAGTTATCACGACAACGTCTCGTACTTAGTTGTGTGGTCACTTATACGTATCGCCTTCTGCGCTGCGACACATTTAGTATTCAACCAGATAGTTAGCCCCCTCGAATAAGAAGAGCGCCCCTTGCGAATTCTCCTCGTTGAAGATGATCTGGAAATTATGGAAGTGATCTATGAGTACCTTGAGTTGCTTGGATTTACGATAGATCACGCCTTTAGCGGGCCAGAGGGCCTGGAGCTAGCGCTTACTGGTGAGTTCGATCTCATAATTCTTGATGTAATGTTGCCGCGCCTTAATGGATTTGAGGTCTGCAAAAAAATTCGTGAAGCGCATATCAGTACACCGATACTTATGCTAACGGCCCGCGATACATCGCAGGATATGGTGACGGGTCTGGAGATTGGCGCGGATGACTATCTGGTCAAACCATTTGATTTGAAGGTTCTTGTTGCTCGTATAAGAGCGCTTAACAGAAGGGTAGGGGCCAATTCGTTTGCGTCAAAACTATCGTTCTCGGATGTCGAGGTCGACCTTCAAACACGATCCATAAGCGTTTCCGGTGAACTGCTGCACCTCTCTCCGGTCGGCTACACTCTTTTGAAAGTCTTGCTAGAGGAGGCGCCCAACGTCGTTTCCCGGGATACGCTCTCGCACCATATCTGGGGTGAGGATCCGCCAGATGGGGACGCTTTGCGAAAACACATCCACAAGCTGCGCAGTGTACTTTCAAAATATAATTCAGCTGTGAAAGTCCAGACACTAATCAAAGTCGGGTATCGGCTAACGCTATGACAAGAAAGCACTCAAACAGAACCTTAAAGCGTCAGCTCATTTACCTTTTTGGAGGCCTGCTCACAGCTATCCTAACGCTGAACCTGTTTGTTTTTGTTGTGACATTTTATATTGTAGAGGATCGCGTTAGCGAGCAGAGGCTGCGGCATGTTCTAGATATAACAGCGGTAAATTATATCGCGGGCTTTGAGGGCTCAATTGCGGTCGATGCGCTCGTTACTGTTTATGACGATTACAAATTGCTGCCAAAAGTGATTCAACAGAAGGTGGAGCCTGGCTGGACAGGCACGCTGGAGGAGGGTGTACAAGGGTCCCATAAGTATCTCATGCTTGCCAGAAAATTCAGCTCGGAAAGAGGGCCGTTACTGCTCTATATCGTTGAAGACCAGAGGCTGACTGCAAGCACTGGCACTATGAAAGGCGCTGTTGCTTACCCTGCAATTATTTACTCGGTCTTGTTTTTGTCGTTGGGGCTTGTGTGCACTGTATTGTTGGCAAATCGCATTTCGGCGCCGTTCAATAAACTGACCGAAACGCTTTCAACTGAACCTGCCGGCTCCTACGAGGAGATTTCCGTCACAAGCCAGTCTCTTGAACAAACCAAGCTAATGGACGCCCTCAATAAATACAGAGGCAGAGTTGTTGAAGCGATCCAGCGAGAGAAAGCGTTCAGCCGCTACCTAAGCCACGAGCTTCGAACTCCTCTAACGGCGCTATCTGGCATCGCTGATCTGCTACAGATATCGAATTCCCCGCAGAATATCGAAAAACAGAGAAAGCGGCTGATAAAGGTTCATGGAAAAATCAACGATATCAGCGACACGCTTCTCAAACTTGTTCGCCATGACCTAAACAGCTCTTCTACACTCATTGATGAGGCTTTTATTGAAGAGGCTCTCTCTGACTTTAGACACTTGGGTGCGAATGATAAGCTGTCGCTCTTCACGGATTTGCCCCATCCAGTACCCGTCAATGCGCCGCCAACCGTGCTCAGAATACTAATGGGCAATATGATAAGGAACGCGTTGGAACACACGGAGGCTGGAACAATTACGGTTCAAGTAACCTCAGAAAGTTTATCCATCATCGATACGGGAAACGGTCCGGAAGAACCGAAGCACTCAAGTGAGGGCTATGGTCTTGGCCTACTGATGGTACACGATATCTGCCAACAATTTGGATGGAGTTTTTCCCTCGAAAGTAGAGAAGACGTGAGAGGTTGCGTTGCAAAGGTTACATTTTGAAGTGCGGTCTAGCATTGGGGACATTTTGAAGACATAGCATCAGCTACCAATAGTCGAAACTTCAATGTGACGGCTACAATGACTGATATTTTAACTTCACACATATTCCGCTTCGCGTTTTTTCTCGTTCAACTGAGCCTTGTTCCGGCTGCTATGGCTCAAGGGAGCCATACCTTCGTTGGCAGCCTACAGAGCGCCCATGTTCAAACTGTCGTATCCAAGGTTTCAGGGACGATTGAAACAGTCGGGTACCGGATAGGCGAACGAATTCGCGCCGACCATCCGTTGATCACGATTGGTAGTGAAGAATACCAGCTCACACTCAAAGCAGAGCAAGCAAACGCGGAGTTTGCGCTTGCTGACTTGAATTACAAGAAAGCGAAACTTGAAAGAGTAAAGCAGCTAGAAGCGAGCGCCACTTTCACCCGCGACCAGCGGCAAAATGTGGAAGCAGACTACCTGATGGCTGAGGCGACCTATTCAAAAGCGCTGATAGCTTGTGAGCAAGCCAAACTAGACTACGAGAATACAATAATCACCGCTGCGACCTCCTACTGGGTTGCCGAGAGAACAGTTGAGATCGGTGATTGGGTGGAAAAAGGCTCCAAACTCTTGAGTTTGGAACGCCTCGACGAACTTAAAGCGGTGATTTTCTTGAGTGAACATCATCTCGCGGGCCTTGAGGTTGGGCAGAACGTGTCTCTCTCCTTTGAGGCATCAGCGCCGCCGCAGTTGGCAACAATCAGTACTATAGGGCTTAAGCCAACCTCTGGACGCCGCGCCTACCTTGTTGAAATCAAAGTAGATAATAGAAATCTTCAGCTTCGGCCGGGCTTTACGGTTGACGTAACAATTCCAAAAGAAATTGGAGCTGGGTCATGAGCGCTTTCTTACGCTTCTTTATCGATCGCCCTTTCTTCGCATCGGTAACCCTTTGCATGGTCTGTCTTATTGGTATTGCATCGCTCTACACAATTACTGTGCAGGATCTTCCTGCAGCACAATTGGGCGAAATATCCATCACCACGAGCTATCCTGGTTCGTCGGCCGATGAAGTTGAACTTCGAATAACAAACCCAATTGAGACAGAAGTGAAGTCTGTAGAGGGTTTGGCGAGCTATAGCTCTTCATCGTTCGATGGTGAAAGCCAGCTTCTGTTGACACTTCGTGATGGGGAAGACTTCAACAAAGTATTGCAGGATGTAAAAGAGGCCGTAGACCGCGCCAAGGACCTTCCTCAAGATCTCGACAACAAGCCGCTGGTCGAATTGGAAAATTCGGCCAAATTTGAATTCTTTACCTTCGGAATTTATGGGGATCTCGGATTTCCCGAGCTGAGAGAAGTCGCTCGCCAGTTGGAGAAAGAAATTCGCTCTATTTCCGGCGTGGGAAAGATAGAACGTATATCCTTGCCGAACAGAGCGTTTACGATCGCTTTGAAGCCGGAAGCATTAGCTGCCTATGGGCTAAAAGCTAGCGATGTCAGACAGGCCGTTTTAGACCGGAACTTTTCTGGAAACGGCGGTGAAGTATGGTCAGGAAAAACCGAAACCAACACGCTCATCCTTTCCGAGATTAAGAACAGCAACGAATTGAGTGAAACTGTCGTAACCGTGCTTGAAACCGGAACTCTGGTACGGATCAGCGATGTTGCCGTGGTGGAAAATGGCTTTGATGTTCCGAAAGACGGTTTTTCGATCAATGGTCAGAGAGGCATAGGATTCACTCTCTACAAAACAGAAAAAGGGGACATCCTCAAAACCATAGAAAGAGTTAAGAGTGTAGTTGAAGAAAAGCTCAAGGAAAGTCATCAGAATATATACGCTGCATATTCACTTGACCTGTCAGAAAGTGTTGCTAAACGCTTCGATATTTTGAGCAAGAATGCTCTTGTTGGCATCATCCTAGTTCTAGCCGTTCTGTTTATTGCTCTTCAGCGTAAGCTGGCGTTCTGGGTTACGTCATCCTTGCCATTTTGTATTTTCGGAACCATTTCCCTTTTGATGGCTTTCGGTTTCTCGCTTGATAGCATCAGTATGTCGGCGATATTGCTCGTAATAGGTATCGTAATTGACGATGCTATTGTGGTTGCCGAAAGTATCGATCAGCAATTTCGGGGGGGATTATCCGCCAGAGAAGCCGCAGTTGAAGGCTACCGTCAAGTTTTCAAGCCAATCATCGCAAGCGTGCTTACAACGCTTATTGTCTTTATCCCTATTTTGTTTGTTGGAGGATCTTTAGGCTCTGCATTTATGGTTTTGCCACTAGCCATAATAATGGCATTGGTGCTCTCAATCGTGGATGCAACCTTTTTGCTTCCGGCGCATTTGGCTAAAGCTCTTGGCAAAACAAAATCTAGTTCTGAAAGAACGAGCTACTTCGACCATTGCAAAGTTGCCTATGTGCGTTTCATGGGTGCCGTCGTGAAGCTGCGCTATTTCATTGTCTCGGGCTTTTTTGCGGTGTCAGTTGGGGTAGTGTTCGTCGCAGTCTCGGAGCTGGAGATCGACTTTTTCCCTTCAACAGATGCTCAAATGATAGAGTTGGAAGTGCAGATGGAAGAAGGGACGTCCTTAAAAAGGGTTCAGGAGGTTAGTGAAGAAGTCGCTGCACTTCTGGAATACCCATCCGAGGTTGACCGCTTTCACCTAGCAGAGGCAACGCCGACGTTTTCTGGGCTAATAGTTTTAACGGAAGAGGCTGCCACGAAAGGGCGGGCGAAATCAATTTCGCAGGACATCGAACGAAAAATCACAACAATAAAAGGCGTCACCGATGTGAGCGCGCGCCCTGACAGCGGGGGGCCACCAGCTGGAGAACCATTGGCATTTCGAGTCTTTGGCGCTGATGATACAAACCGGCTGCTTGTTGCAAAAAAGCTAAGGGATTGGCTTTTGGACCAGCCAGGTGCATCGGATGTTCGTATCTCTGAAGAAACCACGAGCTCAAAGATTCTGCTGGTCCCGAAATATGATCGGATTGCTAAGCTTGGCATTTCGGTGAGTGACATCATGACCAATCTGGAAATCGCGCTCAAAGGGCAGGCCATTGCCTCTAGTTGGGTCGGTGAGGAGCTGGTGGATATCACTTTGTGGTACTCACAAGCCGATAGAAATGAGCAAAGTCTCCC
The DNA here is from genome assembly GCF_009711345.1 of Pseudovibrio flavus. Lineage (GTDB taxonomy): Bacteria > Pseudomonadota > Alphaproteobacteria > Rhizobiales > Stappiaceae > Pseudovibrio > Pseudovibrio flavus. The sequence continues at coordinate 10,949 of NZ_SMMA01000041.1, forward strand.
TAACATTGATGTATTTACCCACGATGGAGAGGCTATACCTCTGCGTGATCTTGTATCTTTCGAAAGGGTGGAAACGCCGACAGAAATCCTCCACTGGAATGGTGAACGCAGTGCTGAGGTGACAGGAAAGCTGGATAAATCTATCGGCAATACAAATCAAATTTCAACGCAAGCTCTGAGTTTTGTGCAAGGTCTAGAAGGTGTTCAATCTGGCATTCAGGTCGAGATAGCTGGCGAAGCTGAAATGACCAACGAGGCACTCTTGGGATTGGCGATGGCGTCTGGCATAGCATTGATTGGGGTATGGCTTATTATCTCGCTGCTTTTCGGCTCACTGGTGCAACCACTTCTCGCCCTGTCTGTCATTCCAGTTGCAACGGCGTCCGCTCTTCTTGCTCTTCTGCTTCACTCGATGGCGCTTTCGTTCTTCGGCGCTATCGGGATCCTCGGGCTGTGCGGCGTTGTACTCAACAATGCACTGGTAATGATCAACTGCTGTAACAACGTTATTGAGAAGCGGTCTGTCGCTTCGATACTGGAAGCTGCATCCACACGGCTGAGACCAATTTTGCTCACGTCCTTAACGACAATTACCGGCCTGCTTCCGCTCGCATATGGCCTTGGCGGTAAGGACATTTTCATGGGACCGATGGCGCTGTGCCTTGGATATGGTGTTCTGTTTACCGTGCCGTTTATCCTGGTTGGACTTCCGTGTTTGGTGCTGATCGGAGATGATCTCAAAGCAGGTACGTCGTGGCTTGGACTGGCTGAGGATTAGTGGAGAGCCTTTGCCTTACTGGCGCTGGCGGGTCCTGAGCTTCTTTCAGGCATATTAGCCGCTGCAGCTAACGCCCAGATCTTCCAAGAGCTGATTAGCCGCTCGTCGCTCACTTGATAATGACGAGCGGCCTCTTGTTTAAACGCCACCGTATAGTTGGGTGTTCCCAGTCCTTTCGTCGTGTCCTCCTGTCAAAAGTTTAACAGAAGGCTCTCTACTTTTCTGAGGCCAGCCCATCAGCAGACAGACGGGGTTATCGACTTCCCGCGTGAGGTGGAAGCGTTCGATCTAGCGCGTTTTGATGGGGACAGTGCAACAACCTAGAAATATAAAAATTAAACAGTGTGACCAACTTCTAGGCACGGGCCAGATAGGGGAACCGAGTGATCCTCGTAAATCTGCGTATCTAAAAGCTGGCACAGGCTTTGCTGTGCAATAGGCACGAGTAGAAGCGGTCAGGCCTATCAGGGCCGGGACATTGCTCAAAGCGGGTGGAAACACCGGCTGCGAACCGCAATGGAGACTGCACGGATTTTGCATCCTGCCCATGGGGCCGAGTTGGCTTTCTTTTTTAGGGTTAGGGTCTGCCCCGTCTGCCACGGCAAAGCTGTCTCCTCATTGCTTTTGAAGGTTATTTGTAGGAGGCACCTATGAACTTTAAGCGTTTTACCAATTCTATTCTTGGCGCGGTGGCTGCCACACTGACTGCATCCAGCGTCTTGGCTGCTGACAAAGTGGTTTATCAGCTGGACTGGCTTCCAGGTGGTGACAAGGCTCCCATTTATGTGTGCATTCAGCAAGGCTTCTGTGCCGAAGCAGGCCTTGATGTGACCATTTCCCAAGGCCGTGGCTCTTCTGACGCGATTACCAAAATCGCTACAGGCGCTTCTGATATTGGCTCTGCCGGTATTGGTGCGCTAATGGCCGCGAAAGTGAGTGAGGACGTGCCGGTAAAAGCGGTTATGTCTCTGTTCAATAAGGGACCGCACGCATTTTACACCCTGAAAGGCAACGGCATTGAGGTTTTGGGCGATGTGAAGGGCAAAAAAATCGCCACATCTCCATTTACTGCCTCCAACGTTTATCTGCCGCTTGTTCTTGCTGACAATGGCATGAGCGAAGCGGATATCGAGCTAACCAAAGCGGATCCGGGCGCTCTTGGGCCGATGCTGATGACGGGCAATACGGACGCCATTATTGCGTGGCTGACCGATGTGACCCGCTACACTGACCAAGCAAAGGAAGCAGGTAAGGAGATTGCGTATCTGCCTTGGTCCGATGCTGGCTTGATGCTGTATTCCTCTTCGATCGTCGCCTCCGAGAAGTTCCTGAGCGAGCGCCCGGATGTGGCCAAGCGCTTTGTGACGGCCTTCAAGAAGTCCGTCGAGTTTGCAGCGGCAAACACTGCCAAAGCAGCACAAGACGTGGCGACTATGGTGCCCGAGTTGGATGCGGCAGGCGTGGAAGGGTCTTTGAAGGATGCGCTGGTGCTTGTGTTTAACGATGTGACCGAAAAGGACGGTCTGGGTGTCTTCGAGAGCGAGCGTTTGGCGGCTACTTGGTCCCGCGTTTCACAGGCGCAAGGCTTGGATCCGGAAGCACTGGACCCTGAAATGCTTGTCGATCGCAGCGTCCTTGCGAGCGCTGAATAAGCATGGGTGTGACTGAAACCCCCGCTATGCGCTTCAGCGGTCTTGGTCAGGTCTTTCAGACCCGATCAGGCCCGCTGGAGGCTCTTCGTGGCGTCGAGTTCGACGTTGCGCGTCATGAATTTGTCGCGGTTCTGGGGCCATCGGGCTGCGGTAAATCTACACTTTTGCGGATGATCGCAGGCCTTATCAAACCGACTTCCGGCGTGGTGGAAGTGTTCGGCTTGCCAGTTGACGGGCCGCGGGATGATGTGGGCATTGTCTTTCAAAAGCCAACGCTGCTGCCGTGGGCGAATATTGAAGACAATGTGGTGTTTCCGGCCAAACACAAGACCGGCATGGTTTCCCAAAAGGATCGGGAAACTGCACGGCGGATTATCAAGACGGTGGGGCTGGAAGGGTTCGAAGCGCGTATGCCTTCGGAGCTGTCTGGCGGAATGCAGCAGCGTGTGGGTATTGCCCGCGCCCTGTTCATGAACCCGGATATTCTGCTGATGGACGAGCCGTTTTCTGCTCTTGATGCGCTGACCCGTGAAGTTATGGGATTTGAGCTGCTGCGCATATGGGAAAGCCAGCCGAAGACGGTGCTTTTCATCACCCATTCCATTTCCGAGGCGGTGCTACTGGCTGATCGTGTGGTCGTTATGAGCGAGCGCCCTGGCCATATCATCGAGGACATCAAGGTTCCGCTCTCCCGACCACGGGATATGAGCGCGGACAACGCAAAGGTGCTGCATGACTTCACAGGACATCTCCGCAACCTCCTCCTCAAACGCGCCGCTTAGCGCTCCGACTAATCCAGTGGCGTTGTTGCGCAAACTGGCCAATGTGCCGGGCGTGCTGGCGGCGGTAACTTTCGCTCTGGTGCTGGTGGTCTGGGAAACCTCCACCCATGTGTTCGCCATACCCAGCTTTGTGCTGCCTGCGCCAACGCGCATTCTGGCTGGCTTTGATGCTGTGACCACTGGGCGCTGGCTGGAGCATGTGTGGGCTACGCTGCGCATTGCTCTATTTGGCTACTTCCTCTCCATTGCGTTTGCAGTGCCTATTGCGGTGGCGCTGGCGCGATCGCCAATGCTTTCCAAGGCGCTCTATCCGATTTTGGTGGTGATCCAGTCCACACCGGTGGTTGCCATTGCGCCAATTGTGATTGTGGTGCTTGGCGCGGGGGACGCGCCGCGTATTGTGATTACGTGTTTGATCACCTTCTTTCCCATCGTCGTCTCTACGACGACCGGGTTGATGGCAACGCCGCCTGAGCTGATCGAGCTATCCAGATCGCTAAAGGCCACCGCATTCCGCGAGATTTCGCAGATCCGTTTGCCATTTGCGGTGCCCTATATTTTCTCCGCGCTGAAAATCTCAATCACCCTTGCCGTTATCGGCGCGGTGGTGGCCGAGTTTGTGGCGGCGGAAAAGGGCATTGGATACTTCATTCAATTTTCAACCTCCCTTTTCAAGATCCAGCAGGCGTGGTCTGGGCTTGTGGTGCTGGTGGTTCTCTCTCTTGTGCTCTTCCAGATGGTGTCGTTCGTGCAGCGCCTCTTCTTCCCGTGGAGCCTTTCCAAGGATGGACGATGACTGATTTTCTTATTAAGGGTGCAATTGGCTCTTTGACCGGCCTAAAGGGCGAGGCTGCCCGTGGCGCTAGTGATATTCGGGTCCGCGCTGGCAAGATTGCTGCAATGGGTGAGAACCTGACGCCGGAGGCGGGAGAGCAGGTGATTGATGCAAGCGGCTGTGTCATCACCCCGGGTATGGTCAACACGCACCATCATCTGTTCCAAAGCGTTATGAAGTCTGTGCCTAGTGGTATGAACGAGCCGCTGAATACGTGGCTGCGCCTTGTGCCTTACACTTACTGGAACAAGCTGACCGAGGAAAACCTGCGGGTTTCAGCGACCATCGGCATGGCCGAGCTGGCGCTATCCGGCGCTACAACGGTAGCGGACCACCACTATTTTTACTGGGACGGCTATGACTTCGATGTACCGCAAATTCTGTTCGAGATCGCTGAGCAGTTTGGCATGCGTTACGTGCTATGCAGAGGCGGACATACCAAGACAAGGCGCTTTGACGACGAGACCATTCGTCCGTTGCCAACTGAAACGCTGGACGGGATGATCTTGTCCGTTGAGGACACCAAGAACCGCTTCCATCAGGTCGAAGATGATGCCATGCGGCGGGTAGTGTTTGCTCCGACAGCGCCGACCTTTTCTGTCTTCGAACACGAACTGAAAGAGGTGGCTGCCGCTGCCCGCTCTATGGGAATACGCCTGCACTCTCACCTTTCCGAGAATATGGGCTATGTGGACTACACCATGGAGCACTATGGCAAGCGGCCCGTGGAATGGTTGGCTGAGCACGATTGGCTAGGGCCTAATGTCTGGTTTGCCCATCTGGTAGAAATTGACGAACGTGAGGTCTCCATACTGGCGGAAACTGGAACCGGTATGGCGCACTGCCCGCAGGCCAATGCTCGTCTTGGGTCCGGCATTGCTCCGGCAGATGCGCTGGACCGCTTGGGGGGTACTGTTTCGCTAGCCGTTGATGGGGCGGGGGCGAACGAGGCGGCCGATATGGTGAGCGCTCTTTACAGCGCATTTTGTGTTCACCGTGCTTCCAAGGGTGTGAAAAGCGTCGCAGCGGAGGATATTTTGCGTTGGGCAACGGCAGGCGGTGCAAAGGTGCTCGGCCTGCCGACCATAGGCACGCTGGAAGTGGGCAAGAGTGCAGATATTGCGCTCTTCGATATTTCCGCACCGCGCCATATGGGCCAGCATGATCCGCTGATTAGTCCGATCGTCTCCGGCGGTGATGCTTTGATCCGTCATAGCTTTGTGAACGGCAAGCACGTGGTGCGGGATTACGCAGTGCCGGGATTGGATCTTGGCGACTTGGGTGAAAAGGCGCGCTCTGTTGTGGCTGATCTGCAAAAGGGCGCCGCTTAAAATGTGTAAGAGTAAAGCTGTCTTTACCGAGGAGATGGACAAGACCTTGCTGCGCCGTGCGTTCGCGGTAGCCGAGGCGGCGAAGACGGGCGGTGATCACCCTTTCGGCTGCATTCTTGTTGGGCCTGACGGGAAGGTTCTGATGGAGCAGGGCAACGCCTATTCCGCTGAGGGCAAGGATATGACCGCCCACGCCGAGCGGGTCCTTGCCAGCAGAGCCTCTAAACAGTGGTCGCCCGAGTTTCTGGAGGGCTGCACCATGTACACATCCGCCGAGCCTTGCGCCATGTGTGCAGGGGCGGTGTATTGGGCAGGCATTGGCCGCGTGGTGTACGGACAGAGCGAAAAGTCCTTGAAAGAGCAAACCGGAAACCATGCGCAAAACCCAACACTGGACCTGCCGTGCCGAACCGTTTTTGCGGCAGGGCAGCGGGATATCAAGGTGATTGGGCCACTTCTGGAGCAGGAAGCGGCTGCATTGCAGGAAGCGTTTTGGGATGAGCATTAATCCCGAGTTTGGTCGGCTTTGCCGAACCAACGGAGTAGAAGCTGGCAGCGCACTTGGGTGTGTGGGTCATTGCTCCTCATTTCAAACGGCAAGCACACACAGTGTCTTGCCAAAGCGATATGGAGTAAATGATGACACAATATGGTCTGGATGAACTGAACAAGGAAAGCACCATTGGCGGCATGGGCGAGACGGTGGAGCGCAGCATTCCGCAGATTGATATGAGTGACTTCGATCAGCGTAAGGGCGAAATCACCAAGGCCCTGTGGGAGGCCTCTACACAGATTGGTTTCTTCCAGCTGGTGAACCACGGTATCCCGGGTGATTTGATTGACCGAGCCTTCGAGATGTCGGCAAAGTTCTTTGCGCTTTCTGAAGATGTGAAGGCACAGTACCCGCTTATCGGCGGTACCAATGCGGGGTGGGAGTATAAGGCTCAGGTGCGCCCTTCCACTGGAACAGCGGACCAAAAAGAGAGCTATCAGGTGACGCTGCCACGCATGGCACAGCTTTGGCCGACAGGTGAAGAGCTGGAAGGCTTCAAGGCAACCATGCTGGAGTTCGAGCGCTGCAACTGGGCACTGGGCATGAAGGTTCTGTCTTGCTTTGGCGATATGTTGCGCTTTGCGCCGGACTTCTTTACCGGTGCTCACGATCCTATGTCCGAGCACTACCAGAGTACTCTCCGTCTGCTTCACTACCTTGAAATGAAGGATGCCAAGCCGGAGGATTTCCAGCAGTGGCGAGCAGGAGCCCATTCCGACTTTGACTGTCTGACGCTGCTTCACCAACGCGCAGGGCAAGGTGGCCTACAGGTTTGTCCGGGTAAGGACGAAACCGTGGCGTGGACCGATGTGGAGCCGAAGGACGGCGTTGTGACTTGCAACATCGGCGACATGCTCATGCGGTGGAGTGACGACAAGCTGAAATCCACCTTGCACCGCGTTCGCATGCCAAAGCCGGAGGAGTATCTGGGCTCGCGCTATTCCATCGCTTTCTTCTGTCAGGCAAACAAGGATGCAATAATCCAAGGACCGGAGAATATCTACGAGCCGATTACGGCCCATGATTACCTCCAGCAGCGCATCGCAGCGAACTTTGCAAAGTAAGGTCCGGACCTGCTTAGATCGTTGAACGAGTGAAGCTTTTGGGGCGCGGTAGTCGCTAGGTTTGCCTCTGCGCCCCAACAATGGGACTTGAAGTTTGCAACAATGCCGGTGGAGGAACTACTTCATAATTAAGTTAGTGTTTAGTTGACTATTGTCAATGATAATTCTCGAAAAAATACACCTAATAGTTGTGTTTACTGAGAGAGGACTACCCTTATGATCGACCTTCCAAAAGTACAAAAAACAACAACCAAGGGATTATTCAAAAAGGAGCGCATAAAAAGCGGGCTTTTGGGTTTATTGGTTGGACTCGCGTTTACGACGGCCCTCTCTCTAGAGGTCCCAATGGCTCAAGCGGCCAGCAACGCAACTTCATTTCAAGTAGAGCATGGCGCTATGCTTTTATCCCCGCCTGAGATAAGCGGCGATACGATCGCGTATCATTACTCCCATCGATCACATTATTCTCATTCTTCTCATAGATCTCACTATTCACATTACTCTAGTCGCTGGTGAGCCAAAGCAATGCAACAAATCAATGATCCGAATTGGGTTCTCGGCAACGTCGAGGGCCTATCGGTAACAATGGACGAACTTGGCCAGTGTGTAACTATAGTAATTCACGATGAAATATTTGATATCGCAACAGTATTCAAGACGGCGTATTGGTTCAGTGATAACTATTACATTTTTATGAAGCCTCACAAATTTGGGCTGGAGGTCGAACTAAGGTTGAAAGACCCCGGCTTAAAAAAAACGGATCCGACTATTGTGGCTGGAGAATTCATGAATGCGTTGCTTGATCAGCGCGTACGACAAATTGTTCATGCTGAGACAGGCGAGATACGTGCCAGGCTCGTACAGAAGGCATTTTTTGAAGGGCGCAAGCGTACCATAGTTCAATCATAACTAACTAGGTTGGCCCCAAATCATGCTCAAATACTCTCGAGAAATCGACAATCGCCTTTTCCCCAAGAAGGCAGTTACAGAAGCGACCAGCAAGTATCGCAAGTATTGCCGCGTATCCGCTGAAAGACTTGATGATATGAAGGCAATAATAAAAATAGAAATTGATCCGAAATACGAGAAATATAGCAGAGATATAATTCTCGGATATTTCAATTACATTGTCGATATTTCAAGTCAAATTCATATGGAAAACGAGTAATATTATTATGTTCATGCCACGCAGTTCATTTGAAAAAGAGAACAACACTTATCAGTTCTTGCCCTTTCGTTTCGAACGCTGGGGTGATAATAGATTTTTCTTGTCCAACGAGGTTGGAGAATTTACGTTTTTGGGGGTTAAGGCCTTTAGAGATTTTATCAACCAAGAGCTCTGCACTAGTTCAGTAGAGTTCAAGAACTTGAGCGCCAAACACTTTCTATTTCAGGATAGTTCCACTGTTCACCTTGATCTTCTAGCCTCAAAGTATCGTACTAAACGCGCATTCTTGGACGGCTTCACCAAATTGCATATTTTCGTTACAACCTTGCGTTGTAATCAATCCTGCCCCTACTGCCAGGTTTCTCGAAAAGACGAACAAGCAGCTATCAATCACTTCGACATGAGCGTGCACACGTTGCGAAAGAGTATCGAACTAATGCTGAGTTCGCCGGCACCCCATGTCACTATGGAATTTCAGGGTGGAGAACCACTACTAAACTTCGAATTGATTAGGCAAGGCGTCGAAATAGCCAAGGAACTAAATCAGAGTATAGGCAAAGAGATAGATTTCGTTATATGCACTAATTTAGTTACTCTTACAGATGAGCACCTAGACTTCTGTGAGAAGGAAGGCGTTTTACTATCAACATCTCTTGATGGTCCCGAGGCTCTTCATAATCGTAACCGCCCTTTTCAAGGCGGAGGTGGAAGCTACGATGCAGTTGTTCGGGGCATTCGTAGAGCGCAAGAGGCACTGGGTAAGCATTCAGTTTCTGCACTAATGACAACAACTCGTCATAGTTTAGAACATGCAGACGCCATTGTTGACGAATACCTCAAATTAGATATGGGATCGATATTTATTCGTGAGTTAAACCCTTATGGCTTTGCCATAAAGACAGCAAATAGTATCGGTTATTCCTCTAGTGAATTCGTTCAATTCTATAAAAAGGTATTTGAGCGCATTATCGAGGTAAACCGCCAAGGAAGAACATTTTCTGAAGCCTTTGCGTCACTGATTTTAACGAAAGTACTAACACCCTGGCCAATAGGTTTTGTTGACCTGCAATCCCCGGCAGGGGCTGGATTGGGAGTTGTTGTATATAATTACGACGGAGATGTTTACACCTCCGACGAAGGCAGGATGCTCGCCGAAGCTCAGGATACTATGTTCAGAATGGGCAACGTACACGAAGACGACTATGACCAGATTTTCTTCGGAGAAAAAATGCAAGAGATTGCTGCGGCTTCATGCAATGAGGCCCTTGCCGGCTGCTCAGACTGCGCATTCCAAAACTATTGCGGCGCTGACCCAGTTAGAAACCATCGTACGCAACATGATATGTTTGGGCACAGGGCAAAGAAGGGCACATTCTGCGATAGAAACAAACCGATTATTCGATATCTCATTGAAACTTTAGATGCCGCAGACGCGGACTTACAGAGCATTCTCTGGGCATGGATCCGAAGGGAAGATGTAAACGATATGCAAGTAGGGAAAATAAAATGATCGATCCACTGCCTTTGCGCCTTAAAGCAAATAGATCGACGTTAAAAAATAGAACTATTGCGAAAATTACTAGGATACATCAACAAAAAGAACGTCGATCTGACTATTTTTACATTACAAACAATCCGAATGAGAAAGATATTGATAATTACTCGGCAGTGATATCATACGATTATAACGATAAAATAGAGGCCGATCAGAATATCGTATTCTTCGATGCAGACGTTATTCAACAAATAACAGACGGGACAATAGTTGCTATTAATCCTGATGGACGTATGCATTTATTGTTTCGCCCAGAATCTCCGCATAACACACTCTTCACTACAAACTCTTGCAATAACAATTGCTTAATGTGTTCCCAGCCACCTCACGACGATAATATTGAGGAGATGGCTAAAGAACAGATGAAAATACTGGACCTCATAGATAATCCCCCAGAGTTGCTTGGGTTAACAGGTGGTGAGCCTACTTTGTTAGATGGCTGGCTCATTGATATTTTGAGTAGGATCAATGATCAACTACCCTCAAGCCAGATCCATATGCTTACAAATGGAAGGAGATACGCTGATTCAGAATATTGCACAAAAATCGCAAAAATAGGTAATCCGAATTTCTTATCTCTTATCCCTTTGTTTGCGGATAATTCCGTCGACCATGACTACGTTGTTCAGTCTAACGGGGCCTTCGACGAAACCATAAGAGGGATTTACAATGCTGCTGCGATGGGCTTACGAATAGAAGTTCGAGTTGTTCTTCACAAGCAAACTATCCCACGCCTGCCGGAATTAATGGAATTCATCTACCGAAACTTACCTTTTGTGGAACATGTAGCGCTGATGGGCTTGGAAAACATGGGCTACGTTAAAAAAAACTGGGAGACACTCTGGATAGACCCCATAGACTATCACGAACCCTTGACAGAGGCCGTAAAACACCTCTTTTACCGAGGGATTCCGGTTTCAATTTATAACCTGCAGATGTGTGTCGTTCCCGAGCAGCTTAGAAGCTTTATGAGAAATAGCATCTCGGATTACAAAAATATTTATCTAACGGAATGCTCACAATGTACCCTGCGCTCATTGTGTGGAGGCCTATTTGCTTCATCTGAAAAATTACATAGCAGAGGCATTAAGGCTCAGAAAAACCATTCGGTTCGTGAATTTACAACGTAGCAACTGATATGTGAATGAGATCGCTAGGCGTTGACAGGGCACCTTTAGTATCGATGCCTTTCCCCGATCATTTCTGCAATGATGGGCAGAGTGGGACGTTGTTGCAAAAAATAGTATCCCATGGAACGTTCGGATCGAAGACACCGGTGCTGTTGCAAACTTTGCTCTCGAATGGGAGGATCGTGTTTTTCGGGACAAGCTGGCTCCATGATGAACGCATTCAAAAGTCGCCATTTCAGCGGTGAAGTCGTGTTGTGGGCAGTGCGTCGGTATTGCCGGTATGGGATCAGCTGTCGGGACCTCGAACAAATGATGGCTGAGAGCGGCGTTCGAGTTGATCACGCTACGAACTACAAGTGGGTTCAGTCTTATGCTCCGGAAATGAAGCGCCGATAGCGCCGGCACTGACGCCGCCCAGTCACAAATAGCTGGCGTGTATTGACCCAGTGAATTCCAGCTCATTCTACAATGAGGAAAATGTTAGCGATGAGTGAGACATTGGAAGACGATATCAAGCGTTGGGCAGCGAAGCGCAAATCGGCACTTGTTATTGAGATCCTGTAGGGCAAGACGACGGTAGCTGAGGCTAGCTGTTCTTACGACATGCCCCCTTCAGAGATTGAGAGTTGGGTTGAGGATGCGCGCAAAGCCTTGGGAGGCCTGAAAGACTGGGAAAAGCCTCGCGTCATCAACACTGACAAAGCACCTACTTATGGCATAGCCATTCGCCAACTCAAAGCTGAAGGCAAGTGTCCTAAGACCACTCAGCATCACCGCGTCAAGTACCTCAACAATGTCGTTGAAGCCGATCATGGCAAGTTGAAGCAGTTGATCAGGCCGGTACGGGGCTTCAAAACCATGAAGACCGCTTATGCAACAATCAAGGGGTTCGAAGTCATGCGGGCGTTGCGCAAGGGCCAATCCAACATCTTCAACCTATCCAAAGACATTACAGGTGAGGCGCGCATTGTTGAGCGGGCGTTCGGTGTTGGCCCCTGCGCCATGTCAGAGGCTATGGCTTTGGTCAAAACCCGTCTTGATGGAGCAATGGCGTGAACCACGTCGCAGCTTATGGCCTGAAGCCGTCCATATTCACGGTTTGCAACAAAGCCAGACAGACTACAGCTCACGGTATTCTGAGTATTCGCGCTGGATCACCATCGAGCTTCCTATTGAGATGCTTTGTGCTGGAACAAACTAGCGTTTCAATACGGCAAGACTAGGCAAGACTAGCCAAGAGTGGGCAGGACTGCGCCGGCGTCAAATTGGCATCGAAAACGCTCATTTTTCCATGGTTTATATGACCATTAGTCAGCTTTGCAGGATGGAGTAAGTGGGCATAAAGCGCACTTACTAAGGCTTATTCACGCTATGCGTTCAACACCAGACATAGTTACCCGTTAGGGAAATAGAAAATCTGTTATTTGGGGACCATTCATGCTTTGGGCAGGTGGACTATCTCTTATCCCTTATTTATTAATTCAGTATAGCGAGGTCTGGCCATGACCTCCCCCTTAGAAAGGGTAAAGGCCATGGAGTGGGGAGCCATTTCCTCCTTATAGAGGCACTATCTCAGTCTCTCCCAGATATAGATAAGCCCATGCGCCATAAGATTTCCAAAAATGTTGTAAAGTAAATTATCTAGCATAAATCACCTCTAAATCAGGTTGTCACAATCCTGATGGTAAGGGCGATTAAGAGCAGTCAAGTGTAAGATTATCGGTCTTTTTGGCCATCGGCTTAGAAGGCCGGTGCTCTAACAGGGCATCTGTAAGTTTGGCACGGTTGGTGTAAACCAATTTCCAAAAATACGTTAAAATACGTAAGAATCACTTTACACAGCACTCATATCTCCTATGATCACAAGGGTACATGATATTTTATTTATTACGGAGTTGAGTACAGATGACAAAATACGTTCCCGGCAGCTTTCTGAATGTCTATGAAACAAATGAAGGCGGAAAAATCTGGGCCTTTCTAAACACGCCTGAAAACATCGTACGCATGGAAACTGCCACCTATCTAGTACGCCCTGCTGGAGAGGCTTTAGCCCCAGCTCTGCTCAAAGAATTTGGCGATGCAGTAGCTCATGATGATGTGAAGAGAATGATCGGCCACATGATCAGACAAATCATGGAAGTGCAGGGATACGCGCTCGATAAGACGGGAGTAAATATTACACGCGATCCGTGTCTATTCAAACGAGCAACCCGGTATAAGCTAAGTGTCGAAGTGGAAGTGGAAGCGCTAGACGCTTTGTAGAAGGCGCTCCCCTGCTAAGGGAGTAGGGGGCTGCTCAGGTAGAGGGCAAGATAGTAGGGCTGTCCGTAAGAGGTTCGGTATGCGTGGAGGGCTATGGTTCACTTAAATCGCTGCTCAAAACTGTCCGAATAGGCGGTACGCTGAAATTCTCAGGACGGGTGCGCTAATCGTACACTGTTTCTTTCCTGCAGAAACCAAAGGGTTTTTGCCGGTCTTGGGGTGCTCACGTACTATCCTACCCTCTACCGTAATCGACCCCTAGTAAGGCTGTGCGGCTAAAAGAAATACCGATAAAAAACTAATAGCAACGATCATCAGTTTTAGAAGTAGGAAGTATTTAAAACTTATATTTTTGCACATAATGTATATGACAGCGGATAATATACATGAAGATAGAAATATA
>NZ_SMMA01000046.1:0-362 GCF_009711345.1 Pseudovibrio flavus
CAGCCGCCCCCCACGCGGGGGCGTGGATTGAAACTGGGGCATTAATCTGTAGAACAACTCTACGCGGCTGCCGCCCCCCACGCGGGGGCGTGGATTGAAACAAGTGCAAGCGGCGGCGGGTTTGCCAGCGCTTGGTGCCGCCCCCTACGCGGGGGCGTGGATTGAAACCAGCGCTCGCGTTTAGAAAGCTCTCTAAAGCGTTGCCGCCCCCTACGCGGGGGCGTGGATTGAAACTTCACCAGTCCAAGCAAGATATCGAGAACCTGATGCCGCCCCCTACGCGGGGGCGTGGATTGAAACTCGGCCGACTACGCGACACAAAAACGTCTCCACAGCCGCCCCCCACGCGGGGGCGTGGATTG
>NZ_SMMA01000046.1:372-632 GCF_009711345.1 Pseudovibrio flavus
GTGCTTGCTCGCGACGGAGAGCGTTAGTCTCCAGCCGCCCCCTACGCGGGGGCGTGGATTGAAACCGCTAGATCGGGATGAACACCCTCCCAGCTGACACGCCGCCCCCTACGCGGGGGCGTGGATTGAAACGTGTATCGAGTATGTTTTGACGGGTGCCCTCGGGCCGCCCCCTACGCGGGGGCGTGGATTGAAACACACCTAACTGACGAGCTATCTCTAGCCCGATTGGCCGCCCCCTACGCGGGGGCGTGGATTGA
>NZ_SMMA01000046.1:642-22151 GCF_009711345.1 Pseudovibrio flavus
GGTAAACAGGCGGTTGAGCAGCGCGCCGGAGTTGCCATCACGCGCACCAATGCGTACGCCTTCAGCAAACCATTCGCAGTCTTCACAAACGTCCTTACCGAAAGCACCCAGAATGGTTGCTGTGGTCAGCGCGTGGAACATTTCACCGGTGATGTAGGTACGGTAGCTCTGGATCGCGCCGTCACGGATATCAACGTGTTTGGAGTGGGTGCCCGGAATGATCATGGTGGCGTTGGCAATGCCGAGCATTTCCAGTGCGCCGAAGATTTCGGTTTCCTCGCCGCGCATCACGTCGGCCTTATCGCCTTCAGCCATAATGCCCGGAATGAACCAGACATCACCGATGCCTTCCACTTCGATCTTGGTCATGGCTTTGGACAGGGCGTCCGGCTTGGTTGGCATGGTGGCGTATGGCACTTCTACCCAGCCATTGCGGGAGCCGATCATGCCCGAAAGGATCACAGGAAGGCCTGCACGGTAGCCTTTGAGCGCTGGAATGTGGGTGCGGAACACCTCTTCAAAGCGGCCCTTGGCTTTCAGAATACCTTCGTCGGTGGAAATGGTGTCGATGACCGAACGGTCTGCCCGAACAGTACGCGCACGGAACGAACTGGTGCCCCAGTCAACGGCAACCAGAACTGCGCTCATCTCGTCTTGCATGGTGATCCCCTTGTGATCTTTCAAAAAAGGGGCGCTCTCAGTAGGCGTTCAACAAGACAGCATTATCCTCCGCTCCAGATAAGAACGTCGGAGGATCACAGCTGTTTTTGGCAGGGTGACGCGTCTTTGAGAGGGCGCCTTGATGATTGGAGCTAATAGCGGCCTATAATTATTTGGCCAGCAGGGTTCGAGAGAACCCCTTTTCGATGTGTTGACGGGCAGCATAGGTGTACTCGGCAACGTTTCTCGTTTCGATGCTATGAATTATGTGCTCGTGTTCGGAGATAATCAGGTGTACATCCGGCACGCCTTCCCCTTCATGCCATCTCTCACTATGGGACGAGATACCGATTGATTGGTACATGCCAACAATGAAGTGGTTTTTCGTGGCAGATATAATTCTTTGATGGAACAGAGCATTTTGCTCGATGAAGAAGTTATAGTCCTCATAATTGAGGCTGTACTGTCTTGCCGAGATCTCTTTGTTCACCGCCTTTAAGTACTGAACATCTTCATCAGTTGCATGTGCAATCAACGGTGAAGCAACCGCAGTTTCAATGAGAATGCGTGCTTCCTGCCATTTCAGGATATCTTCTCGAGTTGCCGGAGGGGCGACCCGATACCCTTTGTTTGCCTCGTAAACCAGCAAACGTTCTGCATGAAGCCGCGCCAGAGCCTCGCGAACCGGAATGGCACTTACACTATGGATCTTCGCGAGCTCCGCAATATTCAGCTTTCCGCCCGGTTCAATAGCTCGGGTTGCAATGGCCCGCTTAACAGCACGGTAAACTGCAGCGCCTGCGCTATCAGAAGTATGGGTTTCAGGTTCGGTCATGGTCACTCTCAATGATCTGCATAGCCTTTGTA
Organism: Pseudovibrio flavus; assembly: GCF_009711345.1. Lineage (GTDB taxonomy): Bacteria > Pseudomonadota > Alphaproteobacteria > Rhizobiales > Stappiaceae > Pseudovibrio > Pseudovibrio flavus. Next base: position 2,170 of record NZ_SMMA01000046.1, read on the forward strand.
TGCACCACAAAGGCTCAGGCACGTTACAAGAAGTGCCTGAGCCTCATCTATAATAGGAGCTTAGTTGCCAGAAAACACAGGTTTTCTCTTCTCCCCAAATGCAGCGATGCCTTCTTTGGCATCCTCGGTCAGCATGCAGTAGGAGTACATATCATTTTCCCATGCAAGGCCTTGGTCCCAAGTAGTACCCTCTGTCTGGCGGATGAGCTTCTTGGCTGACTGGATTGCTACAGGCGATAGGCTTGCAAGAAGCTCCGCCATTTCCATGGCTACTTTTTCAAGATCTTCGCGCTCAACGATTTCTTGCAGGAAGCCCATTTCATAGGCGCGTTTTGCATCAAACTTCTCGCCAGTCAGAATGTAGCGCATACCGTTGCCATATCCGATGAGGCGCGGGAGAATGGTTACGTTACCTGAACCCGAATGCCAGCCATTACGGATTTCCGCAGCGCCAAAAGTGGAACTCGGGGTAGCAAGGCGGATATCAGCACAGATAGCAACTTCCAAACCGCCGCCGAGACAGTAACCATCAATTGCGGCGATGATCGGCTTTTTGAAACGCAGGAGCGGAGCGATATAATCGCGTTTGTAGTCGGCTCTATTGCGACCTTCCCAGTTGGAACCAAGCTGGTGCAGCATATTGATATCACTACCCGCAGAGAATGATTTCCCACCGGTTGCCTTGATGAGCAAAACACGCACCGCGCTATTGCACTCCAATTCAGTGCAAATGTCGGTGATGCGCTCAGCCATTTGTACTGTTAGGGCGTTAAGCTTTTGCGGGCGGTTAAGCGTCATAACCGCTACGTGACCTTCGATTTCCAATTCCACGCAGTCTCTGACTTCATCGAGCTGTGTCATGCGTTCCTCAATAAATGCTGTTTTCGGATTATTTGCGTGATTGTTGTGAATTCACGAATGAATCATATACCCAGATAAATCACAGCCATTCAGAAATTCAATCAGATAATATACGATATATCATAATTCCATGCGATTTCCGCCGATATTTAGCATCTAACGCGCCGTAATACGCGATAACTCCAATTGAGACTAAATATTTCAGTCAATAGCATATATGAAATAAGAGGTCCTCATGCATTCATTATATATGATGTATTTGTCCCTCGGGAGGTTGAACATGGAGATCTTTTGCAAGGACCCGTCGCAAAAAGGGTCTTTCATAAACACCACTGGTTCTGGGAAGGGACCAAGTCACCTATGTAGGTGAAGGTGACTACAGAAATCCATGTTTCTTAATTTCATAAGTATTTCAATTGCATAGACACTTATGAAGAAACTTAGCATCGTGATCTGGGGTAAAATGCACCCAGTCCGTGCAGTGGAGGAAGTAATGTTAGGTAAGTTGAAACTGGCAGCTTTGGGCGCTGTCGCTGGTGTAATGATGGTGGGCGGTGCATCCGCTGCAGAATACCAATGGACCTTCCAAGGTTCTGAATCTGCAGGTGAGCCACAGTTCGTGCTGAAGCAGGAATGGGCTGAAAGCGTCTTTAAAATGACCAACGGCCGCGTAAAGATCACCTTCATGCCAGCTGGCGCCGTTGTTCCTTACAGTGAAACTCTTGAAGCTGTCGGCGCAAACATCATTCAGGGCCAGTCTACTGCAACATCTTATTTTGCAGGTAAAGATCCAGCTTTTGCAATGTTTGGCGATATGGTGGGTGCGTGGGGCGATCCACTTGAGCTGGTAGAATGGCTTAAATACGGCGGCGGCGAAGAGCTGTTCCAAGAACTCATGCACTCCTACAACGTTCACAACATCGGTGGCCTTGCAACCGGCGTTGAAGCATTCCCTTCCCGCAAGCCAATCCGCTCGGTTGAAGACCTTAAGGGTCTTAAAGTGCGCGCTCCGGAAGGTATGGTTTATAACGTGTTCGCTGTAGCAGGTGCTGCACCGGTTAACCTGCCAGGTTCCGACGTTTATACCGGTCTGGAAAAGAACGTTATCGATGCTGCGGACTATACTGTTCTTGCGACTAACCAAGACATGGGCTTCCATGCCTTTGCTAAATACCCTTCCTACCCGGGCTTCCACTCTGCACCTCTGCTAGACCTTTCCATCAACAAAGGTATCTGGGATGCGCTGCCTGAAGACATCAAGGAAGTACTCGAAGTTTCAGCAGACCAGCTCGCATACAAGATGGTTTACACTCTGAAGCAGCGCGATATCAAAGCAGTTGAAATCATCGAGCAGGATGAAACCATCGAACTCGTGAACATGCCTGCTGAAGAACGTGCGAAATTCCGCAAAATCGCTCAGGAAGAATGGCAAGTCTGGGCGAAGAAGTCCGAAATGTGCGCCAAGATCGTAGAGTCCGTCTCTGAGTTCCTTGAACGCCGTAATCTGATGTAAAGACTTCTTAAAGGCACCCGGTACTCGCTGGGTGCCTTTCTTCAATAAACTCCTGTCCATGAACATATTTAGGCATCAACGTCGGTGTTAGTCGCACCGGTGATTAGAGAAGTTGTGTCTGAATACCTTGAACGAGGCAACAACGATGACCACGACTACGGAACGGTCGGCGTTAGAAGAGCAAACAACTCTCCTTACTGAGGAAATGCACGCAACTGACGGAATTATGCGCACCTGGCTGGATAGACAGGTTGCCAAGGTGGGGGACTGGGTTGCCTGGATTATTCTAGCTAGTATGGCAATCTCTGTCTTTGAAGTCTTTTCTCGATACTTATTTAACTCTCCAACCTCATGGGTCCACGAGACCGTCGTATTTCTGGTTTCCATTGCCTTTTGTATTGGCGGTCCTGTTGCGCTCGCACGCGACAAACACATCCGCGTTCGCATGATCTACGACATGCTTCCACCAGAAAAACGTAATTACCTAGATATCGTAAACACGCTGATCGCCCTTTTATTCTGTGTGGGCTTCACCTACGCGTCCTACTTGATGATGCTCAAGTCCGTATTCAATCCAGCAGGTGACATTTATCTCGCACGCTCTGGCACCTACTGGAATCCTCCATTCCCAGCATACGTCAAGATGATCATCTTCGGCACACTGTGTGTCATGACACTGCAGTCCATCATGCATCTTATCTATTTCCTGCGCGGCGGCGATGCTCGCTTTTTGAATAAAGAGGAGAGCAAATAATGCTTGGCTTAAGTGCAATGGGCATTGAGTGGGGCACTTACCTACTCGTCGGCTCCATCTTCGCGTTGCTCGTAACCGGTCTACCGCTCGTATTCACTACAGGTCTAGTGGCGCTTTTCTTCACCTTCGGGTGGTTCGGCGACATGGCACTGCCTCTCGTAACTGCACGAATTTTCGGCTTTATCTCCGAATACTCTCTGGTTGCAGTTCCAATGTTCATCTTGATGGCGTCTCTGCTTGACCGCTCTGGCATTGCACGAGACCTGTTTAATGCCATGCGCGTCTTTGCAGGACGCCTGCCGGGCGGTGTGGCCGTACAAACCCTGTTTGTAGCGTTCTTCCTTGCAGCAATGTCTGGCATCATTGGCGGCGAGATCATCCTGCTCGGCATCCTCGCACTGCCGCAGATGCTTCGCCTCGGATATGATAAAAACATCGCTATCGGCGTTTGCTGTGCAGGTGGCGCACTCGGCACCATGGTGCCTCCATCCATCGTGCTCATCATTTACGGTATGATGGCATCAGTATCGATTGCAGAACTGTTCCTCGCGGCAGTTATTCCTGCAGTCATTTTGATGCTCTCTTATGTTTCCTACATCCTCATTCGCTGTAACCTCAATCCGAAACTCGGCCCACCACAGCCAGAAGAGGAAGCCAATATTCCGTTGAAGGAAAAGATCAACGGTGTGAAATCGGTTATCCTACCGGTGCTGGTCGCAACAATGGTGCTGGGCTCCATCTACGGCGGCATTGCTTCGATTACGGAAGCAGCGGCAATGGGTGTGTTCGGCGTGATCCTTGCTATCGTGATCCGCAAGGAGTTCTCCGTTGATCTTCTGAAGAAGTCTGTCCGTCAGACCATGGTTACCTGCGGCATGATGGTATGGATCGGTATTGGCGCAGCAACTATCGTTGGCGTGTACAACCTGATGGGTGGCAACCAGTTCGTTTCTCAGACGATCCTTGGCATGGACACCTCACCGATCTTCATCATCCTCACAATGATGGCTATCTTGCTGGTACTGGGTACATTCCTTGACTGGATTGGTATCGCAATGCTGACACTGCCAATCTTTGTGCCGATCGTTGTTCAGCTTGGTTACTCACCGGTCTGGTTCGGTATTCTGTTCTCCATCAACATGCAGGTATCGTACCTCAGCCCGCCTTTCGGCCCGGCTGCCTTCTACCTCAAAGGCGTCGCCCCACCGGAGATCTCGCTGAAAGACATTTTCGTCGCGCTTATCCCATTCATCCTCATTCAGCTGTGCGTGCTCGCGCTGATGATAGCCTACCCGAACATTTCGCTCTGGATGGTCGGCTAACGCAAACACAAAGGAGGCAGACATTTTCTGCCTCCTTTCCCTCAAGTCCCACTATCAACCAACTGGCGCACTTAAGTTTAATTCTCTTTTTGTTTCGATCACCTGCCGAACGGGGAGCGTGATCCCTTAAGCCATCTGGGCGATGTAGCGAACTGCTTGACTGTAAAGACTAGCGCTACGGCTCTCATGAGCGAACGAGATCAATTGCGGCTCGATATCTATCAGAGTGATAGACACAGAAGATGATGCAGAAGTCCGTTGGAATTTCGAAACGGATCTACAATGTCCATCCTAAAAAACTACCGAGTACTTGATTGTTCCATTGCCATGGCTGGCCCTTTTGCGGCACAGCGGCTAGGTGACATGGGCGCAGATGTAATCAAAATCGAACCTGTTACCGGTGAATGGCAACGCCACGTTTCAGCTGGCGGCTCAAAAGGCAACAAGATCAACACGTCGTTCTTGTGTCTTAACCGCAACAAGCGCAGCCTTGCCGTCAATCTCAAATCCGAGCAGGGCAAAAAAATTCTCTATGAGCTTGTCAAAACCGCTGATGTTTTCATTCAAAACTATCGCGCCGGCGTTGCTGAGCGATTGGGCCTTGATTACGAAACGCTGACACAACACCAGAAGAATCTCGTTTACGTATCGATGTCGGGCTACGGTGAAAGCGGTCCGTACACCACACGGCCTGGACAGGATATGCTGGTGCAAGCCCTTTCTGGTGCTATGTACTCGACAGGTTCGGTCGATGCTCCGCCAGCCCCTTCCGGCCAGTATGTTGTAGACGCGACGACTGCCTATACAGCTTTTGAAGCTGTACTTGGCGGCTTGCTGCACAGAGAGCGTACCGGTGAAGGCCAGCTCATTACAGTCAATATGCTGGACTCCATCATTGCGCATCAGGTGCAGGAACTTACGATTTTCTCCCATGGGCACATTCCGCAAAAACGTACCAACTCCGATCATGGGCACGTCTACATTCGCGCGCCCTATGGCATTTTTCAGACAGAGAACGGCTACATTGCTCTTGCAACACCAAACCTGAAGACGCTTGGCGAACTGATTGATGAGCCAGCATTTTTGGACATGGATGACGAAATCGACGGGCATAAACAACGCGACTTCATCACCAACACCACTCGCAAGGCGCTCGTCAAAAACACAAGTGAGTACTGGCTCGAAACCTTTGACCGTGTGGGCATCTGGTGCGGCCCGGTCCATGACTACCAGTCTATGATGGAAGACCCGCAGGTCATTCATAACAAAAGTTTTGTCGAATATGATCACCCGACAGAAGGCCGCGTGAAGACACCGGGCTTCCCGATCAACTTCACAAAAGCACCGTGCGCCATTTTCCGTCCTACACCGCAAGCTGGTGAGCATACCCACGACATTCTGAGCGAGCTGGGCATAGGCCAGAGCGAAATCCAGTCCCTCAACGACGCGGGCGTTATCAAAGTGATGGAGGAGGATACAAAATGAGTGACTTCATTCTATTCGATGTTCAGGAAGGCGTAGCAACAGCCACTTTGAACCGGCCCGAGAGGTTGAACGCCGTAAACCCCTTAATGAATGACGAGATTGTCTCTATTGTTGAGCGGGTAAACAATGACAGCGAAATCAGGGTACTGGTGCTAACCGGAAGCGGGGACAGAGCTTTTTGTGCAGGCAGTGACATCAAGGAGCTGAAGGACTATGGCTCTCCTTGGGCTCACCGGATGGCAAAAGACTACTGCGATGCAATCCGCAGTGTTGTGAAGCCAACTATTTGCGCAGTGAACGGCTACGCAATGGGGGGCGGTCTTGAACTCGCCCTTTCCTGCGATATTCGTGTCGCAACTCAAAATGCCAAATTTGCCTCACCTGAGATCAAGCTCGGCTGGATTGGCGGCGGCGGTATGGCTGCATTCTTATCGCGTGCTGTTGGCCCATCCAAAGCTGCTAGAATGCTCTACACAGGCGACCCGATCGACGCACAAACAGCGAAAGACTGGAACCTTGTAGACGAAATCTTCGCGGACAACTCAGCAATGATGGCTCATGTCACAGAGCTTGCAAAAGTAATCGCAAGCAGGGCTCCCATTGCTGCGCAAATGGCCAAAATCAACCTACATTCTGCGGCTTCCATGCCATTGGAGCAGGCCATTATGTATGAACGCGATCTTCGCACCATTGGCTTTGCAACACAGGATGCAGCGGAAGGTAAAGCCGCATTTGCTGAAAAGCGTCCGCCCAAATTTACTGGGCGCTAAGGGCCTATCAAATTACCTAGGAAACATGCAAAAAGGGCCTCCTAATTTAGGAGGCCCTTTCTCTGGGAGGGAATGGAACTATTCCTCGTGGAGATGATAACAGTTCCCTCTCTATCGCTTACAGCATCAACTAGGGAGCGACCCTGTAAGGACCCAGTCTAGAAAGCCAAGTCTGACCCGCTTCAATAAAGAAGGGGTCGAAAACGATCGCATCCGATCTGCAAGTGCTCGCGTTTTCTAGGCCAATTCTTCGGGTGTACATGTGTTTGCCGTAGTAAATCGCTGTGTGGATCGATTGCATCGAGAACACAGCATACGGCAATAGCTCCTCATAAAAGTCCTGCGCCTGCTCGAAATCACCCTTCACGAAAGCGTTGTAGAGCTGCACTTGAACGTCTGCACAGTCCGGCGCCGGAACAAGGCCAACACAGCCTGCTTTGAGGTTGTCATAAAGCTCAAGGCCACCACGGCCGTTGAAGACAGACACCTGACCTGCTAGCTGGTCAACGTAAGGCTTCACCGTTACGACCGGCCCCTCACCTTTCATAACCTTAAAGTTCGGACGCAGACGCGCGAGCTCAATCATATGTTTAGGCTCAAGACCGCAACCGATATACTCCGGCGCATTCTGAATGCCGGTTGTAATTTCAACGCCTTCCATCACCTCCACATAGAACTCCAGAAGTTCTTCAGAGGTCGGCTTAACGCCAAGAGGCGGCTGGAAAATCATCCAGCTCGCACCTGCATTTTGAGCGTATTGGGCAAGCTCTCGCTGTTCCGCGACCGTTCTGCCAGCGATGGTCACCGCGACCGGAACTTCTCCTGCAACAGCATCGGTCGTCCAGTCGATCAACGTTCTACGTTCATCCGGAGTCAGTGAACCGACCTCGGTAATCAACCCTAGAACAGCAACGCCGTGAACCCCTGCCCGCAAGCTGTGCTCGATCTGTTTTTGAAAGTTGGTTCTGTTCAGCGTTCCATCTTCGTTGAAAAATGAATAGAGAACCGGATAGATACCGCCAATGTCATTCGTCATTGTCTGCTCCTTCAGAAGCGGAGAAGTAATGATTACGATCATTGATTGCAGTGAGAACGGGACCTTGGCCCCAAGGAACAATGAAGTTTAGCGGCACGTACCAGTAGTGTTCTTCCACCAGAGCAGAATAAACCGCAGCTGAAACTCCCTGTAGGTTGCCCTCGGCATCCAGATTACCCACCATGGCTTTGAACGCACGAGCTGCTGGTTCTTCAAACTCTTCGCGAGGTAGAATTCCGCAAGCCATGCCGCGATAGAACGCCGAAGCCATGAAAGCGGCGGTGGAGCTTTCCGGTCCGGAGCGCGGCTCATGAACCAAGCAATGCCAGTTACCATCTTCAAGCTGATAGCGAAGCATGGTTCGCGCGAGCTCCAATGCCTCGGTTTTCACACGGTCCCAGTCCCTACAAGTTTTCGGTGCAAGCTTTGCAACATCGAGAAGACCCAAAAGCGCCCAGCCCTGACCACGGCCCCAACCGCGGATGTAAGAACGCTGCACGTCCTCTAGCCAGTAGTGGCAGTAAAGGCCGGTCTCTTCATCTTGGAGCAGCTCTTTATAACCGAGGATCTCTTTGATAGCCACGTCAGCCCAACCGCCTTCTGGATCAAGCTTCGCCAAGTGGGCATAGAATGGTGGATCAAAGTGCATGCAGTCCAGATAGATGCCCGCTCCCGGAGCCTTCATCTGTTCTTGCTGCTCTTCACTAAGCTCTACTTCACCATAAGGTTCACGCAGAGAGCGCAGTGTATCAGGGAATGTGATGGACACATCATTCACTTTGCGGCGCGCATGCAGGTAATGAGCAAGTTTAATGGCAGCTTCGGTTAGAAGCTTATCGCCGGTGCGGTCCGCAACTTCGCAGATGGCATGGCCAGCCGCTGTATTGTCATCCAGCAAAAACGGCTCGATACGAGCTGCCCATGCTCTGAAGAAGCCCCGCGAGAACTCCAGATATGCAGGGTCTCCGAGATAGTCAGAGGCAGCAATCAGACCTTCGAAACCAACTGAATCGCCATAAAACCAGCACTGGAATTCATGTTCGACAAGGCGGTCTGCAATCGAGGCAACAAGCTCGCTCGACAGTTCATAAGCATCATTGGAAGTAAGCATGTCTGGTGGCCTTATTTAACGATCTGTTTTTCGCGAAGGGTGCTGATGGACTGGGCATCGTAACCATACTCAGCCAGAATTTCGTCGGTATGCTCTCCAAGGCCCGGAGCTGGCCTAATTGCCGGAGTATTATCAAACCGGATGGCCGGAGCGAGCGTTGTGTAGGTTCCGCCCTTGTGGCCCTCTACGAGGGTGAAAAGGTCCTTGAATTGCGGATGAGTTTTGATGGTTTCATAGTCATTGACCGGGCCAACCCAGATGCCCAGAGCAGTCATTTTCTCTAGCCAGAACTCGGTCGTATTCTTCTCGAACTCTTCCCGTGCAATCGCGAAGACTTGGTCGCGCCACTTGAGATATGGCTCACCAGAAGCAATGTCAGGGCGTGCTGCGCCTATCTCAATAAGCTCAGGGCGGTCAAATGCTTCTGCCACACTCGGGAAAGTCGCATGGGCAATAGCTATCCAGCTATCCTGCGTCCTGTAGATGTTATACGGCGGCTCCATCCACGTTGAGACTGCGTCGATATCCGACTGCTTGGCGATATTTCCGCTGGTTAGATAAGTGGAGATTTCCTGCACCTGAATTTCGAGAGCAGCAGAAAGCAGTGATACTTTCATATGCTGGCCCTTTCCGGTCTTCATCGCTTCGATGTAACCGGAGAGCGCTGCTTCTACCGCCAAGTGAGAAGCGCAAGTATCAATGATATAGATTGGCGATGTACTCGGCTTTTGATTGCGGGCACCACCGTTAAAGGTAAGACCAGAGAAACACTGCACCAGCAGATCCTGACCCGGCCGCGCAACCATTGGGCCTTCGTCGCCGTAACCTGAAATCGAGATGTAGACGAGCTTGGGGTTGATCTTCTTCAAGGTATCAAAGTCGATTGCCAAGCGCTTTTCGACGCCGGGACGGAAATTCTGTACCAGAACATCTGCGGTTTCGACCAGCTTATAGAGCAACTCCCTGCCCTCATCTGCTTTTAGATCAATGACCATACCGCGCTTGTTACGGTTGATGGTCAAGAAGGCGCTTGACTCTCCACCATGTACGTAACCGGCAATTGGCCACAGGCGTGAGAAGTCACCTGAAGGAGACTCTACCTTCAAAACGTTGGCACCCAAGTCACCCATTCTAGAGGTAGCCAGAGGGCCAGCCATGGCAAGCGTTAGATCAAGAACTGTTACACCGGACAACGGGCCGGGTTTATTATTAGGCACGAACATAAAGGGTGTTCCCACTGTCTTTGAATTTTAAGAATAGATGTGCTGATAGACGGCGCCGTTTTCTTCAAGATTGGTGACCTCTTGAGAGGAAAAACCAAAGTCTTGAAGGACTTCTCTGGTATCTGCAGCGTAGAGCGGCGCTGGCGTTAGTTGAGGCTCCTCGAGCCCGTTAAACTGAATAGCGGGCTTGGGTGTTGTGTAGGTGCCATGAACCGGATGGCTCATCGTGCATAGGTATTGCTGAGTTTGCGGGTGCGCCAGAAAGGTCTTGTAATCCTGTACAACCATGCACCAGACATTCTTGGGCGAAAGGTAAGCATCCCATTCGATTGCCGACCGTGTGGCAAAGACACGTTCCAGTTCGCTATAGATTGCATCGCGCCATAGTCTGTGAGATTCAATATCTGAAACCGGCTTGGGATTTTTAGCCAACTTGAGCAGCTCGGCACTTTCCAGATAGACCGCAAGCTCTTCCAAATCGCACTGCGCCATCGCCAGAAAACCATCAGCTGTCCTGTGAATGCCGTAGGGAGGCCCCATCCAAATCGAAGAGCTGTCAAACTCTGTACGCTCAGGCGGGGTTTCATGAGCAAGGTACGTCGAAATTTCCTGCAACTGCATTTCCATCATGCCACCGAGCATGGAGACTTGAGCAAATTGCGGTTGACCGGACTTTTTCGCCTTGAGCAGCCCAGCAAGTACTGCCTCGGTTGCAAGGTGCGACGCGGTCACATCCACCATGAAAACCGGCGAAGGCTGCGGATTGCCACCTTTTGAACCACCGTTCATGGTGAGCCCGCAAAAACTCTGCAAAAGAAGATCCTGTCCCGGCCTGCCCTTCATCGGACCTTCAGTGCCATACCCCGAAATCGACACATAGACGAGTTCGCTGTTCAGGTGCTTCAACGTGTCGAAATCAACGCCAAGGCGTTCTGCAACTCCGGGGCGGAAGTTCTGAACAATGACATCCGCCTTCGCAACTAAGCGATAGAATGTTTTTAGGCCCTCAGGGTCTTTGAAATTGATAGAGACAGATTTCTTCTGTCTGTTCATCATTACAAATGCGGTGGAATCTCCAAAGGAGTTTAGTTCACCGATAGGAACGTACCGAGAAAAGTCGCCGCCCTCCGGCGCTTCTATCTTGACGACTTGAGCACCCATTTCTCCCAAGCGCTGAGTTGAGAGAGGCCCGGCCAACGCAAGGGTTAAGTCCAGCACGATGACACCGTCCAGCGGTAGACTTCTATCCAACATCGGCAGATCATTTGGAGCACGCGTTGATGCACTATACATCTCACCAGCTCCGGAAATGTCTAACTGACAGTTCAAGAACATCATTCATGAACGTCTGTTTGCTGATATTGCCGCGAAGAAGCAGCTCTAGCCGGTCACCACTTTGGGACTCAAACTCTTGGTAGCCATAAAAGCGCGGCCGTATCCATGCCGTTTCCATCGACCGACGGATAGAGCTGTAGTAACCATTGAAACGATCGTCTATTTCTGCGTTATCCCAGCACTCTACACGTGCTGGCTGACCGTGGAACGCCGCGAAATAGTCACTCTGGACTTCTGCTTTCAGCAACCAACTCAGATAGTTTTGCGCTTCTGCTTTGTACTTGCAGAACGCGCTCATACCAATTGCAGCGCCGCCAATTACAGAGCCAGCTTCGAATGGCTCATAGCGACCAGGCAGATTGGAAAACGCCAATCTGTTTTGGTAGATGTTTTTCTCGCCATAAACCGCATAACCATAAACGCAGGGCGTATAAACGATATCATCGCGAAGCGTCATTGCATTGTGCAGATCAATTGCGTTCCAATCGCAACTTTCAGCAGAACAGAGTGGCAGCAATTCCAGAAGCGCATCAACGCAATCTGACAGGCAGTCTTTATCTATAGCAAAAGGTTCACCGACCGTTGTACCCCACGGCTTACCAGCATTGGCACACAGCGCTGCCAAGACCAGAAGGCCATGGTGACCGCGAGCCGCAAAGCCGAGCTTCTTACCTTCGAGCTGAACGCGATGACCAAGATCGATAACATCCTGCCAACTTTTCGGAACTTCAGCTCCAACCGCTTCTAGTAAATCTTGCCGGTAAACTGCGTGGTTGGTAGCGCCATCAATCGGCGCGCCCATGGTTCTGCCTCTGTATTGATAGGTTTCAAGGGACCGGCCAATAAAATTAGAAGCCTTGTCAGCCTCTAACCCCGCAAGCTTAAGAGGCTCGAAGATTTGTTCATTGAAGAGCTTCCCGCAGTACGGGTGGTCGAACACCACAAAGTCAACGTGCTGTACCAGCTCCTCAAGCGGCTGATGCTCGAAATCCGCAAGCGTTCTAACGTTCCATTGCACGGAAACGTCTTTAAACAAATGACTGTAGCTCAGGCTCGCTACTCTCAAGGGGTCAATGGCGCGAATATGCCCCCACGTTACGCCAGTCAACTCTATCATATACCATAATTCCCGCAGGCTCTCTAATTTTCATATATGATATTGCGCATAATTAGCAGTCTCAATTGGCTTAAACCCTTATTACACTACGTAAAATTGATAATTTCATATCTTATCCTGTATGATTTACCAGTTTATCACGCATCAAGTTCATATGATTTTCGGTATTTAAGTATATGATTCATCCAAATAGGTAGCGAGCAGTACAGACCGCTACTTGAGGCACCCCACGGTAGCTGGCGAGCGGATCGTTGATACGAGTCGGACTGTGAAGCTACCTTGAGTAGGTCACAGGAAGATGCCCAACGCATCACTGGAGCATTTTGGCTGTCTAGTCGCTCCATAACCTGGAAGCATGACAACGGGCATGGCGATATGAGGCGCTCGAAAGGCGAAGGCGTTTGACGCGAAAGACCATAGCAATCTGATCATGCGCAGATAGACACCCTTGAGTGTGACATTAGGCTTGCTCCGATCGATGATCCTTTCTCGTTGTCGGACATGGCGGGCTAAGCTCCTGCCCTGTAGCTCGAGCAATTTTCTGCGCAACTCAAGGCTCGGTGCACTTTCATACCCGGGCCCTAGAACGACCTAGCTTATCTGTGAGCTGATCACGCGGCATTCTCCAACGCTTGATACGCTTATGAAAGAACCATTTGGCCGCTTTTCATCAACCTATGATAACGACAGTACACCCCTAGGCTCTGATGGAATGGATGCCTCCCCCCGCGGCTTTCTGCGACCCTACGCAGAGTTGTGGTTCTACGAGCAACGGTGGCATTGTTTATGGACGTAGCAATTGTTGGGGCCGATCTGTCAAAGAACGTGTTTCAGCTACACGGCTCTGGTCCGGAGAGAACCACCCTCTTCTCAAAGAAAATGTCGCGGACAAGGTTTCTTGCGTTTTTCAGAGGCTTACCGTCTTGCCTTGTTGCTCTAGAAGCGTGTGCAAGTTTCCACTACTGGGCCAGACAGATCGTCAAACTTGGTCACGAAGGCCGCTTGAAAGCGCCTATCTATGCCAAACCCTTTGTAAAGCAGCACAAGAATGACGCCAACGACGCCTTTGCTATCGTTGAGGCGGCAGCGCGCCCTACCATGCGGTTTTGGGAAGTCTAAAGCGAAGAGCAGCAGGGGCAGCCCATTGAGCTTCGTACCCGCGAGCTTCTGGTTCGTCAGCGTACGCAGCTGATCAACATTTTACGAGCGTATCTGGTAGAGCATCAATACATGGAGCAAACTTTTTACTGGGCCAAAAAACTTAGAAAATAAATTCAGCGCACTACTAATTGCTTCACGACAAGCGCACTAAACCGCGCTCCAGACCAGCATGTTCTATTGAATAACGGTCTCAGCGGGCCGCTTATGGGAATTGTTTTCTACACGAGAGCTTTTTGTAACAGAGCCTGCATTTTCGGGTTAGCCTCGAATCGATTGCTCGATACCCGAATGCAGTATACCTCGCAGGATTAAATCCATTAGCTCTTTGCCAGAAATCACGGATACCGGAACCCCGGTTTTCTCAGTGAGCTTAGCAGCACACTCTTCGAAAGCTGGCGAAGCTTTGGCTTGGGTCGACGCCAAGACAGCTTGTATCACCTGACGTGGTTCGCCATCGGCTTCACTATAGGCTGTGATCGCTTGCTCAAGCTGTCCGATAACCTCTGCTCCAACTTCATCACGATAGTCTTTTACCTGTATAACGATAATCCATGGTTCTCCACCGAACGGATTTGGTAATTCAACAACCAAATCTGCGCCTTGCTCTCTGGGACCACCAGTCGCCTTAATTTGACCGGTCGGAAAATGTAGGCTGAGAGCGCTCGCAATTACCCCTTCCCATTCCGCTTTTCCTAAAGCTCCATGTAAGCCTTCAGTGAAAGATTCCAGCAGCGCGGCATTTGCAGTGTCGAGAGCCTGCGCCAAAACTGATGCTGTTCTCTGCATATTAGTGCTGTGAGCGATCATGCTCTCATCGTTGGCATGCTCAAGAATACGCATTATTGCGGCGTCGCGCCCTCGAATTTCCCATGCTCGCCCGGCGTTGCGCAATGTGGAGCGAAGTTCACTGTCTACATACGGATTGGTGTTCGCCACCCCTTGCTTTGTGAGCAACTCAACTTCACGGATATGCCCAAAGTCGTGATCTTTGTGGTCAATCTGAAATCGGTAAGGGCCAGTGACTTTTACCAAAGCAAACATGCCTTGCTCAGGCATATTGGGAACTAAGACAATATCCCCGTTTTGCCAGCCGCCTTCTTTCCCTAGCATATGCCGATGCCGGAATGTCTCGCGCTGAACAGCGCTTTGATCCTTTACGTCCAGTTTCGCAACTTGACGAAGATCTTGGCTTTGGTCGTAACCCCAGCCCTGCCTTAAGCGACCTTCTTGTAACTCCGACCAAAAATAATCGTTGTGCCCACGTGATGTGCGGGAGGCCCAGTATCTTATCGTCATCAATCTTCAAAACCTATTTAGGCATTTGGAATCTCTTATAATATGGAAATTGAACAACATAAAACGCAGAAGTCAAATTCGATCAGCGTGACCGCAAATGATAAGGAAATTAGAATCTGCCAAACTTAAAGATACTCATCAACTGCATGTAAGAATGCAGGTAAGCCATGAGATTAAAATTGACGGTGCTATCGCAAACTTTAAGCAGGAATGGAAGGATCAGTTTTCTCTCGACAAGTGGGCTCCATGAGGAGCGCATTCGAAGGAAGTCTTTGTCTAGGGGGTGCACGCGTGCACCCCTTGCCCAATTAGAGTTGCCGAAGAACCAACTAATTTGAAACAAGCCCAAACAACGACTTGTGCAGGGCCAATTCTCCAACGGCCGCCCGGTCAATACACGCCCGGAAATATCCCGCAGGATTGCTGATTAGATGCGGATCTCGCAGAGATTTCTCCACGGTTGTGGCAAGAACGGCAGCGGATTGGTGTTGCCCAACACGCTCTTGCGCTTGTGCCAGCGCGGACGGTGAAAGCCCAATCAGAAGCGCCATATCCCGCTGCGAGGCAATCAATTCGGGCCAACTTTTGTAATCCGAGCCCAAGGTTTCGCGCAGGCAGTGCGTAGCTGATATCAAGAGATCGATAGAAACACTATCAAGTCCTGCCGCATTTGAATTGCTCGCAGATTTTTCTCGGAATTTGCTTAAAGTGCTTTTTTCAAAAGCCAAACTAATTCCGCGTTTTGCGGAATTCTCATATTGTGAGTGATCAGCGTAAGCTGATCGCCGATTATCACTACTAGATTCAAGAGATTGAGGGTTTGTATTATTATAGGGGATGACGTTGATGTCACCCTCGCATGTCATTTCTTCTGATATAGAAACAACTGCATCCTCTTGGTGGGCTTGCTGTTCAGCAAAGCGGGAAACCAGCGTTTCATAGAGAAGGGCTAAAACCTCGGCCTTTTCTTCCAGCATCATCGAGGTTGAAAGAACTTTCTCAACTTGCTCGCAGATATCTTCGATAGGCATGCTCTCTTGATCTGCAAGCAGCTTCATATCCTCAATAGCGCGTAGCAGCCGGTTGATCGAGCGCTTAGCGTCCTTCTGAGCCTTTAACTTGGCGGCAAAGTCCTCTCCCAGAGCACGCAGCTCTTGTACGCGTTGACGGGCAGGGGAGAAGTCAAAGCCAAAACCGCGCTCGATCTCACCCATTTTTCCGTTCTTGAATTCACCACGGTGCACGTATCGCCGGCCCGTAGGGCTGTCGCGGTAAGCAATAACGCCCGCTTCCACCAAACGTTTCACGCAACGCATGACGGTGCGCTTGGAGCGGCACACATATTCGGCCAGCTTCTCGTTAGAGATCGCAACAATGGGCCGGCGGTTTGGTTGCCAGTCATCTGCGCAAGTAAGGCCAAGGAGAATATCAAGAATGTGATAGCAAGTCCCATCCACGCCCAAGGCGGGAGCTGCCTTCTTCAACGCCATGGCCACTTCGCCCTTTGTGGTCTCGACAATATCATTGGCTAAAGCGAGATGCTGACTGCGCATCATGGCTGGCGTCAGTTTTCTGAATGATGCCACTGAACCCGGATTTTGCATAGAAATGCCCCTCGCACCTCAAAAATGAGGCACGCCCAAAGCTGCATGAAACACATGCGTTCATTTTTCTTGGCAAAGCAGGGCGAAAGACACGACAAAACGAATCGTCCCGTAAAAGAGACAATTGCATTTTGCGAGCTAGCGAAGTACGGTGTAACAGCTATGAGGGTACTTCGAAGGTTCGCCGATGAGTGCCGCTATATTACGGCCTTGCAGATTGCAGTCTGCGAGGCCGTCATTTTATGACAGCTAAATCATGTGTCATCTCCCTGCCCGTCAAACTCACGCCACAGTTCGTTCATTCGGCCTTGGAGATAATCTGCGAATGCTTGAGCGCGTTGTTCGTCTTTCAGCACGATCTTAAATGCCCGGCCTCGTGCTTCCATCAGGGCGTTGCCCGAACTGGTATGAATGAGGGTAGGGGGCTTTGCCGCTGCCTTGGTGCCAGACTTTAGCTCGTCTTCAGACTGCGAGGATAACTTTGCGCTTTTTACTAGTGCTACTTGGATAAGATCCAGCACCCACGCGAAGCGATCTGCACTTGCCATGGCCTGCCATTTACCGGCGTTTTTGAGCTCCAAAATGCTGTCACGCACGCTGGCAATGTGTTCAGGCTCTTCACAAGCCTTTGCAATAACTTCCCATTTTACCCTGCCCACACCTGGCGCAGAGCCGATGCTCTCCAAAATATCATTGGGCACACGGCGAATGATGCTGGTTAGCTTTGAGACGCGGGTTTTATCACCAGCCCCAACAGCTGCCGCCACCACTTCGCGGGTAAAAGTTTTTGCCAACTGGGCAGCAAAGAAGCACTGCTGGATATAGGTGAGGTTCTTGCGTTCCTCGTTTTCCTTGCCTTGTGCAATAACAAGCTGCTCGTCGGTCAAATTTTCGACCACGGCGCGCACGGCAATATCCAGAGATTGACAGGCTTTTACCCGGCGATGACCGTAGGCAATCTGGTAATGGCCCGGCATGGATGGGTGAGGGCGGACCAAAACAGGGACCTGCTGGCCGTTTTCCAAAATACTTTGAGCCAGAGAGCTTAGTTCATCATCATCGGTTTCAAACGCCCGGTCCATAGCAATGCTAGGCATAAGGAGCTTGGCGTCCAAATTCTTGATGACGAGACTAGGATCTATGGTCTCGGTGCGCTGTTCTGTCAAAGAGTGGAGGGCAGCCCCCAAGCGGCCAACGGCACTGTTTTCGCGGGGCTTTGCCACAGTCTCGACGGCATCCTGCACACCCGAGCGCGCAAGGGCTGCGTTGTTGCCAGTCATGATAGCGCTGAGTTTTGATTTATTTCTTTTGCGCTTCTCGTTCATGATCGTCCCCAGTAAGATTTGATCAGGTCTTCCACTTCGCCGTTCACCTTGTTGACCGAGTCCAGAGCGCGGTCATAGGTCTTGCCGTTAAAGTTGGAGCGTTCTGCTTCATACAAGGTCTGTTGCACATTGCCCGCTTCTGCGATGGCAGAAGAGCGTAGCATAGTGTTGGTGAGTACATTTTGCAGCTGGCTGCGCAGCATGGTCACCACATCAGTCTCCGGACGGGAGGTGTTATCGTGACGGGTAATGAGGTACTGCAGGGTTTTAGGAACCAGATATTCTGGCCCAAGCTGCTTGGCGACGGTTTCCTCAAAAAACTCGTTATGGGCGATGGATGTGGCCAGATATTGCGCCATAGATTCACAATCGATCCACTGCGGGTGAATGGTCACCAGCAAGTGATCGGCTGCAAAGGAAGCGGCGTTGGAAAGATACCCAAGGCTTGGCGGTGTATCGCAGATGATAACGTCGTAGTCTGGCTCCACATCCTCAAAGGCCAGCTGCAAACGGGTAAAATACAACTTGCGCTGCAAGCAATCGGAAAGGGCGGCGTTTTCACGCTCCAGTTTCACTTCCAGATCGCGCAGGCGGGCGTTGCTTATGCCCTTTTGCTTCTTTTCATCTTCGATATCGAGAATACGGTTGCGGATGCCCGGCTCTTCCTGACCTGCAAGCGTTGCCTGATGGGGTGCAAAGAACTCCCATTCGGTCAGGAATGGACTGCCGACGGCCAGATCCAGATTATCAATGTAGGTTTTCTGCACCACTTCACTGAGCGGACGCGCGTCTTGGTAGCGAATGGCTGCAAACAGCGATTCTTCTTCCGGTACCAGCTCCGGAACAATGCCCAGCATGGACGATGCCGACCCTTGAGGGTCAAGGTCAACAAGCAGAATTCGATAGCCATGCAGCGCGAGATACTGGGCCAAATGCACGGAGGTGCAGGTTTTGGCAGAGCCGCCCTTGAAGTTGGAGCAGGCCAAAATCTGTAGATCGTCATCTTCGCGCCGGCGCGGATCGTAATTGAGCGCCTTGGCCATATCATCGCCGGCCTTGTGCGCAAGAAAGCGGCGGATCTGGTTCATTTCCTCTAGAGAGTAAAAGCGCCGCTCACCGCGGCCCACCTTTTCAATCTCCAGTCCCATTTCATCGGCGGAGAGCGCCAGATAGCGCGCTGTGATGCCCAGATAGCTGGCAGCTTCAGACGCCGGAAATTTGCGCAGCACTTTCTGTGCTTTAGGCGGAAATTGGGATTGCGCCAAAGCAGCAAGCGTGCTGGATAACGCCTTGTGATCGGCTTTCATCTGAGAAAGCATAATCCCGTGTTCAAGAAGGTCGCTAGCCATTTCCCAAGTTTTCCGAATTTTTAGATTAAACAAGAATTGCCTGAATAATTCGCATTTCCAAGCTGGAAGTCAACGGCGCTTTAGTTAACAGAGTCTTAAGACTGCGTGACCCTTACGGCATAAAACCATTTATCTATTTGATTTATATTGTTTTTTCACCCTTTCACCCGCTTATCACCCGCAAGGGAGATGGTGAAAAAAGCAGGCGATAACGTTTCATCTGAAATAAATTCGAACAGATTCCTCCGCCTCGAATCGTAGCCTTGAGCGCTCCGGAAGCTTTGTTAACGGCAAACGAACGCACAGCCGCCCCCGCGTAGGGGGCGGCCTGTTTGTGAGCCGTCCTTTATTCGTGACCGGATGGATTCAATCCACGCCCCCGCGTAGGGGGCGGCTCCCGGCTGGTATTGCTGAGCATGCGATCATATTGTTTCAATCCACGCCCCCGCGTAGGGGGCGGCTTGTTGCTGAGATGGTGCGCCAAAACAGTTTGGAGTTTCAATCCACGCCCCCGCGTAGGGGGCGGCGATCTGTGACAGCGAGCATGCGTTGATTTACTCGTTTCAATCCACGCCCCCGCGGAGGGGGCGGCGCTCATCCTTGGTCAGGACGTGAACCATGGTGAGTTTCAATCCACGCCCCCGCGTAGGGGGCGGCACCGCTAACGCTTACATCAGACAGATTACCCAAGGTTTCAATCCACGCCCCCGCGTAGGGGGC
>NZ_SMMA01000046.1:22161-38630 GCF_009711345.1 Pseudovibrio flavus
TCTATTTCTAATAGCTTGTTTCCAATATTAAAATACGCTGTCTAACGCGAACCTATGAAAAACAACAGGTAGAACCCGCGCCGTCAGTTCAAGCTACGGGATAATGTGCAATCTTTACAATGAGAATGAGCCTGCGCGAACCTACCAGTAAAATCATGGGAACTATGGGTTCGCGCTACAAATACAAGGTGCCATCCAGATCGAGAGGGAGTTTAGCACCGCAGTGTTCTACGCGACGCTTCCAATTGGCGCCCAGATGGTAGAACCGTAAACTATCCTCGTCTTCGTTGTAGATAGAAAGCAAGCGACTTTTCAGCTCGGTCCACTGGGCTGGCGTTACAACACATTCGAACACCGAATATTGCACCCGCTGGCCGTAGTCCAAACAGGCTTTGGCCAAGCGGCGCAGGCGGCGCGCGCCACCTGCGCTATCTGTTTTCACATCGTATGTCACCAAAACCAGCATGCTACCTCCATATGAACGAGGGATAGCCGTCCAAGTCACCGCGCAGATGGCGGGCCAACAGCTGTGCTTGCATAAACGGGAACAGGCCCAACGCCATTTGCTCCTCAAGAAACGGATGGATCAGCGCTGTGCGCTTGCGCTCCTGCCAAGCCTCCAGCACGACCTTGCGGCTATCTTCTTTAAGCAGAACAGCGCCTGTCTCTTCCCTTTGAAAGTCTTTGGATGAAATTTGCCTGCGGTTGATTAATGACAAGCAAACCCTATCCGCCAATGGCGCGCGAAACTCTTCCATCAGATCCAGCGCGAGAGAGGCCCGCCCGGGCCTGTCAGCATGGAGGAACCCCATTTGCGGGTCCAGACCAACGCTTTCAAGCGCTGTCCGACAATCCGCTGCCAGCAACACGTAAAGAAAGGACAGCAAAGCATTTGCCTCATCAAGAGGGGGTCTACGAGAGCGCCCGTTGAAGGCTATATCCGGTGCGCGGATCAGGCTTTTGAAGACGGAAAAATAGGCGTTCGCAGCCTCGCCCTCCAGCCCCCTGAGCTGCTCAAGGTCTTCAATGTTATCAGCTTCACGAGCTGCGCGGGTGAGCCGCGCCTCGGCAGCCGCAAGCTGGCCGCTTTCATCGCTATAGTCTCTAATGGCTCGGCGCAACACGCTGCGCTGGTTTGCTATCTTGGCCACTACGATATTGCGGGCCACCGTGATTGGGGCCTCCAGACTTTGCTTATGTTGTGCGCGGCGAAGGAGGACATTGCCGCTAACTGGCCCCTCTACACGGGCAAGAAATTTGCCGTAAAGACTAAGAAAAGTAATGGAGATACCGGCCTCGGAACAGGCATGCATGAGTTGGGGAGACAGGCCAACATTACCAAAGCATACTACAGCACTGAGGAGATGAAGGGGGACACGGCCCTTTGTGTGCCCATCCACCTGCACGACGATATTGGCGCCGTCCTTTCGCGCCCATGCACCTTCACTGGTGATGTAAAGCGTATTGAGAAACTTCTTCATTCAGGAACTCCAGCGCGCTTTAGCTGAGCTTGCACCCAATTAGAAACACGCCGCTTTTTCTCCAGCGCCTTCGGGTGGCAGCGTGCCTTTAAGGAGCACGTTTCGCACCGCGCTTTATCGTAGTGCGGTACAGGCACAACGCCGCTAGAACGGCATAAGCGAATTTCGCCCAGTGCTTGTTTGGTAAGTTCGCGCAGGTCTGCGCCCAAGGGCACCAGAAGACGGCGGCGGGTTTTGCCGTAAAACAGCGCTCCCTCCGGTATCTGGCAGCTGAACATCTCTTCCAGGCACAGGGCTTGGGCGCATAACTGCACTTCATCAGCCCGATGCGATTTTGGGGCACCCCTTTTGTACTCAACCGGATATGGAACGCCGCCGTGCAGTTCTACAACATCTGCAACACCGTGCACCCCGAGCACATGGCAACTGAGCTCCACAGCGCGAAGTGTCTTGATACCGGGTCTTGTTTCCTTCCCCTTTGTATCGGCCTTCTCATGAAGCAGCCTGCCCTCGGCGGTGAACTGGTTTTCCTCCCAGATTCGATCCAGATGGATAAGCCCGTATTGCCGAGGACAGAACAGCCAATGCTGCAATGCCGATAAAGGAACGCTATCAGAAAGGCTCAACAATGCTGATGCCATCGGGCAAGCCCAAGTCATCCAAGTTGATATGATAGTCTGCGAAGCTGCGGGCCGGTGGCAGATTATGAGTGCGCGGATCACCGACAGGACGCAGCTCATCTCCATCAACGCGCGAGACAGTGACACGCTCAAACAGCTTATGGGCCTGTGCATTGCCGAGCGCGCTATCATGCTTGAAGGCGATCAACCGGCGCGAAGCCATCTCGCCGCGTGCGGCGGAGCGGTCAAAGTCGAACATATCACGCAGGGCTGTCCAGAGCGTTTCCAAATCCGCTTCACTAAAGCCCGTTTTCTCGGCCAGCTTCGGGTTGATGAACCCGTGCACACGGTAAAGACCGTAGGGCAGAATATGCTTACGGCCCATGGTGCGTTCTTTGTCGCGGTCCTTCTCGTTGGTGACGGAGGAGCGGGTGATGGAAATTTCCAGCGGCAGCACGGCTTCTTCAGAGCGCCCGAAGGAGATCTGCACAGGGCCACGGACCTGACCGCAGTTCACCTCCGTTGTCATCACAGCGCCAAAGGTGCGGATATCGAAGAAGTTATCGCACATCCACCTGGTAAGGGCTCTGGCTTCCGCTTCCTTTTTCGGAAGCTTCTTGGATTCAGACTTCAAATTAGCGGCTTCGTAAGCCCGTGCATGTTGCTCATTAAGAACGGCGCGCTCGGTCATGTAGATTTCGTGGCCTTGCTCGCCCTCGTGCGCCATGGCCACATAGTTGCGGATTTTACGCTTCAAGGACACATCGGAGGTGAGGCCCTGATTGGTCTCGGGGTCCATTCGCGGCAAGTTGCCAGCATCAGGATCTCCGTTGGGATTGCCGTTGGAAACGTCGAAAAACAAGACAAAATCGTAACGGTTTTGCAAGCTAGGCATGGACGACCTCATTCTCTTCAAGCTGTTCTACCTTGTCATTTTTAGACCAGCGCTGGTGGTAATAGCCGGCACAAAACCGTCCTTGATCTTCCAGAGTCAGTGTGCGCGGTAGATCTGCACTCAGCCCAAGCCAGACTTCGCCTATCTCTCGCTCCAGCCAATAGCCAAGGCCAGAACCTTCGCCCTTCTTCAGCCCCGACAGATGATGATTGGCCGTACGCATAAGAAGCGGGAACACACGCGCCGGCGTTGCAGATGCAGCGCCAAAATAGCGGTCTTTAATCGTTGCATTCAGGCCCGGTAGCGCAGCAGACTGGGCGCGCTCAAGTAAGGCAAACAACCGCCCGAGCCTATAGGCCGAGTTGCTTGATTCTCTGTCCAGACTCACCGGTATCTCCTCCCGAGTTCTGCGATTTATAACTGCTTTCATGATAGCGACGCGCCGGCCATTTATGTCCCCTTCCGCCCGTATGCGGCCCATGATGGCGCTGAGCATGGTGCGGGGGAGGGGCTTACCGTGGAGCACGGCCTGCATAAGCGCTCCGCCCAGTAGGGGAGGGATGTTTTCCGCTTTTCTTTGCAAGGCCGTTTCATAGAGAAGCGCCCACGCTGCAGGCGGACCTTTGAACCCACTCGGCTCAAGCGCCAAGTCGCCCCAGAAGCGAGCGATATTTGCCGCGAACTCTTGAAGCCCGCTCATATACCAAAAACGCACTGACACACGGGCAGCGTTTGGCGCCAGCCCAAGAACGAAAACCTTTGTCGAGGGGTCAAACTCCCGCGCTTCCACATCGCGGCCTAACGCAATATTCATCAAACTAGCGCGCAGTTTGTTTGTCTCATCCTGCTCGGTAGGCGGAGAGAGGGCCTGCCCTAATAGCATTTCGGCAAAGCTGCTGGCCTGATGGGTGGCAGCTTTCGCCCAAAACACAACCGTGGCATCGCCAATGCGTAAGGATCGGTGGGAACCTTTGGCTAGCAGAGCATTCAGAGCGGCGCCATAGGCAAAAGCGGCATATTCAGAAACCGGAGCGTTACTGCCCTGTTCCTTGCCGAAGGACTCATAGGGTTCGCCGTTGAACGATACAAGCGCAGCACCGGAACTTTGCGCGCCCATTACACCTTTGATGGACGGGTGCAGGCGAGCGATTGGTGCTTGCTCACCCGTAACAAGGCAAAGGGCTGCGTCAGCGTCGTTGTCACTGCTCAAATAGGGCAGGACTGCGGGACGGTCATGGAGAAAGCGGGGTGCACCATCAGCGCCCACATCCCCTTCAAGCCGGAAAACGATGTTTTCATCCAACGCCTCTGGCGGAAATACCAGCTCCGTGAAACGATCAGCGTGCCAGCCCTGCAGGAACTTAACCAGTGCAGTTAGTCCCTCGTCTTTGGCACCCTCCAGCAACTCCAAATGCGCATCAACGAACGCTTGGTGTTCCTGCGCGGTGCGTTTGCCTTGGCTGGCAACAACCTCCCCTTCTTCGTTTTCAAGAGCCGTCACACCCAGAACATAGGCTGACTTATCCCAGAAGAGGTTTGGCTTGATACCAGACGAGCGCTTGACCGCCATAGGCACCGACATCACCCGCGGTGCTGGTTTTTTGCCGGAAAGCTGCTGAATGCTGGAAAGGCGAAGGGGCGTACCGTCTTTGTCTATCACCAACTCGTAGCTGATCTTCTCCGAAGAGAAACCCCGCTTTGGCGCCTCTCCGGTTTGCTGCATACGCTCATAAAGATCGGTAAGATGGGTCAGGATCGTCATCGCACCATCCCCTGATCTCTGGCGGCCGCCACATCGATAACCCCGTCGGTCATCTGAGCCCTGAAGAACAGTGGCGTGCGATCGCGAGCGAAATCAATGTCGTAGAGCATCCAGCCCAGATCATTGGTTTGGGGGTTCTCTAACTGGGGGAGCTCTTCGAGTAGCTCAAAGTCAGCGACAAACTCACGAAGGCCAAGACACGGACGATGGAAGCATTGGCCCTTTTCCGCACGCCGGCGAAACGTGTCCAGATGCTTGGCGGGATTGTCGTCCGGACCGGCCTTGCCGGTCATCTCGAAGTGGGCCTCGATTACATAAGCGACCTTCTTCAGCGCCAGAGTTGCGCGCTGCTGACGATTTTCATCAACGCACATATGCAGCCCATCCAACTGACCCGATTTCATGGCTGATTTGGCTTTCGTAGCCGGAATTTTCGACCCGACCTCGTTTTTGCGAATGTTCTCGAAACGCACCGGCTCAAGAACATGGATTTTGTCGATCACCCAGCGAATAGCCGGTTTCCAATGGATCGCTTCCAAAATTCCACGCGCCGCAGAGGGAGTGATCACGTCGTAGGAGACCCGCTCCACTTTCATCTCTGGTCTGGTGAAACAGGCATAATCACCCCAGACCTTAAGCTTGACCCCAAAACTCAAAGCACTCTCCTTGCCAATCCAGTGCCCCCAACTTTACGAAAGGTGGTTTGTGCAGGTCCCGCCCTTCCGCTTTTTTCTGCACTTTTCGAGCTTCTAAAGCGATTGGCTAGGAAGTTATTGAATCCGGAAATACAACCATAGATTTATACATAAGTAAAAAGCAATTTACTTCACAGTTCAAAAAACAGTGACCCTACATCTCCGCTTTCAGCATCACAGAACCCTGCTTCCTCATCGTAAAGGTATACGTTCTCCAACACGACAAACTGGTCGCCGAAGTCTTGGGTGCGAGCGACAATCGCATCGCCGCTCGCTATCAGCTTGCTGCGCACGCGCGGTGAAACCTGAACGCTATATCGCTGCATCAAGCGGGCAATACTTCCCGCGTGGGGACTATGGAACAATTGGGACCGTGCATCCTCGCCCAAGCCATAGGGACCTCCGCCGATGATCAGCGGCACGGTATAATCTTGGATGAGCCGCATGTGCGCCGCCATGTCTGCGAAATTGAAGTTGAGTTCAGAGCCGCACCGAGAAATTTTGTCCAGAATATGATGGGAATCCATATCCTGGTTTCTGCTCCAATAGAGTTCCCGAAAATACGCTTCAATGGCCTCTGGCGTCAGAGGATCGCTGTAATTTTTCAGAACGTCCTGAGCCTTTTGAGCATTTAACGCGATTTCGGGAGGAGGGGTGAATGTATCCTCCGGTTCGAACACGTGTAAGATACCGCGCTCAAGTTTGCCTTCCCGATTGCACCTACCTGCAGCTTGCGCAATTGAGTCCACACCTGCCAGAGCGCGCCAAACCTCAGGAAAATCCAAGTCCACGCCCGCCTCAACCAAGGCGGTGGAAATCACCAGTGTTCGCTTGCCACCTTTCAAGCGTAACCGGAT
Organism: Pseudovibrio flavus; assembly: GCF_009711345.1. Classification (GTDB taxonomy): domain Bacteria; phylum Pseudomonadota; class Alphaproteobacteria; order Rhizobiales; family Stappiaceae; genus Pseudovibrio; species Pseudovibrio flavus. The sequence continues at coordinate 28,472 of NZ_SMMA01000046.1, forward strand.
CTCCTCCAGTACTGCCCGTCTATGACGCGCTGTCATGTTTGTAGAGAGATGGAAAACACCCTCACCCTTAAGATGGTCAAAAAGCGCACGTGCCTGCTTCTTGCTATTCACGATGACCAGTGCACACCGCCCCCGTAAGGCATCCACTAATTGTTCATTAGTCATGGCGCCGATGTTGCGGACTTCAACGCGCTTTAACTGGGTGAAGAGTTGCGCCGGGTTTGGAGCAATCTCGCGGGTGCTGGCAATGCTCAGTGCTTCGGGCGCCAAAAAACCTTGCTCACTGTAAAGCGCCGGCTGCGTTGCAGTACAAAGCACGACGGAACATCCGTAGCCACGCACAAGCTCCTTCAGCGCGGCAAGGCAGGGCCGCAACAGATGTATGGGTAAACTTTGCGCTTCATCGAGAACGATGACCGATCCGGCCAGATTATGCAGCTTGCGGCACTTGGCTGGACGGTTCGCGTAAAGGCTCTCAAACAGCTGCACAGCCGTTGTCACAACCACAGGACGATCCCAATTCTGCGCTGCCAGCTTCAACTTTTCCGCTTTGTTTTCGTCGGCAATCTCATCGAACTCAAAAGACGAATGGTGCTCAAGGATAGCGTCCTCATCCCCCAGAGCTTCACGGAACACATCCGCTGTTTGCTCGATGATGGATGTGAAGGGGGCCACATAAATGACACGCCTGAGTTTGTGCTGAACAGCGTGGTCCATGGCGAATTTCAGGGAGGATAGCGTCTTGCCGCCGCCCGTCGGAACCGTGAGGGAGAAAAAGCCCGGACACTCCTTGGCTTTTTCCTTGGCGCTTTGAAGGACCTTTGCTCTGGCTTGGTTGACGGTATCGTCAGCCGCTGGAGGTTCAAAGTCTGCCAAACGCTGGTCTAAGGTAACACGAAGATCAGCCAATTTTCCCGTCCACTGACGTTCTATCTGTGGGGAGTAGAAACGTTCCGTTTCAATAAAGTCCGCATCAACCAAAGCACTGAACAGCATGCGAGTAAAGAACTGCGCTGCAAATGGAAACTGCTCAGCCTCCAAATTCGTGAAGCACGGCGGCAGCTCCACATTCGGTAAAGACAACCACACTGGCAGCTCTAGCTTCTCCGCGGCCTTGATGCGCTCCGTCAACGGCGTGTGCGGTTTGAACTCAGATGGCTCCAAACCATTTGCCAAACCTGCATGATGGCCTGCAATGCCGTAGGCAAGCAGCTTGGCGATTGGAGGCAGATGCTCAACTGCAAAACGTGCACCTTCGCCACTATGCCCTTCGTCATTCTTCGCGCCCCTGAGCTTTGCCTGAAAAGCGGGCTTCAGTTTGCCAAGGTCGTGAAGATAGCCAGCGATTGCACCTAGATTACCGGCCCCGAACACCGTCGCATTTCGGGATGCTGCGTCCACCACATTTTGAAGATGGATAGATAAGGGTTCCCAGTCCTCTTCCGGTGCCCCTTCGACCGAATGAGCGAAAATCATCATAACTAGACCCACCCCTTCTTAGAGAGCTTCGACACCACCAACCCATACCTGTGATTGTACAAATATAAGAACTGTAACCTGACATTACCGCTTTTGGCGAGAAGGATATGCTTACCCTACCCGTCGACCCCTCTGGTATTTTAAATATGGACAATTACCTAATTGTTATGTTACGTAACAATTAATCAGGTGAACGTTAGGGGAGGGGCGCGTGCACTTAAAGGGCAATATTGCTCTAGTAACAGGCGGCGCAAGCGGCTTGGGAAGAGCAACAGCGAAACACTTTGCATCGCAAGGATGTAAGGTTGCTGTTTTAGACCGCACCATCAATAATATTGAGAGCTTAAATGCAGATGGCATTGGCTTGGCCCTGACGGCCGATGTGTCTGACCGAGGTGCAGTTGCTTCAGCATTTGATCAGGTTGAGGAAACCTATGGTTCACCGCCACGTATTCTAGTGAACTGCGCCGGCATTGGGACGGCTTCGCGGATATTGCCGCGAGATGGCGTTCTTCCTTTCGAAGCTTTTGAGAAGACGCTTCAAGTCAATCTGATCGGTTCTTACATTACCTTGAGCATCGCAGCGCAGCGTATGACGGCGCTAGAGCCTACTGATGAAGACGGCTCCCGCGGAGTGATCATCAACACATCCTCTTTGGCTTATCAGGACGGTCAGATCGGGCAGGCAGCCTACGCGGCTTCAAAGGGCGGCATTGCATCAATGACCCTGCCAGCCGCAAGGGAGCTTGCACGTTTTGGAATCCGCGTCATGGCGATAGCACCGGGCTTATTCGAGACGGCAATGACAGCAGGCCTGCCTGATGACGCGCGCCAATCCATCAGTGCAAGCATCCCGTTTCCCTCCCGTTTGGGTCAGGCCAGCGAATATGCAGAGCTCGCCGCGCAGATCGTTCGCAATACCATGCTGAACGGCACAACAATTCGTTTGGATGGCGCCGTACGCCTCCAACCGCGATAAGAACGGAATACAAAATGACCACTTCGGAACACAGCGACATTCTTAAGGTTGCAGTGGATGGGGCGATCGCCACACTAACCATGAACCGACCACAAAAGCGCAACGCCATGAGCGATGGATTGCTTTTGGAAATTGACCGGTTCTTTTCAAATCCCCCGGAAGGTGTACGGGCTGTGGTTTTGACTGGGTCCGGCGGACACTTTTGCTCTGGGCTAGACTTATCCGAGCACGTGGCTCGTGATGCAGAGGGCACTATGCGCCATTCGCGGAATTGGCACCGCGTGTCTGATTTGGTTCAGTTTTCGGGTCTGCCCGTGGTTTCCGCTATGTACGGAGCTGTGATTGGCGGGGGCTTGGAACTGGCTTCATCCACCCATGTGCGAATTGCCGAACCTTCCACGATCTTTCAGCTACCGGAAGGTCGCCGCGGTATATTCGTAGGCGGCGGCGCGACGGTGAAGGTGGGGCGGATCATTGGCGCAGACCGAATGTGCGAGATGATGCTGACAGGGCGAAAATACAATGCCGAGGAGGGGCTAGCGTTGGGCCTAACCCACTACTCTGTGGGGAAAGGGGAAGCTCTACCGCTGGCATACGAGCTTGCTGGAAAAATTGCCGAAAACGCCAGCCTTTCCAATTTCATGATGATTCAAGCTATCCGGCGGATCGAGGATATGTCCCGAGCCGACGGTTTGTTTACCGAAAGTCTTTGCGCTGCGGTTTCCCAAACCAGCCGCGACGCGGACGAGGGGATGCGGGCATTCCTTGAAAAAAGGACCCCCGTTTTCCGCTAGGAATACCCTTTCGCTGTGGGGGACAGCGGAAGGTTTCTTGAAGAACTTGTCATTCGGGAGGACGGGCAATGACAAAGCATAGTTTAACACGCCGCACCATGTTGGCGTCTATCGGAGGGGCGCTAGCAGCACCTGCATTTCTCACTCGGGCAAAGGCCGCGGAAGTAACCCTGCGCCTGCAGCACTTCCTTCCACCGGTCGCCCCAATGCACAAAGTAGTCCTTGTGCCCTGGGCCAAGAAGATCATCGAGGCATCAAACGGTGCTATCGACATCCAGATCTTCCCGAGTATGCAGCTTGGCGGTAAGCCACCTCAACTTGCTGATCAGGCACGTCAGGGGATTGTAGATATCACGTGGACGCTACCGGTCTATACGCCAGAACGCTTCCCCGTTGCAGAGACCATGTCGCTGCCATTTCTCGTGACCAATGCGGAAAAGAGCTCTGTGGTCATGCACAAGATCATGGACGAATTCGGTTCCAAAGAATACCGCGGCCTCAAGCCCCTCGCATTCCATATGCATGATGGCGGAAAGTTCCACATGCGGGATACGCCAATCGATACCAAGGCTGATCTTGCAGGAAAACGCATTCGCAGTCCCAACAAGAACGTCGGCGAAATGCTTGCAGCATTGGGTGCGGAGCCGGTCTTCTTCCCTGTGACGGAGATGGTCGTTGGCCTTTCCAATGGTGTTATTGACGGTTGTTGCTTGCCATATGAAGTGGTCCCTGCCTTTAAATTGCAGGAGTTGACCAATGTTACCAGTGAGCCCGCAGCAGGTACGCGTGGCCTCTATGGAAACACCTTCGCATTGGTGATGAATGAGCGTAGCTATGAGGGGCTTCCAGATGATCTTCGCTCTGTCATCGATGAAAACTCCGGCATCGAACTATCCCGCAGCATTGGCGAAAGCTTCGACAAGTTCGAGGCGTTTGGCCGCGGTGTAGTTGAAAAAGCAGGCAACACCATCAATGAGATAGCTACGTCCGAGATTGACAGCTGGCGCAGTGAAGCTGAGCCCCTCTATCTGGGTTGGAAGCAAAAGCTTGAGGCGAAAGGCCATGACGGGGATGCCATCTTGGGTCGCATCAACGAGTTGCTTGACGCGTCTGCGGGCTAACCAATGAAGACATCATCATTCACACCTGTAGGGCAGGGGGACCAAGCCCCCCTGCTGGCAATACTCGGCCGGATTTCGCTCGGGTTTGCAGGGATTGGCGGCGCAGGGATTTTGGCAGCCTCCTGCGTTGTAACCCTTTCGGTCCTTATGCGAACGAGCGGGATCGGTGGTATTCGAGGGGATTTTGAGCTCGTTGAGCTAATTTGTGCGGCATCTGCTTCGCTCTTCCTTCCTTTGTGTCAGCTCAAACGGGGGCACGTGATGGTAGACATCTTCACTAGCTGGATGGGACCACGCCCGCTCCGTCGTATTGACGGGCTTTGGATGATCGCGTTTGCCGCTGCATGGGGGGTGCTTTGCTGGCGTCTAAGTCTCGGTTTGCATGAACTGCGCGACTACGGTGACCGCACAATGCTACTTTCAGTGCCAATCTGGTGGGTTTTCGTGCCCGCAGTCTTGTCGACGGGCCTTTCAGCCATAATTTCTCTCGTTAAGGGTAGTTCCCTGCTTTTTGAGAGTTCCGATCAGGGAGCGCGTAAATGGAACCTGTAACCATTGCAAGCTTGATGATCGCCGCCCTATTGCTGGCCATTTTCGCCCGCGCCCCCATTGCGCTAGCTATGGGGGGAATCGGTGCGATTGGCTATTCAATTCTGGCCAGCCCCTATGCGCTGCTTGCCTACTTCAATACCAGCTGGGTCGACAAATTTATGTCTTACGAGCTGGCAATCGTTCCGCTGTTTATCCTGATGGGGCACCTAGCCACGCGATCAGGGATTTCGGCCTCCATATTCACCGCAGCAAACGCTTGGATCGGTCATTTCCGAGGTGGCCTTGCTATGGCTGCCGTCGCTGGCTGTGCAATGTTCGGTTCCATCTCAGGTTCTTCGCTTGCAACAGCGTCGACCATGGCAGGTGTTGCCTTGCCCGAAATGAAAAAACGGGGCTACTCCAATGCTTTGAGCACAGGGTCACTGGCAGCAGGTGGCACGCTTGGTATCCTGATACCCCCTTCTGTTGTATTGATAATCTATGCACTTCTGACCGAACAGAACATCGTCAAACTGTTTCTGGCTGCAACCATTCCAGGGACTTTGGCTGTCATTGGGTTTGTAATCGCAATCGCAATCTATGTGCGAATAAAGCCTGATGAAGGGCCGACACACAGCAAGGTAGGCTTGAAGGACAGGTTTCGTTCGCTTCGGGGCATCCTGCATATTGTGGCAATCTTTGTGGTGGTGCTTGGCGGCATTTACGGTGGCTTTTTCACACCAGCCGAAGGGGCATCCATTGGCGTGGTTCTCACCTTTTTCGCCGGGGTTATCAAAGGCGGTATCACGCTGAAAACACTCAGAGAGTGCCTGATCGATACAGCAGCCAACACTGCTATGATTTTCGCTATCGTATTTGGGGCTGATGTATTCAATGTCGCTCTTGCGTTGAGCCGATTGCCATCTGAGGTAGCCACCTATTTTGCCGCCGCAGACATTGCTCCCATGGTGATCCTGCTTGGTCTGGTGTTCTTCTACCTCCTTATGGGCTGCGTTATGGATAGCCTTTCCATGATCTTACTGACGGTTCCGGTGTTTTTCCCAACCATGATGGCGTTGGATTTCGGACTGATGCCAGAGCAGCAAGCAATGTGGTTCGGCATCATCACCTTGGTTGTCGTCGAGATCGGAATGATAACCCCGCCGGTTGGTATGAACCTTTTTGTCATTCGGTCCATGGCGCCAACCATCCCAACCGGTCAGATTTTTCGAGGAACGACACCATTTATCGCCGCTGAGTTCATTCGGATCGCGCTTTTAGTGTCATTCCCTGCGCTGAGCTACTGGCTGGTTCAAGTCGTGATGAACTGACCAAACGAGGAGGGACTTCATATGGTTAAAGTAAACAAATCTGCCGTACCCGTAGTAGAAGCGGCCCACACGCAGGTCAGCGATGATAGTCTTCGCCAGTACGTTGGTTACAACATGAAGCGGGCTTTTCTCTGCATCCAAGCAGACATCAACGAAACCCTGAAGGCGCTGGATCTTCGGATCGGTTCCTTCTCTGCCTTAGCGGTCATCATCGAGAACCCGGATATCACCCAGTCCAGGCTGGCGCAGGCACTCAATATCGAGCGCTCCGGTGTGGTTGTTTTGGTGGATGAGCTGGAAAACGCCGGCCTGATCAACCGAAACAAGGTTCTTGGAGACCGGCGGTCATACGCGCTCAGAACGACTCTTCTGGGTCAGAAAAAATGGGCGGAAGCAAAGGGTGCGGTCGACATGCATGAAGACCGTGTGCTTTGCGATCTCTCTGAGGAAGAGCGCATACTGTTACGTTCGTTGCTCTCTCGCATCCACAGTCAAACAAACCCCTGACTGAAGCCAATTTCAAGAGAAGAGGTACTTTGATGTCTGAGAGCGAAGTTCTTGGGCGCCCGTCGGCTGGGTGCGCCTATATTCCCCATAACGTAGAGATCAAGCGTCTGGCCGATGGAACCATGCGCATGACCTCCCGCATTCCTCTCGACCCTGTGGTGGAAAAAACCGGTGTCTGGCTACACCATTGGGCAAGAACCGCGCCGGACCGCGTATTTATTGCGGAACGAAACGGCGAAGATTGGCGCGAGATCACATATGCGCAGGCTCTGTCTAAGGTGCGATCCATCGGGGCCGCTTTGGTTACCCGCGGCATGGGGCCAGACACTCCTGTTGCGATACTGTCAGGCAACGGAGTTGATCATGCATTGCTGTCTTATGCGGCGCAGTATGTTGGCGTTCCAGTAGTGCCGCTTGCAGAGCAGTATTCTTTGATCCCCCAAGCACACGCTCGCTTGGCCTTCGTTTTGGATAAGATAAAACCCCATTTGGTGTTTGTAGAGGATGCAGGTCAGTATGCCGGCGCTCTCCAATTACCAGAACTAGAGGGCCTAGAGATCGTCGCCAGCAAGACAGATTGTGCGCCGTGTGAAGTGACCAGCTTCCAGAGTTTACTTGAAGCTGAAGCGGGACCTGAACTGGATGCTGCGTACGAAGCCGTCAAGGGAAACACGCTAGCAAAGATCTTTTTCACTTCGGGCTCGAGCGGTGATCCCAAGGGAGTTCTAACAACTCAGAAAATGATGTGCGCCAATCAGGCCCAGATGGCATCAATTCTCCCACTCCTTAAAGTGCGCCCTCCGAAGATTGTCGATTGGCTTCCATGGAACCATGTGTTCGGCGGATCTCACAATCTCAACATGATGTTGGCCCATGGCGGAAGCCTCTACATTGATGAGGGCAAGCCTACCGCAAAGGATTTTGGAAGCAGCATAGAGAACAACAGAAGCCAAAGCGGCAATATAGCGTTCAATGTCCCTGTTGGGTTTTCAATGCTAGTAAAGGCAATGGAAGACGATCTTGAGTTGCGTAGGGCCTATTTCAATGACCTTGATCTTATTTTCTATGCCGGAGCTTCTCTGCCTCAGGACATTTGGGAGAAGTTAGAGCGTTACGCAATCGAGGAAAACGGTCATCTGCCACTGATGATCTCCAGTTGGGGAATGACTGAGACCGCGCCTGCGACTTTGATGTTGCATGAACCTATTGGCCGCTCTGGTGTCATTGGGGTCCCGCTTCCAGGAACAGAGATCAAACTCATTCCTGATGACGACCTGCGTTGCGAGCTTAGGGTCAAAGGCCCGAATGTGATGCAGGGCTACTATGATGACCCGGCCAAGACTCAAGAGAGCTTTGATGAGGACGGTTTCCTTATTACCGGTGACGCCGTCCGCTTCGTCAATAACGAAACGCCTGAAGCTGGTCTCGCCTTTGATGGCCGGGTATCTGAAGATTTCAAACTAACGACTGGGACATGGGTCCATGCTGGCAAGCTGCGCCTTAAAGTACTTGAGGCGATGAAAGGGCTGGTTCAGGATGTCGTGGTTTGCGGTCATGATCGCGATGCAATTGGCCTCTTCATCTTCCCCAAACTCGCAAGCGTAAAGAGCGCCAATATTTCCGACGGGGCAGTGACCGATCCGGCCCTGCAAGCCGAGGTTGAAGTTGTCTTGCGGCAGATGGCGGCCGAGGCGACTGGATCGGCCACGCGAATTACTCGCGCTCTGATCCTTGCAGAGCCGCCGTCACTGGCTGATCACGAGATAACCGACAAGGGCTCGCTCAATGTACGCAAAATTATAATGCGCCGAACAACCCTTCTCGAACGCCTATACGACACCAACGACCCCGCATTGATCCGGGTGTGAGGATATGACTATGGTCGACTTTTCAAAAGTGCGCGCAATTGATTTTCATACACATGCCGAAGAGCCGTGTGGTTGCCATTCAGACGATGGTTATGATGATCTGCAAACAACCATGGCGAAATACTTTGGTGCACCATGGGTGCATCCGCCAACCATTCCGGAAACAGCTGCACATTACCGTAGTCAGAATATTGCAGCGGTTATCTTTCCGGTCGATGCGGAGCGGGAAACCGGATATCGCCGCTACAAGAACGAAGAGGTCGCGGAGTTGTGCGCCGAGCACTCCGATATTCTCATTCCGTTTGCCTCAATCGACCCTCACAAAGGGAAAATGGGCGCACGCGAGGCGCGTAATCTCGTCGAAAACTATGGCGTGCAGGGCTTCAAATTCCACCCTACAATGCAAGGGTTCTATCCTAACGACCGCTTGGCTTACCCTCTTTACGAGGCTATCGCCGAGACAGGAAAGCCTGCGTTATTCCATACCGGGCAAACAGGAGTTGGATCGGGCATGCGTGGCGGCAACGGTATGCGGCTGAAGTACTCCAACCCGTTGTATATGGATGATGTGGCCGTTGACTTCCCTGATATGCCGATCATCCTTGCGCATCCTTCTTTCCCTTGGCAAGAAGAAGCTCTGTCAGTGGCTACGCACAAACCGAACGTTTACATTGATCTTTCTGGGTGGTCGCCAAAATACTTCCCGCCAATTCTTGTTCGTTATGCCAACACGCTGCTAAAGCACAAGATGCTGTTCGGCTCAGATTGGCCAATGATCTCACCTGAAAAGTGGTTGGGTGCTTTTGAAAAGGCGGACTTTAAGGATGAAGTACGTCCGCTGATACTTAAAGAAAACGCAATGAAGCTTTTGGGGGGCTCAGAATAGGACCCATTACCCGTCATAGGCGACATTCTGTTCTCACGCGTTCTTTTGGTACAAAGAGATCGTCAATTCAATTGGCAAAGAACGTGTGGGAGCGGCTCTCTTTGGACCTGTTGCAAACTTTGCCAAGGAATGGGAGGATCAGGTTTTTCGGTGCAGACTGGCTCCATGATGAACGCATTCAAAGGTCGCCATTTCAGCTGAAAAGTCGTGTTTTGGGAATTCCGTTGGAATTGCCGCTATGCCAGCTATCTGGACCTTGAGCTGATGATGGCTGAGCGCGCTGTCCGCGTTTATCACGCCACGATCTACAGGTGGGTTCAGACCTGTGCTCCGGAAATGTAGCGCAGATTACGCCGGTACTGGCGCCGTCCAGCCTCAAACAGTTTGCAACAGCGCCCCTTTTGGCTTATCCCCTTTATGAGGCAATCGCCGAGACAGGAAAGCCTGCTTTGTTCCATACTGGGCAAACTGGGGTTGGGTCCGGTATGCGTGGCGGCAACGGTATGCGGCTAAAGTACTCCAACCCATTGTATATGGATGATGTCGCCGTCGATTTCCCTGATATGCCAATCATCCTCGCGCATCCTTCTTTCCCATGGCAAGAAGAGGCGCTGTCAGTCGCGACGCACAAATCGAACGTTTACATTGATCTTTCTGGGTGGT
>NZ_SMMA01000046.1:38640-51407 GCF_009711345.1 Pseudovibrio flavus
CCCGAAATACTTCCCACCAATTCTTGTTCGTTATGCCAATACGCTGCTGAAGCATAAGATGCTGTTCGGCTCAGATTGGCCAATGATCTCACCTGAAAAGTGGTTGGGTGCTTTTGAAAAGGCGGACTTTAAGGATGAAGTACGTCCCCTGATACTTAAAGAAAACGCCATGAAACTTTTGGGAGTCTCAGCGTAGAACCCGTTACCGCGCCATAGGCGACATTCTGCTCGCGCTGAACCGTGCAGCGTGAGCAGACCGCCTAGCCGGCTGGCGAGAAGAACTGGCTCTAATGGAGAGGATGCCTCCCCCGGCGGCTTTCTGCGATCCTACGCAGAGTTGTGGTTCTACGGGGAACGGAGGCATTGATTATGGACGTTGCAATTGTGGGCGACCTTTCAAAGAACGCGTTTCAGCTACGAGGCTCTGGACCAGATGGAACCACCATCTTTTTAAAGAAAGTGTCGCGGACAAAGTTTCTTGCGTTTTTCAACGGCTTCCGGCCGCTCAAGAAACCTTGGCGAAAGAACTCAAGGATGTTCGATTGTGAAACGTTTATATTTCACGCAACGCCCTATTCAACGATGACTGGTACAAAAATAGACATTGTATTGTCCTGAGAGAATAAGTTACGAGGCTGACTGGCCAAGAGAGTTGAGGTAAGAGCGTTCCAAAATATCCATAGTCGCTTCCGCGGTGGCGTCACCTCGAACAAAGGCGTTTACGGCGTCGCCGCCTTCATCTGCGAAATTCAGGAAGCCCGCATAACGCGGCCGCAGCCAGGAGCGATCGAGCGTTTCTTTGGTATTGGAGAAGAAGTTGTTGGAGCGGGCGTTGTTTTGCACACTAACCCAAGCTTTTGCATGCCCCGGTTGGCCGTTGTTTGCCGCATAAACGCCGGTTTGGCACTCTTCACCAGCAAGCCAAAATGCAAACTTGATGGCTTCTTCCTGATGCTTTGTTAGAGAAGAGACACAAATGCCCGTACCGCCGAGAATGGAACCTTTTGGACCGTCGTTGCCCAGCACTGGCATATTCTCGTGGTGAACCAGCTTGGAACGAAACCCGGCTTGGGAATAATTGACGTAGCCGAACAGCATAGGGCAATAAACAAAGTCGTCGGTCTCGGACATTAGGTCGAGAGCACCAATCGGATTCATTGCAAAGCAGCGCTGGTCGAGGTGCTTTGCAACCGCATACATCTGCTCAAGGACGTAAACCCCGGTTTTGCGGCTAACCAAGGTGGTGGAGGTCTCCGCGCACGGGTCGTCGATATTGGCGCAAAGGCTCAAGAACGCGTCAACAGCATCAACAGGCTTAAGAGGGAAGAGAACTTTTCCGGTTTCGGCAAGGCGGATGACTTCATCCCATGTTGTTATTGGGCTTTCCAGCAAGTCACGGCGGCGGGCAGCAACCTGAGCAGCGGAGTCGATCGCCAGCGCCCACTGATGACCTTCCCACTCATAGGAACGATGGGACGCACCAGTGGAATTTGCAGCAAGTGCAGCAAGTTCGTGTTCGTAGCCCTTCCCATCAAGCGCTATAAGTACGCCTTGCGCACTTGCTTCCCCGACATGGGGGTGATCAATGACCATAAAGTCATAGGTGCTCGCCATGGTTTCGAGCGGCTGATCCGCGAATGCCTGCAGCGAGCGCTTTTCCCTTTCGATCTTAACCTGCGGATTCAAGCGGTTGTATTCTTCAGAAGCAGCAACAAGAGGGTCGACACCGCGTGGGTGATCCCAAGTCATACCCTTAAATTCAATCATTTCATTCTCTTCGTCAGAAACCCTCAAGCGGCGAGGGTGTGTTCTTCGTTGCAGATAGAGATTTCATATTTAAAACTGACTTTCAATATGCGATATACCAGATACCTTTACGATATAAGAAATACACCTCCATATTTGAAACGGGATTGGCTGCGATTACGAAGAACGTTATAAGCGCTAAAATACTGCTGAGGGTTCTATGACCGACGATCAATCATCGAAGTACGCCGCTCCCGCTTTGGAAAAGGGCCTGGACATTTTGGAGTTGCTATCTGGGCACCCAAACGGCTTGACGCAAAAAGAGATAGCCAATGCACTGGGACGGTCTGTTAGCCAGATTTTCCGAATGGTAAGCGTTCTGCGCGAACGTCGGTACATCGAGCAAATTGGCGAGTCCGACATCTATGCGCTGACATCCAAATTATTCGCCCTTGCCCATCGTGCGCCGCGAAACCAAAAGCTTATTTCAGAGGCACTTCCAAGGCTGAAGTACATAGCTCAAAAGTGCCTACAGTCCTGTCACATAGCGGTGTTTCACCAGGGAGAACTGCTCATAGTAGAGCAAGTTGATAGCCCCGAGAAAATCGGTTACCATGTTGACTCTGGAGCTCTTTTCGACTTCTTTGAATCATCGTCCGGCAATGTAATCTTTGCTTACAGAGATGAGGCAGGCCAGAAAAAAATGTTTCAGGATCTACCTACCACTGCCAAGGGAAAAATTAGCGAACGAACACTCTATGAGCGCGTTCAAACGATCCGACGCGAGGGGATGGAAGAGCACGATAGTGATGTGATTCTTGGCGTTCGAAACCTATCACTGCCAATATTCGACTACACCGGCCAAGCTGTTGCGGCTCTCACTGTACCGTATCTATTCAAACGGTTCGGACAAGAGCAAATGCCGATCGAAGAAGTACGCTCGCTGTCAATCGCCGCCGCCCGCGAATTGTCCTTGGCAATGGGCGCTCTAGAGGAGAGCTTGGCAGATTGGGATGCCAAAGTATCTCGACGTCTGTAGACTATTTTCAACATATTGAACCGCCTATAAGCGAAAATATCACTATTACAGCGATCATATCTATTTATATGTGAAATCATATTTCAAATACAGGTAGATATAGATCGCTTCGAAATTTTCTACGAGGGCTACACCCTAGGCGATATGCGCGAGACGTTTGGTCGTACAATCACAGAGACTGATTTCTATCTACCCGTGACAAGCAATGCCAAGGCGGCGAAACTGTATTTCCGTAACGCCTTGAGTTGCTTTATGGCGAATCTTCCAACATGCCGCCCAGCTTAAAGCTGATAAGCTAGGTTATCGTGGGCAATTACGGGAGCGGGGGTTACACCTCTTTCAGAATGCTCCTGCTGCCTTTCCGAATAAGAAATCTCCCGAATACCCATCTTCAAGGCGTACGATTCCGGAACCTGATGTCGAGGTGTCACGCACTGCTCGGACAATACCTTTTCTGCCATCGCTGCATGTGACTGGCATTGAGATGGTCTGCGAGCTTTGAAGCGGATTGGGTCCCAATCGGCCCGATACCGAGGGGAAACCAGCGATCTCTCCACAACACAAAATTACCGCCTAAGCGGCGACCATTAAACGCATTCACCATGGTTACGCTCTGAACGAAAATTCCGTTATCGGCCTGCAACTAGAAGCCGCAAGTTCATGAGGGGAAACACCATAAACAGCACTACGAATTGCGAGGCACCTCCTACCTTTTCTTTAATTGTCGGACAATTTGCTGATTCGTAATTCAATCAAATTGGTGGTCTATCAATATTGACGTTCCGAAACTTTGATTACCAATCAGTTCCAATAAGAAGCGGAGACAACAGGGAGTAGTCTTCATGGGGAAAATTGAGATCAAAGATATTCCGGCTGCCTATTTCGGTATTTTCTTTGTCGTCATTATCGCAGCCGCGCTCTTGGGAAAACTACCAGGCGGGATGGTAGGCGGCTTTGCAATAATGATGGCCCTTGGCTATGCATTTGAGTGGGTTGGTGACCGCACTCCGATTGTAAAAGATTATTTGGGCGGCGGCCCGATCATCTGTATTTTTGCAAGCGCAGCACTTGTCTACTGCGGAATCATGCCAGACGGTACTAAGGCCGTTATTGACGGCTTTATGAAAGGTGGTGGGTTTCTTACCTTCTATATCGCGTCTTTGATCGTTGGTTCTATCTTGGGAATTGAGAGCCGACTGCTGATCAAGGCAGGTGTGCGGTTCGCTATCCCTATTATTTGTGGCTTGATTGTCGCTTCTTTGTTCGCTGCTGTCGTCGCCTTTGTGATTGGCAAAAACCCACTCGAAAGTATCGCATTCGTAACCTACCCAATCATGGGTGGCGGTTTGGGTGCAGGTGTACTGCCTATTGCGGAGATCTTTGAAAAGACTGCGGGTATGAACACCGAGGAGGTCTTAGGTCTGCTTATTCCGCCTATGGCTCTGGGTAACGTGGTTTCCATTATCGCCGGCGGACTTCTCTATCGTCTTGGTTGCTCTAAACCAAACCTGACGGGCAACGGCAACCTAATGAAGGTGGACGCTGATGCGGACGTTGAGGAAACAAGCTCACGTGAGCTGAGCTACAAAGCTCTGATGCTAGGCATATTTACAGCCTGCACGATGGTTATGGCTGGCCGCTTGCTGGGAATGGTTATTACTGGTGTCCATTACTACGCTCTAATGATTATTGCGGTTGCCGTATTGAAATGCACCAACGCACTTCCGAAGGAAATCGAAGACAGCTGCGCTGTGTGGTTCGGTTTTATGGCCAAGTACCTAACTGCTCCTCTGCTCGTGGGCGTTGGTGTAACTTACACCGACCTGGGTCTCGTAATTGATGCTCTGAGCTTTGCCAATATCCTATTGGTGGTAGCGGTCGTTCTGGGCGCAGTCATAGGTGCGGGCCTCGGCGGCATGCTCGTTGGTTTCTACTTCATCGAGAGCGCCATTGCTGCCGGTTTGTGCATGGCTAACATGGGCGGAACTGGTGACGTTGCAGTGCTTTCCGCAGCTAAGCGTATGAAACTAATGCCTTTCGCGCAGATTTCTTCACGCCTTGGTGGAGCACTCATCCTTGTGGTCGTAGGTCTAACGGTACCGTTCCTACTCTAAACCCTCAAACAGTGGGCGAAGTGCGCTACGCTCTTCGCCCACTTTTAGAAGTCTCATGCTTAAGCCTTCAATTTCTCTCAAGCACGCAGAGGGTTTTGCCAAGTGTTTGTAAAGAAAATCCTTTCAACTGAAAAAGAAATGCAAGCTGTAAGCGCTCTGCTCTCCGTTGAAAATCTGCAGTCGATAGAGCAACCAGATCATTGCATCGGTGTATTTGCTCAATGTCAGCTCGTAGCGGTCGGGCATCTAAAAAATAATGTTTTGATGGGTATATGTATTCATCCACAGTACCGCGGAAATAATCTTACGGCCACTTTGGTAACCGAACTACTTAAAGAGGCAAACTCTCGCGGGATTACCAAAACATACCTGTTTACCAAAACGCATCTTGCCGAACAGTTCACCAGCCTTGGGTATGAGCTTATTGCCGCCCGTGAAGGTGGGGCAGCTCTTCTGGAGTTTGGATGGCCAGACTATGCGACATGGGCTAGCAGAACGAAGTCGCAATTGAACGGTGGGTGTACCTTCACAAAAAACACCGGTGCAATAGTTTTGAATGCCAACCCTTTTACTAAAGGGCACCTCTATCTCATTGAGAATGCTGCGGCGCTGTGTGATCAACTACTCGTTTTCGTAGTAGAGGCAGACAGTTCCATCGTTCCCTTCTCAACCCGCTTCAAGCTTGTCAAAGAGGGGACAGTGCACCTGCCAAACTGCCAGGTCTTAGCTGGTGGCCCTTACATGGTTTCGCAGGCTAGCTTTCCCGCATATTTTACAGGCGCTCTGGAGCATGCTCGAACCCATGCAGAATTAGATGCAACGATCTTCTCAACGCGAATTGCTCCGGACTTTGGCATAACGTCCCGGTTTGTTGGTACTGAGCCAATCTGTCCCGTTACTTCGAGTTACAACAGCGCTCTCAAGAAAATCCTGCCGAAGAACCGTATTGACGTAGTTGAGTTCGATCGCATCAGTGATGGTACAGAAAATCGTCCAATCAGCGCATCAAAATTGCGCTCACTTCTCGCTGACGGAAACTTAGAGGCTGCTTGCCTTATTGCAGCGGATACTACAGCGGATTGGATAAGAAGTTCTGATTCAGAGGCTGTAATTGAAAAACTGAAATCATATAACGCCAGACACTGAATATGTATCATTCCCCTTCTGCTGAAATAGTAGGTTCCTACAGCCTGAATTGTATGTCTCCAGACGAGGTGGCATGTCGCATTGGTGCAGCACTCCAGCAAGGCGTGTTGCATGAGGTGAGCTGCACTCAAAAGCCAGGGCTGGTTTCTCCTGAAAGCATGGGCGCTCACGATGATATGAACCACCACAGCTTCATGGCAAGTAGTGTGGTTTTGGGGCAGTCCTTCTTCTTTTTTGCGCAAATGGGCAATCAAAGTCCTGTATGCGATCGAAGCTTGTTTGATTTACTGCGTCTGTCAGGCCCCGCGTGGGAAACACGGCTTATGGCTTCTACCCGCGGCGTCAATACGCACAGGGGCATGTTGTTTGTCGGGGCGGTCGTTAGCGCAGCTGCAGGGTACGCAGCGCGTTACACTAGCGAGCTATCGCCAACTAAAATTTGCAGCCATGTTTCGGCCATGGCTGAGGGATTGTGCTCTCGCGAACTACAGGAACGTTCAAAGGCGCTGCAATGCCAAAAGACCGCTGGCGAGCGGCTCTATGAACAGTACGGGATGACGGGCATCCGCGGCGAGGTTGAGCGAGGATTGCCGAGTGTTATCGATCATAGTCTTCCAGCTCTGAGCTTCGCGTTTGAGCAAACCCTCTCTTTAGAAACTTGTCTACGCCATGCCCTGCTGGAACTAATGGTGGTTGTTGAAGATACAACTGTTGTCAATCGCGGCGGCATGGAAGCGCTCTCTTGGTTGCATAAGGCAGCCGGCGAAGTGCTCGCTGCTGGCTCCGTATTTACGCCAGCAGGAACGGACCGCTACAGGCAGCTGGCGCAACAATGCTCACAACGAAGAATTAGTCCCGGTGGGTGTGCTGATCTGCTGGCTATCACCATCGCTCTATATTTGCTGCAAACGGGAAACTGGCCATCCCACATCCTATGATTACGTGAGGTTATAGTAATGACAACTTTGAAAGCGTCCATAGCTGGTTCGCTGGAATCAAACGACTGTCTGGTATCGATTTATCCAGACGAGGATGGCCTTTCCATTGCCATTGAAAGCATTGTCAAAGAGCAGTTTGGCGCGCTGATCGAGCTGGCGATTAGAGAAGAGCTATCCCTGTACGAAGTAGAAAACATCCGAGTTCTGATTAAGGACAAAGGCGCTCTCGATTGTGTGATCCGCGCAAGAGTTGCGGCTGCATTGCTGCGTGCAGGAGCAAAACAAACATCAAAGGATACAAATAATGCCTAAGCGTAGGACCATGCTTTTTGTGCCTGGAAATAACCCGGGCATGTTGATTAGTGCGCCAATTTTGGGGGCGGACTGCGTCATCTTTGACCTCGAAGATGCAGTTGCACAAAACGAAAAAGATGCTGCGTGTATCCTGGTTGGCAACGCGTTGAACAACTTGAATTTCGGCAGTGTAGAAGCGGTCGTGCGCATCAATGGTTTAGATACTCCATTCTGGAGAAGCGACATTGCTGCAATTGTGAGCAAGAACCTGTCTACAGTACTTGTTCCTAAGTGCGACAGCCCGGAGCTTGTGTGTGAGCTGGCTGCCGCTCTTGCCGAAGAAGAGGACAATAAGGGCCTCGAAAGCGGGTCTATCTCCATCATGTCGATTGTCGAGAGTGCTATCGCGGTCGAAAATTGCTTTCAGATAGCAAAAAGTCACCCTCGTATGTCTGGCCTGCTACTCGGCGCCGAGGATCTTACAGCCGATTTGTGCGCTACGAGGACGTTGTCTGGAGAGGAAATTGCCTATGCGCGTGGGCGTGTAGTCGTTGCGGCAAGAGCTGCTGGTATCGACGCAATTGATACCCCTTTTACCAATGTCGATAACCACGAAGGCTTGAGAACGGATGCGGCTCTGGGCAAGCAAATGGGCTTTTCAGGCAAAGCCCTTATTTCTCCAGCTCATGTTCGCATAGTCAGGGCAATTTTTAGCCCATCAAGCTCTGAAATCGATTGGGCGACGAAGATTATGGCCGCAACCGAGCAGGCAAAAATCGACGGAAAAGGCGCGTTTTCCGTTGATGGTGCCATGGTTGACGGTCCGATTATCAAGCGCGCGCAGCGGATTTTGACTGTAGCTGAAGCGTGAGGGATACCTGATGAAAAACAGAATACTAGCATCTTTACGGGATGCCATTCAGGCAGCTGGCTTGAAAGATGGAATGACAGTCTCCTTTCATCACCACCTGAGAAACGGTGATTTTGTTCTCGATATGGTGATGCGGGAAATCGCAGCGCTTGGCATTAAAGATATCCGCGTGTCAGCGAGTTCCATCTTTAACGCCCATAAAATATTGGTCGATTTGGCGAAGGAAGAAGTCGTTACAGCGATCGATACCAACTATATGAGCGGGGCTGTACCTGAGGCCATTTCCAAAGGCTTATTGTCCAAGCCCGTCATGTTTAGAAGCCACGGTGGGCGTCCTCGAGCCATTGAAGAGGGGTCTTTAAAGATAGATGTGGCGTTTATTGCGGCGCCAACAGTTGACCGGTTCGGGAACGTTTCCGGCGCTTATGGTCCTTCGGCATGCGGTACCCTCGGATACCCTCAAGCGGATGCTGAGTTTGCTGACAAAGTGGTCGTTGTAACGGATAACATTGTTGACTACGGCTTGGAAAAAATTGCCATCTCACAAGCCAATATCGACTTCATCGTTAAGGTTGACCGGATTGGTGATCCCAAGGGGATCGTCTCCGGTACGACGCAGATGACGCGCGATCCGGTCGCACTGAGAATTGCAGAATACGCTGCCAAAACCATTGAGGCTGCAGGCTTACTCAATGAGGGTTTCAACTTTCAAACAGGCGCCGGAGGTGCCTCTCTTGCTACAGCCGCTTTTGTGAGAGAGCGAATGAAGGAGAAGAAGCTTCAAGGGGGATATTTGCTTGGTGGTGTGACGGGCTACTTCGTTAATATGCTGGAAGAAGGTACATTCCGCGATATCTATGATGTGCAATGTTTTGATCTTCCAGCGATTGCATCACTTGCTCGGAACGCTCATCACCATGAAATCACAGCAAGCCAGTATGCCAACCCAAATAAAAAGTCATGCTTCGTAAACGGCTTGGACGCGGTGCTACTCGGTGCCACGGAAATCGACGAAAACTTCAACGTAAACGTCCACACCAACTCCAACAATGTGATTATTGGCGGCTCCGGAGGACATGCTGATGCTGCTTTCGGCGCTAACCTAACAATTATCGTAGCACCGCTGTTAAGGGCTCGTCTGCCTATCGTCGTTGAAAAGGTTGGCGTTGTAAGTACGCCGGGTGACACGGTAGATGTTCTGGTGACCGAATATGGCGTTACACCAAATCCTCGACGACCAGAGCTTATCCAGCAATGCCGGGAGGAAGGCCTGCCTGTTATCCCAATGGAAGAGTTGCGAAAGATGGCTATAACAATGGCCGGTGAACCTTTAGTAAAACCTGCCGGTACGCGGGTAATTGCAGATGTTGAATACCGTGATGGCCGAATTATTGATCAGATCACGATCTAGCCGTCAAATGGAGGCGCCGGCCAAAAAGGCCGGCGCTGTTCAGTTTATTTAAGTACGAGCCTAATAAAAATGCATGATATCCTTGCGGCCCGCGAATACAGATGGAATAAAAGACTATCTATTGCAGAGAAAACGGGTTGCTCTACTATTTGCCTCACTCTAAACATTCCCGGTCCTGACAAGAATATTTCTGGCGCAGATAAGGCGATCATTCATCTCTCAAAAGAGATAATCTCTGTTGTTGAGTCCAATAATTTTCCGATCATCTATAAAGAACTGGAACCGTCCGCGGATGGGTGCTTCTTTATTATGGCTGTAGACTGCCCCGCCGATATTCTTAAAGCTTGCATGGTTTCGATTGAGGACAGTCACCCATTAGGGCGTTTGGCAGACATCGATATCATATCAAGTGACGGAACTGTTTATGACCGCGCTCACTTAAAGCTGCCCCCTCGAAGATGCTTCATTTGCCTTGAGGAAGCTGCTATATGCGTTCGCACTCGCGCTCACCCAAGTGCGCAGGTGCTTGAAGCCGTTAGGCTCCTGCTAAATCCTTATTAGGTCTGATGGTTGGTTAAGCAAAAGGACCAGCCAAGCAAGGGAGGTTCTTTTGTCTACAATTAAGGCACCTACGCGCCTCCAACAAACTGCAGAGGCTTTGGAGCAGCGTATATTATCAGGCGAATTCGAGCCTGGTCAGCACCTTAAGGAAGCACAATTTGTTAGTGAGTTTTCCGTAAGTCGTGGTGTTATAAGAGAGGCGTTTAAGACCCTCGAGCAAGAAGATATTGTTACCATCCTTCCACACAGAGGCGTGTTTGTAAGAGAGTTTTCCATGCAGGAAACGCTCGAAATGTTCGACATCCGCGCGCACCTGTCATTGCTTGCCATCGAAGCTGCTGCGACAAATCTTACTATGCGTGAAATTGCCGAATTGGAGCGTATGGATGAAGAGATGAAACAGAGCTTGGAAGCTCAGGACCCATGCCGCGCTATGCAGCTAAATTGGGATTTTCACGAGAATATTTATAGCAAGTGTGGCAACGACCTTCTGATTTCCTTGATTAATAGCCTAAGGAAAAAACAGACCTTAAGTTGCCTTCTGTCTTTTCGGGTGCCATCAACCACTGAGCGTGCCAACGCAGAACACAGCGCCATTATTAAGGCCATTAGAGCTGGTGATAGTGTAGCCGCAGCCCAAGCAATGCACGATCACATTATGGGCGGAAAACAGCGCTTCATTGAACGAGTGGAGCGAATGCAAGCTCTTTCTCGCAACGGGTTGGATTCATAGGCCTAGAAGCGCGAGCTCAGGCCTCTAGAGTTTTCTGGAGAGCCCTGATGCGATAAATGCACTTTGGTACATCCATACTAATCACGGCGTTAAGTTCTAGATGTCTTCCGAATACGCGAGAATGGGCTCTCCAGACATCGTATAATCTGTCTTCTGGAATGTTTTATGGAACCTGAGATGCAAGGGAGAGGCTTGGCGTTATCGGAAGGTTTGTGGCTAATCCCTCGATTAAGGCTCCGCTCCGGTAGAGAATAGGACGATAGCAGTCGCAGACGGCTGTCCGTAAGGGGTTCCATTTGCATACGTGGAGTTCGCCGCAAGTGCGAAAAACCGAGCAAACAGCCGGTCGGCGCTGCCACTAATGCCAAAGCAGACATTCGAAGGTTTTGATCAAGGGTTGAGGCCGATTGCGCTTATGGGTGAGCAGCCTATTTCGCAGGGATTATTCTGATAACTAGATCGTCTCGTGAGCATGCGTAATAAGCGCCCATTCGAGCTCAAACGGAGTCATGCTGCGTAGTACACAAAGTCAGTTTTCAGCCACCAACAAATCTAGACTCTTTTGGTCGCTCAGTCATTGACACAGATTTCTGACCTGAAGGCTGTCACCAAATCGCGAAACACGAAAGTACGCAACTTTGCACCCTGATGGTGAGAATGCTAACGGCGGCTCAATCCGTCCTTTGATCTCGTGAACCCATTCTGTTCTGCCCGCCCCAAGATCTGCAACTCGGTATAAACCACGCTGTGATTTTGGCAACGGAAAGGCTGAATAGAGAAAAAACGCTTCTCCGTTGACTGCATAAACGTCTTCCTGCGTGTAACACCCGCACCCGCAGGAAAAACAGGCGAATTTTTCCTCAGTGAAAAACGGGTCATCGTTCGGCAGGAGAAAACTGGACATCACCTGCAGATCAGCATCCAGCCACCAAGCGGTTCGGGTACATGCGCCATCCGGATCGTCACGAAGGCACATCGTTTGAAAAGCCAAAAAGTCGTTTGAAATACTGTCCCGCTTCACAGCAGGCGGCGATAAGTTGTCAACACTCTGAAGCGGTAATTCGATTTTTTTGGCAGACGCATTTGGAAAGGTTACTAATCCAATTTTTCCCAAGTGCAGATAGGTATAGAAATCAAGATATTCGCCCCTTGGAAGCCCTTGGTTGATACCCACAAAGCGCCCCCTCAACCATGGTTTTCGCACTCGGTGCTTGTATCCGTCAGTCTCCATATACTGATCGGTTCTCAGGAGTACTTCCCCGCTATGCAGCACTTCCTCAGACCAAATCTGATCGGAGCTACTGGGCGTCATTCGAATTCTTAAAGGAGCTTTCAGCGCTGAGTCCGCTGCGTAGAACTCCGAGGTAGTTAGTTTTCCGTTCGCATCATAGACAAAATACTTGTTTTCGATTCGCACAAGAAGCTCATCTTCATTGATTCATTGCGCAGGGGTTATCTTGGTAGCTAGGTTTACTTCTTTCTCTGGGACACAACGCGCGATCAAAAAGATCGACAACAAGATCACTAAGGAAATTACTAGTAATCTTCGAATGCGCTTGGACATTTTACAAACCTATCAATCAGCCTTTACAGCATTTTATCTGATCAAAAAAAGATGGAACACTTGCAAGTCTACCACGATAGGCAGCTCTGGCTCACCAAAGCAAGTCCCGTGCAGATTGAAAGCCGACTTTGGCGCAGACTTTTCTCTCAGCCGCCTACCCGGCGGCGAACATGATGCTGGGATCAAGACGGTCTATCTCAAATCTCTCAGCCGCCTACCCGGCGGCGAACCCCGATAAAGCCCTATTTTACCCCTTTAAGTATCTCTCAGCCGCCTACCCGGCGGCGAACGACTGGAGGAGAGTGTTTAGTGCTGCGTGGGGTCTCTCAGCCGCCTACCCGGCGGCGAAC
>NZ_SMMA01000046.1:51417-60606 GCF_009711345.1 Pseudovibrio flavus
GACACCACAGGACTTATTGAAGCCCCTAAATCTCTCAGCCGCCTACCCGGCGGCGAACGGTACTAGCCACCTCACTATCTGGTAGTTTAGTCTCTCAGCCGCCTACCCGGCGGCGAACTGTTCCTCCAGCGCTGATTACTCTTTTGTCACAATTCGATAGCCCATCACACCCTCATTTTGGATAATTTTACTACCCAACTCTACCCCATTGAATTCATTTATCTTTTCCAAAGGCGGAAAAAAGATCCTTTTCAGATCCTCGAACCAGACCGAAGTAATCATTGGCAATGACCTTTCTCTCCGCCCAGTCCTGTTCCCAAAATTGCAGTGAAACCTGCATAAGGCGCTGTAAGTCCTGTACTGACATTTCCGGTCCGCGAGGCGCATAATCTGCCCACGCGTTTTGCGTCATGTCTTGCAGCAACCAGGGCGCCTGCGGCAGATCCGTTTGTGTAAAAGGAGAGGAAACCGGCTTCAATCGACTGCGCCAATCTTCCGGTTGGTGGTTTTCATGCCACTCAGCCTCCTCGAAGCTTTCTCCCATCCAGACGTAGAGGGCCTCTTTCCGGCCGTCCGGTCGACGAAACACCCGCAAATCGTATACAGATTTGGTCATTCGGGTTTCATAGTGCTCCAAGAACCATGTCAGCAACCGATGGCTGCCCTGAGGGTCGATCATGCCAGTGCGCATCTCTCTTTCATGGCGACGCAATGGCACCTCTCCTTCGTACGTCAGCAAGGACCGCGCAGAGATGACTTTAAAATCCTCTGTTCCCAGCAGCCGATCTGTCGCCCTGTCTTCCTTGTTGCTACCCAGATTGGCGGGAGAAACCCCAGTACCCTTGTGTTCCGTTTCCACCCCCGGATAGGCAAGTTTACCCTCCTCCATGACGATTGGAGACATGCCCAGCAAAGCCACATTGGGCTCATTGACAGCACACATACGGTGGCGGTTCACCCGCCCTGCGGTCTGAATGATGGCCCGCAGGCTCACCGGATCCACAATGGCCCAGTCAAAGTCCAGGTCGTTCCCTGTTTCAATCACAGGCGAGGTAATGACAACCAGCTCGATCTTGCGCGCGCCGTGCGCCTGCGCCTTTTCAAAAGCGCCAAAGCGTTTAAACAGCGCCTCAAGGCCGCGATTCGGGATCGCTCCCTTACGGCGCAAGGCCTGCTTCAAAAGACTCTCGATCCAGTTGCGATGAAGTCTTGGAAACTGGGAGTGCAGGCAAAGCTTGAGCCGAAGTGTATCTCGATCAGGCAAATACCCAGCCGGCAGCTGCACGGCAAGCGCCGCTGTGTGCGACACACGGGTCATGCGGACCAGCCCTACAGAAAGCTGAAGCCCCCCCACCTCGACAGCATTAGCTTCATGCAACTGGGTCGCGGCAGCGTCCACCTGCCCTACAAGTTCTTGCCACCCCGTGGCAGGGGGCAAAATGCGCCCCATGCGTAGCGCTGGCGCTTGATCCAGTTGGGCTACAATGGCATCCCGGCATTTACCGAAGGTTGCGTTCATGGTTTCCGCGCCCGCTTCCACAAAGCAGCTTTCCGGCGTATCCCCTACACAGAGCAGGTTGACCTTGTCCGCCACCTCAAAGGTTTGCGCATAAGTGCGCCATCCGGACCGGTAGGCCTTAAACATGGCGGCGGAAATATCTTCCGGCATGGTGGCCGACATGATGATGAGCCTGCGGCCCGCAGCGCCCACCTGATAGGCAAGCCGGGTAAGAACCGCCAAATCCTCGTCGCCAAATTGGTCCACTTCATCAATGATGAGATCTGAGGTGAGCACCCGCAAGGCCTGGGGCAGGAACCGGGAGCGAACAGGAGAGGCCACACCGGCCAGATGGTCAATGGTCGCTACCGCAATGGGGGCGTCAATCAGCCGGCGAAAAGCCTCTGGCTTGCCGCTTTCTTCAATGAGCAAGCTGCAAAATGCGGGCAGTTGCCGGTCCGTATCCAGCGAAAGCCCTTTCATCCAGTCGGCTTCCTCCGCTGATCCAACAGCCGGCACCGCTCCCCGAGCCATTTCAATTTGCAACCAGTCCGGCAGGCGCATCAGACTTTCAGAGCCGGTTCTCTCATCTTCGGTTTCTTCATCATCGTGCGTTTTGAATGCCAAAGGCACCTGACCCACCAGCACGGAAAGGGCACGTTCGGCAAAGCCCAACTCATCCACGTATTCCTGTGCGGACTGCGTGGTCAAAGAGCGCAGACCCAACCCCAGCACCATGCGCAAGGCGCGGCGTTCTGGCCGGGAATCCCCAAAACTTGCTGCCGCCATGATGGTCGGCGCGCCTCTGGTCTTTCCTGAACCCGTGCCCGCCATCAGGCATCCGAAAAAGCCCCCCTCCGCCGCGCCGCAGAGTGTACGCGCTGCCTGAGCGGCCTTGGCTTGCCAGTGGAACTGGGGCATCTCCTCAGGTGGTGTGGGAAACGCGATCTGGGTTGGTGCTTCGTGTTCCATGAGAGCTGGGAACCGATCCTGCAGCCGGTGCACCATGTCAAAGGACTGGCGGGCGCATCGCAGCACCTTCCGGGTATGTTCCAGCAAGGAATCCGCCGCAGTGAAAGTCTTGGCCTTGGTCTTGTCCTGCCCCGTCACCTCAATGGTGTTGGCAAGATGGGTAGAATCGGGAGGCTCTGTTGCCTGCTTTTGTGCCGAACCTAGATGGTCTGCAAACATCATGGCGGTGCGCAGGCGCAGGTCGATCTGATGCCCGCCAATTTCAGATACTAGGTCTTCAGCGGTTCTTTTCACCTCTTCGAACCACCAAGGCTCTTCCCAGAGCGCGCGGCCTTGTGCCGGTTGCAGCAATGCGCTGTCGAAGGTGTCCGAGGATCGTAAATGCTGCGCACCCGTTGGCAAGTGAAAACTCCCGCTGTCGGAGCTGGGTAGCCGATGGTGCGTTAGTACCAGCATGGCAACCGACCGTGCCAGTCGGCTTGGCAAAGCGTCTTCATCAAACAATACCGAATGCGGTTTATTGGGATCCTGACAAGCCTTGCCGGCGTCATGAAATGCGGCCGCAACGTCCTCAGCAGTTAGCGCCTTAAGCTTGGCAATAACGCCAGTGTCATCAAGTCCCAGAACAAGGTGCTTCCATGCCATTACGGAAATCAGCTCATGACGCACCGGATCCGCCTCCGGTTTGCCGCCCTCCAGAGCGCGTGCGAGTTTTTCCTGAAACAGTCTGGTACTTTTGCCTAAATCATGAAAAAGCACCGCCATTAACAGCGTGGCCCGGTCCGAGCGCAACACATCACTAAACGCCGACCTACTTGCCTTAGCGGGATGACTTGCCACCGGCACGCGCCCAAACGGACCGAAAGCACTTCGAGAACCGATCAGGATCAGCGGCTCTCGACTTTCACTGGCCGAGCGGATTTCCTGAATGGAAACGGCAGTATTGCGCTTGGCGTCCTTGCGCAGTTCCCGCGCCACCCGGTCCAGGCAGGCGTTCGTGGCCTTGCCCCGCCAGGTGCGGTCGCCAATGCGCCAGAAATAGCGATCCAACACTTGCGCCACTTTCACCCGCGCCTTTTTGGAGGAACGGCAGACAGCAATCACTTCCCTCATGGGTTTTCGCCGACCTCCAACATCTTCTCCAGCGTTTCAATGGAGAAAGCCAGCAGTTTGCCGTCATCAAACGCGTTGATCAGATTTTCGCGAAAGGTGTCTTCAACCTCTTTGGCAGGCGCATCGATCTTGGCTCCAAAGGCGAACGGCAACACATACGCATCCTTGAAGGCATCGGCCAGATCAAACACCAGCCCTCCCGCACGGGTCTTGCCATGAAAAATGGACATGTGAGGCGGAATGCCAAGAGCCCACAGCGCAGCGCCCGCCACCCCGTAACAAAGGTAGTTGCCATGGTCGATGAGTGCGTTGATGCGCCCGAGTAGATCTGCAGTATTGCCCTCTCCGGCCTTTCTGCGAAACGGCTCCTCGGTCTTCTTGTCCAGTTTCGAAAGCTTGGCAAACTCGGCATAACATGCCTTGGAGAAGCTGCCCTCATAGCCCAGAAGTTCCTGAATGGTGGTGGACGGTTCCATTTCGTTGAGGAACCGCTTGCACCTTTTCTCAAGTCCGGAGATGTCCCGCGCCTTCATCTGTTTGCGGGCTTGTTTGCCGCCGCGCTCCGCCATCATCTCGGCCCGGATACGCATCACCACCTTGGCCGCGGCAAGCGACTTTTCCTGATCCAGATAAATGGGCAGCAGCTCGCGGAAATGGCGCGTGGCCTGATAGGTGGTCAAGCTGCCCAGATGAAGCGGCGTTGCGCCGGTTCCCGTGAACGCCAGATACACCCCTTCTTCTGCCAGCAGCCGCGCCGCATCCTGCGTCACGGACGTGCCTTGGCCCAGGAACAGAACCGCCAGATTAACGTGCGGGATGGAAAACGAGCGCCTGCGCTCATCATCCACGGCGTGATAGACAACGCGCCCGCCTTCCACCTGCACGCGGGCGCGCTCCAGATAAACAGCCGTCTCCCGATCGGTGATCAAAAGACGCGGCCCACCCCTATGCTGCCTCGCGGTCACGCTCCACCTCCTGTGCGTCCACCGGCAACACGCCAAGCGCCTGTGAACTGGAGAACCCATAGGTGGAAACAAGAATAGGCTGCTCGGTCATCTGCGTAATCACTTGTTTCACGCTTAAGGGAACCTGCCCATAGTGCAGCACCAGTTCATTGCGGTCCGGCTTGTAGCGATAGGCGCTGTCCGGCAGATTGATTCCCCGTTTCTGATCTCGCCGTTTGCGACGGCGGATCCCACCGGAGGTGTATTTTTCGGCCCACCGACTGCGCACATAAGCAGCACCCAGCTCACCCGGCTCAACCTCTGCTTCAAAGATGTCCGGCGTCTGAACCATCTGCCGCCGCTGGAGCGTTGCAAGCCCTTCCAGCTTGAGTAAAGCCTCAAGGCTGGTTTCAGAACCAAACAACACCGCTTCATCACCGGTTTGCAAACGCCCACGTACCTTTCGCAGCAGGGGAAAGGACACGCCAATGAAATCTCCCTTGTCGCCATGCCGGTTGGCATGATGAACAGCGTTCAAGATGGTAGCAAACACATCCGGGGCCGCGCCCAGCTCAAAAGCCGGGCGGGTCGGTTTGATCACCAGTTGCGCGGTCGCCAAACAACGACCAGTCCCCTCGTTCAGGCGCTCCGTCATTTTTTCCCTACCTTTCCGTAGACGCCGCCACGTACAAGGTTTGCGATGATGAAATGCAGCTCCGGTGTAATGTCGCTTTCGCTCTGGGCGCTCTCAGCGGCACTCAACAACTCATCGGCCTTCTTGCGCAGATCATAGAAGCTGTTCTTTTTGGCGCGGAGCACATCGCTGGTTTCTTGCACACCGCCATAAGGGTTGACGGCAATGGCGCCGTACTCATCGTTGCCATGCCAGATATCGATGTGACGCAGCGCTGCGCCAATTTTTTGCGAGTGCATGGAGGCCTGCTGAACAAACTCTCCTCTATGATAGGCCGGCAACTTGGCATAGACGCGGCTCAAGTCATCCCGTTGCTTGTCTTCACGCACATACTCTTGAGAGGGAAATACCTCCTGCCCTGCTGCCATCTTCGCCGCCCAGACCACGGAAAAATGGAAGTTGCCGTTCTCGAACCCCGCCGCTAACGCCTCAACAAACCGCTCCAAATCGTCTGTGGTGCCTGTAATCAGGGCGCTGCTGAGCTGCTCCATGGAGTCAGGCTGTTCTAGATCCAGCACAAACGGGTTGAACACCAGCTCCTTGCCGTCAAATTCCAACTTCACTCGTGCCTCATCCGTCTGATAGCGGTTGCGCCATGCAAACCGGCCGTTGGCAATGTTCCAAAGATAGAGCCGCGCCAGTGTCTTGAATCCACCTGCCTTGGCATAGCCTTTGGCAAGGCGCCGATAACAGGTAACCACATCCCCATCATCACAGGCATGGGGAGACATGGCCCCATCGAGAACGCGCACGGAAAACCGCAGTTCAATGCCATCACATCCCACCGGAACGCTGGCTGCATCCACTGATTGCGGGTTGCTTTTGCCAGCTTTGTCCTTGGCGTTGTCTTGCGAAGACTGACCACGTACACCTTTCTCGATCACCTCAATGGGCACTGCCAGCTCCGCCTTCTCGGAGGACGTGCCAAAGAACAAGCCCTCGGTGATTTGGAGAGACCGGCTGAAAGCCAGCATGCCGGTTTCAAAGGAAACAGTTTTTACAGCACTAGACATTTTCTAACTCCATTGCGGATGTCGCGTTGCAGGATTTCAAATAAGTAGGGTGGCCAAAGACCCATTCCCCTTGCGTTGTCCATGACCAAAACAAATCTAGAAAACTTTCAGGCGATGCCTCACGCAAGGTCGCCTCGCGCACCGACACCAATTCTCCGATGCCAACCACGGGCTCCGAAAACACATGGGGGATCTCCGCCGAACGGGTATTTCGGCGTTTCGGTGCCGTTGCCGGGTCTTCCAAAAGCCGATGCCCCACGGCCACAGCCACCGGGCAGCCATGGTCCGGACCTCGTTCTTCAGGGTGCAGTGTGCGGGCAATTGCCTCTATGGACGCGTTGTCACCCGTGGAAACCAGGGCCCGTTCCGGTCTGGCATGCACCAATCCATATCCGCGCCGCAGATGCCTGACCGTATCGCTTGGGTTGGCAACGGCCTCTGCCTGCAGCCTGTCGGCATTCTGAAACAGCCCACCCGCAAGCCGCGCTCTTTGCAAGGCGGCAGTGACCTTGTCTGCCCGCTCGCATCCGGGCGCGTCGATAAACAGCGAGAACACAACGTGCCCCGTCGTATCCTCGATAAGCTCGATGGGTTGAAAACTTCCGGATTTCGGCTCTGCTTCCGGCTTGGTCCGCCCATGGCTGGCCGTTACGTTATGCAGAATTGGCAGAACCCGAACCGCCCAACGTTCACACCCGATGGACGGTGCAATGGCCGCCCCCAAACCAAGGAAGGCAAGCGGTGAAGGCAGCCCCGAGGCATAATCGTTCATCAGCAAGTTCACACGATCAGCCACAATGCCTGAAATAGAAAAGATCATTTCTGCTTCTCCCAATTTGCAAGGCGCGATCTGAAATGAGGCCCATTCAACGCCCGTTCCACAACGGGGCGAACATCCTTCGGCCATGGCTGTTTTAGCAACAGCTCGATGGGAGAGGGCGCAGCAGGAAGCTCCTCTTGCGCAGCAAACGCCATTGCATCCTCCTTGACCGTTGCGATGAAGTCCAGAAGAGGCATGACAACACGATCGGCCCGACTGTCCAGGCCGCGGCGAATATCCCGGTTAGAATAAGCCTCGTCTTGCTCGGCAAGCCGGGCATAGCGCACCACATCGTCCTGTAGGGGCTTTATGTTGAAGCGCGGGAAAGCGCCGCCCTTTGCATAGCGGAAGAGCTGCGCATCATACTGATCCAGCATTTTCGGCAACGCGGCATGGAAGCGCATGCGCGGTCCACCCAGTTTGCCGGAAATGTTTTGCGGCTTTGCACTGATCGCCTGTTTGCTCAGATGCCAGAACGGTACCAGCTGGCGTTTTTCATCAATTTTCTGCCGCACCACCTCCTTAGCGCCCATGTAGGCCCTTGCCGGAGAAACTGGGGTCACCTGCAAGTCGCCCCCTGCGGGGTTAGGTACAAAGACGATCGGAAACTCTTTGGGAGGCAGTGTCGTGATCGGGGCCAGCGGATTTAGTAGGACGTCCTTTACAACCTCCAAACACTCTCCACCAAACACCTGCGCAAAAGCGTCTAGAACGATAGATGACCCGTCGTCCGGATTCAGAATGTGTTCTACCAGACTCTTGCTCGGGCGCCCCTCAACTTGAAGAGGCCGATAGAGCACCTTCTGAATTGGTATCAACGGAGCATTCGTTGAAGGCACAAACTCCGGCGTTTCATTGCTGCCCTCATCAACAAAACGCAGGACCGCTTGATCTTTACCTGTCCTTGGTGACAGCAGCTTAAGCAAATGGGTTCCAGATCCGCGCGCAACATCCTCAAAGTCCTTGGCTGCGCACTTCTTCAGCTTTTCTTTAATCAGCTGAAATTCCGAAACAAGTTCTTCAGACTTCAAAACACGCCCGGTCTCATGAAACGACAGAATGTCTTTTTCATTGACCTCTTCAGTTGCATCACTCGCCATGACCACACCTCTTATTTGTATATGAGATGATTGCATCAATAACGAGCGCGTCCTAGATACAATTTATTCAATAATTGAACTTTTGATTATTAGGACAACAATTGATGACAGACATTTATTTAAAAAATTTTGGAAGATTTGGCTGGATTGAAGCATCATTGAGATACAGCGGCACTTTTTCTTCCGCGGAAAAGAAAGGGTACATGGCTTTTTTTGGCCTATCGAAAGCGTCGGTTTCTTATGATCAGGATAAGTTTATTGCGCTTTTTAATAGGGTTGCTGCACATGAATGCATTAGGAATTTGAATGGAAAAATCGTAGTTCGAACAGAACTACCGCTGCAGTCCGTGTTTAACCTACCCACTGTGTCCCAGTGGCTGGAGCAAGCCTATCCCTTCAACTTTTACCGCGCACCGACAATTGACCGTGCGCAGCCGGACCCGAACGTGCTGCAGACCATTCTTTCGTCAATGCGCAGCCAGCAGCCATGCTCAATTCTCTATGATTCCAAAAGAACCGCCCACCAATACCGCATGATTTCACCGCACCATATCGTGGACATTCACGACCGCTTGCACGTTCGGGCCCATGACCATTCTACCAACATACCTTCTGATTTCGTCCTGTCCAGAATTGTGTCCGCGGAGTTTCCAGCTACCAGACCCAATCAATGGGCACCCATCACTCTAGACAGGCCTTGGAACCAAATGACAAAGCTGCATCTCAGCATCGCCGAGCACATTCCAGCCGCAGGATGCGTGGCAGTGCAGCGAGATTTTGCGCTAGATGATACCGGCCATCGTACGCTCAGCGTACGCCATGCGGTCGCGCGCTACTATCTCGAACCGCAAAACGATGAGGAAAAGAGAGCTTTTGCCTCTCCCATCAAAGTCTCAGACAAATCACCGAACACCCGCTCCGACTAGCCGGTCCGTAGTCCTAACAATGTCTCAGCCGCCTACCCGGCGGCGAACCCCAAGGGGTGCAAAGCCATCAGGCAGAGCATTCTCTCAGCCGCCTACCCGGCGGCGAACG
>NZ_SMMA01000046.1:60616-60856 GCF_009711345.1 Pseudovibrio flavus
GATACACCAAGCGTTCATGGTCTTCTTCCTTTCTCTCAGCCGCCTACCCGGCGGCGAACATGGATGCCTATGTTGCGATTGATAGGGCAAATCTCTCAGCCGCCTACCCGGCGGCGAACCAAAAGCGCCGCCCCTTTTACGGGTTAATGAGTCTCTCAGCCGCCTACCCGGCGGCGAACTGGGCCTCGCGCTGCAGTCGCTTGTTTGGTGTTCTCTCAGCCGCCTACCCGGCGGCGAACA
>NZ_SMMA01000046.1:60866-60986 GCF_009711345.1 Pseudovibrio flavus
TTCTTAATACGCCGGTCAAGGCTTGGTGATTTCTCTCAGCCGCCTACCCGGCGGCGAACGAACGCACCTGGTCACCGGCAAACTTTTCGCTTCTCTCAGCCGCCTACCCGGCGGCGAACG
>NZ_SMMA01000046.1:60996-61113 GCF_009711345.1 Pseudovibrio flavus
TCTTGCGCAGCATCTTGGAAACATACGCTTTCTCTCAGCCGCCTACCCGGCGGCGAACCGCCAGATTGCTGACACCGGCCTGTACCTGCATCTCTCAGCCGCCTACCCGGCGGCGAA
>NZ_SMMA01000046.1:61123-61301 GCF_009711345.1 Pseudovibrio flavus
CTATCGTTTCGCGGCTTCCTTGCTGATGAATCTCTCAGCCGCCGACCCGGCGGCGAACGGTGTTCTTGAGCCGCCTATTGACGTTGAAGCTCTCTCAGCCGCCTACCCGGCGGCGAACCCCATCCAGATAGCCACCCATCACTTTGTTGCTCTCTCAGCCGCCTACCCGGCGGCGAAC
>NZ_SMMA01000046.1:61378-61613 GCF_009711345.1 Pseudovibrio flavus
GGGCCATAGACGCGGGTAGCCCTCCTTGATCTCTCAGCCGCCTACCCGGCGGCGAACGATCATGTCGCGGATCTTATCGACGCGAGCAATCTCTCAGCCGCCTACCCGGCGGCGAACCTCCTGAGCGGTCTTATGGTGGTCGAGCATTATCTCTCAGCCGCCTACCCGGCGGCGAACGTGCAGATCACCCACGAGCGTAACTACAAAAATCTCTCAGCCGCCTACCCGGCGGCGA
>NZ_SMMA01000046.1:61623-61858 GCF_009711345.1 Pseudovibrio flavus
CCGGCAACAGTTACGCTGGTTTCCGTAGATCTCTCAGCCGCCTACCCGGCGGCGAACGGAGGCAACCTTCTATCCCACACACTCACGCGTCTCTCAGCCGCCTACCCGGCGGCGAACATGGCTCATACGCAAAGGCGGGGCAAGTCCTTTCTCTCAACCGCCTACCCGGCGGCGAACCACATGAGAACGAAACTTTCCATGTTGTAAAATCTCTCAGCCGCCTACCCGGCGGCGA
>NZ_SMMA01000046.1:61868-62945 GCF_009711345.1 Pseudovibrio flavus
CTTCCTTGAACGCCGAAACCTTCACAATATCAATGACCTGAAACTCCATTGCTTGTCAAAGGATCTTTTTTACGCCCCATCGCAAACCGTTGATATAACTAAATAATTTTTAATTCTTAAAATTATCCTTTTCACAACAAGTTCACATGATCGACGTTTTGCCTGATTTGATTTGGGCGCAGGGAACTCTACCCAAGTGACACAGTACCGCCCCTTCAGTGCCGCAGCTACGAGTAGACATTCAGCAAGCTTAGTCACTTAGCCTATTCTGTCAGCCCTTGCCGTCTTTGGAGGGGTTCCAAGGCTCTGAAGGCACCCTGCTGTTTTTGCAATTTATCGAACGGGTTCAATCGGCTAGTCCTTTTGGAATGTGGAACGACAATGGTTTTCGCGCCGCGCCGCTCTCCTACAGTCTTACTCATGCGCATCAAAAGTGAGCGTGGGCCCACCCTGTCGATACCTTCGTGCGCAACGCATCCAAACCAACGCGTTAGCTACCCCAGGTCGCGCGCCCGCCAGATCCGCTTCCTCGTGCTCAAAGGCTGTCACCGTCTCTCTTTCTGGCGCATCCAAGGCACGGACAACGTCACGCCAAGCCATAGTCGCTTCGGCCACCTCTGCAATGATACGATCAGCCTTTCCACGCTCGAGAAGATAGGCTTTATGTTGCACGCGGTGCAGGGCTTTACTCGCATCTGAATTGTCACCGCCGACATAGCTTTTGATCACCTGCGGTTAGTTCGGCACCGAGTTAATGTCGTAGGCTGGGGAGAGGTGGCAACCACCACATCCACGCACAAATTCGTGACAACGCCCCACTACGGCTGTGGCGAAACTGGTAAACGCACCAGATTTAGGTTTTGGCGGTAGAGCGACGCTCAGCGACTGTTGATCTTCTCGTACAGCTCCTTGGCTCTCCTCTGGGTGGAGCAAAGTAAAGCGAGCACCGCACCTAGGCCGCTGACGTGGGGCGTATACATGTATACGCTTCAACTCGTCGCCGATGTGGGTTCTAATCCCTTCGTGTCCGCCATGGCGGACACTACTGGGGGCTGCTCAGGTAGAGGGCAAGATAGT
>NZ_SMMA01000030.1 GCF_009711345.1 Pseudovibrio flavus
AGGAACAGCCGATGATTATTGGGGCTCCTAAGGAGGTCCTTGATGGGGAGCTACGCGTTTCCCTGACCCCTGACAGCGCCAAGCAGCTTCACAAGCTTGGTTATGAATGCGCCGTTGAGAGCGGCGCTGGCCTTGGTGCCAATATTACGGACGCAGATTATGAAGCGGCCGGTGTCAAGGTTGTAAGCGATGCACGCACCCTCTGGGAGACAGCAGATATTGTTGTGAAGGTGCGCCCGCCGGCAGAAGCGGAACTGGAACTTGCCCGTAAAGGCCAGATCCTGATCTCGTTCTTCTACCCGGTTCAAAACGAAGCGTTGATGCAGCAGTTCGCCGATAAAGGCGTTAACGTGCTTGCTATGGACATGGTGCCGCGTATTTCACGCGCGCAGAAAATGGACGCCCTGTCCTCCATGGCCAACATTGCCGGTTACCGCGCTGTTATTGAAGCAGGTAACAACTTCGGCCGTTTCTTCACCGGTCAGATCACCGCGGCCGGTAAAGTACCGCCAGCCAAGGTTCTGGTCGTTGGCGCCGGTGTTGCCGGTCTTGCCGCCATTGGTGCGTCCACCTCTTTGGGTGCGATCACGCTGGCGTTCGACGTGCGTCCGGA
The DNA here is from genome assembly GCF_009711345.1 of Pseudovibrio flavus. Classification (GTDB taxonomy): domain Bacteria; phylum Pseudomonadota; class Alphaproteobacteria; order Rhizobiales; family Stappiaceae; genus Pseudovibrio; species Pseudovibrio flavus. The sequence continues at coordinate 614 of NZ_SMMA01000030.1, forward strand.
AGTGGCCGAGCAGGTTGAATCCATGGGCGCCGAGTTCGTCTATCTGGATTTTGAAGAAGAACAGCAGGACGGTGCAGCCACCGGCGGTTACGCCTCTGTTTCCTCTCCTGAGTTCCGCGCAGCCCAGCTTGCCAAGTTCCGCGAACTTGCGCCTGAAGTCGACATCGTCATCACCACAGCACTCATTCCGAACCGCGAAGCGCCGGAACTGTGGACCGAAGACATGGTTGCTGCCATGAAGCAGGGTTCGGTCATCGTTGACCTTGCTGCCGAAAAGGGCGGCAACTGTAAACTGACCAAGATGGATGAGAAGATTGTCACCGACAACGGCGTGACCATCATCGGTTACACCGACTTCCCATCCCGCATGGCAGCCCAGTCTTCTGCACTCTACGCCACCAACATCCGTCACATGATGGACGACCTGACCCCGAATAAGGACGGTCAGCCGAACATCAACATGGAAGACGATGTGATCCGCGGCGCGACCATCGTGCACGAAGGCCAGATCACCTTCCCGCCGCCACCACCGAAAATCGCAGCTATCGCCGCGCAGAAAAAGCCGGAAGTCAAAGAACTGACACCGGAAGAAAAGCGCGCTGCCGAGATTGCCGAGTACAAGAAGAAGACCGTTCAGCAGGTTTCCCTTCTGGCCGGCGGTGGTTTGCTCATGCTTCTGGTCGGCCTTGTGGCTCCAGCCAGCTTCATGCAGCACTTCATCGTGTTCGTTCTGGCGTGTTTCGTCGGCTTCCAGGTTATCTGGGGCGTGGCGCACTCGCTGCATACCCCGCTCATGGCCATCACCAACGCCATCTCCTCCATCATCATTCTGGGTGCCTTGCTGCAAATCGGCTCTGGCTCTTGGCTGGTGATTGTTCTGGCCGCCCTGTCGGTCTTCATGGCAGGCATCAACATCTTTGGCGGCTTCCTCGTGACAAGGCGCATGCTCGCCATGTTCCAGAAGTCTTAAAGGGGAGCTGGAAAAATGGATTACGGTTTCACCACCGCAGCCTATGTTGTGGCTGCTGTTCTCTTCATCCTGTCTTTGGGCGGCCTGTCCAATCAGGAAAGTGCTAAACGCGCTGTGTGGTACGGCATCGCCGGTATGGCGCTGGCCGTTGCTGCAACCCTTGTTGGCCCAGGCTCCGGCCTGTGGGTGCTCTCTCTGGCGCTCATCGTAGCTGGCGGTATCGGCGGCTACTATGTTGCCATGCGCGTTCAGATGACCGAGATGCCGCAGCTGGTTGCAGCTATGCACTCGCTCGTCGGTCTGGCTGCTGTGTTCGTTGGCTTCAACGCTGATCTGGAACTCACCCGTGTGCTTGCCATGGACGAGACCGCTCGCAAAGGCCTTGAAGGCTTTGCAGCCGTTCTTGCCAAGAAGAGCGCTGTCGAGATCAACATCCTCAAGGTGGAAGTCTTCCTTGGTGTGTTCATCGGTGCAGTAACCTTCACCGGTTCTGTTGTGGCGTTCGGCAAGCTGGCAGGCAAACTGACCTCAGCAGCAACCAAGCTGCCAGGTGGTCATGCGCTCAACGCAGCAGCAGCGCTCGGCTCCATCGTTTTGGGCGTTTTGTACTTCAACGATATCTGGGGCATCTGGGCACTGGTGCTCATGACGCTTCTGGCGTTCTTCATCGGCTATCACCTCATCATGGGTATTGGCGGCGCGGATATGCCGGTTGTTGTATCCATGCTGAACTCCTATTCAGGCTGGGCAGCAGCGGCGATCGGTTTTTCCCTCGGCAACGACCTGCTCATCGTGGTGGGCGCGCTTGTGGGTTCTTCCGGTGCGATCCTCTCCTACATCATGTGTAAGGCGATGAACCGTCACTTTGTCTCGGTTATCCTTGGCGGCTTTGGTGCCACCACCGGTCCGCAGCAGGAGATCGAAGGCGAGATGGTTCCAGCTGAGGCTGACTATGTGGC
>NZ_SMMA01000033.1 GCF_009711345.1 Pseudovibrio flavus
GATGGTTCCAGCTGAGGCTGACTATGTGGCCGAAGCGCTGAAAGAAGCTGACAGCATCGTAATCGTACCGGGTTACGGTATGGCGGTAGCACAGGCTCAGCAGTCTGTTTCCGAGCTCACCAAGCGCCTGCGCGCCAAGGGCAAGGAAGTCCGCTTTGCGATCCACCCAGTGGCGGGCCGTTTGCCGGGCCACATGAACGTGTTGCTCGCTGAAGCCAAGGTGCCTTACGACATCGTTCTGGAAATGGACGAGATCAACGACGACTTCCCGAACACCGACGTGGTCATCATTATCGGCGCAAACGATATTGTGAACCCGGCGGCTCAGGAAGATCCGAACTCGCCAATCGCCGGTATGCCGGTTCTGGAAGTGTGGAAGGCCAAGCAGGTGTTTATCTCCAAGCGTGGTCAGGGCACCGGTTACTCCGGTATCGAGAACCCGCTGTTCTACAAAGAAAACAGCCGCATGTACTATGGTGATGCGAAAGGTTCCATCGACAAGCTGCTCCAGCTCGTCGACTAACCAAAGCACCACAAACAAAAACAACAAAGCCCCCGCCATAAACGGGGGCTTTGCCGTTTAGAGCTGCTTCAATCGCCGCTGATATCAAGCCCCATGGCCATCAGCAAATGATGTTGTTGATCGGCAGACACCGTCATACCCCGATAGCCTTTGAGCCTACGAAGATCGAGCCCCAGCAGCTTCGCCCCTTTCAGGTTCGCCTTGGTAAGATCAGCGTCTTGCAGCTCCGCACTGTTTAGATTGCAAGCAGAAAAGTTGGTGCCCGATAGATCGCTACGCGAAAGATCCGCACCTGATAAATTGGTGCCTTTGAACACCGCAAAAGGCAGAACCAACTCTGTCAAAGACGCGTAGGCCAAATCACACTCTTTAAACGCGATGTGGCTCTTTAAGACCCCACGAGAAAACCGGCGCGAGAACTCACAATCAACAAAGCTTGAACCGCGCATCATGCAATCGCTGAAAACCGCGCCATAAAGAGACGATCCCTCAAACTGGCTGAGCTGCAAGTCACAGTTTGTGAATTGACTACTGTTCAGCTCACAATTCCAGAAGCTACTGCCAGCTTTTTGCGAGGGATCATAGAACCGGCAATTCTTGAACTGCGCATCGTTAAGCTCGCAGCTTCGAAAAGACGTTCCGGTGAATATGCAGTCTTCCCAAAGCGTATCACTCAGGTCTGCCTCTGTGAGACTTCCCCTCTCACCCACGAAACATTTTTTAAATCGTGCGCCGTCCAAAGCTGCTTCAGAAAAATCAATGCCTGTTAGATCAAAGCCCATAAGCACTTCTTCGTGCTTAATGTATCTTCGAAACTGATCTTGATTGAGTCGTTGCATTGGATTCGGCAGCCTTCGGTAATGCAGAGCAAAGAGTGAAAAGGCGTAGCATGGGATGGAAGACATATCCATCAAGAGGCGCATTTCATATCATTTTTGCCCTCTTTGTCTTAGTTGCCCAAAACGTAAGCTCGTCGCATACTGTTGCTAATTTGAGTTATCCAGCTGGGAAGGGACACCTCAAGAAACCAACGCTCTGTTCGTTTTATTGCAGTGTCACGGCGATACCGTCGGCAGGGCAACCGGCCTTGCATCTGGATATCGATGTTTAGAGGGAAACCATGTCTGAAGCCTATATTTATGACGCGATCCGTTCGCCACGGGGTAAGGGCCGCAAGGACGGTAGCCTGCAGGAGGTCACCTCCGTTCGCTTGTCTGCCTTCGTCCTCAATGCCTTGAAAGAGCGGAACAACCTCACAACACGCGAGATTGAGGACGTTGTGTGGGGCAACGTCACCCAAGTTGGAGAACAGGGCGCTTGCCTTGCCCGCGCTTCGGTTTTGTATTCTGACTACGACGAGCAGGTACCGGGCCTTTCCATCAACCGTTTCTGTGCATCCGGCATGGAAGCGGTAAACCTTGCCGCAAACCAGATTAAGGGCGGCGCAGGTGAAGCCTACGTAGCGGGCGGCGTGGAGATGATGGGCCGCGTGCCGATGGGCTCTGACGGCGGCGCAATGGCTGCTGACCCATACCTTGCTATGAAGACCTACTTTGTACCGCAGGGCATTTCCGCCGATATCATCGCCACCGAATACGGTTTCTCCCGCGATGACTGCGATCTCTACTCAGTAGAAAGCCAGCGCCGCGCCGCTCTGGCATGGGAAGAGAACCGTTTCGCCAAGTCTATCGTGCCGGTAAAAGACCAGAACGGCATCACTATTCTTGACCGCGACGAATATATGCGTCCGGGCACCGATATGCAGGCAATGGGCGCTCTGAAAGCAGCCTTTAAGGATATGGGCGAGGTCATGCCGGGCTTCGACAATCTGGCTCTCATGAAGTACCCGCATCTTGAGAAGATCAACCATGTTCACCACGCAGGTAACTCTTCCGGTATCGTAGATGGTGCAGCAGCGCTTCTCATCGGCTCCCGAGAGTTTGGTGACAAGATGGGCCTCAAGCCGCGCGCCCGCATCCGCTCCACTGCTAAAATCGGCACGGACCCAACCATCAACCTCACCGGTCCTGTTCCGGTTACTGAAAAGATCCTGCGCGAGAGCGGCATGACCATCTCCGACATTGATCTGTTCGAAGTCAACGAAGCTTTCGCGGCGGTCGTGCTGCGCTTCATGCAGGCGTTTGATGTGGACCACAGCAAGGTCAACGTGAACGGCGGTGCAATCGCCATGGGTCACCCACTGGGCGCAACCGGCGCGATGATCATCGGCACGGCTCTTGATGAACTGGAGCGCACCGGTAAAGGCACAGCACTGGCAACCTTGTGCGTCGCCGCTGGCATGGGCGCTGCAACCATCATCGAACGCGTATAAGGGAGGGCAACACGATGGCTGATTTTCATTTTGACGTAGACGCCGACGGCATTGCCACCATTACGTGGGATGTTGCTGGCAAATCCATGAATGTGGGCTCTCTTGAAGGCCTTGAGCTTCTAAACGAACTCGTCGATCGCGTTCTCACCGATGATGCAATCAAGGGCGCGGTCATTACCTCCGGCAAGAAAGACTTTGCCGCTGGTATGGACCTCAACGTTCTCTCCGATATGCGCCATGCTGGCGGCGAGAATCCTGCCGAGAACGTGTTCAACGGCATCATGCGCATTCACCAGCTGTTCCGTAAAATCGAACGCGCTGGCCTTGATCCGAAAACCAACAAGGGCGGCAAACCTATTGCAGCAGCACTTCCAGGTACAGGCCTTGGTCTTGGTCTGGAACTGCCTCTTGCCTGTCACCGTATCTTCGTCGCTGACAATCCGAAGGCAAAGATCGGTCTACCGGAAATCCTCGTCGGCATCTTCCCGGGTGGCGGCGGCACCGTACGCCTCGGCTTGAAACTTGGCGCTATGGCAGCCTCTTCCCTTATCCTTGAAGGCAAGATGCTTGACCCGAAAAAGGCCAAGGCTCAGGGCGTGGTTGATGAAGTCGTTCCAGCGGACGAGCTGCTCTCTGCTGCGAAAGAATGGGTCAAGAACGCAAAAGACGCTGATATTGTGAAGCCATGGGATGCCAAAGGCTTCAAAATTCCGGGCGGCGGGCCTTACCATCCTGCAGGCTTCATGACCTATGTGGGCATGAGCGCCGTCGTCCTTGGCAAAACCCAAGGCGTCTATCCAGCGGCTAAAGCAGCAACCTCTGTGCTCTATGAAAGCGCTCAAGTGCCGTTCGATGCAGGTCTTAAGATCGAGGCGCGCTGGTTCACCAACGTACTGATGAACCCGTCCTCATCCGCGATGATCAAGTCCCTCTTTGTAAACAAAGAAGCTCTTGAGAAAGGCGCCGTCCGTCCAGCGGGTGTGCCGGACATGTCGGTAAAGAAAGTCGGCGTGCTAGGTGCAGGCATGATGGGCGCAGGCATTGCCTATGTTTCTGCTAACGCCGGCATTGAAGTTGTCCTCCTCGATACAACTGAAGAAGCAACCGAAAAGGGTAAAGCCCACGCGGCAGGCATTCTTGATGGCGGTATCAAGCGCAAGAAAGTTACGCCTGAGAAAAAGGAAGAGGTGCTAAGCCGCATCCACACAACAACTTCTTATGCGGACCTATCTGGCTGCGATCTCATCGTAGAGGCCGTATTTGAAGATGTGGGCGTGAAGGCAGAAGTAACAAAGGCTGCAGAAGCGAACCTCCCAGAAAACGCCATCTTCGCAACCAACACCTCTACGCTGCCAATCACGGAGCTGGCTAAAGCAAGCCACAACGATGAACGTTTTATCGGCATTCACTTCTTCTCTCCAGTTCACAAGATGATGCTCGTAGAGATCATCAAGGGTAAGAAAACCGGCAAAGAAGCTGTTGCCAAAGCGCTGGACTTTGTACGCCAGATCAAGAAGACACCGATCGTCGTTAATGACGAGCGTTTCTTCTATGCTAACCGCTGCATCATCCCTTACCTCAACGAAGGTTTGCGCATGGTCGGTGAAGGCGTAAACCCAGCGCTGATCGAAAACGGCGCCAAGCTGCTTGGTATGCCTCTTGGCCCGCTTCAGTTGGTTGACGAGACATCCATTGACCTTGGCTACAAGATCATGACGGCAACCAAGGCCGCAATGGGCTCTGCATATGACGCCAGTGTTGCGGACGATGTAACAATCGCCTTGTACGAACAGGGCCGTTTGGGTCGTAAATCCAGCGCTGGCTTCTACGACTACGACGCGAAAGGTAAGCGGACCCAGCTTTGGGAAGGCCTTGCTGAGCAGTGGCCTGAAGCAGATGTACAGCCAGAACTCTCTACCGTTCAGCATCGCATGATCATGGCACAGGTTCTGGAAGCAGTGCGTGCATTGGAAGGTGGCGTTCTGGAAGATATCCGCGAAGGCGATGTGGGTGCGATCCTTGGCTGGGGCTTCATGCCTTGGTCCGGCGGTCCGTTCAGCTGGCTGGATATGATTGGAGCGGCCAGAGCTGTAGAGATCTGCAAAAACCTTGAGGACCAGTATGGCCCTCGCTTTAAAGCACCTGCTCTTCTTGAAGAAATGGCAGCAAAAGGCGAGACCTTCTACGGGCGCTTCGGAACAGCCAAAGCTGCCTAATTATCCAATGTTCTATACAAACACCAAACGCCGCGATCTCTCGCGGCGTTTTTCTTTGCTAGGTGCCATCTCGGTAGTTTCGAGGTCCAGCCCCATTAGTCTGATCCCAGAAACGAAAAAACCCACTAGCGCTAAGCTGGTGGGTTTTGAATTTGGTTGCGGGGGTAGGATTTGAACCTAC
>NZ_SMMA01000038.1 GCF_009711345.1 Pseudovibrio flavus
TTTACTTATGTTCAAGAAAACTGAATACTTATGTAAATTTATTCATTTTTACAAAACGATTGCAACCCTATAGGGAGTCTTTTGGAGGGGCCAAGAAAGAAATTCAAAGAGATTAAAATGCATAGTTCAATTCAAAAATTGGCTGGCGTACCAACACCTATGGCTGGTCTCGCACTCGGGATTGCGAGCCTCGGTTGGTCACTGGAAAACGCACTCCCCCTCAACGGTGCGGGTCAGACAATTGGAGCGCTTATCGCCAGCGTGCTGCTGCTGGTTCTGGCTGTTAAATTTGTAAGTCACCCAAAACTTCTTATGGATGATCTGCAGCATCCTGTCGTCGGCAGTGTTGCGCCGACATTTGCAATGGCAACCATGGTTATTTCTGCTGCGCTCGCCCGTTACATGCCTGTTACAGGCCAGGTGCTCTGGTTGGCAGCTATTGCTGTTCACATGGTGTTTTTGGGTGCGTTCGTCTTCCACCGCGCCAAAAAGTTTGCATGGACCCATATGGTTCCAAGTTGGTTCGTGCCACCAATCGGAATTATTGTTGCAGATGTATCGTTTCCGGGCGGGGCCGCGCTTGAACCTCTAGCTTTGGTTCTTCTGTACTTCGGTATGGCTGCCTATGCGATCATGCTGCCGCTGATGCTCTACCGCGTCACATTCCACCTTAAAATCCCAAATGCCTCCAAGCCGACACTGGCTATCTTTGCTGCACCTGCCAGTCTTTCCCTCGCCGGATATCTGACAGTGGTGCAGGAGCCATCTCCGCTTATCATCGCGCTTCTCGGCGGTATTGCAGTGTTGATGACCGTGTTCATCTACCTCTCGATGATCCGCTTGTTGCAGCTGCCGTTTTCTCCAGGTTATGCGGCATTCACCTTTCCTCTGGTGATTAGCGCGACCGCGTTGTTCAAGGTTTGTGCTTGGATGTCGGAATTCGGCTTTGATGCGCACTACGTCGCGCAGCTACGAGTGCTTGCCAATATTGAACTGGCAATCGCAACAGCAGTCGTGACCTATGTGGCCATTCGCTACGCTCAGTTTTTTGCCGCAAAGTGGGCCACTACGCGCGCCACTGTGCACAGTGCTTGAGGTGCGTTCCCAAAAGGTTGCGGTACTTTTAGGAACTCACATTAAAAAGGGCAGAGGGCGCTCCATCCCTCTGCCCTTTCTCATTCTTCATCCAGCTCTGCAAAAGCCTCTTTCGCCGTGGCGAGTGCATTAAGCGCTGCTGGAAAGCCCGCATAAACAGACATCTGCATCAAGATCTCGATAACTTCCTCTTTTGAAATGCCAAGATTAAGCGCGGACTGTATGTGCACCTTTAACTGAGGCTGAGCATTGCCCAAGGTGGCGAGCGCCGCCAGTGTTGCAATTTGTCTATCCCGAAGTGCCAGACCCTTACGGCTATAGATGTCGCCGAAAGCAAATTCGAAAACATATTTGGGCATGTCCGGAGCAACATCTCCAAGCCCGCTCATTACTGCAGCGCCAGCCTCTCCATGAATGCTCTCCAACAAATCTTTTCCGCGCTTGTACCGGCCGTCCTCGGTCATGTTATTTCCCGTTCGCTATCCTTTGAAATGGTGAGCAAGGTGTTCTGATTGCGAAAGAAGGTCAACCGCACAAAAAAGGGCAGAGACTTGCTCTGCCCTCTATGAGACGTAATGGATGTAGGCTTAAGCGGCGGTTGGTACGCGTGGGCGCAAAGGCTTAACAAGCGGTACCAAAACAACAGCTGCAAAGACGAGCATTGTTGCAATAGCCTCATTGCTGCCAAGGGCTTCACCGAAAGCGAGCCAGCCAACAATGAGCATCGTTGGTAGCTCCAGACTGCCAGCGATAGCTGTCTGGGAAGGGCCAACCTTTGCTGTAGCAAAGGAATACAGGATCTGCGGAACAAGCGCTGTAACCACTGCAAGGCCAACAATGAGACCTGCCGCATTCCAGTCTGCAGGAACAAAGATGCCGCCTTCACGGTAGATCACGATTGGAGCCAGTACCAATGCGGCACCTGTCATTGTGCTGGACATACGTTCCAGCGGAGAAAGGCCGTTGCCTTTGGTGGTCAAAACCACAATGAACAGGCCCATGCAAACAGGCGAAGCAAGAGCGATCAACAGAGTCGAAAGCGCAAGCGACGACTGAGTTGCACCGTTGAGTACGACAATCGCACCTGCCAGAATGAGCAAGCCAGACATAACGCTTTTGATAGAAGGCTTGGAGCCTGCAAGAAGCCATGCAAAGCCAATGGTGAAGAGTGGGTAGGTCATATAAACCACCCCAACAACAGCCACTGCTGCCTGCTCAACGGCCTGCATATACGCAAGCCAGCCAAGGCCCATAGATGCGCCGCCTAGGACCATCAAAAGGGCCTGCTTGCGCTTGCCTTTAGACAGCGGAAAGAGCGGGCTCAAAATGAGCGCAGAAAACAAAAAGCGGTAGAGCGCAATCGTAGCGGAATCTACGCCGTATCCCTGCAAAGCCTTTGCAAACAGGGGGATAAGGCCAAAGCATAGCGCTGTGAAAGCGAGCACAGTTGTAGCGGCAACGGGGTTCATAGCCCCGAGGTAAATTCTGATTTTTGGGAACATTGCGGTCACCAATCTCAAGCGGCGATCTATGTTTCCCTAGGTAATTTTTTTTAGATCAAATAGGAAATTTGAAATTTTCAAATACGCCATGAAATGTTTTCATAGGCACCATGATACCGCGTCTTACGATTAGCCATTTGGCTCTCTTAAGGGCCATCGCAGAAACACAAAGCCTGACAGCCGCAGCGGCGCGTCTTGGCATTACGCAGTCGGCTGCTTCGCACCGCTTGAAAGAAGCGGAGCGGAGGGTCGGATTTCGCCTGATGCGCAAAGTGAACCACCTTGTCATGCTTACCGATGAGGGCGAACGCGTTCGCGCGTTTTCCGAGAGCTTTATGGATGACCTTGCAAGGCTGGAATTGGATCTTGAAACAGCCTACAACGAGAAGCAAACAGTCGTCAGAATGGGGCAGGCCACCTATAGCCGCTATCACTGGCTACCCGCGTTTCTCAAAATGTTAGAAGGGCTTGAGCCCAACCTGTCGGTAGACCTTGCAGGCAAGGCAACCTTTCAGCCACTGGCATCGCTCTCCCAAGGCGTCGTAGACGTTGTGACCGTCTATGGACGCCCGTTTCAGCAGTCGAAGTTCACTTGGATGAAGATGGGGCCTGACCCGCTCGTAGTTGCAATGGCTCCAGACCACCGGTTAGCCGAGGAAGAGTATATCGAACCACACCATCTGGTTGACGAACGAGTATACGCCTATCCCTTTGCATCTGAAAGAGGATTTGAGTGGGAAACGGTGGTTGGCGTTACCGATACGCCATTGCGGCGCGTAACAACAATGCCGACGCCAGAGGCCGTGATTGACCTTCTGCGTATGGGATTTGGGGTTGGCGTTTTTAGCAAGTGGGCGGTTGAGCCGGAATTAGCTGATGGAACCCTCGTTTCTCGACCCTTGGGAGCAGACGGAGTTGACCTTGATTGGTGGGCTGTTTTGAGAGCTGGAGAGCCCGAAGAGAGTGCTCCTTCGCGGCTTGCTCAGGCGTTGCTACGGTGGAACACGCGGACAGAGGATGGCCTCTCTACGCTAGGCTTTGACACCGATCCTTGAATACAAAAAAGCCCGCTGCGGTAAACAGCGGGCTTCTTTACTGAAAATAATTTGACTTAGTAGCGCTGGCCCAGCTCGTGAGCGGAGAGCATTGCAGTCAGAACCATTTCCGGGGTGACCGGGAATGGCATGTTGTGAATGGTTTCACCTTCTGCGCAGGACGCCACAGCAACTTCCATCAGCTTGTCGAGATCGATTTCCTTCACGCCCATGTCGAACAGGTTGGTAGGAAGGCCGATAGAACGACAGAACTTGATCACGGTTTCGATTTCTTCCATCGGCGCGTTTTCAAGCAGCAGGTGGGTGATGGTGCCGAACGCGACCTTCTCACCGTGGAACAGGTGGTGACACTCTTCCAGCTTGGTCAGGCCGTTATGGATCGCGTGCGCAGCCGCAAGACCGGAGCTTTCAAAGCCGAGGCCAGACAGCAGAGTGTTGGCTTCGATGATGTTCTCAACGGACTTGTCAGTCAGGTTGTTGTCTACTGCGATCTTTGCCTTCAGGCCATCTGCCAGCAGGGTTTCGTAGCAAAGCTTTGCAAGAGCAAGAGCAGCTTTGGTGGAAGAACCGCCAGCCATGGTCTTGTTGCCGGAAGCTGCGTTGGAGCGTGCTTCGAAGTAGGTGGACAGAGCATCACCCATACCAGCAACCAGAAGACGGGTAGGCGCACCAGCGATGATCTTGGTGTCCATGATAACCATGTTCGGGTTATTCGGGATCATCAGGTATTCAGCAAACTCACCTTCAGGGGTGTAGATTACTGCAAGAGCAGAGGTCGGCGCATCGGTAGAAGCGATGGTTGGCACAACAACAACAGGCACTTTGCAGTAGAATGCAGTTGCTTTTGCAGTGTCGAGGGTTTTACCGCCGCCGATACCGATGATCACGTCATGGCCGTTTGCCTTGGCGATTTCGATCATGCGGTCGATTTCTACGCGGGAGCATTCGCCGTTGAACTTTTCCAGCTTAACTGGTGCATCAACTGCTGCAAAGCTCTCTGTTACAGCCTCGCCGACAAGAGAGGTAACAAAATCATCTGCGATCGCAAGTGGCTTGATACCAAGCGGCTTTACGTATTCGCCGATCTTGGTGATCGTGTTCGCGCCTTGCACATATTTACTTGGAGAGATGAGGATTTTATCCATTTTTTTGTTCTCTTTGCTTGCCGGCTTCACCGGTTGATTTTCTTATCGCGGCCTCTGGGAAGTGATCTGAACCCAGTTCAAGCTGGACCGCCTTTAGGAGAGTATGGGGCCGCCCAATGGCCCATAAAATACGCAAAAGCGATTATTGGGGGGCTCTGTAAGTGGCGCATTCTCTCATTTGGCGTTGTGACGGTTAATCAAGGCGGATGGCTTCGTTTGAGAAGGTGAATGACAACATTGGCGACAATTAGCCAAATTCCGCCGTTTATTGAGATATCAGAGTTGAGATTGGTCGGCCAATTTTCCGCTGCTTGATGTGCAAGTATGTCGCGACTGAAAAAAATTTTCATAAAACAACAGGACTTAGAAAGAAGTGGACAACCTCTTGCGGGGCAGATTTGGCAAATCGCAGGGCCTGTTTTTCTGGCCAATTGGTAGTTTTCGCCGCAAAGCTGGGCTCCAATCCCTAAACATCAAGGCATTCGCTCAGTTTTGAGCCATTAGTGCAAACGAAACGCCTTACGAAAGGCGTGCCTTATTTGCAGCCAGCCTTCGCGATTTCAATCAGAATCAGCCCTTCTAAAGCGTAGTTATTTTCGAAAGTGGATGAAAAGAAACATATCGTGTGCCTTATGCGCGAAAAGAATCAAGCGATGGCTATATGTGTATCAGTTTCCTTTCGTATGTGCGCGTAAAGTGTTGGAAGTCTGTCAGTTTCTTGAGTGGTTTCAGAGAGGTGAGCCGTCTGTGAGCCGGTTTTCTGCGCGCCAATCTCTGGCCTTGTTAAATTGGTTGGCCAGATTGCGTAGTTAGGAGCAATGAATACGGTGTTTAGCAGTCCCATCTGAAGCAGGTCGCGACCGTTGCAATATCGCTTCTACGCTCTCGATTGGGCTTCAAATGGAAAAAATGAAGTTTGATATGAGTGATTAATTTCCAAATGGCTTCCGGCTAGCTTCGTTTTCAAGTCGTCGAGACGAGTTCAAGAAACGTCACTTTTTGAAAATGGAGTTTGTTATTATGTCACTATTGAAAACACTCATGGGCGCTGCCTTTCTTACCGCAGCCACCATTGCTTCTCCTTCCATTGCAAGCGATGTAACCGAGATCGTTACCGTAAACGGTGTCGCGAGCTACCCAGAGGGGTATCAGGGAACGCCGGTGCGAGCCGCTGACGAAGACCCTTTTCTTTCGCCTACCAACTCGGCGCTTATCCTGATCGATTATCAGCCACCAATTTTGGCAGGTGTTCGCAACATCGATCATGACGAACTCATCAACAACACGACCGGTTTGATCAAGACCGCGGTAATCTACGATATTCCGATCATCTTCTCCCATGTGGCTGTTGGTTTGAATGGATATGCTCCGATGATCGAAGAGCTGAGTAAACTGGCACCCAACGCTGTTTTCATCGACCGCACCAACGTGAACGCATGGGAAGAGCCTGAGTTCGTGAAAGCCGTCGAAGCGACCGGCCGCAAGAAGCTCATTATGGGCGGTCTCTGGACAGACGTCTGTCTCGCCTACCCGGCTATTGAGGCAGAAAAGGCAGGCTATGATGTATATGTGCCGGAAGATACCGTTGGCAGCTTTACCCAAGCCTCCCACGAAAACGGTATGCGTAGAATGATTGCCGCAGGCGTTGAGCCGATTACATGGAATGTTGTTCCCGCAGAGCTTCAGCGTGATCACGCCCGCACTGACAATCTTAAAGAAGTCACTCGCGTGTTCATGGAGCACCTCTTTAAGGTAGATCCAGATAGCTCTTGGTAAGAAATTGAATGAAAGGGGTGCTTTCTTAAGAGAGGGCACCCCTTTCTATCAGCATGGTTTTGTTTTTGGGCTATTAGGTAGCTTGCTTTTTTTGTCGGTTGGTCTAGGTGAAAACTCTTTCGATGTTGCAATAATTTCTCTCCGACCAAAAAGACCAACCACCCCATGCTCAAGGATCGCGCAGTTCTTATCCTCGCCATAGGCGAAACGCTCGTTTGGGCGAGCTTTTACTATGCGTTCCCTGCATTGGTATTGCGCTGGGAGCGGGAGCTAGGCTGGTCCAAGGTTGATATAACTCTGGCCTTCACCTCTGCGATTTTCATTGCCGCCGCCGCTTCACCTCTGGCGGGGCGCCTGATTGATAAGGGGAAGGGCCCGCAACTTATTGCTTTTTCCGCTCTGCTTGGTGCTGGCGGACTGTTTTATTTGGCGAGCGCAGAAACTCTCTGGCAGTTTTATATCGCTTGGGCAGTTATTGGTCTGGCTCAGGCCGGTTGCCTGTATGAACCATGCTTTGCCTTGCTGACACGAGCCAGAGGGATTGACGCAAAGAAGGGCATTATCGTTCTTACGTTGATCTCAGGGTTTGCAAGCACCATCAGCTACCCTGCAACCCACTTGCTCTCAGAAGCGATGAGTTGGCGCCATGCCATGATTGTTGCGGGCTTTACTGTCGCCTTCATAGCCGCGCCTGCGCTTTGGTTAGGTGCCAGCCTATTGGAGCAAGGGGCCCAACAGCGGAGCATCCAAACAGCAGGCACTCAAAATGAAGACAGGGCCTTTTTGCGTGCGCCAGTCTTTTGGCTGCTCGCCCTCTGCTTCTCATTCGGGGCATTGGCCCATGCAACCGCGATCAATCACATTTTGCCAATGCTCGATAGCTTCAAGGTTGATCTGGATCTTGCGGTTATACTGGTCTCGTTGATGGGACCATTGCAGGTGTCGGGCCGCATTGTTGTGATGAGTTTCGAACGGCGTCTCTCTATGAAGGCCGTCGCGCTTCTTGCTTATTGCGCAATAGCAGCTTCGTTCATGCTGCTCCTTTATTCAAAGGGCAGCCTCATACTGATTGGCCTGTTCTTTATTGTGTTCTGCGGGTTCTATGGAACCATCAGCATTGTGCGCCCGATCGTGACCAGAGAAATACTCGGCGAGAGAAACTTCGGAGCCAAGATGGGAGCATTGGCGCTGCCATTTCTGGCTGGCGGTGCAATAGCCCCGTATTTTGGGGCGCAAATTTGGAGCTTTGGTGGTTACGGGTTGGTGTTGATGGTTCTGGTCGCAGTTGCCATTATCGGGATAGCGGCGTTTGCAGCTGCTGGTCACCTCGCTAATAGAACCGAACGCAACAGATTGCAGGCACGGCAATAAAAAAGCCCTCGCAACGTTGAAGTCGCGAGGGCTTGGAAACTTGAATAAAGCAGTGCGCTTAGAAGTTCAGGTATGCGCCTGCAATGCCAAGGAAGTCATCAGCTTTAAGGCTTGCACCACCAACCAGCGCGCCGTTGACGTTTGCAAGGTTCAGCAGTTCGTCAGCGTTGGAAGGCTTTACGGAACCGCCGTACAGCAGGCGGATCTTGGAACCGTCTTCACCAAAGCGTTCAACAAGGCTGTCGCGCAGCGCTTTGTGAACGTCTGCAACATCCTGAGCGGTTGGGGTTTTGCCGGTGCCGATTGCCCAGATAGGCTCGTAAGCAACAACAGTGTTTTCGCTGGTTGTAGCATCTGGCAGGCTCTTGGTGATCTGCTCGGTTACAACAGCAATGGTTTCACCAGCTTCGCGCTGCTCAAGGCTTTCGCCAATGCAAACAACAGCGGTAATACCTGCGCGCCATGCCGCTTCAGCTTTTGCTGCAACGTCTGCGTCGGTTTCGCCGTATCCTTCACGGCGTTCGGAGTGACCGACAATAACAGCGGTGCCGCCAACGCTTTTGATCATTTCAGCGGAAATGTCGCCAGTGTGCGCGCCGGAAACAGCGCTGTGGCAGTTCTGTGCGCCAACAGAGATGGAGTTCTCGTTAGCAAGCTGTGCAAGGAAAACAGCAGGAGGGCAAATGAGCAATTCAACCTTAGCGGCGAGCTCTGGAGTGTAGCCTTCAGCCATCTTTCTGAATTCTTCAACGGACTGTGGGTTTCCGTTCATTTTCCAGTTACCGGCAACAAGCGGACGTGCGGACATGGTGTTCAAACTCCAGTGGTGGGTCTTTTGCATCTACATCCCCTTGGACAAGGATGTTGCTAGGGTTGTTGCGCCTTTTTTGCTGAAATTTCAAGTTTGGAATGCCAGCTGACCGCTATTTTTAGGACATCTGTGTTGAAATAAATCATGCATCCAAGTCATAAAATGAAACAGCCTAAGTAACTTATGGCTTTTGGTCGCATGAACCCTGAAATTATAAATACTTATGTTGGATCAGCTGTTTATCTACAGTCAGTCTAGCGATCTCAGGTAAGGGGCAGCTGGCCCTAGCGTTAGTATCTAAGTGTCGCTACGAGAGTATAGCGGGGCTACTCGGCATTTCCTGATTACCTTGTCATGTTCGCACAGCTGGTTCGCTTTCTCGCCTGCTTGGCCGTTGCTCAAATGAAAACAACTGCTAAGGTGTCGGCGATTACCACCAAAGTGGTAATTAATAGCCGGAGATTGGCGATACTCGTTGCCAACCGGAACTCAAGGTCAAAGAATACGATCAGAACAGCAGAGGCGAGGGCGGTTCTCGCTTCCGTTTTGTCGTTGTTCAATTACGGCTGGGTTACGCGTTGCCAAGAAGTCTCTCCAATTCGTGCGGCTGAGAAAAATCCAAAGATGCGAATGGGTAGTTCCAGATGGCGGACTCGGTAATCATTGGCAACCTCAGACATGAGAAGTTGCTGAAGGCAGTAAATGAGAGCGGCTATGTAAGCGTGGAAGATCTGGCAGAACTGCTGGACGTGTCGGCGCAAACAATTCGCCGTGACATAAAGAAACTGAGCGAGCTAAAGCTTCTTGTTCGTCATCATGGGGGGGCAGGGCGCAACGCAAGCGTTGTTTCATCCAGCTACATGCCTCAAGGGGCGTCTGACACTGATGAAAAAGAAGCTATCGGTGCCGCGATTGCCGACTACATTCCCAATAACTGCTCTGTCTTTCTTACCATTGGCAGCACTACAGAGGTTATTGCAAAGCACTTGCTTAAGCGGGAAGGGCTGCGCGTCATTACAAACAGTCTGCGCGTTGCTAATGTTCTCTACCAAAAGGCGGACTTCAACGTCATGGTGCCGGGTGGAAAGCTGCGAAGCACAAATAGCGGCATCGTCGGCACTACCGCGCTGGACTTTGTAAGCCGCTTTCGCGTTGATTACCTTATTACGAGTTGCGGTTCCATCGAAGCCGATGGAACAATGCTGGACTATGACTTCAACGAGGTGGTTGTCGTTCAAAGCATGATGAAAACAGCCCGCAACATCCTACTCGCCGTCGATTCAAGCAAATACCAAACCCGTGCCGCTGTCGAAGTGGGGCATCTAAAGGATGTGACGGCGCTTTTCACGGACCAAGCACCGCCGCCTGATATTGCCGCGCACCTGCATCAGCATGACGTGAAGCTGAAACTGGTCTCCTAAAAGTATCATCTGGACCGTATTGAGGGGTGTTGAATCCATGCAGGATTCGGCGCCCTTTTTTATTTTCGCACGTGTCACAATCGTGCTCGCTGTGATTTGCGCTTCAAAAATACTGCTATCCAGAGAAGTGGTGGTGACTTTTCCACAAAACGGCGTTTTAACAACACTGGTCCGTCTGTTCCCGACGAGAATAAACGCCGATTGGTGCCTCCAAAAAGTGTGTCATCTTTATTGAGGTTATTTGAAAAGACGCATTCTGTGATAGCTGTCACAGACGAGGGTGTGCGGCGAAATTCGCTTGTTCGGATTTCCGCCACTTTCTAACCACCTTCTACCTCGGCGTGAATGAGAAAAGTTGCAAAACCTAATGCGCCGATTGGAGTGGTGGGATGTTTTCAACACCTCGAACTCTCTGAAAACAATGAATTTATAAGTAAAAATAGCTGTAATAAAAGCGCAACTTCCCGTTTTGTGCCCAGAAGTGAAGCACGAAATCGACTACTAAAAAATGTGATCTGCATGCATGTTTTGGCCGTGAGCAATTTGAACTCGAGGCTTTGGACAGAGTGATGAACATCAAAAACACATCACTCAGGGGCGTTCACGGTCTCGCAGGTTGAACAGAAAACTCTCGCAAAAGAAGAGTTTCTCTCAATTAAAGGCGATACAATGAAGATCACTAAGTTTGTAGTAGCATCCGCTACCGCTCTGGCTGCAGGCACCGTAGGCGCAATGGCTGCTGACCTGCCGGCTTTTGAACCAGTAGAATACGTTCAGATCGAAGACGCATACGGCGCAGGCTTCTTCATCATTCCTGGTACTGAAACC
The DNA here is from genome assembly GCF_009711345.1 of Pseudovibrio flavus. Lineage (GTDB taxonomy): Bacteria > Pseudomonadota > Alphaproteobacteria > Rhizobiales > Stappiaceae > Pseudovibrio > Pseudovibrio flavus. Next base: position 11,005 of record NZ_SMMA01000038.1, read on the forward strand.
GCTCTTAAAATCGGTGGCCGTGCACGTATCGAAGGTCGCATCCACGATGCAACCGACATCAAACGCGATGAAAAAGAATTCAACGCTCGTGCTCGTTTCAACCTGCGCATTGACGCTCGTACTCAGTCCGAACTCGGCCTGATCCGTACCTACGGTGACTTCGAGCTGATGACCAACTCTCAGCAGGCTGTTTCCACCAACCTCGTACACGGTTACATCCAGATCGGTGGCCTCCTCGTTGGTAAAACCACCACTTCCCTCGACTTCTACACCGGTGATCTGTCTTCTAACACTGTAGACCGCAACCGCTCTGATACCGAAGTTTGGCAGGCAAACTACACCTACGCACTGGGTAACGGCCTGTCCATCACCGCTGGTATCGAAGACAACGCAGCACGTGCTCGCGGCGTAGACTACACTGCGGGTGGCGATCCAGAATTTGCTGGTAACGGTATTCCTAACTTCACCGCAGCTCTCCGCGGTAAGTACGGTTGGGGTCAGTTCGGTATCGGTGCTGCTTCCAACACCATCCGCTCCCTCTACGGTGAATACGACTCCCAGATGGGCTTTGCAGTCCTCGGTGCAGTTACCTTCAACATGGGCATGATCGCTCCTGGTGACCGCGTATCCTTCCAGGCAGCTTACGTAGACGGCGCAATGGGCTACGTTAACTCCAACGAAGCAGACGCAGCAGTAGACGCAGCTGGCAAAATCGGCACCAACAAAGGTTGGATGGTCGGTGGTGGTCTGAAGCACCACTGGACTGAAACTCTGTCCTCCGGCTTCGACGGCACCTACTTCAACGTTGATCATGCAGTGGACGGTGAAGACTACAGCCGCTACGCAATGGGTGCGACCCTTGAGTACCGTCCAGTTCAGGACCTGCTGTTCTCCGTAGGCGTTGGCTATGCTGACACCCGCTACGACAACAAAGTTCTGGCAAACGGCAAAGACAGCGAAGACGAACTTGCTGTAAACTTCCGCGTAGAACGCACTTTCTAATAAATCCTAGCATCTAGGATTTATCGGCGGGGTCGGTTTTCCGGCCCCGCTTTTTTATTTGTTAATAAGGGCTACTTAACGCCCGGAGTGCCGTCGAACTTGCGCTCCAACCCATCCCAGCAGTCGATGTAGTTATCCTGCAGGGTCTCGAGGTTTTCCGCATACGGCGTGACCTGTTGCGGGTAACGTGTCTCGAACATGAATGCCATGGTGTTGTCTAGCTTCACTGGCTGAAGGTCAGCATTGGACGCTTTCTCAAAGCCCATAAAGTCTGGCCCGTGCGGCATCATCATATTGTGTAGGCTCATACCGCCCGGCAGGAAGCCTTCTTCCTTGGCATCATATTGGCCTTCAATCAGGCCCATGAATTCGCTCATGATGTTGCGGTGGTACCAAGGAGGGCGGAAGGTGTTCTCTGCCACCATCCAGCGCGGCGGGAAGATAACGAAGTCTACGTTCGCGGTTCCAGCTTCCTCGGTCGGTGCAGTCAGAACCGTGAAGATGGATGGATCTGGATGATCGAAAAGGATCGCGCCCACCGGAGAGAAGGTTGATAAGTCATATTTGAATGGCGTGTAATTGCCGTGCCAAGCGACCACGTCCAGTGGCGAATGGCCAATCTCGGTTGTGAAGAATTTACCGCACCATTTTACGTGCAATCGACAAGGCGTGTCTTTGTCTTCATAGGCAGCAACCGGTGTTTTGAAGTCGCGCGGGTTTGCCAAGCAGTTTGCACCGATTGGACCGCGATCCGGCAACGTGAACTTAGCGCCGTAGTTCTCGCAGATGTAACCGCGGCAGGCTTCATCTTCAGGGTTGGCCTTGGTTACCTTGAAGACCATGCCACGCGGTACGAGACAAATCTCACCCGGACTAACCTGCATTTTTCCAAGCTCGGTGAAAACGAGCAGGGTGCCCAGTTGCGGTACAATCAGCAGTTCACCATCAGCGTTGAAGAAATAGTCATCCACCATGTCTTGGTTAAATGTATAGACATGTGACGCCATACCAACCTGAGTAAAGACATCGCCCGCCGTTGTTACGGTGGCTACGCCGTCAATAAACTGTGTTGGCTTAGTTGGGAGGGGAGTAGGTCCCCAGCGGCGCTGCTCTAGGCCCGCTTCAGGGTTAGGCAGTGGAGCGGTTTTCCATAGATCGCAGCTTTTTGGAGCAAAGCGCTTTGTATGGCGCACACTTGGGCGAATACGATAAAGCCAAGAGCGCTCGTTCGTCCCGCGAGGCGCAGTAAAAGGAGAGCCGGAGAGCTGCTCGGCATAAAGGCCATAGTTGCACTTTTGCGGGCTGTTCATGCCTTGAGGCAACGCGCCCTCAAGTGTCTCGGTTTCAAAATCGTTCCCGAAACCGGGCATGTAGCTAAGGGTGTCCATTGGTTTTTCAGACATCAATTCCTCCCGAGCCAAAACTTAGGACTCATTTACGGTTTGATGTAAGTTTGTTAGTTGCTTTTGTAACTATCAAGCTGGAAGGCAGTATTTTTATGCAGTCACCGGAAAAGTTCGATCTAGAAGCCTTTCTGCCGTTCAGACTTAATCAAGCGGCGGAACGCCTGAGTTCTGAATTTCAGCAGGTTTATAAGGCGCGCTATGGTATGACACGCCCTGAGTGGCGGGTTCTTGCGCACCTCGGGCATTTTGGCACCATGACTGCCACAGAGATCGGCTCTCGCGCCTCTATTCATAAAACCAAAATATCGAGAGCTGTCGCTAGCCTAGAAAAGCGCCGTTGGTTAAGACGGTTTCAGGATGAAACTGATCGGCGATGGGAACACCTAGAACTGACGCCCGCGGGCCTTCAGGTTTTTGAAGACCTTGGAGGGGAGGCGGTGAAGCTGGAAGCCACACTAAAGACCCTGATTTCAAAAGAGGAACGGCAAGAGCTTTTGCGCTTGCTCGCTTCTTTAGAGGCCGCCGAGTAGCGGCGAACGGCTTATCCTTTCCAGTAGACGCCGCAGGCTTTAGCGGCTTCTTCAAAGCGGTCCATCCGTTCACTGGCCTTATTGCCAGAATGAGAGGCGACCATGCCCGCCAGAGTTTCAATGAAAGCAAGAAACGCAACGTGGCTGGTGAAGAATTGCGGACTATCCGCTCCGATCAGGAACGGGAATTGTGCAGCCGATAAAGCAGGGCAAGCCGGACTGTCGGTTATTACAACCAACCGCGCACCGTTTTCTGCGGCTCGAAGGGCTGAATCGATTGATTGTTGTGAAAACGGAGCGCTCGTAATCAGCACAACCATATCGCCTTCGCCAAGTTCAGCTATTTCTGAGGCAATAGAAACAGAACTGCGCCCCGCCGTCTTCCAGCCTGCAAATATCAAGTTGCCAATGTAGCCCAGATATTCGGCAAGGCCGGATGAGCTCAAAAACCCGATAACCAGAACGTTGCGTGCGTTTGCAAGTGCTAGTGCTGCTTCCCTTAGTTGGTTCTGGTCTGTCGAAGTTACCAGCTTGTCGAGGTTTCGCAGGCAGGCTGTGGTGTGCCGAAACAGGAAGCTATCGATCCCAAGATTCTTCTCGCTAGCGGCTTCTGCCTGTAAAAGTCCGGTTCGTTTTGACAAAGACAGAGATTTGTTCGGCAGTGCGTTTCGGCAAAGGGCCTTCAACCCTTCATAGTCTTTAAACTCCAAGGCACGGGCCAGACGGGAGAACGTTGGTGCGGTCAGCCCCGCATCTTTTGCGACGGCACGAAGGCTTTTGGTTGCGATTTCAACGGGATGGTCCAGTACAAAGTCGGCTGCGATTTTCAGTTGAGTGCTCAGCTCGCCATAGTGGCTTATAATGCGATGCTCAATGGTATCTTGTGCGGTCAAAACGCAGCCCTTTTAAAATTGTAACAGTTGTAAAATTGATATTGATAGCTTGTAACATATGTAATAGCGTCTGTCCAAATTCTGTTAGCAACAGGCAAAGCGAGAACTAAGAGAAGCATATGTCGAAGGTTTTCCCCCGTCATACAAAGGCGAAGCTCCCAACCATCAAATCCGGAGAAGGTTGCTATCTCTATGACGAGACAGGCAAAGCCTATCTCGATGCATGCGGCGGCGCAGCCGTTTCATGTCTTGGCCACAGTGATCCAGAGGTCTTAAAGGCTATTCGTGAGCAAATGGATGCGATTCCGTTTGCACACACTTCCTTTTTCACTTCCAGACCAGCGGAAGACTTGGCAGCACGTTTGATCGAACACGCTCCCGAGGGAATAGATCGTGTGTATTTCGTTTCTGGCGGATCGGAAGCTGTCGAAGCCGCGATCAAGCTCGCACGCCAGTACTTTCTAGAGATTGGTCAGCCGAAAAGGCATCGTCTCATCGCAAGGCGTCAAAGTTACCATGGCAACACGTTAGGCGCGCTGGCTACAGGTGGCAACGCTTGGCGCCGCGAGCCATTCGCGCCGCTTATGATTGAGACATCTCACATCTCCCCTTGCTATGAATATAGAGATCGCCGCGACGACGAGACTTCTTTCGAATATGGTCAGCGGGTTGCTAATGAGTTGGAAGCCGAGATCGAGCGTCTTGGGCCGGAAACCGTTATGGCGTTCGTAGCTGAACCGGTTGTTGGCGCAACAGCCGGCGCAGTCCCGGCTGTCGAAGGTTACTTCAAGCGAATTCGCGAGATCTGCGATAAGTTTGGCGTTCTGCTGATCTTGGATGAGGTTATGTGCGGCATGGGCCGAACAGGTACCTTGTTTGCCTGCGAGCAGGATGACGTTCGCCCCGATATAGTATGTACAGCAAAGGGTTTGGGTGCCGGATACCAGCCAATCGGTGCCATGCTGTGCAGCAAAGACATATATGAAGCAATCGAGAATGGGTCCGGCTTCTTCCAGCATGGTCACACCTATGTGGGGCACCCTATGGCATGCGCCGCATCTCTTGCTGTATTGAATAGGCTGCTAAGCGGAGTGCTGGCGCAAGTCGAGCCAACAGGGCAGATGTTGCAGGACAAGCTGACGGCAGCCTTCGGTCAACATCCGCATATAGGCGATATTCGTGGACGCGGTCTCTTCCGCGCATTGGAAATCGTCGAGGATCGTTCAACCAAAGCCCCGTTCGATCCTGCCCGTGGCATAAACAAAGCTGTTAAGCGGCTGGCGATGGAAAATGGCCTTATGTGTTACCCGATGGGCGGCACAATAGATGGTGTTCATGGAGATCACGTTTTGCTGGCCCCTCCCTTCATTATGGAAGAGCGCCATCTAGATGAAGTGATCGATAAGCTTCAAAAAACGTTCTCTCAGGTTTTCTGAGATAAACCGCTCAATTTTCTGAAAGCTCGGTGAGGTTCTCTTTACCGCGCTTCTTTCATGCGCCTTTACCCATCTTGGCTATGGTTACCTCTCTATATTAGAGCGAGGTAGGTGTGGTGAACCGGCGAACGTCCATCAAGGGCGCAGTGCATAATCCAGAACAGGTGCTCGTAACAGCGGATAATCCCTCCCGCTTAATTCGCCGTGCCCTTATCCTTTCCAACAAGATCCATGGTGAGATTTTCAAGTCAGAAGATATTACGCCTGTGCAATTGGCGGCTCTTTCAGTACTGGAAGAGCAGGGGCCTTGTACCAAGCAGGTTCTGGGCTTGGGTATTGATATGGAACTGGGGAATGTAAATGGCCTCGTTAAACGGTTGGCCGAACGAGAACTGGTTCGAGAGGAGATCGATCCCTTAGACCGTCGGAACCGTGTTGTGTCCCTTACGGGCAAAGGTTTGGCCCTTGCTGTTCGCCTTTTGCCACTTGCGCGGAAAGTAGAGGAGGCGTTTTTAGCCCCTTTATCAGAGCCGGAGCGGGTAGAATTCAGAAGTTTATTGGCGAAACTCGGCTCTGGCTCTACGTGATTTCCGAGGAATGCGCCTCTCCAGGCAGATGTTGGGAAAAGAAATCTGGAATCGGGTGTTTATTTTGAGCTGGTGCTAGCTTTTCCCCGCCCCCCCCTGTTGAAATTCTTGATTTGTTAATAG
>NZ_SMMA01000062.1 GCF_009711345.1 Pseudovibrio flavus
ACCAGAACTGCGCTCATCTCGTCTTGCATGTGCTTATCTTTTCAAATGTATGGGATATAAAAAAGGGGCTCGTTTTGCGAGCCCCTTGCCTTTTACTTCTGACCCAGAACAGCCAGAGGCAGCTCGTCCAGCATGGCGAACATCTCGTCGCGTGTAGTCTGGTCAATCATCTTGCCCGGGCTACGAACGTGGTTGGTGGTGAAGATACCAGCGCGGTGCAGCACTTCCTTATGAATGGAAACGCCGATACCCGGCTGCACACCGTAACGCATGAACGGCAGATATTTATAGAAGTGCTCACGAGCGGTCGCTTTGTCGCCTGCAAAGTAGGCATTCAAAATCGCATTGATCACTTCAGGGAATTCGCAGGCTGGCATGGTGCCGATTACACCGCGCTCCAGTTCCTCAAAGAGGTAACCTGCGTTCAGGCCGCCGAACTGAACAGCCGAACCATCAAGCACGGCTGCAAGCTGGGAGATCTTCAGCGTGGTTGGTGGCTGCTCAGCCTTCACGTATTTAACGCGGTCGAAATCTTTACAGATTTTGGCGAGGGTTGGCACAGGAATGTTAACGCCGGTCATCATCGGCGCATCCTGCACCATGATGTCGATATCGGTGTTGGCGCAAACATCGCGGAAGAAGTCATAGACCGCGTCCGGACCCGGCTTGATAACGGATGGTGGGTTTACCATCGCTACATCTGAGCCCAGTTCTTTCATGCGGTTGATGTCTTCAATTGCCACGTTAGCAGATGCACCACCTGCTGCCGCCACAACAGGTAGATCACCCACTGTGCGCTTGACCATGTTGATGATCGCAACTTTTTCAGAAGCGGTCAGCGCATAGCCTTCAGAAGCATTACCGAACAGAGCAATACCGTCGATCTTCTGGGACAGCAGGAACTTCATCAGACGTTCGATGCTGTCCAGATCCAAATCACCATTTTCAAAAAAGGCGGAGGCGAGAATTGGAACGTTGCCTTTAAGCATTTTTGTAATCCAATACGTGTTGTTTAATAATTTCTTCGTCAACTTCTACGCCGAGGCCCGGGCCAGACGGCAAGTGGTAACGACCAGCTTCGACAGTGATTGGTGCTTTCAAGATGCTGTTTGCCACCTCGAACACACTTGGCTGGAACTCAAGAATTTTGGTGTTTGGCAGTGCGCACGCCACGTGAATACTTGCGGCAATACATGGACCAAGACCAACGGACAGATGCGGAGCGATGGCGATGTCATGCGTTTCAGCCTGATAGCCAATGCGCATGGTTTCGGTGATGCCCACTCGGCCCACGTCCGGCTGAACAATATCGACCGCACGCTTATCGATAAACGGCTGGAACTCGAAGCGGGTGCGTTCTGTTTCACCAATCGCGATCGGGATCATGGTCTTGCTTCTCAGCTCGGCATGACCTGTCACGTTCTCTGGAAGCAGAGGCGCTTCAAAGAAGCGGATATCCAGCTCTTCCATGCGGCGAGCAAGACGAACAGCATCAGAAACGCTGTAGTTCCAGTGAGCATCGATGAAGAGCTGCACTTCTGGGCCAACGGCTTCACGAACAGCTTTCAGGTTCGCGATGTCTTCATCGACACCATAACCCAAAGCCATCTTGATTGCCTTGAAGCCCTTCTGCTTCCATGACTTTGCAAGCTCAACACGGCCTGCAATGCCTGGAGCCGGAAGGCCCGAAATGTAGCAATCAACGCCATCACGGTATGCACCGCCAAGCAATTCACTAACCGGAAGGCCAACAGCCTTACCGCGAATGTCCCACAGGGCACAGTCTACAGCGGCAATTGCATCAACCATGAAGCCGGTCAGGTAACCGCGGTCACGCATTGCGTCATACATGCGGGACCACAGAACGTTGGTTTTGTTCGGGTTCTCGCCGATCAGCAGTGGCGCGAACAAGTTCTTGATGATCTCGCTCACGACCTGCGGAACAACGGGAGCCAGTGCCTCACCCCAACCGACAAGGCCATTGTCGGTTGTGATTTTCACGAGGCTGGTTTCCATCTTGCGGGAGTACACACAGCGGTACTCGTCGCGATAGTAGTAGTCTGGGGCGTCTACGTCTGCTGATCCACCGAGATAGGCCTGCTTCGGCTTAATCTTGAGTGGAAAGCACTCAACTTGCGTGATTTTCATTCTTTTTCATTCCAAGGACAGGTTGATCGCCTACGGTGAAGTAGAGGACTGCCGCAGTAACCGCGATGATTGCCGCTGTGAGGATGAAGTCGGAGGCGTACATCAAGCCAAACGATGCAATCAGCATGAAGATGCGGTGAGCAATGCCGAAGCGTTTATGGAAGCAGCCAGCCAAGCCCGATGCCAGGAACACCATTGCAACAGCGCCGGAGATGATCTGAACTGCGATGTCCATTGGCGCGCCGATGAGAAGCAATTCGTTGTGGTAGACGAACAGGTACGGCACCACGAAAGCCGGGATACTCAGGCGGAATGCGTGCAAGCTGGTGGTCATTGGAGATGCTTCTGCAAGACCCGCTGCTGCATAGGAGGAAATCGCAACTGGCGGTGTAATTGCGGAGAACACACCGAAGTAAAGGATGAAGAGGTGCGCTGCGATTGGGGTAACGCCCGCTTCGATCAGGGTTGGCGCTGCAATAGCAACGATGAGGATGTATGCAGCAGATGTTGGAAGGCCCATACCGAGGACGAGGGACGCCAGCATCATGAAGAACAGCAGAAGGAAGACGTTATCGCTTGCAGTGCTGAGCACGATGGAGGTGAACTTAACGCCAAGACCGGTTTCTGCAGCAACACCAATAATGATACCAGCAGCAGCACAGGTTACGGTGATCATTACCGCGTCTTTTGTACCGTCCACCAGCGCCATAACGATCGCTTTAGGTCCCATACGGGTGGATGGATGAAGACCGCAGCAAACGATTACCGACACAAGCGCAATACAGGCTGACAGGTAAGGCGTGTAGCCCATGAACAGGACAGCAATAACAACAACCAACGGCAGCAGAAGGTACGCGCGGGAGAGAATGCTGCTCCATTTCGGGATCTGATCTTCGTTCAGGCCCTTCATGTCTTGAGCGACGGATTCAAAGTGAACAGCTACATAAATCCCGAAGAAGAATAGCAATGCCGGAATGGCTGCGATCACAATAAGGGATGTGTATGGAATGCCCACAAAGTCAGCAAGAAGGAACGCAGCTGCACCCATGACTGGCGGCAGAAGCTGACCACCGGTAGAAGCTGCTGCTTCCACGGCACCAGACATTGCTGGCGAGTAGCCGGATTTCTTCATCAGCGGAATGGTATAGGCACCGGTAGACACAACGTTTGCAGTTGCACTGCCAGAGATCGAGCCCATGAATGCAGAGGAAAGCACTGCCATTTTTGCAGGGCCGCCGCGGGAGCGACCAGCAAGGGCAAATGAGAGCTCGATGAACAGTTCACCTGCGCCGGAGCGTTCTAGAAACTTACCGAACAGCACGAACAGGAAGATAAATGTTGCAGCAGCCGCCAGAGGAATAGAGAAAATACCGTCTGTGGTGAAAACAAGCTTATCCAACAGATCATGGTAGGAGCTACCGGAATAGTTGAACGTTCCCGGAATGTGGTAGCCGTAAAGCGTGTAGAGGATTGCCGCGATACAGATAACCACCATGCCCATGCCAACAACGCGGCGAGCACCTTCAAGCACCAACAGTACGAGCAAGGTGCCCATGAACATGTCGGTCGAGGTTAGTTCATCAATGCCTGGGAGGCGCATGATGAGCGTGTCGTACTCAACAAAGGCGATGTAGCTGGTTGCAACCAGCGAAGCGACCACCAGAAGGAAATCCCAAACAATCAGATAAGGACGTTCTGGCGTTGAAACCGGCTTGAGCAAAAAGCCCAGTGGCAACAAAAGCAGGAGGTGGGTTGTACGGAATTTATAGGCTTCTGGAATACCGCTAAGTACGAGCTGCAGGTGATAAACAGCTGCAACAAGAGCGATAAGAAAGGCTAGCTTTGACAGCCAGCCTTTCACCAGATCAAACCTGTCGTTTGATACTGTAGTCATTGATTTTTCTCTGGGAGAATTAGTATTTTACGCCGATTTCGTCGAAGTATTTCTTAGCGCCATCATGAAGAGGAACGCCGGTGCCAGAAGCACAAGCCTGAGCAGAAGTCAGGTAAGATTTGATAGAACCGGAAAGAGCACTGAGACGCTGACGGCCTTCGTCAGAACATACTGCTTTAGCCATGCGGTAAGCGGTTTCATCGGATACTTTGGTGTTGGTGACGAGCACAACACCACCTGCAACGGATGGAACTGCTGCATCAATACCAGCGTAGGTGCCGCTTGGAATTTCGGTTGGAACGTAACCGTATTTCTCGGAGAGAGCGCCAATGGTTTTGCCGCTGATTTCCAGCATCTTCATTGGGCGAGCCGAGTTAATTTCGGTCAGCGGAGCATATGGCAGACCAGAAAGCATGGTTACAGCTTCAAGATGACCATCGCGGATGAGAGAGTTAGCATCAGAAATTGCTACAAACTCTACGCGGCCACCCCAATCCTGAATATCTTCGTAGGAGATGCCGTTTTCTTCAAGCACACGGCGGGTCAGCAGTTCGTTTTCACGGCCGCGTGGACCAACTGCAAGCTTGAGCGGGTATTTCTTCTCTTTCAGTTCAGCCAGAGAAGAAACTGGTACGTCCTTCAGGCTCATGAACTGGAAAGAAGATTCCATCACGGTGCCAACTGCGCGTAGCTCAGTGCTTGGCTTCTTGAAAGGTTCTGCGCCGTTCAGCGCTGCAAAGCCAAGGCCAGTGCTGGTGTGGCCGAACTGAGCTTTGTTGCTGCCAACCTGAATGGCATTGCCCATAGCGCCGCCAGCTTTCACGTTGACGTTGTAGTCTCCCTCTTTCTTGAGCTCTTCGCCTACCTGCACGCCAATTGCGTACACGCTGCCCGAGATAGAACCCATTGTGAAATTCAATGTCTCAGCAGCCTGCACAGACATTGTTGCAGCCAGAGATGCCGCTGTTGCAATAATTACACGTTTCATGATCACTCACTCCTGATCAAACTCCCTATGTTTCAATATTAGAAACACAGCAGTGTGCGAGCTATTCGTATCAATGTGTATTTTGTTGCATATATTGAACTTATACAGGCTTCGGCGAGTCTATATGTTTCATTATGTGAAACAATATATCAGTTATTGCACTCAATCCGCGACGCGAGGTCGTCGAGAAAATCGGTAAATTTGCGAAGCTCATCGGGCTTACAGATAACATTGGAAAGCGCGATAACCGCCTGACTGTTAATGAGCGGACGAGCCATTCTGTACTCGTTAAACGGATAAGCCTTCACATAATGAGAGCCATTACGCGCCAACTCCACATCCTCTTTGATGAGATCGAATTCATCATCACCAATCAGCTCTTTGATCTCTTCATCAGACTTGCGAGAAAGCAGCATGATGCCAGTAACAGAGCGGGAAGCGAGAATTTCCTCATAGTTACCAATGGACTGAGCCACAGACGCCGCGTTGGCGGTATGCACCAGATAAACAACCTTGTTTTTGTTGAGAACACCAATCGCGATGTTCAGCTCTTTGTTCTCGACCGACTCAAGCGCGCGGATCACCGATTTATAGAAACTGGAATTATGGATTGATACTGCGGACAAGCGATGCAGCCCCCAGCCTACGGTGTACTTTCGATTGTCCTGCTGATGAACCAGATCGAGCGCGATCAAGGTCTTCATAATTCTGGTGACCTTAGCAGGATCAAGCTCCAGCAACCGCCCCATCTCGCGAATACCCATCGGCTTTTCACTGGAGGCCAGAGTTTGAAGACATTGAATGGCATTGGAGATGCTTTGGTTGATCATAATATTCTCAAGCAATGTTGTTTGGCTCAACCAACTAACCAAGAGCCGCAGGATCACAAGTACGTACTAGCATCATCCCCGCACGGACAGACTTGTCAAACAATGCCATCAGCCAAACGAAATCCACCCGTCAGAACAGAAGAGCACGGTAACCAGATTGAGGCCCCAGGCCTCACAAAAAGAAGGAGAGACGCTGAAAAGCAATAGAACCATGCAACACTCGCAAGGCGCTGCACTATTTATGGAAAAACAGTTTGACGGGGAATATTGAGGCCTAAAAACAAAAAACGCCCCATGAGCGTTTGCTACATGTTGCGTTCGTGTTTGCCGTTAATCGGCTAACGAGCCGAAAATGGCGGAGAGACAGGGATTCGAACCCTGGATACGGTTTCCCGTATACACGCGTTCCAGGCGTGCGCCTTCAGCCACTCGGCCACCTCTCCGCATATTTTCGAAGCGTTGCGTTCGTCTGCAGCGCCGTCGTTGGAGGGCGGTATATATGCCCCTTCACGATCAGACAAGACACTTTGACAAATAATTTTCGCCTAATCCCCAATCTGTGCATGAAAAACATGTTTTGGGCCTATTTAATCCCCAACCGGCGGCCAACCATGCGTGCATTCACCTATATTTTCCCAAAAATTTCAAAGGAAAGTGAGTTGAAAATCCCCAAACCGGAAAACTTTATGGTTTTCTTATTGCCAGTTTACCCACAGTCTAGAGGACATTAACCGCTGTAGGGACGGAGCGCCTGCTGATGTTCAGTTTTTTGTTGAGACTTATCGGCCTTTGGATGGTCGCAATCGCACTTGTTTCGCTTGTGCTTGATTTGACCAAGAGCATCGCCGCTGCTGCGTGGATTACCACCTCCTCCGGTCAGCTATGGTTCGACATCTCTCCAAGCTCACTCAATGCAGCGCAAGCAGGCATTCAGCGCCATGTCTCACCACTGCTGTGGGATCCTGTCCTACAGTGGCTACTCACGCTACCACCTTGGGTAATTTTCGGACCAATCGGCCTTCTCATTCTCTGGGCTGGCGATCGCAAACACAAACTACGGACATCACTCCTTTAAGCGCCCGCTTTTATTCGCGCCATTGCCTCCTATATACTAGGGGCAACACAAGGAGAGGGTTACATGTCTTTTATGCGTATGCTGTCGGCGAAATATTCTATGGTTCCTGAAGAACAGGCACTAAAGGGCCGCGATACGCCGATTGTCCAACCCTCCAGACACTTCGTGAACGGGAATCCGATTAACCCGCCATATCCCGATGGGATGAAGGTGCTGGTAATTGGGATGGGCTGCTTTTGGGGCGCAGAGCGCGCCTTTTGGAGCATTCCGGGTGTTTATGTAACAGCAGTAGGCTACGCTGGTGGCTACACACCCAACCCCACCTATCAGGAAGTTTGCACCGGCCAAACCGGTCATACCGAGGTCGTAGCCGTTGTGTACGACCCCTCCAAGGTATCGCTGGATGATCTTCTTTCCGTATTCTGGGAAAAGCATGATCCAACCCAAGGCTTCAAACAGGGCAACGATATTGGTACGCAATATCGCTCTGCTATCTATGTAGACACTCCTGAAGAGTTGGAAGTGGTTGAAGTGTCTAAGGCCCGTTATCAAGCGGCGCTCAAAGAAGCAGGACGGCCAACAGCGATCACAACAGAAATCGGTTTATCGAAGCCATTCTACTTTGCAGAAGATGACCATCAGCAATATCTGGCAAAGAACCCTAATGGCTACTGTGGCCTAGGCGGCACTGGTGTGAGTTGCCCCTTACCATAAGGGGGCAAATCGCAGTTCGGCCCAACCAAATTTAGAGTTTCCTAAAGTAAAAACCGCAGCCTCCAGCGGCTTTTAAGTAAGCCGTTCGGCTAAAGGTGCAGAAATGCATCGCTTTTTAATTAATACAGGCTGCATACGTTAAACAACGTATCTCTGTGTTGTGTTTGTCATATGACGCCTATACGGTTAGGTGATTTCACTTATTTCAATATGCGTCATACATACAAATGCAACTTGAACTTATTGCCAACCAACTTTCTGCAATTAGCACCGCAATTGAGGATGCTAGTGTAGAAGCCTACGGTGACCTTTCTCCGAGCGCCGTAGCCGCTCTTTTAACCATGCGAAAACAGCGCTCTATGTCTATTGGTGCTGTTGCGGGCGAAATTCGCCTGTCCCATTCCGCCACTGTTCGTCTTATCGACAAGCTGGAGAAGGAATGGTTGGTTCGTCGCCAGAAACGGCGCGGGCGCGAGGTTATGGTGGAGCTCACCGCCAGAGGAAAACGCCGCGCTTCCGATCTTGCGCAAGCGCGCCAGCATGTTGCGACCAAGCTGCTGGAATCCCTCGAAGAGGGAGAGCGCCAGCAACTCTCCTCCTACTTCAATATCGTTCTGGGGCAAATGGATAGCCCTGCTTGCGCTCGTTTCTGCGAAAGCAATCCTATGAGCGAATTGGAAATGGCTGACTAAAAGCTGCTCTTTATTGGGGGACGAAGGATGCGTTCAGCCTTTGTCCCGCAGTTTTTCTCGTTTGTGCGGAAGTACGGTTTTAATGGATGAATTTCCTAGCGTGCTCTGTTAAATACGCCGCACTAAAAGGCCGAGAGAAAGAATAAATGGCAGAATTCGAGCGCGGTACAGTACTGTTGGTGGATCGGTTAACAGGAGCGCCTGCTAAGCTCTTTGTGAAGCCTGTCGAAATTCTCCAGTGCGATCAGCTAGTTGATGCCAAGTCTTTCCTTCAGCAACTGGAGCAGCGCCGCAAGGCAGGCTTCTATCTTGCCGGTTACTTTGCCTATGAGTTCGGCTATGCCTTTGAGAGCAAACTGGAAAAGCGCTGGAAGAACACCAGTGACACGCCGCTTGCGTGGTTTGGTGTCTATGAAAGTTATAGTGAGCTAGACAGTAACGAAGAGGCAGCTTGGCTGAATGCACAGGCCAAAGCGCCATACTCGGCAAGCCTGAACTGTCAGAACTTTGACCTTGATAAAGCCCAGTACGATGCGGCGTTCCTAAAAACGCAGCAGCATCTTGCCAAAGGCGATATCTATCAGATCAATCTGACGGTCAGAGCGGAGATTTCCAACGCCGGAGACCCTGCCAGCTTGTTCTCTCACCTGCTCTTTCACCAGCCTGTCGAGTATGGCGCTCTGCTGCACACCGGCGCGCGCCACATCCTTTCCATTTCACCGGAACTTTTCCTCCGCAAGCAAGGGCGGAAGATTACAACAAAGCCGATGAAGGGAACGGCAAAGCGCGGCCGAACAGCCTATGAAGATCAAGAGGTTGCGCGGTGGCTCGCAGCGGATGAGAAGTCCCGCGCCGAGAACACGATGATCCTCGATCTGATGAGAAATGATCTGTCTCGCATCAGCAAGGCGGGCAGCGTGCGCGTTCCGGCCCATTGCGCAGTGGAGACCTATCGCAGCATCTTCCAGATGACCTCCACGGTCACAGCCGAGCTAGAGGACGATGTGGAGCTGCCGGAGATTATGGAGGAGCTATTCCCGTGTGGTTCTATCACCGGAGCACCGAAACTCTGGGCAATGGAAATCATCGACAATCTGGAGGCAAGCGAGCGCGGCGTATACACCGGCTCCATTGGTTTCATAGATCCAAACGGAGACTTCTGCTTTAACGTGGCGATCCGCACTTTGGTGCTGGACGAAAACGGAAATGGCCTTGCGGGAACAGGTTCCGGCGTTGTTTACGATTCCGGCTCTGCGCCAGAGTATGAGGAATGTAAGCTGAAGCTGCAGTTTCTAAGCGAGAAAAGCGGACCGTTTCGTCTTTTTGAAACAATGGCTTGGAATGCAAATGACGGTTACGTTTTGCTAGAGCGCCATATTGCTCGCCTTGAAGACAGCGCCCGCTATTTCAACTATCCGTTTTCGCTTGGTGATACTCAGAGTCTGCTACTGGATGCAGCAGAAACATTTGAAGGTCCGCGCCGTGTTCGCCTCTCTCTTTCCCATCAAGGGGAGTTGGAGCTGGAGCACTTCGCGCTTCCTGAAAGCGACGGAAAGCGCTGGAATATCGCCATTGCAGGGGAAACCATCCATTCCAACGACCGCTTTCTGTTTCATAAAACCACCAAGCGATCTTTCTATGATGAAAGCCTGAAGCACTACCGCAGCTCAACAGGCTGCGACGAGGTTATCTTCTTGAATGAAAACGGTTTTGTTTGTGAAGGCAGCTTTACCAACCTGTTCGTGGAAGTAGAGGGAACACTCCTCACCCCAGCGCTTCATCACGGCCTGTTGCCGGGAACTTTCCGCGCAGGTCTGCTGGAACATGGTCTGGCCGAAGAAGCGGACCTTCGACCGGAAGACCTAATCAACGCTGATGCAATTTACGTTGGTAACAGCGTTCGTGGCTTGATTGAGTGCCAGCTGATACGCCAGCTTCAAGTCGTGTGAAGGCTTGGCCAAAGACGCAGAAGCGTTTCCTTATTGCGCTCATAAGCAATCTCGTCACCAAATGCGGGATTGCGGATAATCTGCATAGAAAACAACGCGCTCAAGCCATAAGGCGCGAAGACTGACAACCGGCCGTCGCCCTCAAGCCTTACACCAACAGCAAGTGCAGTAATGGGGCTGCGCAGTATCCACTCATCGGTACAAGTGATACCCGGCGTGGAAAGATCACTGCCCATCATGCCGCGAAAATGGGCTCGGG
This sequence comes from Pseudovibrio flavus, assembly GCF_009711345.1. Lineage (GTDB taxonomy): Bacteria > Pseudomonadota > Alphaproteobacteria > Rhizobiales > Stappiaceae > Pseudovibrio > Pseudovibrio flavus. Next base: position 10,550 of record NZ_SMMA01000062.1, read on the forward strand.
CCTGATTTTCCAAACGGATGAGATAACCGGTTTCCGACAATATCTTTTCGGTATTTCTCGCCGTTGTATTTTCCATCCGCTTTGTCGGCTGGGTCGCATCGTAATAGGAGATATAGAGAACCGGCCTTCTAAGAGTAACAGGAGGACCAGCAAGAGCACTCCAGACGCTGTAGCAGATACTGTGAGACGCAACGCGCCAATCTGGCAGCGCAAGGGAGCGCAAACCGCGGAGTGCAGCCATTAACTGATTGTCTGAGCGCACGATGAGCTCAAGCATTTTGCGCCGGTCATCTTCCGTTGACCGCGCTGGATCTGCGAGCAGATCCGCATCCAGTTTTTCCAATGTTCTATCCCTAGCAGGGTCTGGTCTTCGGGCCATGCACTGATCGACCGGCTTGTTTTTGCTTATTTAATTTATATCGCAAGCCGGAGACTACATCCAATAAAGCCCGTTTTATGGGTAAATGGCGCAAGACCGCAAGCAATCAGCGCTTGGGTTAATCCCAAGGCAGGCACTGAAGTTCGGGCCATAAACGCGCCATCCGCGCACACTTACGCTTGTATGTGTCATGATTGTCCAAAGTGTGATTGGGTTCCATACGCATTGCGTAAATCCGCCGCAATCCAAAAGGGGCGGCGATTTTTATGCTGCCATCACAAGCAACTGTGAACGCTACGCTATGGGTAAGAGCGGCGTAATAGAGCAAAGATTGAGTTGCCGATTTAAGCTTGGGATAGGGAGAGCCGAACTTTTCCTGAAACCACAAATGAACCCGCGCCTGATTTTTGATTTCCACCTCTACAGGCAGATGCGATGTTTTTGCAGCGATCGTTTCGATCACGTGGTTTTCTGCAGCCCAAGACCGATCTTCATCGAAATAGATGAGGTCTATGTCTTTAAGGCCATAACCTTCAGGTCTTTGAGTAAGGCTGTTCCATAAGCTTTGATAGATTGCGCCGGACGTAAGCCAGTAGTCGGCGAGGTTCAACGAACGCCCAGCCTCATAAGCTTCCATAAGAAGAGAGCTGTTCCTGATGAACGTTTTTAGATGGAGGGATAACTGCTCTTCGCTTGCGTCAACAACATGAGGTGCCAACGACCTGGCTGACTTCGCTTTGAACAATACATCCTCCCTCTGCAGGAGAAGTATTGTTCATTATTTGTTCCACAAGGGCAAGTTTGGCTGATATTAAAACGGGGACCGTTTGAGGTCCCCGTTTTCATTCAATCTATTAGGCAGTCACCATCACCTTGGTGGAGCGGGTGGAATCGCTAGCAAGAGCGAACGCCTCTGCCGCTTCTTCCAGAGGGAAGCTGCCGCTGATCATCGGCATAAGATCAACCTTGCCGGTTGCAATGAGGTGCAGCGCGTAGTCGTACTCACCGTCAAAACGGAAGGAGCCTTTGTAATCCAGCTCCTTGTTCATCGCGAGGTTGAGGTTCGCACGGCCAGTCAAGGTTGGAACGGTGCCGACCTGAACGACAACACCTGCGCGGCGTACAAGTTCAAGACAGTCAGCAAGCGCCGGCTCAACACCAGCGGCTTCAAACGCGATATCGATGACACCAGCCTGCTTCTGCTTTTCTTCAAGCGGAAGGAAACCGTCGATCACCACATCAATGCCCAGAGCCTTTGCAGTGTTGCGCGCATATTCAGATGGATCGGAAAGAACAACTTCTTTCGCGCCACCGACTTTTGCGCCAACAGCAACGAGCAAACCAATGGTACCACCGCCAACAACGAGGACGCGTTTGCCCATTGGCGAGCCAGCACGGCTAACAGCATGCAGCGCTACAGAGAACGGCTCTGCCATAGTTGCCAGACGAATATCCAGCTCAGCAGGTACCGGCTTGCACTGGAATTCTTCAGCAACGAAGTATCCGCGCATCATGCCTTGAGAGTGCGGGAAGCGGCTTGCACTGCCCATAAAGCCGTTGTTGGAGCAAAGGTGACGGCTACCATCACGGCAGAACTCGCAAGTGCCGCAGGTCTTTGATGGGTTGATGGCAATTGGCTGACCCACTTCCAGTCCCTCAACGCCCTCACCCAAAGCGGCAATGTAACCAGAAGCCTCATGGCCCGGAGTAAATGGCTCACGGATCTGGAAATTGCCGACACGGCCTTCGTTGTAATAGTGCAGATCAGAACCGCAAATACCAACTGCAGCCATTTGCACCAGCACCTGTCCGGCGCCCGGCGTAGGGATTGGCATTTCGACTACGCCTTTTTGAAGAGCAGACTCAATGGCCAGCCCTTTAGTCATTTCTTTATTGCACATTGCCTTCCCAGTTCCCTCTATTGGGTATCTGCAGCCAAACATTTGACCGTCAGCCAAGGCTCTTCACCGGCTCCCTGCGCGGAGAATCATCTACCTTTCATCCAGAGAGTCGTGCCTCACCAAAACTTCCTCATGAGCAAAGCCTAATCCACTACCATTCTAGTCGCCAGATAGTGTTTATACGCAACCCAAAGAGAACTATCCCCTACGTCACAATAATCTTGAGGAAAATAAAAGTGAGTCGTATACTTAGGCCATCAAAGGATCTATAGAAATCCTTTATTTCATCCCCCGAAATACGTTGAACTACTTACAATAGATATAGGAATAATAGTTAAATTTATCTCATTTTTATTTAGCGTGTTGACAGCTAATATTATTTCAGTTCATTAATCCGCCGTTTAACGTTGCTTTCGGGGAAAATGATGAAACGCCTTACTACATTCGCGCTTGCCGCGATTTCGACGGTTGCTGCCTCCAGCTTCGCTGTTGCAGCTGAGTACACCGCCCGCATCGGTCACCTTGAGTCTGTAGAACAGACCCGCCACGTTCACCTGCTCAAAGTAGCGGATATGGTGAAAGAGCGTACTGACGGTGCTGTAGAATTCCAGATCTTCCCTCAGGGCCAACTCGGCACACAGCGCGAGATGACTGAAGGCGTTCAGATGGGCGTTCTTGAAGCGACAGTCGCTCCAGCTGGCTTCCTTGGTGGTTTCAACCCAGCTGTTTCCGTTCTGGACATCCCTTACCTGTACCCATCCGACCCTGCAAAAGCACAGGCTCTGCGCGGTGGCGAATTTGGTAAAGCCCTCCTCGAAACCTTCAACTCCAAAGGCGTTGTTGGCGTAACTCTGTGGCCAAACGGCTGGAAGCACATGGCTTCTAACAAGCCTCTGAACTCTGTAGAAGATTTCAAAGGCCAGAAGTTCCGCGTAATGGACAGCCGCATCCTTATCGAGCAGTTCAACGCTCTTGGTGCATCTGCTGTAGCGCTGCCATTCAACGAAGTTTACACCTCCCTGCAGACCGGCGTTGTTGACGGCCAGGAAAACCCGATGGACACCATCTTGAAGATGAAGTTCTTCGAGGTTCAGGACAACATCCTCGTTTCCGGTCACGGCGCGTTTGAAGACGTAGTTCTCTTCAACCCAATGTTCTGGGACAGCCTGCCAGCAGAATACAAAACCGTCATCACCGACGCGTTTAACGAAGTTATTCCTCAGCTGATCACCCACAAAACCGCTGCTGCTGACGCTGCTCTTGAAGAAATCAAGAAGAGCGACACCAACATCATCGTTGCAAGCGACGAGATGAAGGGCCAGATGCGCGAAGTGATGTACCCAGCTGCACGCGATGCGTTCCTTGAGCGCTCCGGCGACGAAGGTGCAAACCTGATCGCGGTTTACGAAAAAGAGTTCGAAGCAGTCGCTGCGAAGTAAGCATTGGTAGCGGCGCGCTTATAGCTGGCACGCCGTCAACCATTTACAACCTATCCATGAAAAGAAGGCTGGATTTTAAGATCCAGCTTTCCTCATTTCTGCCAGGGGGTTAGATTGAAAGCTCTCCACTATTTGCGACTTGCGGAACGTTCTGCGATCGTCTCCATTTTTCTACTGATGGTTTTCCTCTTCTTTGCAAACGTGCTGGTTCGCGAGTTCGGTGGACAATTGGTGAGCAAGTTCGCATGGATTGAAGAAGGCGTCCGTCTGCTGAACCTGTTCCTTGTGTTCCTTGGCCTCGGCCTTGCGCTAGAGCGCGGCCGCCACGTAAGCATCGACAGTATCCGTGATCAGCTTCCGGCCGAAAAACGCCGCATCTTGATCAAGGTAATCGACCTCAGCGGTTTCCTGCTCTCCATCTACATGATCGTGCTGAGCTATCGCATCTCCGTGTTCGTGTTCGCCTCCGGGCAGACCAGCCCGACACTCGATATGTCGATGGGCTGGATTTACCTCGCTCCGGCAGTTGGCTTCTCCCTTCTTGCCCTGCGTTATGCCCTCAGCTTCTTCGGTGTAATTAATCGCTACGCCGACAAGCCGGGTGCCAATAGTGAAGAAGAAGAGGCAGCATAATGATCGCCATTCCTATTATTCTGGCCGGTGCTCTTCTTGTTCTTGGCTTTGAAATGTTCCTCGTTCTGGGTATGCCTGCCCTTGCTGTTAAGGAAATGTTCTACAGCAGGCTGCCTGAGATGGTGTTCATCCAGAAGCTGGTTGGCGGCATCAACCACACCACCCTTCTGGCAATTCCGTTCTTCATCTTTGCCGCTCAGTTGATGGGCGCTGGCCAGATTGCCCGCCGCCTGACCGACTTCATCCAGACGCTTGTGGGTCACACCCGCGGCGGTATGGGCCACACCACCATTGGTGCGTCCATGATGTTCGGCTCTGTGTCCGGTTCTGCTCCGGCAACCGTGGCAGCCATGAGTAACATGGTATATCCGCGTCTGCGTGAAAACGGTTTTAGCGAGCGCTTCAGCGTTGGCCTTATCGTATCCAGCGCGGAAACCGCTCTGCTTATTCCACCATCCATCACCCTCATCATCTACGGCTGGATGACCGGTACGTCCGTTGCACAGCTGTTTGCTGGCGGTCTTGCAATCGGTCTCTTCCTCGGCCTTGCCTTTGCCGTGATGGTGATGATTGAAGCGCGCCGCTCCAACATTACGCCTGCTGCCCGTTGCACTTGGAAAGAGCGCGGCGTTGCACTCAAACGTGCTGGCTGGGCGCTGGGTATGCCGGTGATCATTCTCGGCGGTATTTACAGTGGCTATGTGACCCCGACAGAAGCTGCTGTTGTTTCCGTTGTTTATGCAATCTTCGTAGAGATGGTTGTTTACCGACACCTCACCTTTAAAGACCTCTTCCACCTGACAGAAGCCAGTGCGATCCAGACCACTGTGATCTTCATCCTTCTGGCATTTGGTGGTGTGCTTGGTTTCTTCGTAACGCTTGCGCAGGTACCGCAGCTGATCCAGCAGTTCCTTGAGTTCATCAATGCAGGTCCGATCATGTTCCTGCTGATCATCAACATCTGCTTCCTGATCGCCGGTATGTTCATTGATCCGAACACCGCGCTGCTCATTCTGGTTCCACCGCTTTATCCGGTCGCTCTGGCTCTTGGTATTGATCCGATCCACTTCGGTATGATCGTTACCATGAACATCTGTATCGGTATGATTACGCCGCCATTCGGGCTTGATATCTTCGTTGCATCCTCAACGCTGAACAAACCCGTAGCGACTATCATCAATGGCGTGTGGCCGTTTGTTATGGCAAACCTTATCGTTCTGGCAATTATAACCTACGTGCCGGAGATCTCGCTGTTCATTCCTCGTCTGCTATTCGGATAAGAAGGTCCAAACGATGACCCAAGCAACCCATCACACTGCGACGGCACCTGCCGCGGGCGCTCTCAGCGTTTTCGCTGCTGATTGTACCGTCAAGTACAACGCTCCGGTCAACGCGGAGTACGGACACCTTATCGTCGATGCACCAGACAGCATTCTGGGCTGCGAGCCGGGCCAGTTCGTGCAGATCCTGTGCCCTGTAAACAGCTCTGAGCAGCCATATCTGCGCCGCCCGATGAGCATCTACAGCTATGACAGAGAAGCTGGCACCCTCGGCATCATCTACAAGATCGTTGGTCAGGGCACCAAAGCACTCACCAAGCTGAAGGTTGGTGACCCGATCAACATCATGGGCCCTCTTGGCACCGGATACGAAGTGAAACCTGAGTGGAACCACATTCTGCTCTGGGGTCGCGGCGTTGGCCTTGCCAGCCTTGCACCGCTTGCTGTTGAAGCTGCTAAAGCTGGCAAAAAAGTCACCACCATCTACAGTGCACGCTCCAAAGCTGTGCAGCTGCCGATTGACCAGTTCGAACAGCCGGGCGCTACCGTTATCACCGTGACCGAGGAGGAAGGAAACTCCGGTCTCGATAACATCCGCCGTATGGTTGAAGAGCAGATCAAGGAAAACGGTGTTGATGCGATCTATACCTGTGGCTGTGATCTGGCTCTGATCGAGCTGAAAGACGTTTGCCGCATTTACAACGTGCCAGGTGAAGTTGCTCTTGAACAGCGTATGGCTTGCGGCCTTGGCATCGGTCAGTGCTGCAGCCGTCCTTTCGCGGTTGAAGGCGACATCGTGCATAAGCGCGTTTGCAAAGAAGGTCCGGTATTCAAGATTCTGGAGACGCTGGTATGAGCAACCTTTCTACCAAAATCGGCAGTGTTCAGCTCGCCAACCCGATCATGCCAGCTTCCGGCACCTTCTCTGAAGATCTGGCGCAGGTTTTTGACCTGAACCGTCTTGGTGCTCTGGTTGCCAAAACCATTACCCGCGAGATCCGCAATGGTAACCCGACCCCGCGCATCTGCGAGGTTCGTGGTTCCATGATGAACGCGATTGGCATTCCAAGTAAGGGCGTGGACTATTTCCGCACGAACTCCCTACCGTTCTATGCGCAGTTCACCCCACCACTGGTTGCTTCTATCTCCGCGCCGAGCGTTGACGAGTTTGCCCGCATTTGTGAAGAAATCACCATGCCGGGCGTGACCGCCATTGAAGTGAACATCTCCTGCCCGAACATCGAGGAAGATGGCAAAGCCTTTGCAATGCGCCCTTCCACGGCTCTGGCGGTTATGAAGAAGCTTCGCTCTGCTACCGACCTTCCGCTTTGGGCAAAGCTGACACCAAACACCGGTGAGCCAGCAGAAGTTGCACAGGCTTGTGAAGAAGGCGGCGCGAATGCAGTTGTAACTGCAAACACGCTGCTGGCGATGGCTGTCGACATCCGCACCCGTAAGCCGAAGCTGGGCAACGTAATGGGCGGCCTTTCCGGCCCTAGCTTGAAGCCAATCAACCTGCGTATGACCTACCAGTGCGCCAAAGCCGTGAACATTCCGGTTATCGGCTGCGGTGGCATCGCTACTCTGGAAGACGTGCTGGAGTACCTCATGGTTGGCGCCAGCGCGGTACAGGTTGGCACTTCAACCTTTGTGAACCCAACCGTGATGGTGGATCTTGTTGATCAGCTCGACGCTTACATGCGCGAGAACCACATCAACGACCTGAGCGAAATCATTGGCAGCGTACGGGACAAAGAAGCAGCAGATGCTGTCTTCTTTCAGGAAGCGGCAGAATGAGCAATTACTATCACGAGCTTGCTGCAAAGCTATTCGATGATATTGAAAAAGATACGGCTGACTCCGCAGGGGTCAGCCGTCCTGCTTACTCGGATATAGAAACCCGAACCCTCGCCTATCTTGAGGCTTTTGCCAAAGAGAACGGCCTTGCCAGCTGCTCCGACGCAGCAGGCAACCTGATTTTCAGCCGACCAGAGAATATCGACGCCAAGGAGTACATCCTCATTGGGTCACACGCTGACAGCGTACCTCAGGGCGGCAACTATGATGGCCTCGCCGGTATTATCGCGGGCCTTCTTTGCCTTTTGAAAGCCTCTGAAACCAGCGCGACCTTCAAACACCCTGTAAAGGTGATGGCACTGCGCGGTGAAGAAAGCGCATGGTTTGGCCCGTGCTATATTTCTTCCAAGGCGCTTCTGGGACAGTTGAGTGCTGACGAGCTCTCCTCCAAACACAAAAGCGACGGGCGTACGCTGCGCGAGCATATGGAAGCGGTTGGTATCGATACCGCACCTATTGCCGAGCAGAAGCCATTGCTGGCGAGCGAAGAAGTGCTGCAATATATCGAGCTGCACATCGAACAGGGCCCGCTGTTGGTGGAGAAGAAAATCCCCGCCGCTGTTGTTTCCGGCATTCGCGGTAACTTCCGCCACAAACGTATTCGCTGTGTTGGTGAAGCTGGCCACTCCGGCGCGGTTCCACGCGCATACCGCAAGGACGCGGTGATGGCTTTTGCCGATCTGATGACCCGTCTCGACGAAAGCTGGCTGACGATTTTGCAAAAGGGTAACGACCTTGTGCTGACCAGCGGCATGATGGGAACGGAACCGGCAAAACACGCCATGACCCGTATTCCGGACGAAGTTGGCTTCTCGCTGGATATCCGCAGCCAGTCTTCGCATGTTCTTGAGGCCATGAAGCTGATGCTTCGCGGCGAAATGGCGACCATCTCCCTTGATCGCGGCGTTCGCTTCGAGATGGATGAAGAGCACAGCGTTGCCCCTGCTCTTTGTGATCCGCAAATCGTTGAAGGCCTTAGCGAAGCCATGCAGGCAACCGGTCGGGAGCCGTTTGTTATGGCAAGCGGCGCTGGTCACGATGCGGCGGTTTTTGCAAACAGCGGCATTCCAACAGGCATGATTTTCGTTCGTAACCGGAATGGTTCGCACAATCCCCTTGAAGCCATGGAGATTTCCGATTTTATGGTCGGAACAGAGATTCTTTTCCAATATCTGACGGAGTAGCTTTATGAGTACCGCCCGTAGCCTGACTATTCGCCGGCCCGATGACTGGCATCTCCACCTTCGTGATGGAGCCATGTTACAGGCGGTGCTTCCATCGACCTCCGCCAACTTTGGCCGGGCAATCATCATGCCCAACCTTGTGCCACCCGTCGTAACAGGTGCAGATGCACAAGCTTACAAAGAACGCATTGAAGCGGCGATTCCAGAGGGGCATGACTTCACCCCTTTGATGACGCTGTACCTCACCGAGAACACCGATGCTGATGACCTTGCAGCAGCAGCGCAGTCTGGCCTGATCTCTGCGGTAAAGCTTTACCCTGCAGGGGCGACAACCAACTCCGCAAGCGGCGTGCGCGACTTCGATAAAGTGTCCAACGTGCTTGAGCGCATGGCTGAAATCGGTCTTCCACTGCTTGTCCACGGTGAAGTGACCGACCACGACGTGGATATCTTTGACCGCGAAGCCGTTTTTATCGACCGCATCCTTGATCCACTTCGTCGCCGGTTCCCGGAACTGAAGGTTGTGATGGAACACATCACGACAGAAGAAGGCGTGAACTACGCCCGCGACGGTGGTGACAACCTTGCTGCAACCATCACCACCCACCACCTAATCATCAATAGAAACAACATCTTGGTTGGTGGTATCAAGCCAGACTATTACTGCCTACCTGTAGCCAAACGCGAAAAGCACCGCTTGGCTTTGCGCGCTGCCGCAACCTCTGGAAGCCCGAAATTCTTTACCGGAACAGACTCCGCACCGCACACGCAGGCTAACAAACTCTGTGCATGTGGCTGCGCAGGTATTTTTACTGCTATTAATTCTATGAGTTGTTTGGCACATGTCTTCGAAGAAGATGGTGCACTAGACAAGCTTGAGGCATTCAGCTCCTTGAACGGCCCAGCTTTCTATGGCATGGCACCAAACGAACAAAGAATTACACTGGTCAGAGACGATGCGCCTGTAGAATTTCCGCGCCAAATTTGGACTGAAGACGGACCAGTCACCATATTCGACCCCGGCTTCGACCTCTTCTGGAAAGTGGAACAATAAGACTCTCAGGCGCTCTGGCCTAAACTTTAAGTCAGAGAGAGCCCGAGATGTTTTCTAATTCTTTCCCTGAGCGCGAGCTCATGGCTGAAATCACCGCGAAAATGCTGATGGAAATCAACGCTATCCATTTCCGCCCAGAACAGCCATACACCTTCACTTCCGGGCTTGCGTCGCCAGTTTACATTGACTGCCGCAAGCTCATTTCTTATCCGCGCATCCGCAACACCCTGATGGATTTTGCAACTGCAACCATCCTGCGCAACTGCGGCTTCGAAAAGTTCGACGCTGTTGCTGGTGGTGAAACTGCTGGTATTCCTTTTGCTGCTTGGATTGCAGACAAAATGAACGCACCTATGCAGTACGTTCGCAAGAAGCCAAAAGGCTTTGGCCGTGACGCGCAGATCGAAGGTCACGTTGAAGAAGGTTCCCGCATTCTTCTGGTGGAAGATCTGACCACCGACGGCGGCTCCAAAATCAAGTTCTGCGAAGCTCTGCGCCGCGCTGGTGCGGAAGTAACCGACACCCTCGTCGTGTTCTACTACGACATCTTCCCAGAAACCAAAGACAAGCTGGCAGAGCATGGCCTGAACCTGCACTACCTCTGCACTTGGTGGGATGTTCTCAAAGTTTGCCGCGACAACGGCTACTTTGATGCAGCAACTCTGGACGAAGTTGAGAGCTTCCTGAACAATCCGCTGGAATGGTCCAAGAACCACGGCGGCATCAGCGAAATCACCATCTAATTTCGCAGCGCCATTCTTTGAGAAACGCCGGTGTACCCATTCCGGCGTTTTTCTTTTTTGGCACCCCAGTTAAAAGCGCAGCGATACCTATCGCTACCCGCCAGCAAAGTCTGACCACCTCTTTTAAGGAGGTCGGAACCCAAGGATTTTTCTTCCAAACGGAAACGATACTCTCTCTGACGTATCCGTTTGGTGCTCTTGTGGGGTTTCGTGTCGCTGCGTTTTCTGGTCCGCTTCTTTAGCCTATTCGCTGTTTTTGCTCTTCTGGCGCACCCTGCCGCCAGCAGCGATCACCTGCGCGAGACAGATTACCCAGACTTGAGAGGCGTTTGGCACGCAGCACAGGCCCGCGCCATCTACTGGCACCGCGATACGGTTGATGAAGCAACGCAGCGGTTCGCTCTTGAAATTCAGGAGCAGGAAGGCCCCGCCCTCGAAGGGGAGCTGCACTGGAAAACTGTTCTTTACAAAGGCCCTGACCATGACGGCGTGCGCGAAGTTCACGAAGGACGCGAACCGGTTATCGGCATGATTAGCTGGGCAGGAGACGCGTTTACACTGGTGGAGCACCCTGATAGCGGAACCATCCAAGGACGCATCCTAGAGCCCAACACGATAGAAATCATGCAGTTTGAAGCGGGCAACAAAGCCATGGTTGCCCGCTATCTACTGGTTCGTTCTCCGGCTCGTTTGGCGGGCACTACACTCCCGCAAACCAACCAATAATCGCCGAGTTGGCAAGGTCGATGAAGAAGCCGCACGTCAACGGAACAATCAGAAAAGCCTTGTGAGACGCACCGAAACGCTGCACGACCTGTGTCATGTTAAGCACCGCAGTTGCGGTGGAGCCTAGCGCAATACCTCCGAAACCTGCCGAAACGACCGTTGCATCGTAGTCCCTTCCCATCGCTCTAAAGACGATGAAGTAGGCGTAGAGGATCGCCAGCAGAATTTGCAGGGCCATGACGAAAGCGACGTAGTCTATAGATGCCCAGACGGTGAGGAGGTCCATGCTCATCAAGGCCATAGACAAGAAGATACCAAGGCTGATGTCTGAAATGAGTGCAACGCCGCGATTGCGCCCTGCTCTGCTAACCTTTGGAGCTAATAGCTGGCCAATGTTGTTGTAGAGAATACCGCAGACCAGAACCGGCACGAACAGAGGAACAACAACCCCCGCTTCGGTCAGCGACAGATGCAGCGCAAAGCCGATAGCGCAGACCATATTTATGGAGAAGATGCCTTTCAGGACATCATAGTAATGCAATGCGGGACCGCGGGATTCCCCTTCAAGCGCGCCGACTTCAAGATCACGATCATTGCTACCAGCGATCTTGTGGCGATACATGAGGCGCTGTGCGATAGGACCGCCGATAAGACAGGCTGCGATCATGCCTACAGTGTTACAGGCAATGCCGATCTCCTGCGCCCCGGTTAAGCCGAGCTGATCTTCAAAGATTGGCGCCCAAGCCACAGTGGTTCCCACTCCGCCCACGAGCGACACAGAGCCAGAAACCAGCCCAATCAGCGGGTCCAGCCCGAATACTGTGGCGGCGGTCATGCCTGTCAGGTTTTGCAGTATGAGGAAGACTGTCGACACTGCGATCAAAATCGCCAGCGGCTTACCACCACTCACCAGATCCATAATGTTGGCGCGAAGCCCTATCGCGGCGAAGAAGTACACGAGGAAGAAGTCCCTCGGTTCTGTCGCGAAAGTCACCTTCACATTGAGAAGGACATTCACAAGCGCAAGAACAAGTGCGCAGATCAAACCGCCGGCTAAGGGATCAGGGATGCTGAAACGCCGAAGATAGACGGATTTTTTTGAGACGTACTGCCCCAAGAACAAGACAAGAATAGCGATGTTGAAGGTGAAAAAGGTATCGACTGGAAAAGTCACGCGCACGCCTTTTAGCTATTTTTATTCTAGCTGCGACCAGTGCTCGTGGGCCTATGGCAGGCCCGGCCACAGATTATTGGCCGCGTTCCTGCTCAAGGCATATCGCGGCACGAGTGTTGTGCCGCGCATTATACAATCACCATTGCAGCGATTTAGTGTCTGCAATGGGCCGATTTTTTAGTCGGTGAAGAGGTCTGGGTGACCTTTGGAGATTTCCGGCAAGGACTTCATGATCTCGCGCAGGTGCCCGCGCATGCTGTCCTCAGCATCCGGCGCATCACCCTTGGCAATCGCATCAGCGACTGCCATATGCTGCGTAATGAGGGTCGAAAGCGGTGTCGCATCCTCAAGGGAGAGATAACGCACACGGTCCATCTGAGCCTTCATATCCATCACAACGCGCCAACCGTGCCCGCAGTCAACGCCATCAGCAATTGCCTGATGGAAAGCCTCGTCGAGACGAATGAACTCCGCCGTATCATTGTGCTTTGCAGCAATCTGCTGAAGCTCGATAAGGCGCTGGAGTTCAACATCCAGTTTCGCCGTATCCATCAAAGCGGCTTTGCGAACAATAGCAACCTCAATCGCTTCACGCAGGAAGCGGGCGTTTTCTACATCGCGCTTGGAAATAAGCACAACGTAGGTTCCGCGCTGAGGGCGTATCTCTACAAGGCCAACGTCTGAGAGTTTGATGAACGCTTCACGAACCGGCTGGCGCGAAACACCAAGCTGCTTTGCAACCTCAGCTTCCGACAATGAATTGCCGGGCTTAAGGTGAAGTTGCACGATCGCCTTTTTCAGGGAGCTGTAAACTTGCGCCCCGATTGTTGCTTCTTTACTCGCTGCAAATGCAGCTGTTACCGCGTCTAGCTGGGTTTTCTTTGTCATAACACTTCTAAATATGCTACCATTCTAGTCCGGTAGCAACCTGAATATTTCCTAGGTCTTTGCTTTTCCAAGGCAACATTTGCCGCTTGGCTCGCAATCTCTTTGTTTTTCATTGGACTTACATGCCGCAAAGGAATGCTTTTTCTTTGCGCTCCAGCAAATCGACGGCGCCGTTTAAACGCCAAAAACGCCGGAGTTAGGGAGAACTCCGGCGTTTATCGGGAAGTCACACAGTGGTGACAGATAAGGGTTCTTGGGCGCCCTTAGAACAATAGATCCGGCAGGAACAGAACTGCCTGAGGAACCATTGCGAGGAACACTACGAGAGCCAAGATCGCTGCAATGAACGGAATGGACTCTTTGATGTATTCTTCAGTCGGGCACTCAAGAATGCCGCAAACAGTGAACATAGCCACACCAACCGGAGGGGTCATGCTGCCCATGGTGACGATAGTCATCATGAGAATACCGAAGTGAACCGGATCGATACCGAGCTTTGTGATTACTGGAACAAAGATCGGGGTCAGCAGAAGTACCAGAACGGTGGACTCAAGGAACATGCCGCATACTGCAAGGAAGATGAGTACGAGGAACATGATGATCGTTGGATTTTCAGAGATGCCCAGAACGAATGCGGAGAGGTTCTGTGGTACCTGTTCAAAGACGATCGCGTAGCCAAGCATTGCGGAGAGCATGATGATCAGCATGATCATGCCGATATCGCGAGCGCTTTCCTCAACGGTGCTCCAAACAGCAGCCCAAGTCAGTTCTTTGTAAACGAAGAAGCCGATTACCAGAGCGTAGACAACTGCGAATGCACCAGCTTCGGAAGGGGTGAAGATGCCCAGACGGATACCGCCGATGAGGAATACCGGGAAGAGCAGCGCCCACTTCGCGTGACCCATTTCACGCATAACTTCTTTGAACTTCGGAGGAGCTTTCAGCTCTGGCTCATAGCCACGACGTTTTGCAACAAGATATGCGGTAACCATCAGGAAGATTGCCATGAAGATGCCAGGCATAATACCGGCAAGGAACAGGCGACCGATGGAAACGTTACCAACGAAACCGTAGAGGATGAGACCAACAGACGGAGGAATGGTAGCGCAGATCAGGGAAGAGAATGCGATGGAGCAAGCGGTGTAACCCTTGGAGAAACCACGGTCGAGCATGGAAGGGCCAAGGATACGGGCCTGCATTGCGGAGTCTGCTACTGCGGAGCCGGAAATACCGCCCATCAGCGCGGAAAGGGCGATGGTAACCTGAGCAAGACCACCAGAAATCCAGCCGGTTGTTACAGTCGCAAAGCCGATAAGGCGTTTTGTAATACCGGTGGCATTCATCAGGTTACCGGCCAGAACGAAGAACGGCACGGCGAGCAGCGGGAAAGACTGCGAAGAAGAAGCAATACGCTGCACACTGATGGAAACAGGTACAAAGTCAGATGTCAGGAAGAACAGGAAACTGGCAATACCGATAGCGAATGCGACAGGCATGCCAAGCAGCATGAATGCTGCAAAGACGGTGACGATCAGGCTCATTTTGCAGCTCCTTCAGAACCGCCAAGGAATTTGCGGATAGATTCGGTGAGCTTGACGAATGAGGTTACGGAGAGAAGTGCGCAGCCAACTGGAACGGCAGCAGTAACCCAAGCATAGCTCATGTCGGTGTCGCTAAGGCGACGCTCTTTGTTCATCAGGGTCAGATCAGTGCCGTAGTAGACCAGCGCCAGAAGAAACGCGATGATGATGATGTAGCTAAGAACTTCGATCAGGTTCTGAACCTTTACAGGGAACTTCTTGACCAGGAAGTCTACACCAATGTGCTGGTTGTAACGCATGGCCTGATTGGAGCCGAGGAAACAAACCCAAACGAACAGCAGCTGAGCAATATCAACCGACCAGATGATCGGATAACCGACCCAACGAGCAAGAGAAGCTACGAACACCAAGCCCACGCATGCGGTAAGCAGGGTCTTAAGTGCCAGCACTTCGAGTTTATAATAATAGTCCAACATGAGATTTATCCATTTTGGATGGGGGGAATGCGCGGGATTGTGGGCTCTCCGCGCATTCGATATCAGGTAGAACGCAGAGCCTTATTCGGCGATTACAGCGCGTACCTGGTCACGCAGCTCAGTCAGACCAAGCTTCTCGTAAACAACTTCAGTTGCCTGCTTGAATTCGGTGTTATCGATCTCAACGATCTTCATGCCGGATTCTTTGTTCATTTTCGCTTCGTACTCGAGAAGGCTTTCTTCAACGAGGTTGGATGCGTAGTCACCAGCTTCAAGAGCTGCGTCCTGTACAGCAACTTTGTATTCAGCTGGCAGCTGGTTGAACCAGAGTTCGCCGGTTACAAGGCCGGTGATCAGGAAGAACTGACCGGTTTTGGTGTAGTGGGTACCAACTTCGTGCAGCTTGGAACCGTAAACAGCTGGAGCCTGTGCTTCTGCTGCATCGATTACGCGCTGCTGGATTGCGGTGTACACTTCAGTCCAGCCCATTGGGGTTGGAGTTGCACCCATCGCGCGGATGGTTTCCATGAATACCGGTGCACCGATGGTGCGAAGACGAACGCCGGAAAGGTCAGCCGGGGAGTTGATTTCCTTGTTGGTGATCAGGTGACGGGTGCCCTGATACCAGTTGAAGGAAAGAATGCGGTGACCGGATGCGTTTGCCAGCTTGTCAGCCCACTGGTCGAACATTTCGGAAGTCACGACTTTGCGCATCTGGGTGAAGTTGTCCACGATGTATGGTGCGGACAAGATTGCCAGTTCTGGTGCAAATTCGGAAAGACGGCCGCCGTCTACAACAACGCCAACGTTTGCGCCTGCACGAGCCTGTTCGAGAATGTCTTCGTCAGAGCCGAGCTGGGAACCTGGGAAAACGCGAACGGACACATCACCGTCGGTCTTTTCTTCAACCAGTTCTTTAAAGCGCTCAAGGCCTTTGAAGACAGGATCGTCTGGGGTGAGAGATGAGTTCATGTTGAGCTGATAGCTAGCTGCCATACCAATAGAGGTGGACAGTGCGAGTGCTGCGACAGAGCCAGCGAGCGTCTTGAACACGGATTTCATGGTGCTTCCTCCAAAAAACATCGAAATGCGTTACGTCATTAGGACAGACCCCCAAATTGAAGCCTAAGAAACGTCCGTTGCGTCACATCTCGAGAACACACCAGTTAATTACCATACTAGTCTGATTTAGGAAGTTCGGCTATTTACGTATGCGACGGTTTTAGCAATTCAGGCTCGAATTGAATGCCAACCTATCGCAACGTAATACCCTGCACTCTTATCTCATGTGTATCGAGGCTTAGTCGCAAAAGAGTTGTTTGTTATTCTTTTGGATCTGCGGAAGAGACTTTAGAATTTCCCTAAGGTGAATTTCCATATGTCCTTGTGCCGCATGGGCGTTACCAACTTCAATTACGTCAACTATGACCTTGTGCTGTTCGATCAATGCAGAAATTGGCGTAGCCTCATCAAGGGAAAGATAGCGAACGCGGTCCATCTGCGCCTTCATATCCATCACCAAGCGCCAGCCCAGATCACACTCAATCCCTTCAGCAATCGTGCTATGGAAAAGCTCATCCAGACGCAAAAACTCCGCATTATCCTCATGTTTCCATGCAAGTTCCTGCAAAGCGACGATTTTGCGCAGCTCCTTGATGAGAGCTTCCGGCTGCAGCTCTGCTGCCTTACGCACAAGCGCAACCTCGATGGCTTCACGCATGAAACGGACATTTTCCACATCCTTGCGTGAAATCATTCTTACGTAGGTGCCGCGCTGTGGCCGAATGTCCAACAGCCCTACTTCTGCAAGTTTTATGAAGGCTTCACGTACAGGCTGACGAGAAACGCCGAACATTTTGGCCACATCTGCCTCAGAGAGCTCATATCCCGGTGACAAGATAAGTTGAACAATCGCCCGCTTAAGCGTCGCATAGATCCGTGAGCCAACAGTCCCCATCGCCTGCTCGGCAAAAATATTTTTGATTAGTTCTAGCTTCTCACGATTTTCCATATTGACAACCGACTACCATTCTAGTCTACTGGGGCCATGACGCACTCCAGTATCTCCTACCAAAACCCACTGGGCCGAAGCCAAGCTAACAGCACCGCTTAAAGGCAACAGATCGGATTTGATAGTCCTGCGATGCTGACGAGACGATAGATCGCGCCAACCAGTTTTTGTTAAGAAGAAAGATGAACTCATGAGAGCCACGTGGAGATGGTTTGGTCCCCGTGACCTGTGCACCATGGCCGATATCCGGCACGTCGAAGCAAAAGGCATTGTGACGGCCCTGCACCACATTCCAGATGGAGTGCTGGTAACGCCAGAAGAAATCGCCAAACGTCAGCAGGAAGTGCGTTTCCTGCCAGATGGCACTCCGACTGGTCTTGAATGGGAAATCATCGAGAGCCTTCCGGTTTCTGAAGACATCAAACAGCAGTCCGGCGACTGGCGTGCGCACATTGCAAACTACAAGCAGAGCTTGGAAAACCTTGCTGCAGCTGGCATCAAGACCGTTTGCTATAACTTCATGCCGATCCTCGACTGGACCCGCACCGACCTGCACTACCGCCTGCCAACCGGCGCGACCTGCATGCGTTTCGACATCTATGACTTTGCAGCTTACGACCTGCACATTCTAGAACGTAAAGGCGCAGAAGAAGACTATAGCGAAGAAGTTCGCGAAGAAGCTGCAAAGCGCTTTGCTCTTCTTGATGATGCAGCAAAAGAAAAGCTTGCTGGCAGTATCATGTGCGGTCTTCCAGGTGCAAAGAAGCAGGAAGTTTCTGACGTTCTTGGTGCACTGGGTCTTTACAAGGACATCGACGAAGACAAGCTGCGCGCAAACTTCATCGACTTCCTGTCCGAAGTTATTCCGGTTGCAGAACGCCTTGGCATGAAGATGGGTTGCCATCCGGATGATCCCCCATTCCCGCTGCTGGGTCTGCCACGCATTTCTTCTACCGAAGAGCACTTCAAGAAGCTGCTCGACGCTGTAGACAGCCCTGCAAACGGCATCTCCCTGTGCTCTGGCTCCATGGGCGTGCGCTTGGACAACGACCTTCCGGGCATGCTGGACCGTCTCGGCGACCGCGTTCACTTCCTGCACATCCGCAACGTTGTGAGCGAGAACCCGGCACCTGCTGGTGAGCCTGCACGTCTTGGTAACTTCTATGAGTCCGAACACCTCATCGGCAACACCGATCTGGTTGCACTCATTGCTGCTACCCTGCGTGAAGAAAAACGCCGCCGCGACGCTGGTCGTGAGGACTGGGAACTGCCGTTCCGTCCTGACCACGGCCTCGACATTCTTGATGACATTGGTCGCGGTACCCAGCCGGGTTACCCAACCATTGGCCGCATGAAGGGTCTGGCTGAAATGAACGGCATTATTGCTGCTCTTACCCATCAGACCTTCGGCAAGATCGCCTAACAATCCTCCCAATCTCCTGATCTTGCAAAAGACGGCCCGGCGACCCATACGCCGGGCCGTTTGCATTTGGGGACTATTTCCAATAGAAGGCTGCACGACTATTTTTTGCGTCAGCCGGGCAGAACCGGCCCAGCACCGGAATCCTCAAATGACCGATATTAACGACGAAGCACTCGCTGAAGCCTATAACCGTGCCTTGTCCCTCGAAAAAGCAGGCAAACGGGAAGAAGCTGCGGAAGCTTATCAGGAAGTTCTGAAGCTGGACCCTGAGGACCACGGCGGCGCGGCTGTTCGCCTTGCCAGCATGGGCTTTGGCGCAACGCCTGACAAAGCACCAGATGCTTATGTCAGCACTCTTTTTGATCAGCATGCAGACGTGTTCGACAATGTTCTCGTAGATCAGCTTGGTTACTCCGTGCCTGTGATGGTGGCTGACCGCCTGAGCAAACTGTATGACCGCTCTTTCAAGTCTCTGCTGGATCTGGGTTGCGGCACTGGCCTAACCGGTGAAGCCCTGTTTGACATGGTTGAACACAAAACCGGCGTTGATCTTTCCGAAGGCATGCTGGAAATCGCTGATGAAAAAGACGTCTACGAAGACCTCTATCTCGGTGAGGTTGTCAGCTTCCTTCATAAAGAAGAGGAAGAACGCTGGGATCTGATCGTTGCGACTGATGTTCTGCCATACCTTGGCGGTCTTGAAGACTTTTTCAAAGGCGCGGCAATGAACATCGAAAAAGGTGGCGTTCTGGCATTTTCAAGCGAAACACTTCCAGAAGAAATCCTGAACGGTCGCACATACATGGTTGGCGCGTTCCAGCGTTTTGCTCATAGTGAGACCTACATTCGCGAGCTTCTGGAAAAGAACGGCTTCTCGGTCAAGGAAGTTGAGCCTATCATCGTTCGTTACGAGCAAGGTCAGCCGGTTCCGGGCCATCTGGTAATTGCCGAAAGCAATTAAAGAAGTCTGTTTTAATAGATTTTTAACAATTACCCGACTTGGCGGCATAGAAAACCAAAGGTTGTCTATGCTAAACCCACTCGTATTGGGGAACCACCCGAAGTGAACGGCATCAAAATTGCCTTTCGGGTGGTTTGAAAACTGGTGGGGAAATAGATGGCGGCCAGATCATTAAAGGTCCTTGTAAACGGCCATGGTGTTACTGCCAAACAGGGTGAGCTTCTAATAGAAGCCATCAATCGCTCCTCCATTTCCCTAAGCTGTGATTGCTCTGGAGGCCTTGGCGAAACCTGCCGCGTGCGTATCGATAAAGGCAGTGTTGAGGACCATGGCACCGCCATTCGCAACAGCGCACTTGCCTGCACAGCAACCCTCACAGAAGACTTGGAAGTTTTTGTCGAGCCTGCCCCCAAGCCGGAGCAGATGAAAGGGCATCTTGTCTCCTCTGCCCCATCTGGTGAGAACCATCTGGAGCTGAAGGTGGCGTTTACAAAATCGCCTTCATGGGTTCCCGGTCAGTACTTCAGGCTCTCAATGCGCGGGCAAGACCCTGTAAACCTGTTTCCAAGCTTCTCCTTAAACGGTGCCGCTGAGCTAAGCTGCCTGTTTTTCCATATCGATACCGCCCAGCATGCGGGCCTTTTTGCTCATCTTGCTAAGAAGAAGAAAGACTCGCTTCCTGTTTCTGTCGAAGGCCCCTTTGGGACTTCCTTCCTAAGAAGGGAGGAAGAGCGGCTCTTTGTGATTTGTGAAGCAGAATCCTTTGCGCCAGCTTGGGCGATGGCCGTTGCTTCCACGATGGGCCAGCCTCGGCGGGCAAAGCAGGTAATTATCGTAAGCTACGGAGAGGTTTCACACCCTGTGAATGCCATGCATAGCTGGCTGAACAAGCGCAGAACCGCTGCTGACATTCTCTCGACAACAGAGACCTCTTTGCTTGAAGACCTGCGCCTGAGCTTGCGAGACCTCAACGAGTTTGACGTTGTACACGCCTGCGGTTCTCCATCATTCCTTCAAGCCGTGGCACAAGTAGTGGAACCAAGCGCAGCTCAGTTCCATCCCGTTCCAACCTCTGGCATGCAGACCGCTGTTACAGAAGACGCTTAACCTATCCGAACTTTCTAACTGAGCTCGTGGCCGGATTTTGCCCCGCCAACATGGATAGAGCTTTACGACCATAGGCAGGTTTGCCGAAATAGTACCCCTGCCCGACCTTACAGCCCATTTGTTCCAGCACGATTGCGGTGTGCTCGTCCTCGATGCCTTCGGCTACCGGTACAAGGCCAAGGCGGCGCGCTAGCTCAATAATCGCGGTTACGATGGAAATCGCCTCTTCATCTTCGAACATGGTGCTGATGAAGCGCCGATCTATCTTCAAATTATCGAAAGGCACCCGTCGCAGCGAACTGAGCGACGAATACCCAGTGCCGAAATCATCCATGGATATCTGAACGCCCAAGTCCTTCAGATTATGGAGGCGCATGTGCACCTCGTCATTTTCTTCCAGCACCGCGCTTTCCGTTATCTCAAGATCGATCCGCTCTGCTGCCAGCCCTGTTTCCTCAATGATCTCGATAAGAGCGTCTTCCAGTTCTCCCGTTCGAAGCTGCTTGGGAGAAACATTCACAGCCACTCTTACATCTTCAGGCCAATCCAGTGCATTGCGGCAAGCTTCCTTCAATATCCATACGCCAAGCTCGCCCATCAGCCCTATTTCCTCAGCCACCGGAATGAACTCTACCGGAGGAATAAAGCCACGCTCGTCATGCTCCCAGCGCATAAGCGCTTCAAAACCGATGATGCGACGTGTCACCAAGTCGACCTGCGGCTGATAGTGAACCGAGAGTTCGTTGTTTCGCAGAGCGTTAGGCAGATCGTTGATCAGGCTTTGGCGATAGGCTGCCTGATGGGCCAACGCCTCGTGGAAGAAGCGCAGCGTGTTGCGCCCGTCATTGCGCGCGTCACTCAAAGCCAGATCAGCCTGACGCATCAAAATTGAGGCGCTGCGAATATCATTGGCGACCGGCGCAACACCAAAGCTGGCCGATATTATGAGGCGCTTTTTGCGGATTGGGACGGGTTCATCAAACAACGACAAAAGCATCAGCGCAAAATCACCCAGAGCGTCGGCATCCAGATTTGGCGGCGCGATCATAGCAAAGGATCCACCATCCAACCGCGCCAGATAGAAAGAAGAAGGCAGAGCGTTGCGCATAAGTCCGGCGACTTCTGCCAAAAGCTCGTTGCCGATATCATAGCCAAGCGAGTCATTGATGAGCTTGAACTCATCAAGCGACATAATAAAAATGCCACTGGGTCTGCCAAAGCTTTGGCGCCGCTTTAAACGAGCGGCGAGCTCATCCAGAAAGCGCGTACGGTTCGGAAGACCTGTAACGCGGTCTGTGCGCGTTGGTGCGGTGTCGTCCGCTATGAGCGTTTTTCTGCGCTGCCAAACCTGCCAGAGATAGAACCCCAGCGCGATGAGAAGAAGAACAATCGCTATGGCTATCGTCACCTCCTCCCCCTTCGCAGGCGTTGGGGTTATATATTCAGTCTGGCCAACCTGAGCGCCGACCTCCCGAATTGCTCCGAGCTTTACCGCAGCACACACAACGAGAGAAGTTGCGCCGACATGGCAGTAGTGCAGCGCCCCATCCTTCAGCACCAAATGCCGAGGCGGTGTAGCGCCCGATGCGCTTGTTGGTGAAGGCGACGCAGCTACCAACTGACCCGATGGATGATAAAGCGCGCCAAGAACGCCTGACGCACCACCATTCAGAATTTTCGTCAGGCTGGCAGACTGCACAGGTAGAAGCGCAACCATGCTGCCGTTTTCAAACCCGACTGCACCACCCAGAGGCGTTACCATCATCTGGTAGAGCGCTCCGGCTTCCAATCCGGCCGCGTTAGGCGGCGCATTGTCTGCACTGAGAAAGAATGCCTCACCAAGCTCAAAAGCACGCGGATCATCAACTAGCTGCTCAAGCCATGGCTCGATTTCTTGAAGGCCAACAGTGGGCAGCGAACTGACTTCCAGATCACCCGCCTCATCCAAGATAAAGACTTCACCCAGCTCATGCTGAGCTGACGCACTACGAAGAATTCTATGAACCCGCTCGTTGCTTCCAAACCAGTTCGCGATACCAAGGTCTCGCCGTGCCGCTAGTTGCTCGACATTTTCTTCGAACCTATCAAGACGCCCCTGTAACTCGCTTGCTACTCGCTCTGCCTGCTTTGGCAGACGCACCTCCAAAGGCGGAGAAGCTTTAGGCATCGCGACAAGCTTCTCACTGTTGCTGAGCGTATCTGCGAAAACCGGAGAAGCTGAAAGCTCTGGCGAGCCGAAAAGGCTGCCAGCCAGCAAAACAGAAAAGCTCCAGTTCAGGAAAGGTCGAATAGTACGCGCCATAAACCCCAAGCACCACACAGTCGCAGGGCCTTACGCAATACTCTTGCTATGAGTGCTCAGGCCCGCTTTTGGTTTGTTACTGCACAACCATACGAAGTAACCCTGAGTTTTCGCTTTAAACTTACCTAAAAATGCAAGGGCACTTGGTTACCAACCCTTAGGACCCATAGGCGCTGATCTGGAACACATAGAACGGCGGGTATGCTCTTCACATCTGCCATTAACATTAACAGCAGGCCTTAGAATTACATTCCGAAACGGAATTTATAGTGCAACGCAACAATAGCCATCAATAGATCGAAACATTTCGTTACAATATAAGTATTTACACAAACCGCAGCGCAATAGTTCCGCCAACTTATCCGTTTTTATTTTATGCATATAATTTTGCCGCATGATGAACTTTCATTCTAATCATATTTGCAAATGTATTAGTCCCTTCGACTAGCAGCCTTTAGTCGTATTGCGATTCAAAAACCTTGATGACTATTCTTTCCCTAGCGTGAGGTGCCGCAGAGTATCTTTCCTCTTACGGTTAACTTTGCGGCGTGTTTGGGAGGAAACACGTTCCTACGCGCTCAACGGGCAAATATTGGCCTTCCTGGGAGGAGATTAATGAGCGATTTTGGCAAGACAATTAGCAGACGTTCCCTACTAAAAACTGGTGCCGCAACTGGCCTGGTTCTGGCAACGCCTACAATTTTCACCAGTCAGTCTTGGGCGCAGAGCGCATTCCTGAACGACCCTGCCAAGTCCGGCAAGTTGGTTCTGGGCTTCAACGTGCCGCAAACTGGCCCATATGCTGACGAAGGCGCTGACGAACTGCGCGCGTACATGCTGGCAGTTGAGCACCTGAACGGCGAAGGCGATGGCGGCATGCTGAACACCTTCAGCTCCAAGGCGCTTCAGGGTACCGGTATTCTTGGAAACAAGGTTCAGTACGTAACCGGTGATACGCAGACCAAGTCCGACGCAGCACGCGCCTCCGCGAAATCCATGATCGAAAAAGACGGTGCGATCATGATCACCGGCGGTTCGTCCTCCGGCGTGGCTGTGGCTGTGCAGGCTCTGTGTCAGGAAGCTGGCGTTATCTTCATGGCGGGTCTTACCCACTCAAACGACACCACAGGTAAAGACAAGCGCGCGAACGGCTTCCGTCACTTCTTCAACTCCTACATGTCCGGCGCAGCGCTGGCACCAGTGTTGAAGAACGCTTATGGCGATGACCGTAAAGCCTACCACCTGACCGCAGACTACAACTGGGGTTACACCACTGAAGAAGCGATCAAGTCCGCGACCGAGGACATGGGTTGGGAAACAGTAGAGACCGTGAAAACGCCTCTGGCTGCCACCGACTTCTCCGCTTACATCACCCCTGTTCTGCAGTCCGATGCTGACGTTCTGGTTCTCAACCACTACGGCGGCAACATGGTGAACTCACTCACCAACGCAGTTCAGTTCGGCCTGCGTGACCGCATCGTCAACGGCAAGAACTTCGAAATCGTCGTTCCTCTGTACTCCCGCCTCATGGCAAAGGGTGCAGGCGCCAACGTTAAGGGCATCTTCGGTTCCACTAACTGGCACTGGTCCCTGTCTGACGAAGGCTCCAAGGCATTCGTTAAGTCCTTCGGTACCAAGTACGGCTTCCCACCATCTCAGGCAGCGCACACCACCTACGTGCAGACCCTGCTTTATGCAGATGCTGTTGAGCGTGCGAAGAGCTTCAACCCTTGTGCGGTTGTTGAAGCGCTTGAGGACTACGAGTTCGACGGTCTGGGCAACGGCAAGACCCTCTATCGCGGCGCTGACCACCAGTGCTTCAAAGACGTTCTTGTTGTGCGCGGTAAAGAAAACCCGAGCTCCGAGTTCGATCTGCTTGAGATCGTAGAGATCACCCCAGTGGGTCAGGTCACTTACGATCCGAACCACCCGCAGTTCGCCGGTGGTGCGCTGGGAACCTGTAACCCAGGCGCATAAGAGCTTTTCAAGCTTTCTAGACAATCAATCCGGCTCCCTCACCATACGCGAGGGAGCCGGACCATTCATTCTTCTTCGCGCAGAGGCGGAGAGGAAACCCTGAAACACGACTAATGGTCGGACTGATGGACGCTATATTCCTGCAAATTTTAAATGGTCTCGATAAAGGCTCGGCCTATGCGCTTATCGCATTGGGCTTGACGCTGATCTTCGGGACATTGGGTGTGGTCAACTTTGCCCACGGCGCCCTTTTTATGCTCGGGGCCTTTTGTGCCGTTACGCTCAACGGCATTTTATCCCTTTCCTACACTACCATTGACCCCAGCCGCACAGATTTTCTCGGCAAGCCGCTCAAGGTCCAGACCCCTTATGTCGAGGCATGGTTCGGTCCGGAGATTGGCGCTACTATTATTCAGTGGTCCGTGCCGCTTTCCATCTTGTTTGCAATACCCATCATGGTGGCCGTTGGCCTCATCATGGAACGGGGCTTGATCAAACACTTTTACAAGCGTCCACATGCCGACCAGATCCTTGTGACCTTTGGTCTGGCTATCGTCCTGCAGGAAATTATCAAATATTTCTTCGGCGCGAACCCAATTCCGACACCGGCACCGCCAGCCTTTGCAGGCAGCTTTGATTTTGGCGCGTGGCTTGGCTTTGCCCCAGGTTCCATCATCTATCCGTACTGGCGTTTGGTTTACTTTGCCTTTGCTATCGGCATTATCGGTGTGGTCTTTGCCTTCCTGCGTTACACCACCTTCGGCATGGTGGTGCGTGCAGGTATGGCAGATCGCGAAACGGTCGGCTTCCTCGGCATCAATATCGATCGCCGCTTCACCATTATGTTCGCCATCGCGGCGGTTGTGGCTGGTCTTGCTGGCGTAATGTACGCGCCTATCAACTCCCCTAACTACCACATGGGAATGGACTTTCTGGTCCTCAGCTTCGTTGTGGTTGTTGTGGGTGGTATGGGCTCGCTCGCTGGCGCTGTTCTGGCAGGCTTCCTGCTTGGCATTCTTGAAAGCTTCGCCTCCATGGCGCAGGTCGTCGCGCTTCTTCCCGGCATCAACCAGATCATCATCTATCTGGTGGCCATCATTGTGCTGCTCACGCGGCCTCGCGGTCTCATGGGCCGCAAAGGTGTGATGGAGGACTAACCCATGCTCGGATTGAACAAAAAAGACACCTCACTCTTTTTGATCGTTGTCGGCATGACAATGTTCGCTCCATTCATCCTGAACCCGTTTCCAGAAACCTCACAGCTTGCCCAGTTCAACGCCGGTTATCCGGATCTGATGCAGCGTTTTGTGATTTTCGGAATCTTCGCTATCGGCTTCAACTTGCTCTTCGGCCTAACCGGATACCTTTCCTTCGGCCATGCTGCATTCCTTGGGGTCGGCTCCTACGCTGGCGTTTGGATGATGAAGCTGCTGACTATGGACGTGATCCCTGCGATCTTTATGTCCATGGTGGTTGCAGGCCTGTTCTCCATTCTGGTGGGCTATGTTTCCCTGCGCCGTTCTGGCATCTACTTCTCCATTCTCACCCTTGCGTTTGCGCAGATGTCGTTCTCGCTGGCTTACTCGGTGCTCACCCCGATCACCAACGGTGAAACCGGCCTACAGCTGGCTCTCGATGACCCGCGTATCCTCGGCGTTTCTCAGGTAGATGGTTCCATCCCACCAGCGAGCATCTTTGGCATTGCAATGCGCGATAGCTGGGACCTTACTCTGGGTGGCTGGTCATTCACCTTCAACGCTGGTTACTACCTGTGCGCAGTGATCATGATCCTTGCGTTCTATGTGTCGGTTCGCATCTTCCGCTCACCTTTCGGCCTCATGCTTAAAGCGGTTAAGTCTAACCAGCAGCGCATGAACTACACCGGCCTTAACTCCAAGCCATACACCTTTGCAGCCTTTGTTATCTCAGGCATGTACGCAGGTCTTGCAGGTGGCTTGATGGTTGCCATGGACCCGTTGGCAGGCGCCGAGCGCATGCAGTGGACAGCAAGTGGTGAAGTGGTTCTGATGACCATTCTTGGCGGGGCCGGTACCTTGTTCGGACCAGTTCTGGGCGCTGGCTTTATCAAGTACTTCGAGAACATCTTCTCCAAGATCAACGATAACATCCTGTACCAGTGGTTCTCTGGTCTGCCGGAAAGTGTTGCAGATGCTCTTGTGTTCGTCATCCACCCGTTCATCGGTAAAGGCTGGCACCTCACCCTCGGCATCGTGTTCATGCTCGTAGTTATCTTCCTGCCGGGCGGCATTATGGAAGGTCTGCGCAGGATTTCCGCTTTCGTCAAAAAGCGCTTTTCAAGCAGCCCGTCTAGCAACGGCGCAGTGCCAAGCGCCAAGGCTGCAGAATAGGAGTACCCCATGGAAATTTTAAAAGTCGAAGGGGTAAACAAGAGCTTTGGCGGCCTTAAAGCCCTGAACGAGGTGAACCTTTCCATCGAAGAAGGCAATGTACACGCCATCATCGGCCCTAACGGGGCAGGTAAGTCCACCCTACTCAATTGCTTCGTGGGCAAACTAACACCCGATACCGGTTCCGTGACCTTCATGGGCAAGAACCTCATCGGCATCAAACCGCACGAGATCAATCAAGCTGGTGTGTCGCGCGTATTCCAGACACCGGAGATTTTTTCTGATCTTTCCATTCTGGATAACGTGATCATTCCGACACTTGCTTCCAACGACGGGTCATTCTCCTTCAACGCTTGGAACGGTGTTCAGAAGCGCGGCGAAATCCTTGATAAAGCCGAGAGTATTCTGGAAGACATCGGCCTTGCCGAGAAGAAAGATGTTTTGGCCGCTTCTCTTTCCCGCGGCGACAAACGTCGCCTGGAGCTTGCCATGTGTCTGGTTCAAGACCCGAAACTGGTGCTGCTGGATGAACCAACTGCGGGCATGTCCCGTGCGGATACCAACAACACCATTGACCTTCTAAAGCGAATTGGCGAACGCGGTATTACCAAGATCGTCATTGAACACGACATGCATGTGGTGTTCTCGCTGGCAAACAAGGTCAGCGTTCTGGCGCAAGGCACAGTGATCGCCGAAGGAAAGCCGGAGGACATTAAGGGCGACCCGCGGGTGCAGGAAGCTTATCTTGGAGGGGCGCACATATGACCTTGTTTGAAGACCAGTTCAAAGGACGCAAGGCTCCTGCTGTCCCGCCAGCCCGCGCCCAAGGTGGTGCCCATGCTTACTTTTCTGCATGGAACCTGCACGCTTACTACGGCGAGAGCTACATCGTTCAAGGTGTTTCCTTTGAAGTGCGCGAGGGTGAAATCCTCGCCCTTCTGGGCCGTAACGGCGCAGGCAAAACCTCAACCCTTCGTGCCATTGCCCGTGCAGATGATCCTGCACTGCGACGCGGTGAAATCTGGCTGGACCACCAACCCGTTCACGAGATGCAAAGCTATCAAGCAGCTCGCAGCGGCATTCAGCTGGTGCCGGAAGATCGCCGCATCATCCCCGGCCTGACCGTAGAAGAGAACCTTCAGCTGGCTCAAATTGCCGAGCCACATGGCTGGTCGCTGGATCGTATCTATGATCACTTCCCTCGCCTTGCCGAACGCGCCAAGCAGGAAGCGGTGACCATGTCCGGCGGCGAACAGCAGATGCTGGCCGTTGCCCGCGCTCTGGCCCGTGATGTGAAGCTGCTTCTGCTTGATGAGCCATACGAGGGCCTCGCCCCTGTTATCGTGCAGGAAATCGAGCGCATTCTCATCAACGTGAAGGAACTGGGCATCACCACCATTATCGTGGAACAGAATGCTGTTGCTGCACTGAACTTGGCAGATCGCGCTGTGATCCTCGACATGGGTGAGGTGGTGTTTGACGGCACCGCTCAGGAAGTGCTCGACAACGAAGAACTTCGTCAGAACTATCTGGCGATTTGACCAGCCTTAACCGGCTGGCACCCCTGAAAGAGCCCTCGCAGTTTTGCGGGGGCTTTTCTTTGTCTGCTGAAAATCAGAAATCAATAAAAACACTGATTCTTTTGGAGAATTCTTCTCTAGGAATCAGTAAACAAGGCTCAATAGATACAATTTTATTTAAATTTCAGAATTCGGAATTAGTTACTCAAATTACCATTTCAATCAATTATGGCAGAGATCTGCTAAAACATTACGTATAGCTACGTTGCCATATAACAATTATTCCAACGCACTTAATTAAAATGGAAATAAACTTTAGATAGCAGCCCTTTTTCATTTCAATTATCGATGCAACTATGCTTCTTATAGGCACCCAAGAAAAGAACAGAAAATTTCCTCGCTGCTCTCACCCTTAGAAGCCCCTATGCCCGCCCTCGCCCGTCTGCCAGCGCTCATAGCAACACTTCTGTGTTTTGCCCTTACGCCGTCTCTTGCCAAGTCAGCTCCTTGGTACAAAAGCGACCGTGAAGTGCTGCCTGAGTATCAGCTGCACAAAGAGCACAAAGAAGCGAAAGTGCTGTACGACATTGGAATGGCTTACATAGTCGCAAATAAAGTCGATCAGGATTTTGAGAGAGCGCAGTACTGGCTGACCTTGGCTGCTGAACAAGGCAGTATTCTTGCTATGTATCGATTAGGCCGAATACTTTCACTAATCGAACCTACTCCGGAGCGCACGAAAGAGGCCATCTACTGGTTTGAGATGGCAGCAGCGAAGGGGCATGAACTCTCCATGATGTCGCTCGCCAAGCTGCTTGAAAGAGGTGAATTGCTAGACCCTGACCCGGAAAAAGCACTCGACTACTATATGAGGGCGACGGATGTCGGCAACGCCAAGGCATACACGGAGGTTGGGCTCTACTTTATGCGCGGCGATGTGGTCGTTCAAGATTGCGAGGAAGCACGAAAATGGTTCGAGCTTGCGGGCAGGCTCGGCGATCCAAAGGGCTACGTCTATCTCGCGGTGCTCCAGTCACAGGGCTACGGCGGTGATCAAGACCAAAACAGCGCCAATCTGCATTTTGAGCAAGCAGCCCTCATGGGAGATGCCTACGCCCAGTCTATTTTGGGCATACGTTTGGTCTTGGGGTACGGCAATAAGAGCAAGCTTTTTAAAGGGCTTGTCTGGATGCGCGTTGCAATGCTGATGGGAGAAGACAACGCTACCCTATTTAGAGTAGCCTCCCGAGATCTTTCCGAAGACAATCTCGAACTCATTGAAGAGCGTGCCGTAGAGTGCTTGCTCTCAGATTTTAAAGCTTGCCCGATTATTGGCGGCAAACCGATGACTTCTGTTCCCGCAGGACAATAAGCAAACATCGATATACCTTGATAAACATTGGGAGCACCTTCCCAAGACATGTGATTGTCCGTATTTCTTCTTTCATAAAATACTGAAAAAGAAGAAAAAAGCATGATCTCTCCTATCCGTGGCCTCGTCGCCGCGCTGTGCCTTACAGTCCTACCTTTTACCGCGCATGCAAGCGAAGAAGTTGACCTCAGCGACATGAGCGTCGAGCAGCTTATTGAAGCTGGCAACGAAGGTAACGCTGAAGCGCAATACCTTGTTGGCGAAGCCTACTATTACGGCAATGACGTTGAAGAAAACGAGCCGGAAGCGATGAAGTGGTATCACAAGTCTGCCGAAAACGGCTTCGTGACCGCTCAGTATGACCTTGGACAGATTTACGCCAACGGCTGGGGTGCGGAAAAAGACCCGCAAAAAGCTGTCGAGTGGTATGGCAAAGCTGCTGCCCAAGACCATGAAGGCTCTATCGTCAACCTTGCAGACCTCTACTTCTATGGCCAAGACATCCCGATGGATGAGCAGAAAGCGTTTGACCTTTACACCCGCGCCATGGAAATGCAGAACACCGAAGCTTACAAGAAAATTGCCCGCTACCACGTTAGCAGCGACATCATTGCGCAGGACTTCGCAAAAGCGCAGCAGCTCTATCTTGAAGCTGGCGAACTGGGCGACGCGGAAGGTTATCAGTATGCAGCTGGCTTGATTGATGCAGGCCGAGGCAGTGAAGCAGACCCTGTAAAAGCTACCGCTCTTTACCGCAGCGCCGCTGAAATGGGTAACTCCGAGTCTCAGCGCCAGTTGGCTATGCGCTTTATTAAAGGCAAAGGCATTGAGCAGAACATCATGTCTGGTCTTGTTTGGCTTCAGGTTTCCATCGACAACGATGGTCCCGGCGGCCCTGCTTTTGATAAATACAGCGCTGATTTGAGTGAAGCAGATTTGGAGAAAGTATCCGAGCTTGCAATGCAGTGCTCCTTCTCCGAACTGACAGAATGCCCTTAATTCAAGGTCGTTCAGATAAAGAAAAACCCCGCTCGAAAGAGCGGGGTTTTTTGTTGTTCTATTTGATCTCGGTGCTTCGAGCGGCCTTACCCATTTCAATGGTCCAGCCGGTCTTTTCACGCATCCACTGGAAGATGGTGTAGAGCGTCGGGATCAAGAAGATACCAACGGTGAACGACACCACCATACCGGAGAGCACTGGCACGCCAACGGCGACCATTGCGCCCGCACCCGGACCTTTGGAAAGAACGAGCGGCACAAGACCTGCCGAGAACGCCAGCGATGTCATCATCACCGGACGGAAACGCAGACGCGCACCTTCAACCGCAGATTCAAAGATGCTCATGCCCTCGATACGCTTTTCGAGTGAGAACTCGTTCATCAAAATCGCGTTCTTACCTGCCAGCGCGATCAGGATAACCAGACCGATCTGGGCATAAAGGTCGAATGACAAACCAAAGAGCCACAAACTACCCAAGGCACCAGCAATGGAAGGAGCCACAGAAAGCAGAACCGGAATTGGCGTATTCCAACTTTCATAGAGCGCGACGAGGAAGAGGTAGGCAAACAGGAACGCAAGACCCAGCACAAGACCGGTTTGGCCTGCCGCCTCCTTCTGTTCCAATGCAATACCTGTCCATTCATAGGCGTAGCCCTCAGGAAGGTCTTTTGCAGAGACCTGCTCCATCGCATCCATCGCCTGCCCCATACCAACCCCCGGTGCCGGGTTGCCGTTAAAGCTCACAGCGCGGTAGTTATTATAGCGGGTGATGTTGTTGGCACCTTGTGAAAGGTCTGTTTGAACCACCGATGAAAGCTCGACCATCTCGCCTTTGTCGTTGCGAACGTTGACGCGGGAGATGTCTTCGATTTCAGAGCGGAAGTTCTGCTCTGCCTGCAGGCGAACCTGCCAAGAGCGGCCATAGAGGTTGAAGTCGTTGATGTAATAGCCACCCAGAATGGTCTGGAGCGCCTGATAAACATCAGCAACGTTCAAGCCCAAGACCTGCGCCTTGTCACGATCCAACACCACGGACACTTGCGGAGTGTTCGCGTTGAACGTGGTGAAGAAGCCAGCAACATCTTTGCTCTGCGAAGCGGAATACATCAATGAACGGGCGACTTGAGCCATATCGTTCGGGCTTTGGCCTTGCAGGCCTTCCATGATGTATTCAAAGCCACCAACAGAACCCATACCGTCAATAGCAGGCGGGTTAACCGGGAAGAAGGTTGCCTCGGTAAAGCCGGAGAGTTTAGGGAACATGCGGTTCACAAACGCGAACGATGACATGTCCGAGCTGGTGCGCTCCTCATAATCCTTCAGCTTCACAAAGATCACACCGGCGTTGGAAGCCGTACCACCGCCTGACAGGATGTCGAAACCAGCAATCAGCGTGGTGGAGTGAACCGCAGGGTCCTGACGGATGATGTCATCCGCCTCACGCATAATCGCATCAGTTCGGTTGAGCGAAGCACCCGGTGGCAGGTTGGCGATTACCAGCGCGTAGCCCTTATCTTCGTCCGGCACAAAGCCGTCTGGCGTAATGCTGACGAAGAAGTAGCTGAGCAGGAAGAAGCCAATCACCACAGGGATGGAGATAACCGACAAGTGCACAATGCGCTTGATGAAATTGGCGTAGGCATGACCCATCCCATCAATCGCACCTGACACCTTCGCCATGATGCCAGTCAGGTGTCCCTGCTTCATCAAGATCGCACAAAGGGCCGGAGACAGCGTCAACGCGTTAACGGCGGAGAGAACCATCGCTGCGGAAATGGAGATCGCAAATTCTCGGAAGAGCACACCGGACGAACCCGGAAGAAACGCCACCGGCACGAACACCGACAAAAGCACGAAGGTAATCGCCAGCACAGGCCCTGCGATTTCACCCACCGCTTTAGAGGTTGCCTGCGCGGGGGTTAAGTCAGGCTCCTCGTGCATAACGCGTTCAACGTTCTCCACCACGATAATGGCGTCATCCACCACGATCCCGATCGCCAGCACCAGTGCCAGCAGGGAGATGGTGTTCGCGGTAAAGCCGAGACCATTGGCTACGGCAATTGCGCCGATGATCGACACGGGAACGGCGATAAGCGGAATAAGCGTTGCCCTGAAGCGCCCAAGGAACACATAGACCACAATCGTCACCAGCACGAACGCTTCGATGAGCGTATGGATAACCTTGGAGATCATCTCGTTCACGAAGAGCGAGGTGTCAAAAATCGAGATGAACGTGAAGTCTTCAGGGAAGCGTTCCGAGAGTTCTCCAAGCCGCTTATTGACCGATTCAGCCACGGCCACAGCGTTTGCGCCCGGTGTGAGGTAGATACCCACGATAGCGCCGGGCTGCTGGTTATAGTCAGCAATCCAGTCATAGGACTCAGAGTCCAAGACAACACGGGCAACATCTTTCAAGCGGACAACGGAGCCATCCTGATTTGCTCGCAAAATGACGTTTTGGAACTCTTCAGGCGTATTCAAACGACCACGCGAGGTCACCGTTAGCTGGAGCTGCTGGTCATCGGATACGGGAGCTGCACCAATACGGCCCACCGCAGCCTGACGGTTTTGCGCTTGAATTGCTGTAATCACGTCCTGCGTTGTCAGGTTCAAAGCGCGGAGCTTGTCCGGATTGACCCAAATACGCATGGAGTAGTCACGCGCACCCAGAACCTGCGCATCACCAACACCTGGAAGACGCTTCAATTCGTCGATGATGTTGATGGTCACGTAGTTGGAAATGAACAAGCTGTCGTGGGTCTGCTCTGGCGAATAGAACGCAAAGACCTGCAGCATATCGCCCGCAGTTTTTGTGACGTTCACACCGAGCGAGCGCACTTCCTGCGGCAATCGCGATTCCACCGTGCTAACGCGGTTTTGCACGTTAACTGCAGCGATATCAGGATCGACGGTCAGGTCGAAGTACACAGTCAGCGTATAGCTACCATCACTGGAAGAAGCGGACTTCATGTAACGCATGCCGTCCACGCCGTTCACAGCCCCTTCAATAGGCTGTGCCACACTTTCTTCCACCGTCAACGCATCAGCACCGATAAACGTTGCGCGAACCTGCACGGTTGGAGGGGCGATTGTCGGGTATTGCGATACCGGAATGACCATCATGGAGATGACACCGATCACCGTAATCAGGATCGATATCACCAGTGCAAGGCGGGGCCTGCGTATGAAGACGTCATAAATCATGATTTATTGGCCCGCCAGTTTCGCGTTGACCTCAACACCCGGACGCACTTTCTGAATGCCGGAGGTGATAACCAGATCACCCTCTTTCAGACCATTTTGGACAATGACTTTGCCCTGCACCTGATCAGCTACAGAGATGCGGCGTTGCTCGACCTTGTCTTCATCGTTCACCAGAAGAACGTAAGGGCCGTCCTGATCGATCAAAAGTGCTGCCTGTGACACCACAAGAACAGGGGCTGTGTCGCGCTGCTCGGCGATTACATCCACCAACTGCTGATCGAACAGCAATCCGTCTGGGTTTGGAAACAGTGCATGTACCGTCACTGTGTCGGTACCGGGATTGGCAACGGCGTCGAAGTACTCGATTTTGCCTTCATGGTTGTAAATGCTGTCATCTGACAGGCGCAGGGTCAACTTTGCCATATCTTCGTTAGAAACACGAAGACGCTGCCCTTGCAGCATCAAGGCCTGCGGTACAGGGAACGCAACGCGCATAGGGTCAAGTTTGGTAACGGTTGCCAAAGTGCCGCTCTGGCTGGTCACATATGCACCATCCTTAAAGCGGGCGGTACCGACCTTGCCCTTCATAGGGGATTTGATTTCGGTATAGCTAAGGTCCAGCTCAGCAAGGCTTAAGTCCGCCTGCCGCAAATCGACATTTGCCTGCGCTTCTTGCTGGTTTGCCCTTGCCACATCAAGCTCGGAGACGGAAACCGTGTCACGCGCTACCAGCTTTTCTTTACGGTCAAAATCCAGCTTGGCCAGATCGAGCTGCGCTTTGGCGCTCTCCAGATTTGCTTTTCGCTGCTCTACAGCAAACTCGTAGGGCGCTTTTTGAATGACGAATAGCGTCTGGCCTTCCTCTACAATCTGGCCCTCTGAGAATTTGAGAGGGTCGAGAAATCCACCAACACGAGCGATTAACTCTACGCGAGCTACAGCCTCAGTTCGGCCTGCAAACACGCGCTGGTTCTCGATTTTTTCCTTGCGGACTTCTTCAACAATAACGCCCGGACGCGGCGCAGCTGCTTGAGCATTTTCAGCATCTTGCGCAAAGGAAATTTGGGGAGCGGCCATAACGACCGAACATGCCAATGAAAATTTTGCCAAATTTCCGACTACGGCACGCTTAACAAATGGTATACCCATCCAAGAGACGAGACTTTTATTATTCATTTTCTCACTCGCTGGCCAATTTGAGTAGCTTGGACAATTAAATTACTATCAGATTACTATAGGGAAGTAACTGTTTCATTGATGCCCGCGCACTTCGAGTTTTTATTGCGTTCGCCGTGGCAAGCAGAAATGCCCCCCGTCGCCCAATTCGACGCATGGAGGTAAAGGCATTTATGGAAGATATCTGTGACGCACATCATCGATTCCCCATTGCTGCCAACTTGTCGTAGGGGCCGCCTTGCAAAATCTTGAAAAGCGGCGCTCTTGCATAAAACGGTGTCCTGCAATTGCGGAGAATTTTCGCGTCAAGCTTGCCAAATGTTAGGCAAACACGCTTAAACTGCCTAAATATATCTAGTTTTCACCAGCCTATTAAAGGTCAGGGCCACCCGATGAAAGAGTTCCGCAACGGCATTAAGCGCTTATATTTTGGCCCATCGACACCAGCCCGCGTTTTCCGATTCGCTCTACTTGGCTTTGATTTGGTGACAATCAGTTACTTCATTATTTCAGCCACAGTTTGGACAGATATTCATCATTTTTGGCTCGATTACTCAATCGGCGCAGTCCTTACGCTAGACTATATTGCCCGCCTCTACATATCTCCGCGCCCGTTGCGAGCAATGACAGACGCCACTGCGATTGCCGACCTGATCGTCATTTTCTCGCTCTTTGCGGCGACCTTCCTCGACAATCTCGGCTTCTTGCGCGTTGTTCGTATGCTGCGTCTGCTGCGCTCCTACCATGTTCTTAAAGAGCTGCGAGGAATGTCCAGTTGGTTCCGTCGTAACGAAGAGATCATTCAATCCGCCACGAATTTGCTGGTGTTTATCTTCCTCATCACCGCTGTGGTGTTTGTGCTGGAAGAAGACATCAACCCCAAGATCAACAGCTACATGGATGCGCTGTACTTTACCGTGACGACCCTCACCACCACGGGGTTTGGCGACATCATCATGACCGACACGGTGGGTCGCTTCATCACGATTCTGATTATGATCTTCGGCGTGGCGCTTTTCTTGCGGCTGATCCAGACGATTTTCCGCCCGACCAAGGTCAAATATACGTGTCCGGACTGTGGCTTAAACAGGCATGACCTTGATGCTGTGCACTGCAAGCATTGCGGCCGGACCATTCATATTCCGACAGAAGGCGAGTGGCAGTAAGTCTTTTTAAACGCTACGTGAGGTATAACTGATTCACCGGAAAGCTCTGAGGCCAGAGCTGAAAGATACACCAAGAAGATCACCGGTAAATCGGGATTCCTGTGCAAGTCTTGGCTCTCCATTTTGTGAAGATACAAGGCTTGCCCTTTCCTCTTCTTTTTTCCGAAAATGCTGGAGTACTCGATCTCGCTTTGCCGCAATGGCGATGCGTGGGCGAAGCATTTTATTGACCAGACATTTATTATTGGAAGGCTAGCCTAGGGCTAAGACTAGCCAGAACAGGACACAAGCCTTGACGCGTAATACCAACCCCGATCGCACAGGCCCTCTTGCCGGATTAGTGGTTCTAGATCTTACCCGTATTTTGGCAGGCCCCACCTGTACTCAGATGCTTGGCGACCTTGGAGCGCAGGTCATCAAGATCGAACACCCTGAAAAAGGTGATGACACACGCGGCTGGGGCCCTCCGTTTCTGCAAGACAGTGATGGCAACGACACCAACGAAAGCGCCTACTATCTTTGCGCCAATCGCAACAAGCGCTCTGTCACCATCAACATAGCGGATGCTGAGGGCGTTGAGCTTGTAAAGCAGCTTGCATCGCGGGCAGACATTCTGGTCGAGAATTTCAAGCTGGGTGATCTTGAGCGGCGTGGCCTTGGCTATGAGGCGCTAAGCAGCTTAAACCCGCGCTTGATTTATTGTTCCATCACCGGCTTTGGGCAAACCGGCCCTTATGCGAAACGGGCTGGCTATGATTTTCTGGCCCAAGGCATGGGCGGGATCATGTCCCTAACCGGATTTCCCGACAATGAGGGCGGACACCCCACGAAGATCGGCGTAGGCATTACCGATGTCATGTGCGGCATGTATGCGGTTACGGCTATCCTCGCAGCGCTGAATGCCCGCAATAGCGGCGGCAAAGGTCAGTATATCGACATCGCTCTGCTAGACAGCCAAGTGGCGTGGCTAATCAACCAAGGCACGGCTTACCTGACTTCGGGCGAAGTGCCCCAGCGCATCGGCAACGGCCACCCCAACATCGTTCCCTATCAGACATTTCCGGCCAAGGATGGTGAATTTATTCTAGCCGTTGGCAACAACGAGCAGTTCCAGCGGTTTTGCGACGTTGCGGGCAATCCGGCCCTTGCCACCGACAAACGCTTCAAAACCAATGCCGATCGCGTGCGCAACAGAGAAGCGCTCATTCCTCTCATCAATGATCTAACCAGAGCGCGAAGCATCAATGACTGGATCAAGGCGCTGGAGAAAGTCGGCGTACCTTGCGGCCCAGTGAACGATCTGGCAGGCGTGTTTGCAAATCCGCAGGTTAAAGCGCGGGAAATGAAAATCACAATGCCCCATCCGACGTCTGCATCAGGCCATGTGGATCTGCTGGGCAATCCTATCCGCTTTAGCGAAACACCCGTGCAGTACCGCCGCCCGCCTCCGCTACTGGGAGAAGACACCTTTGAGGTTCTGCAGGATCAGCTCGGCCTTGGCACGGAGCGCTTACAAGAGCTTGCCGAAAAAGGGATTATCAAACTGGGAGACGACGACCAATGATGCGCGGAGCGGACCTTATTGCCAGAAAACTAGCAAAAGCCGGAGCCCGCTATGCCTTTGGCATTCCCGGCGGCGAAGTACTGGCTTTGATGGACGGGCTGGATAAAGCGGGACTGAGCTTTACCCTTTGCAAGCACGAGAACAGCGGCGGGTTTATGGCTGAAGGGGCTTGGCATGCAATGCGCCGCAAGGGGCAGGACGGCCCTGTAGTGCTGCTTGCAACTCTGGGCCCGGGTGTTGCCAATGCCGTCAACGTTGTTGCGAATGCCCTGCAAGATAAGGTGCCGCTCATTTTCCTAAGCGGCTGCGTGGATGGCAGCACAGCGCAAACCTATACTCATCAGGTTTTCGATCATCAGGCCCTGCTGAAACCCATAGTCAAAGCATCCCTTAAGGCAGAAAAAGGCGCCCTCAACGCTGTGATGGACAAAGCCATTGCGATTGCTATGGAGGGCGAGCCCGGTCCCGTTCACATTGACGTGCCGATCTCTGTTGCCGAGGGCAGCACGGAGGAGCCGCTTCGCTCTTGCGCCATTGGTACCCAATCCACATTTGTGCCCGCAGGACCGGCTCTCGAGAGCGCCCGCACCCTGCTCGCGGAAAGCCAGCGCCCCGTGGCTATTGCGGGAGTAGAAGCGGTCAACGGTGAGGCCGGCCAAGAGATAACCGAGTTCTGCCACAAGTTCGGCATTCCGCTCATCACCTCTTACAAGGGCAAGGGCCTTCTTGATGAGCGAGACCCGCTGTCTCTTGGCGGGGCTGGTCTCTCCCCGAGAGCCGACAGCATATTGCTGCCGCTTCTGGATGAAGCTGATCTGGTTTTGCTGCTTGGCTATGACCCTATTGAGATGCGTATAAACTGGCGCAACCCTTGGCCTGCCGATAAGCCGGTGATCGAGGTAACGCCGGTCCCACGCCACCACTCCATGCATTCGGTCACTCACCAGCTAATTGGCGATGTTGCGCTCACCATTGGTGCGCTCGGTGAAGGGATTGCAGCGCCTCAAGCGCCATGGCCGGAGCAGCAATTAGCGCAAATAAAGGAGCGGCTCGCTGACACCTTCGCGATTAAGGAAGAAAGTTGGGGGCCTGCCGCAATCGTTCATGGTTTGCGTGAGGCGATGCCACCAACTTGCGTTGTTACTGCCGATAGCGGCGCTCACAGGATTATGGCGAGCCAGATTTGGCAGTGTTATGAGCCGCGCACTTTCTTACAAAGCTCCGCTCTGTGCACCATGGCCTGTGCCCTTCCCC
Organism: Pseudovibrio flavus; assembly: GCF_009711345.1. GTDB lineage: Bacteria > Pseudomonadota > Alphaproteobacteria > Rhizobiales > Stappiaceae > Pseudovibrio > Pseudovibrio flavus. The sequence goes on from NZ_SMMA01000062.1 coordinate 50,231, forward strand.
TCGGAGCGGGCTACAAAATGGTTGATCGGGATACACCGACCCTCGTTTTCGTTGGCGATGCGGGACTAGAAATGGGGCTGGGCGAGCTGGCAGTGCTTAGAGACAAAAAACTGCCTGTCATCATTTGCGTTTTCGTAGATACCAGCCTTGCGCTCATCCAGCTAAAGCAGCGGGCAAACCAGCTGGAAAATCTCGGCGTAGACTTTGAGGGGACGGACTTTGTTTCCATAGCGAATGCCTATGGCGGTCACGGTGTTTGGGTGGATGATGCGAAGTCGCTCGCCAAGGAAGCATCTGCGGCGCTGGATCGTGACACCTTCACGTTGCTTGCTTGCCGCATTCCACGCGGGGCGTATTCCGGCAGGCTGTAAGCCAATAAAAAGCGGCGCATCTCATTAGAAGAGTGCTCCGCTTGTCCTCCGCTTTCAGCAAGGCCTACATGTTGCCGGTGGCAAGTTCTGCAATACTGAGGAACACTTGATCAAGCTCCTGCCCTAGCTCCACTAGAGCGTCGCCACCCTCTTTCTCGTAGGGCTGAAAAACAAAGCTTGGCGTTTTCCATGAAAGCGTTGCGGTTCCGCTGGCGTTTTCCGTGACATAGAACCGGATAGGCGCTTCAATGCCAGCTGCAATGGAAGCTTCCAGCATGCGGCGGGCATAGTCATTGCGGAACACCCCAACGACCGCATTTCCCGGGATCTCCACGCCAGCGGCCTTGGCACCAGCAGAGGCGCTAGCCTGCGTAACCAGTCGCATATCAATCTGGGTGATGGCGTTCTTGAGATTCTTGAGCAGCTCGCCGTAGGTGAACTGGGTATCAATGCTGCGCCAGCCTTCACGATCAGCCATTGCGCCATCGGCCTGGGCAGGCGCGCTCATTGCCATGAGCAACATGGAAAGGCCAACTAGAGAACTACGTGCGATCATGGGTTTCGTGCCTCGTGCTAGAGTGCTTTTTGTTGCAGCTTAAGCGCGGAAGCCTAACGGGCCTTTCATTGCTGGCCCTCAGTTTTCTAGGCAAGCTTAAGTCTACGTTTAAGATGAATGGCGGCTGCCGATCCGGCATAGGCGAACACCATCCAGAGCCACCCATGAAGGGAGCCGGAGGTTACGCCGCCAAGATAAGCGCCAATGTTACAGCCATAGGAAAGGCGTGCGCCGTAGCCGAGCAAAAGGCCGCCAAGTATCGCTGTCATGATTTGCTGAGGTTCAATGCGAAAGGCCGGCGCAAATTTGCCCGCCAAACCAGCGGCAATAAAAGCCCCCGCAATAATGCCGAAATTCATCAAGGACGTGGAATGGGCAAAGACACTACGCTCTACCTCACCAGAACGGGCGCTCCAATACGGCCAGCTAAGAACATCAATACCAACTGCATGAAATAGCTTGGCACCCCAAAGCGCAAAGCCGGAGCTGATACCCCAAGGACGGCCAAGGTCAACAAAGGTGAGCAGGCAGACGAGCGCAATCATGCAAGCACCCAGCCTGTAGGACCAAGGCCCTTGCAGCGCTGAAATCGTAGCGCCACTCCATTCAACCACGCCATGTGCCCGCTTTTCGCGAAACACACTGAGCAGCGTAAGGCCAAGTAAGATAGCGCCAACAAGCGCTAGAGCTGGCCAAAGCCCAAAGGACTTGATGAACGACACAGGCGGCAACGAGGGAAGTGAGCGCCAAAACGGCATGTGCGCTGTAGCGATAACGGAGCCCAGCACAAAGAACGCCAGTACGATGACCATACGCACAGAGCCACCACCAACCGTGAACAGCGTGCCGGAAGCGCACCCACCGCCAAGCTGCATACCAACGCCAAACATGAAGGCGCCAAGCGCCGCCGAAACACCAAACGGTAAAATGTAGCCATAGACGGAAATGCCAAAAGCGTTGCCTTGGGCCAGCAATGGAAAACTAACCGCGCACACCAAAGCCAGCAGTAGAAACTGGGCACGCAGCCCCGCGCCGCGGTGTTCAACGACAGCTCGCCTCCAAGCTGCTGTAAACCCGAACCGCGCAAGGTAGAGCGAAAGCCCTGCCAGAACGCCAATCAGCACCGCAAAGGCATGGCGATGACTGCCGTATGTTAGCGCGGCGCCTACAAGGCCGAGTATGATGACCACCGAGGCCAGCAAGACCAAAGGCTGCGGGGATGTCCGCTCCCTCGCCTGCGTTGGAGGCAGCGATTCATGCCTTGTTGTTTCCATGCGCTGTTAGCCTCATCACTTCCTTTGATTGGCATGTACTTTAAAACCGACACTACAAATAAATATCAGCATTTAATGACGGATAACGCAGCATACTTAAGAGAGGTTATTGTCAAACACTGCAAACACCAACTGACTGGATGTGTATTTCTTTAAATTTCGATTGAGCTGTAACTTACATAAACCTTGAGATATAATGGGCAACCTGATCACTCAGGCGCTTTTTTCATTTTATTTATCTGTTCGCGCTACAACTTATTTCAAACAAAGCCATACACATCCAAAACACTTATTTGTGTTTTGCTTGTCATCTTGTCTTCCTGAAGTCTTTCAAAAGATGGCGTTAGCCCCTTGTTGGATTTCAAGCTTCGGATGTGTGGCCGAACAAAAAGAGAGGATCGCTTGATGCAGGTTGTAGATCAGTTCGGCTACGACGTGTCACTGTCGGACAAATCCCGGCTGGAAAGCTGGAATGCCTGCACAATGGCCTTTCTAGCGCATAGCGCAGAAACCCCCAAACACATGACAGGTGCGCTGAAGGGCGAGCCGGACTTTGCCATGGCCTACGCCACATTGGGCCTGTTCAACATGTTACTGGGTCGAAGAGAGCTTTGTTCGGTTGCGTTCAAAGCGCTGGAGAAGGCGCGCCAATCCCGCTTGATGGTGGGTGCTACGGCACGAGAGAGCGCCTATGTTGATGCGCTGGAGGCATGGGTTGATGGCTGGCCAAGTAAAGCCGCCGCCATATTGGAAGGTGCTGCAGTTAATGCTCCGCGTGATGCACTGCTCATCAAGCTCATTCATGCAATTCGCTTTGTGCTTGGGCAGCCGAAGCAAATGCGGGCCTCCCTTGAAGCTGTGCTTCCGCACTATGAGCCAACCGACAAAGCGTGGGGCTATATCAACGGCTGCTACGCCTTTGCGCTGGAAGAAACCGGCGAATACGCCCGTGCAGAAAAAATCGGCAGGGATGCCGTTAGCCATACGCCCGATGATGCGTGGGGCTTGCACGCTGTTGCCCATGTCTACGACATGACGGGACGCGCCGACCACGGCGTTCGCTGGCTGGATGAAAACCCGTCAAGCTGGGCTCATTGCAACAACTTCGGCTATCACGTTTGGTGGCATTTAGCGCTTATGCATCTGGACAACGGCAATATTGACCGCGTGTTGATGCTCTACGACGAGCGCATTCGCAAAGATAAAACAGACGATTACCGCGACATTTCCAACGCCGCCTCCCTTCTCGTTCGTCTGGAAATCGAAGGTGCTTCCGTCGGAAACCGCTGGGAAGAGCTTGCGGACCTGAGTGAGCACCGCGTGGCCGATGCCTGCAATGTGTTTGCAGATCTCCATTACTTCCTCGCGCTTTGTGGTGACGACAGAACCCGCGCAATGGATATGATGATGAACCGCATGAGGGACAGCGCCAACGTTGCCTCTGACGAGCCTGCCGTTATCACCCGTGATACCGGCCTTGCCACGGCGCAAGGGCTAGCAGCTTACAGAGACGGCAAGTACTTTTCAGCGTTTCATGCACTCAATCAGGCTCGCCCGCATTTGATTGAGGTGGGTGGAAGCCACGCCCAGCGCGATGTTTTTGAGCGCCTAACCATTGAAGCGGCCTTACGGGCCGGTCTTTCAACCGAAGCCAAGCGCCTGCTTGACCAGCGCCTAGCACTTAGAAGCGCACCAGATGCCTTTAGTGAAAGCCGCCTGCCTTTGGCTGAACGTATGTCCAGCGCATCACAAGTTATGCAAGATGAAAGTTTGAGGGCGCGGTGGGGTTAGCCTCCTCCGCACTCCTGATATTTTCTTTAGATTTTTTATGACGTTTTGAAAAAGCCAGAGCCCGTGAACCAGCACCCGACCAATACGCAGAGCGCCGCACAGATAAGCGCCCCCAGAGACCCGCGTCTTGATTTCTTTCGCGGTATAGCGATGTTCATCATCTTCATTGCCCATACACCCGGCAATACATGGACGCTTTGGATCCCTGCTCGTTTCGGTTTTTCTGATGCAACAGAGATATTCGTTTTCTGCTCAGGCATGGCCTCGGCCATCGCTTTTGGCAAAGCGTTCCAGCAGCGGGGCTGGTGGATGGGAACTGCACGCGTTTCCTACCGCGTCTGGCAGGTTTACTGGGCGCATATCGGCCTTTTCATAGCGCTGGCCGGATTGTTGGCGCTGGTACAGATCAACGGGCTTGTCATTAACGACTACATTGGCAAACTTAATCTCTGGGTCTTCTATGAGGACCCATTGTTCAACATCCCCGGCCTGCTAACCCTTACCTATGTGCCCAACTACTTCGACATTTTACCGATGTATTTGGTTATCCTCGCCCTGATGCCAATGGTGATGCTTGCGCACCGCTTCAGCGGACGCATAGGCGTTTTCATCGGCGTTGTTGCGCTATGGCTTGTGGCGAACCTTGGTTATCTTGGCCTACCAGCCGAACCGTGGTCAGATCGTGTATGGTTCTTTAATCCGTTTGGCTGGCAGCTTCTCTTCTTTACCGGCTTTGCGTGGATGCTGGGGTGGATCCCCGCCCCACCCGTCAAGCGATGGCTTGTTGTGTTGTGCGTTGCCGGGCTTCTTGTAACCATCCCGTTCGCTTACTTCCGCATTCTGCGCGAAGTACCAGAGCTCGCCCAGATTAACGCCCAGCTTCAGCCACTAACGGGCAAAACAGAGTTTGGCCTGCTGCGTTACATTCACTTTCTCGCGTTTGCCTATGTGAGCTGGGTCGCCGTTGGGGCTGGCGGCAAGTATCTCATTGCCAACAACCTTTGGGGCAAGTTTGTAAAGGTGGTTCAAAAGGTCGGCCAGCAGTCCCTTGCTGTGTTTTTGGCAAGCCTGTTTCTGGCTCAGCTTATCGCGATGATACGCGATGAGTTTTTCAATCGGGACCTTCCTATGCAGGTGGCGAGTAACCTTGTTGGCTTTGCCGGACTGATCGCCGTCGCCTACACCGTTGCTTGGTACAAGGCACAGCCGTGGCGCAAGCACAAAACCAAGCCTGACACCACGCCATAAAGGCCGGAGCGCACCACCGTTAGCGCGCTCCCAAGGTGGCGGCATTTGCCTCAACCACTTCCAACTGTCTGAGCTCTTCCGGCTCGCTGATTTCCTCTGGCACATCCCACAGGCGAAGACGAACAGCCAGCTGCCCCGCTTTGATGCGGCTTGTCAGTACCGCAAAGGGCACCACCAGTAGAGGGCCAATCAGCACAGGAGCTGCAAGCGCCATAACAAGGCCGCTTTGGTCGCTAACCCAGACAAGACCCGCGATGCCGAACAAGAGCTGGGGCCAGAACTTGGATAGCGCTTCACTCCAGCTAATTTCTGTTACATCGCGAGATTGCCCCCGCCAGCTACACTTCTTGCCCATGAACAACAGCGCCATAAATACACTATGGGCTATCGCCATAAGCGGTGAAAGCATGATGGAGAAGAAGAGAAAGCCAACAGCGCCCAGCGAGAACAAACCGGTTCCGCCATATACAGCCGCCCTTGCACGGGAAAGCCCAATGTAGAACATGGATGACAGAACTGGGGCGAACACCATCGTCATGATCGTTGCAAGCATCACGATACCAAGTTGACCATCATAGGTGATCGGGTTCTCTGCAAATGCGTAGGGACCAAGAGCGCCGATAAACAGGAATAGCAACCAAGCGGGCGAGCTAACGAACATCAACACCGCAAGGAACAGCTGAATAAGGCTGATGGGTTTAAGGCCCTTGATGCCGAACAGGCGCAGGTACTGCATATTGCCGTGGCACCAACGCAAATCCCTATCAATGAAGCCGAGAAGGTTCGGCGGGTTCTCTTCGTAACTACCACCTTCCTGCGGCCATACACGAACCTCGTACCCGCCCTTGGCCATGAGTGCAGCTTCTACCTGATCATGGCTAAGGATAGGGCCAGAGAGTGGACCTTTACCCTTCAACACTGGCAACATGCAGTGCTGAGTGAAGGCCTTTGTGCGCAGAATCGCATTGTGGCCCCAGTAGGGACCAAAGCCGCCCTGCCACCATGCAGCGCCCAGCGTGTAAGAGCGCATACCAAGGCGCATACCCCACTGGAATACTCGGGCGAAGAAGCTCTTGGAAGGAAGTCCAACAGCCAAGGTCTGCAAGATACCAAGGTTTGGATTGGCAACCATTCGGCTCACCAAGCCTTTAAGAACGTGGGCAGCCATATAGCTGTCTGCATCCAGCGTGATGAAGAACTCGTGCCGCTCACCATAGGTGCGGCAGTAGTCGGCTATATTGCCAGCTTTATATCCGGTATTTTGTGCGCGGCGGCGGTAAACCACTGGAATGCGGGTACCCCATCGCTGCTGCAGTTGGGCGGCAAGCGCTTCTTCTTGCGCGCCGACATCTTCCTCATCCGTATCGCTAAGAATGTAGAGCGCAAACACCTGCAAGGCATTGGCCTTTGCAAGATCCTCCAGCATCGCTTCCAGCTTTTGCCCAACGGCCGTCACATCCTCATTGCGAATGCACGAAAGCAGCGCGGTGCTGCGTTCTGGCAGAGCCACATCGGGGTCAAGCGTTTCTAGCTGGCAGACGTGATCCTCCGGTTTGGCATGGCGAAACATCAAGCTCATACCAATAACCGAATGCCAAAAGCCGATAACCAACCAAGGCAGAGTGATCAGAAATGCCGTGAGCATCAAAATACGCGGCACGGAGAAAGACTGCGTCACCACCGTATTCGTCATAGCCACAAACAGCGTCAGAATGGTTGCCACCACCAGAGTGCCAAAAACCAAGCGCCGCCCAGCGATACCGCGAAAGCGTTTTTTGATCGTCGAAGCCTCTGAGAACGTCTCGTCAAAGTCTAGTTGTTGATTGCCGTAGAGAACCTTTGTCTTCGCAACGGCTCTTGAAACCAGCGAAGACCGCTTTCTGCTTGTACGCGCCATTTTTATCCTTGTTATTTTTCTGGTTTGTCGCCGTACCAAGGGTCAGCCTAAGATAACTCTATAAATTTTACTTTTACAGAGTGGTCTCAGTGAGGAGTTTTTGTGCGAAAGATGGCAGAAAGAAGCCGCAGGCAAGCAAAAGCACTCTGGTATACTGGCCCGCAAACTATAGAGATTGTTGAAGAAGTTCTTCCGCAGCAGTCGCTTAACCTTGTTGAGCTAAAGACTATTGCAAGCGGTATTAGCCGCGGAACTGAAGCACTTGTTTCAAACGGGCTGATCCCACAAAGCCAGTTTGCGCAGATGAGAGCGCCGCATCAGGCAGGCGATTTCCCTTTTCCGGTCAAATATGGCTATGCGCTGGTTGCCCAGCGACAGGGCGGTAAGGGCGGTCACGTCTTTGCCCTTCACCCGCACCAAGACTTTGTAGCTTTGGCGGAGGACGAGATTACCGATATCCCTGAGAGTATTCCGCCGACACGGGCAGTTCTTGCGGCCAATATGGAAACGGCCCTCAACGCCGTGTGGGATGGAGCGCCTCTTGCAGCAACCTCCATTGCGGTTATTGGCGCTGGTAGCGTTGGCTGTTTGATCGCCTACCTTTGCAGCCAAGTAGCGGGCACTACTGTGACCTTGGTTGACCCCCTCACATCGCGCCGTCACATAGCCGAGACATTTGGCTGCTCTTATAGCGCTTCCACAAAAGGGCTGGGCGAGCAGGATCTGGTTTTCCATTGCAGTGCCACGCAGGCGGGCTTGGCAGATGCGCTTTCTCTCTGCCGTTTTGAGGGCACAGTTATGGAGTGCTCGTGGTTTGGCGCGAAAGCTCCCAGCGTGCCGCTTGGCGAAACGTTTCACAGCAAGCGCCTACGTCTAGTCTCATCGCAGGTTGGGGCTGTTGCACCAGCAATGCGGGCCAGCACAACGCACCGCCAGCGCCTGCAAAAAGCGATCGCCCTTCTTGATGATCCGCGGCTGGATGTTCTGCTGGGGCCACCCATTCCATTTATGGAGGCTCCGCAAAAGCTTCCGTCGATTTTTAAGGATGTTCAAAGCTCACCATTCCAGTGTCTTGTCTATCCCTGACGAGACCATAACGAGGACCTGATGTATTCCATTGAAATTCACGGCCAGTTCATGGCTGCCCATAGTTTTAAGGGCGATGTATTCGGCCCGGCCCAAGCGCTGCATGGAGCAACGTTTGAGGTGGATGTGGCGCTGTACGCCCCCTCTCTCGATGCCTATGGCATTGTGGCAGATATCGGCAAAGCCTCTCTGGTTCTCAAAGAGATCCTTGATGAGCTGAACTACAAAAACCTCGACGAGATAAACCGCTTTGCTGGCTACAACACCACCACCGAGGTTCTCTGCCACGCCATTTATCAAAGCTATTGCAACGCGGTGTATGAAGGCAGGCTTGGCCGCCCCTCCAATGCTTTTGACCGAGTGCGGATAACCATAGCCGAATCCTCCGTAGCCCGCGCAAGCTTCGAGGCCCCATTGGGCGAGTCACGAAAAGATGTCCGCTGAACGAACGCTATACTTCGTAATACCCGGCGCGCTGGATAGCCCGACAGGCGGGTATGCCTATGACCGGCGGATCATGGCAGAGCTGCGTTTGTTGGGCTGGCATGTAGAGCATGTGAAACTGGGCGATACGTTCCCGCTGTGCGAGATTGCTGATCGCGAGCATGCCCACGCCTGCTTTGCAAAGTTTCCTGATGGGGCAACAGTTCTGGTGGACGGGCTGGCCTTTGGCGTTTTGCCAGAAGTTGCACAAGCCCATTGCGCACGGCTTCGCCTGTTTGCGCTGGTCCATCATCCGCTTTTTATGGAAGAAGGTATCAGCCCTCCTATTGGCGAAGCCTATCGGGCACTAGAACAAAAGGCCCTTAACAACTGCACTGCGGCGATTACCACATCGCGGCAAACAGCAACGACCCTGCGTGAAGTGTTCAATGTTCCGGTTCAAAAGGCATTTGTTGTAGAGCCGGGAACGGACCTGCCGAGCGAGATTTCATCACGATCTGCTAACGGTCATCTCAAATTACTTTGTGTCGGTTCGCTTATTCCGCGAAAAGGACAGATTTTGCTCTTAGAGGCATTAGAGCAACTTCAAAGCTACGATTGGGAGCTACAGCTTGTTGGCTCTCTCGATTTCGACCGTACCTACGCCGAGGACGTTCGAAAGAAGCTTGAACAAAGCGGCTTGGCAAAGAGGGTTTCGATGCTGGGAGCGGTGAACCAACCGCAACTTGATATCCTTTACCGCTGTGCGGATGTTTTCGTGCTGCCCAGTCTTTATGAGGGGTACGGCATGGCATTTACAGAGGCGCTTGCCCATGGCCTGCCCATTATCGCTTCCGGTGAAGGCGCTGTGCGTCAGACCCTTCCTTCAGACGCCTGCCTCTACTTTGAAGCGCGAGATGTGGAAGCGCTGCGCCACCATCTACAACTGATCTTTGAAGACCCTGAAACCCGTATGAGACTTGCCCAAGCTGCGCGGGCCGGCGCGCGCCACCTGCCAACGTGGACAAGCGCTGCACAAAAACTCTCCAAAATACTGGAGGAACCGCAATGAGTGCCTTTTCCAGCATTTGGCTGGACCTTAGATATCCCGTTGATTTAAAAGCACGAAGTAAGGAGTTGGAAGATCAGTATATCGACCATCTTCTTGCCAAGGTCCCCATTGGCAGCACGGTGCATATCGTCGATTTGGGCGCAGGAAACGGGGCCACCTTAAAAGCTATGGCCCATCGCATTCCGCGAGACCAGCTTTGGACGTTGATCGACAATGATGCCTCTCTTCTTGATGATCTAATAGATAAGAAGCGCAGTCTTCCTCGCCACGGTTACGCGTTACATTTATCTCCGTTACAAGTAGACCTTTCGACCTGCCGTCTGACGACGCTGTTTAGCGGCCATGATGGCATAACGACCTCAGCCTTCTTGGACCTTGTTTGTCTTGCATGGCTTGGAAAGCTCGCCCAAGCGATTGCAGAACTCAAACTGCCCTTTCTCGCCAGCCTTACCTATAACGGATTTGCAGAGTGTTCCCCGCAGGACCCGCTGGATGCGGAGATTATTGACGCGGTAAACAGGCACCAGCAACAAGAAAAGGGGTTAGGTTTAGCGCTTGGCCCCGCAGCTGCTCACGAAACCCAAAAGGCATTTTCTTCAAGAGGTTACTCTGTCGAAACAGCTGAATCTGATTGGATAAGCGAGGCAGGTGATCAGCTTTTTCAAAAAGAACTCCTGTCAGGCTGGGCGGTGGCAGCCAAGGAATATGGGGTCGACGCAGCTGAGGTAAACGCGTGGCTTGCTAGGCGACAAAAGCTGATCGACGAGGGCCGCTCAAAAATTCGCGTTGGCCATACTGACCTGCTTGCGCTACCGCCAGAGAGCTAGAGCGAGGAGCCGTTCAAGCCTTTGGGTTTGTTTCGCGTAGATCAAGGTCCAGCAGCACATCGCAGCCAAGGTGATACCAGTTCGCCTTCGGACGTATCGCTTCATCCAGCGTTTGTATCGGGGGGAGCTGAATACCCGTTGGACCAGCTCCTATGATCATCGGCGCGACCATCAAATGCAGCCGGTCAAGAAGCCCTGCAGCGAGGAAGCGAGACAACGTCCAAGCGCCGCCTTCGACAAGTATGCGTTTAAAATCAGAGAGTTTACCTGATAGCTGCTTGCAGCAAAGGCGGCCGTTCTCATCCACGGGCAGCGTTATATGCTCCACACCGGAAGGGTGATTTACCGTTACACCTTCCATTGTCACTACAATGCGCCGTGCGTCATCCGTTTGTAACAGGCGCGCATCTGAAGGCAGTCTTCCCTTGGGATCAATGATGATGCGAGCGGGATTTTGCCCCGAAACCCTACGAACAGTGAGCTGAGGATTATCGCAGATCGCGGTTTCCACGCCGATAATTACCGCATCGCATAGCGCTCTCAAGCAGTGGAGATGGTCGAGCGCTTCAGGGCAGTTAATGTAATAGGAATGACCTGTCTCGGTTGCGATCCGACCATCGACAGACTGGCCTAACTGCCCGATAAAAAACTGCTTTTGCGCCGTGCACAGTGGCGCAAAGGATTGCGGATAGCCTTCAAACTTTGGCGCGACGCTCTCTGTTTGAGCCTGCTTTACAGCCTCCCAAACCAAGGGGGACATGGACCCGCACAAAGCCTGTGCCTGTTGTGATTGTTGATCCATAACCCTTCCTTCCGCCGCATAACTTCCGCTAGGTTAGCCTAGTGGTAACCGAGGATCGGTAGACTGTCGAGGTTTGGAAACTTTGGGGTTTGCTAAATGACAATAAAAAACCCGCCACCAAGAACAAAGAGTGTGTATCCACTCAGCTTGCGCTGGTTTCACTGGATCACTGCGATTTGCGCGATCCTGACTGTGATCGCTGGCATCGCCATGGTGAACATCGAAAGTGGCTACCTACAGAATAACCTCTTTGATTTTCATCGCTCTATGGGGTTTTTCCTGCTCGTTCTTACCGCTGTCAGGCTGCTGTTTCGCCAGTTCATGAAGGTTCCCCCGCTTCCTGATTTTGTTCCCATGTGGCAACGGATTTTGGCGGGCGCTACGCAAACGTTGATGTACGGTATCCTCATCATAACTCCCATAATCGGGTGGTATGCAACGTCTGCCTATGGAGCCAGCATCAAGGTATTTAACCTCTTTACGCTTCCAGCTCTAACGACCCAAAACAGAGGCCTTTCGGAAGTTCTTTTCACCTTCCATACCGGCCTTGGCATCGTATTCGTATGCGCGATTGTCTTGCATATTCTGGGCGCTTTTTATCATCTGCTGTTTTTGCATGATGGCATCTTTCAGCGGATGTGGGGACGCAAAGCAGAAGACAAATAGGTTATCTGTCAAAGAGATAGGGAAGCTCTGACTTCGATTGGATTTCTACTGCGCTGCTTCCGGCAGATCGGCGCTCTGGTCGCCTGCATCCAGCTTTGATGTGTAAAGGAAACGCTTACCACCACACTCACGCGAGAGCTGTGTCAGGGAACTGGCGATGATTATAGAAGCCCCTTCATTCACCTCAGCAATGTTGAGCTCCGAGAGTGGTGTTACATGGATGCTCTGCCCTTCACAGCCGATATTTACCCCAACGACAACGGGTATCTCTGCATCCCTGTAACGCAGAAGCAAGTTCGTTATCTGCGCTGCCTTATCTTTCGCGAGATGAGCGCATAAGGCGTTCATGCCAATGGCGTAATCCCCCTTCAAAGCATGCTCTAGCTTAAGCAAGAAGGCATCAACGCTCTCGTCATTTTCAAGTGCTGGGATGAGGCAAGAGCCCTGCGCAAACGGCGCACCAACGAGGCTTGCAAGAGCCTGTACCTGAGAGATTCCGGGAGCTGCTTTTATCTCAACGCGGCTGGCAGCATCACTCACACCTCCGCAATCTTTGCTCCGGCTGATTAGATCATAAATCAAAGCCGAAACGTTACTTACTCCTGCATCACCGCTGCACACCAGCGCTACATTGTGCCCTTTACCTGCGTGCTCCAGCGCAAAGCTTGCCCGCTCATGTTCAGCACCAGAGGGAAAAACATGTCGCTGCTTACCGCGGATAAGGGGAGCAACTTGATCAAGATGCTTTGCACATCCGACGATTTCATCGGCCTGAGCAAGCCATCTAGAAGCCTCCGGCGTACGCCAGCATTCTTTTCCCGGTCCGATCCCAACAACGCTAAGGCAGCCACGAGCGCGGCCAATTTCTTCGCTATCCAGTGGCTTTGATGCCTGTGCGATTGCCAAGGAGACAGCATCGTTTCTCTGTTTACTGCCGACCAAACGGGAAGAAACACCAGCACCGAGCAAAGCTAAAGCCTCACTAACGCCCTGTTCTAGTTTCCGGTTTTCCTGCCAAGCGGTTCGCTCTTGTTGGGAATAGAACCGTAGCGGCAGGTGGAGCTTTTCTGATAGCTCATTGATCGCTGCGTTATCTGCTAGCTTCTCGTCCATAACGATTGCAGCGACTGCTCCTATGGCGAAGCGCTCTGCTTCCAATGCCTTTAGAACGGCGAGTTCCAGTTCAGCTATACCTACACCCTCTTCAACATCTAGCCCCAAGACAAGAGTATGAGGGTAATAAATCAAGCGCCCCTCACATGGCGTCTCAACGTACTCAGATGCGACCAACTCGATGTCAGCATCGCTTGTAAGCGGCAGACTACTCTCGCTAATCCAGTCGCATTCACCCCGCAAAACAGCCGTTTCGCCAGCTTGAAGCCGCGCCATTACACCTTTCGCATCCCGCGGATTCGCTAATGTCCATCCATGCGGAGGTTCGTTAAGCGCTATCCCGCAAACAGCTTCTCCTGCACTGGTGAGTGCAGCATAACTTTCCAACCCCTCGGCGATTTTCCGTGCCAGAGCGTTGGCTCCGTGGTGCCCTCCAAGCAGCGGGACCACACACTCTCCATCTTCAGAGATGGCTAGAACAGGCGGTTCAACAGCCTTATCACCAAGGTCGGGCGCAAGAGCGCGTATGAGCGAAGATGCGCCGCATATGCCGATAATCGGCGTCTCGGCTTCATAAAGGTCCTGCAAATGGATGGAAAGGTCATGAAAGCTGATGTGGTAATCGACAACCGGAAGCTTGGAACGCCGCGAATACCCATGGATCAACGCCCCTTCAAAAAGGGCAGAAACTATTCGGGCAACTGGCAAAGCTGATGGGCTAACAACGATAATTACAGGGGCAGAAACCATAGACCTCTCCCTTAGTTGTCGGCGTATTCGGCCAAGCCTTGGCGCATTTCACGCGCCCATCGCCACTACAAGCAAGATAAGCAATAGGTTTTCAGCGTTCCTTGTGCTGGCTCAATTACTTGCATAGCAAAAGCCGAAGCGGAACGCATATCCGCACCTTCTAGGTGGTCGAACCATGCATCTGAAAAGCTAAACTAGAACACTCGTGAGCCGGTTCTACCCTATTATCACTGCAACAAGGTCGCATATTTGCGAGCGAAAACAGGTCCATAATTTCTTACCGCCTGTGTAGTATGAACCCTATACGGGAAGGCGTATCGAGATTCGCCAATCCGCTGTCATAGCTAATCAGTGTCACAAGCGTGCTGCTTCCAAAAACAGGGGCCTGACCATGAAGAAAGAGCTTATCCTTACCGTTGTTGCTTCCGACCAACCCGGCCGCGTAAGCGAAATCAGCCGCGTTATTGCAGAAAATGATGGTAGCTGGGTAGACAGCGCGATGGCTCGTCTAGGCGGTCAGTTTGCCGGTGTTTTGCGCGTTGGTGTTCCGGCGGCAAGTGTAGCCAAACTTGAAGAAGGGCTAGCAGGTCTTGCCGCTTCGGGTATAGCGGTAACAGTTCAAGAGCACGGCGAGGAAAAAGCGCCGGAGGGTGCGATTGCAAGCCTCTCCATCGTTGGGCAGGATCAACCGGGCATGGTCAGCAGCGTTGCTGGTATACTGGAGCGTTTCCACGTCAACATCGAAGCGCTGGACAGCCGTGTAGAACCGGGCTCTATGAGCGGTGAGATGTACTTTAAAGCAAGTGCCCGTATTGTTCTTCCTCCACAAATGGATATAGAGGTGCTGACTGCTGCGCTGGAAGGAATTGCCGGTGACATCATGATCGAAATTGAGATGGAAACGGGCTCACCTATGCTGAGCTGATGCCGTTTCGAGATCATGCTGTTCTCTTTGTTCTACTAGCGTAGTTTCCCATATAGCTGATAGTCTCATGTGAGCGAGACTTTTTAAGAACCCCTGATTTTCAGCCGACAGAGGACAGCATGGCTCAAACGGAAGATTCAACGCGGCTTGCGCTGCGTGGACACGTTATTCAGTTCAGCGGCAATCCATTTTGCGAAAAGCCGGAAAGCGCGATTACAGACTGGTCCGACGGCCTTGTAGTTATTGAAAATGGCGTGATCACACAGGTAGGTAACGCGCAGGACCTGTTGCCGACACTGCCGGAAGGAACCCAAGTTGACCACCATAAAGACCGGTTCATTTTGCCGGGCTTTGTTGACTGTCATGTACACTATCCGCAGATCGAGGTTATTGCCTCTTACGGCACTCAGCTGCTGGAATGGCTGAACAAGTACACCTTCCCTGCCGAATCCAAGTTCTTTGATGAAGACTATGCCCGTCGCGCAGCGCAGATCTACTTCAAAGAAAACCTCAAGAACGGCATTACCTCCGCTTCTGTTTACTGCACCATCCACCCGGAAAGCGTGAACGCGCTGTTCGAAACCGCAGAAACCTACAATGCCCGTATGGTTGCCGGTAAGGTGATGATGGACCGTCACGCGCCGGACACACTGCTCGATACCGCCCAGACCGGCTACGACCAGTCCAAGGCGTTGATCGAGAAGTGGCATGGCAAGGGCCGCGCTGTTTATTCCATCACGCCGCGCTTTGCGCCAACCTCCACTCCGGCTCAGCTGGAAGCGGCCGGTGCGCTATGGAAAGAACACCCAACCGTTCGCCTGCAGACCCACACCTCTGAAAACAAGAAAGAGCTTTTGTGGGTTAAAGAGCTGTTCCCAGAACACCCTGACTATGTGGGCGTTTATGAGCACTACGGCCTGCTGGGCAAGGGGGCAGTGCTGGGCCACGGCATCTACATGAACGAGCGTGAAGTTGCGACCATTCACGAAACCGGCACCGCGATTGCTCACTGCCCGACCTCCAACACCTTTGTTGGTTCTGGCCTGTTCAACGTGAAGGCAAGCCAGTTCGGGACTAAGCCTTTCACCGTTGGTCTGGCAACCGACACCGGCGGCGGTTCCACGTTCTCCATGTTGCAGACCATGCGCTGTGCCTATGAAGTTGCGCACCTACAGGGCATCGTTTTGCACCCTGCGCAGGCTTATTACATGGCGACAGTTGGCTCTGCCCAGTCTCTGTGCCTTGAAGACAAAATCGGCAACATCAAGCCGGGTATGGAAGCGGACATCACCGTGATTGATCCGGTTTCCACCCCGCTCATTGCCAACCGCATGTCTTACGCAACTGAGCTGACAGAAGCGCTCTTCATCCAGATGATTTTGGGTGACGACCGTGCAATTGCCGCCACATACATTGGCGGCAAGCAGGTCTACAACAA
Organism: Pseudovibrio flavus; assembly: GCF_009711345.1. GTDB lineage: Bacteria > Pseudomonadota > Alphaproteobacteria > Rhizobiales > Stappiaceae > Pseudovibrio > Pseudovibrio flavus. The sequence continues at coordinate 66,470 of NZ_SMMA01000062.1, forward strand.
AGACGAAGCATAAGCCTATTAGGCCTAGAGGGCGGCGTTACTGACCGAACGCCGCTCCTTCCCTTCTTGGGTCCACACCGGCGATAAGCCCTTCCGGCGTAATCATAATGCCATGCAGACCGGAGTTGAGATCGCGGATATTGGTTTTGTAGCCAAGCTCCTGCAGCGGTGCCTCAAGCTCTTCTGCCCACGTGCCTTTTTCCAGATCATAGGTTCCAAAACGATTGACCAGATGAGGCATGTCGATTGCCTCCTGCAATCCCATTTCCCAATCCAGCACCGCAATTAGCGTCGTGGCGACGTAGCCGATGATACGGCTTCCACCCGGCGAACCGATTGCGAGGAACGGCTTACCGTCTTTCATCACGATTGTTGGTGCCATAGATGAGCGTGGGCGTTTACCCGGCTCTACACGATTGGCAATTGGATTACCGTTTTTATGGGTGCGGAAGGAAAAGTCCGTCAGCTCGTTATTGAGCAGGAAGCCGTTGGTCATGAGGCGAGAGCCGAAACCGTTCTCAATTGTGGTGGTCATGGACACCACGTTGCCCTCAGCATCAACAATGGAGAAGTGGCTGGTAGATGGCAGTTCGATGCTCTCATCATCGGCAAGCATCATGGCATGATCCCATGTCGGGGTGCCCGGCACGACCTCGCTTTGCGGCAATGCTGTTTGCCCTTCCAAGAATACCGAGCGCTCATCCAGATAGTCTTCGCTTACCAACCCCTTTGTTGGCATTGGAACGTAGTCACTGTCTGCCATGTAGCGACCACGGTCAGCGAATGCCAAACGAGAGGCATCGCCAATCACCCGCCACGTTTGAGCCGCCTTGGCAGCGTCACTCTCAAGGTCATAAGGCTCTGTTAGACCTAGGATTTGGGCAACGGTAAGAGCACCTGATGACGGCGGCCCCATGCCGCAAACCTCATATTCTTCGTAGGAGGTACAAACAGGATCGCGCTGAATCACATGGTAGTTTGCAAGGTCATTCAAGGCCAGAACACCCGGATTGCCTTCAGCGGTCTGAACGGTCTTTACGATATCCTCGGCAACCTTGCCCTTGTAGAACGCATCTGGACCGAAGTTGGCAACTTCAATCAAAGTCTGCGCATAAGCTGGGTTTTTCAGTACATGGCCAACCGGTAGCGGCTTACCTTCAAGGAAGAAATAGTCCTGCGTGGACTTGAAGCGGGACAGCCTGTCTTTATCGCGTGTAATCAGCTGGTTAAGGCGAGGCGAAACCTCAAAGCCTTCCTGCGCCAATATCGCGGCAGGCTCCACCACTCTTGCCCACGGAAGTTTGCCGTATTTGGCGTGGGTGTCATGGATAAGACGCATAGTTCCCGGAGTACCGACAGAGCGGCCACCCACGACAGCATCCCAGAACTTGAGCGGCTCGCCGTCATCGTTCTGGAAGAGCGTTGGCGTTGCAGCCATTGGCGCGGTTTCGCGGCCATCATAACTGGTAATCTCACCAGCAACGGCATCATAGTACATAAGGAAAGCACCGCCGCCGATGCCGGAAGATTGAGGCTCTACCAAGCCGAGAGTGAGCTGAACGGCGACCATCGCATCAATGGCGTTGCCTCCAGCTTTTAGAATTTCAAAGCCCGCCATAGAAGCGTATGGGTTTGCTGCCACCACCATGAACTCTTTGGCAGAGGTTACAGGTGCTTGCTGTAGGCTCGTCGCCGCTTCTGGTGCGACGGAATCAGCTGCTTCTTGAGATGACGCAACACTGACCGTTCCCAAAAGAACAGATAGACAAACCAGTGATCTAAGAGAAAAGAATCTATTCCAGTCCAGCACAGCCCTGCCTCCCCGCGATTTGTACCATCGCGAATACTTACAGCTTTATTGCCGTTTGCAAAGACCAGATTATTTAAAGAAAAAAGACGGAAGCTGCAAAGCCCCGCCTCCTACAAAGATTTATAAACGTTACGGAACAAGGCAGACCTTTTCTTCACCGGGGGCAGATTCACAGCAGATCCATTCAGTCATGCCTGCGCTGCACTCATCGTCACCCACTGTTTTTCGAAAACAGATCTTATCTGCATCAAACTTCACACGCTCATCGCGCTCCAAATCAGCATAAGCGCGAGCGGGACCGTTGGGTGCGTTGGCGCCCACGGTAACTTCGATTTTGCAGATGCGCGGATTGGCGACCTCAAGATAAATCGGCCCAGCTGAAGCTACTGAGGCGCTGAACAAGAGCACCAGACCGGAAGCGAGCAGTTTGATTGTTCTGTTTTTTGTCATTTCACCACCCTTTGAAAGCAATAGCGTTAGGCTATTGATACACACAAGGTCGGTGGCCATGACAGCAAACAGGCGTTTTATGGCTTCGAAAGCGCTCCGATTTACGTGCAGTTTTAATGATCACTGATCGCCGGTCCAACGGCCCAATGCAGGGCCAGGGTCGATGCCAAGGCATGAAACGGCACGAGCGGCGATTTCCAGCGTCAGCGCTTCAAACTCTGTCTTACCACTATAAAACGAAGGAACAGGCGGGCAGATGATACCGCCCATTTGCGTCACCTTCACCATAGCTTCCAAATGGCCAAGGTGAAGCGGCGCCTCACGCGGGGCAATCACCAGCTTGCGGCGCTCTTTCAGTGTTACATCGGCTGCGCGAGTCAGCAGATTGTCGCTGAAACTGTAGGCAACAGCGGACAATGTGCGCATGGAGCATGGGGTAATGATCATACCGCTGGTGCGAAACGTGCCGCTGGCTATGGCGGCCATCATGTTATCAGGTGCGTAAGTAACCTCAGCCAACGCGGTGAGTTGGTCGAGCCCGTTCGCACCTAGCTCATGGGTGATGGTCGCGTTTGCCCCTTTGGAATAGACAAGGTGGGCGCCCTGCCCAACCGCCTTTAAAATTTCCAGTGTCTTGAGAGCCAAAACAGCGCCGGACGCGCCACTCACGCCGACGATAACAGGATCAGCCATTGTTTTCCGGCTCCGTTGTTTTCTTCGTTAAGCCATCGGGGAACAGCTCGCTCCAACGCTCATCAACCTTGGTGATGATATCCTGCGGCATGATAATGGTCTGCGCCCATTCGCGGGAGGTTTCAGTGCCGATTTTGGTGGTCGCATCGATTCCCAGCTTGCCGCCGAGCCCTTCCAGCGGAGAAGAAAAATCAAGCGTATCAACTGGCGTTCTGTCCAGCACCACCAAATCGCGAGCCGGATCCATACGGGTCGCAACGGCCCACATGACATCGCTCCAGCTTCGGCAATCAATGTCTTCGTCGACGGTGATGATCATCTTGGTCATGGTGAACTGCGGCAGCAAAGACCACATGCCCATCATCACGCGGCGGGCCTGCCCGGCGTATGACTTCTTGATCTTCAAAACCGCGATACGGTAGGAGCACGCCTCCGGCGGCAGCCAAAGGTCGATTACCTCAGGCAATTGCTGTTTGAGAAGCGGCAGGAATACATCGTTCATCGCCTCGGAAAGAACTGCCGGTTCATCTGGCGCACGGCCTGTGAAGGTGCTCATGTAAACTGGGTCTTTCTTTGCTCTGATGGTGTCGATCTTGAAAACCGGAAAATCTTCTGGTGCGTTGTAGTAGCCGGTATGATCGCCAAATGGCCCTTCCTCGGCGACTTCTGTCGGTTCTGCATAGCCCTCCAGCACGATCTCCGCGCTTGCTGGAATATGCAGCGGAATATCCTTGCACGGGATAAGCGTTGGGCGCTTTCCTGCCAGCATACCGGCAAGGGTAAGCTCTGTGACTTGAGACGGGGTCGGGATGACACCTGCCAAAATGGTGGCGGGGTCTGCACCGATCACCACCGCTACTGGCATCTTCTCGCCAAGAGCCGCCCATTGGCGGTGATGCGCTGCGCCGCCGCGCATGGAAAGCCAGCGCAGAATGGCCCTGTCCTTGCCAATTGGCTGCACGCGGTAGATGCCCAGATTGTATTTAGAGGGATCGTCTTTACCCGGCGGGCGCGTGATGACGATACCCCATGTGATAAGCGGCCCGACATCTTCAGCCCAGCAGGTTTGCACCGGTAATTGGCGCAGGTCACACGGCAATTCAACGAGATCACCGTTACCCTTGCTCAGTTTAGGGCGCGCATTCCACGCAGCTTGAGCGACGGGGATCTTCTCCCAAATGCCTTTCAAGCCCTCCGGCGGCGTTGGCGAGCGCAAGTAAGCCATGAACTCACCCAGCTTGGTCAGCTCATCGACACCGCACCCCAGCCCCATAGCGACGCGCTCACGCGTGCCGAAGACATTAGTGACAACAGGCATAACCGGCTGAACATCGCCCAGTGCTACAGGCCGGTCAAACTGCAAAACCGGTCCACCTTGCGCAATCACGCGGCGATGAACTTCGGTCATTTCAACATGCAGCGAGACAGGCGCGGCGACGTTGCAAAGAGTCCCTTCTGCCCTCAGGTGAGCAAGAAAGCTTTTTAGACTTGGGAAAGAAGGTTGTGAACGCTTGTACATTTACCGCCTTGGCCTGCGAATTTATCTACCAGCAGATTTGCAGGTCTTTTTGTCTTTTTTGGATTTAGTGCCTCGTACGTCCTTGATTTGCATCAATGAAGCTGCGCCTTACACCTCCTACCGCTGTTATTGATCTAGGAGATTTCACAGATGAACCAACAGCGCGAACGAGGATCTCTTCCTCCGCTCTTTTCCGGGGCGTTACGTTTAGTCCCGCCACCGCCCCTCGGCTTTGTTCTTACCCGTGCTGTTCGTCGTCTTGCTGTACAAAGGCCAGACCTGTTTGAACGGCTGGACGTTTACCGTCACGCCCACTTTATCATCGACCCGATCGACATTCCGCATGTGTTCCGTCTCATCCCTAACGGTGAGCACGCGACCGTGGAAATGATCGCCCGCAGCAAATGCCCGAAAGGCACTGCAAAGATCAGCGGCCCGCTGGTTGTTCTGCTTGGTCTGGTTGATGGCACCTATGACGGCGATGCGGTGTTCTTCACCCGCGATCTGGTGATTGAAGGCGATACGGACGCGGTACTGGCCCTGCGCAACACCATGGAAGAGGCGGACTTAACGCCTGCCGAACTGCTCGGCTTCAAAGGTGATCTGCGCGATAAACTCGATACCGTTACCCAAAAGGGCCTTGGTGCGCTGCGCAGGCAGCTGAATGCACCGGAAGCCTACTGATTTCTATTCGTTTCCCTTGGAAAGCTCGGAAGATACATGTCTGAAAACACTTTAAAGAGCACTCAGTCTTTGGAGCTTGTGTGCCCGGCAGGAACCCCTGCTGCCATGAAGGCAGCGGTGGAAGCTGGTGCACACTCGGTCTATTGCGGCTTCAGAAATGAAACCAACGCCCGTAACTTTCCGGGTTTGAACTTTTCCGAGCGCGAGCTGAACCAAGGCGTAAAGCTGGCTCGTTCCAAAGGCACCAAGGTGCTTGTCGCGGTAAACACCTTTGCCCGCGCTGGCGATGTGAGCCTATGGACAAAAGCTGTTGATGCTGTTGCTGCATCCGGCGCCCATGCCATTATCGCTGCCGATATCGCCGTGCTGGACTATGCCGCGACTCACCACCCGGACCTGCGCCTGCATCTTTCTGTTCAGGCTGCGGCTGCAACGCCAGAAGCGATCAACTTTTATGAAGAGACCTTCAACGTACAGCGCGTCGTGCTACCGCGTGTGATGTCCGTTGAAGAGATCGAACGTCTCAACAAAGAGATCAACGTTGAAACCGAGGTGTTCGTGTTTGGCGGACTGTGCGTGATGACAGAGGGCCGATGCGCTCTATCTTCTTATGCCACCGGAAAATCACCAAACCTCACCGGCGTTTGCTCACCTCCGGGCGACGTTTCTTACGACGATGAAGGCGGCAACCTTCATGCACGCCTTGGCGGCTTTACCATTGACCGCTTTGAAAACGGCGAAGCTGCAGGCTACCCAACCCTTTGCAAAGGCCGTTTCAACGCGCAGGGCTCTACTTCCTACCTCTTTGAGGATCCAGTCAGCCTTAACGCAGCCGCTCTTCTGCCTCGTCTGAAAAAGGCTGGCGTAACAGCACTGAAAATTGAAGGCCGCCAGCGCGGTAAGGCCTACATCTCGCAGGTGGTGAAAGCCTTCCGCGCAGCAGTTGATGCGCTTGATGAGGGCCGAGATGCACAGCAGGAGGTTTCTGCAATGCTTGCAGCCATGACCGAAGGTGGCCGCGAAACCACCGGCGCTTACAAGAAAATCTGGCGATAGAGGCACCATGAACGCTCTTGAACTCTCTCTTGGACCGGTTTTCTTCAACTGGCCTAATGAAAAGCTCGTCGAATTCTACGCCCGCATGGCTGATGAATCCGACTTCGACCGTATTTACGTTGGTGAAGTGATCTGCGGTAAACGCTTGCCGTTTTCCGACAAGGTCTGGCCGGAAATTATCGAGCGTCTGCTTGGTGCTGGTAAAGAGGTGGTGCTTTCCACCATGGCGCTGCCGGTGACGACCCGTGACCGTAAATCCATCGCCGGCCTTTGTGAGATGGACCTAAAAGTCGAAGTGAACGACATCAACGGTCTTGCCCGCCGCTCTGGCCAGCCCTTTGTGGCTGGTCCGTTTATGAACGTCTACAACGAAGGCGCGGCGCTGGCGCTGCAAAAGCGCGGCATGGAAACCCTGTGCCCACCGGTCGAGCTACCACTTAGCTCTATTGAGATCATTGCAAAGGCATTGCCTGAGCTGACCATTGAGCTGTTCGCGTTTGGCCGTCTGCCGCTTGCTGTGTCCGGTCGTTGCTATCACGCCCGTGCCCACAAGCTTCACAAGGACAGCTGCCAGTTCGTGTGTGACCAAGATCCAGACGGAATGGACGTAACCACGCTGGACAATCAGCAGTTCCTCTCTGCCAATGGCATCCAGACCCTGTCGCACAGCGTTCAGGCTGTTACGCTTTCCCCTGACGAACTGCGAGCCAAGGGCATTGGCCGTCTGCGTCTTTCCCCGCATTCTGTCGACATGATTGCGGTAAACAAGATCTACCGTGATCTAGTGAACGGTAAGATCGACGGCGAAGAAGCACAGGCTCGTCTTTCAGAACTGCCTTTGCCGGGCAAGCTGGCAAACGGTTATCTGGGTGGCAAGCCCGGCCATGTTTGGGCCGCGGAATAACAAATCTTCTCAAAAAGCCGCCGCATCCAACCGGCGGCTTTTTTATAGGCCCTGCCACCACAATGTAGCCGCGGCAATGGCGATATAACGCGCTGCTTTGCCAACGGTGACCAGCACGAGAAAGATCGGTAGGCGAACCCGCAACGCACCAGCAACAACGGTGAGCGGATCGCCCACGATGGGCAGCCATGCAAACAGCAGCGAGTATTTGCCGTATTGCCCGAACCAGCCAATCGCCTTGTCGTAATGCTTCTCTGATACCGGAAACCAGCGGCGCCCCTTGAAGTGGCTTAAAAACGCACCGCAGTACCAGTTGAACAGCGAGCCGAGCACATTGCCTAGTGTCACCGCGCACAGGAGCAGGATCACCGAGCCCTTCTCCAAGGCCAGCAGCGCGACCAGCGCCGCTTCAGAAGACCCCGGCAGTAGGGTTGCGGACAAGAACGCGGTGAGTGTTAGGCCCAGATATAGGCCAAGATCGACAGGCATAAAACAGCAACTCAAAACAATGGTGGCGCACGCAAGCGCGAGCGCTGCATTCCTCTAACAAGCTCTTAGTTGCGGAACAACCAAAGAAGCGCTTGATTTTAGGAGGCCTCCTGCAATAACCGTAATATATCAGAATGAGAGCAAGGGTAAGTTATGGGCGTGAATGGAGAAATTTCCGTCATCGACATGCACACAGGTGGAGAACCTCTGCGTATCGTAACCAGCGGATATCCGCCGATTAAAGGCGACAGCATTCTGGAAAAGCGCCGCTACGCCCGCGAGTACCTTGATGATTACCGCCGCTTTTTGATGTTTGAACCACGTGGCCACTACGACATGTACGGCGCTATTTTGGTTCCGACCACGCTGCCTACTGCCGACTTCGGTGTTTTGTTCATTCACAACGAGGGTTACAGCACCATGTGCGGCCATGCGGTGATTGCCCTTGGCCGCTACGCCATTGACCATGGCCTCGTTGAAAAACAAGAACCTATCACGCGCGTTGGCATCGAGTGCCCGTGTGGATTGGTTGAAGCGTTTGTGGAAGTGAAAGACGGTATTGCCGGTGCTGTGTCGTTCCGCTCCGTACCGGCTTTTCTCCATAGCGGCGATGTTCAGGTGGAGCCGGAAGGTTTTTCACCAATTACCGTTGACGTTGCCTATGGCGGTGCCTTCTACGGCCTTGCCAATGCTGCTGATTTTGGACTTGATGTTCGCACCTCCCGCACCCGCGATCTTGTTGATGCGGCTAATGCGGTGAGCGATGCCATCAACAAGACCATTAAGCTACACCACCCTGATGACGATGATTTGGCATATCTTTATGGAACGATCCTGACTGATGGGCGGGATATCTATAGCGATGAGTCAACCGCCAATATCTGCGTGTTTGCCGCATCTCAGGTGGACCGTAGCCCGACCGGATCGGGTGTGACGGCACGTCTTGCAGCCCAAGCTGCCAAAGGTCTTATCGATGTTGGCCAGCCGCGCACTTTTGAAAGCTGCATAGGCACCACCTTCAAAGGAACCGTTGCTGAGCAAACCACCTGCGGGCAGTTTCCGGCTGTTGTTGTGGAGGTATCCGGCAGCGCTAATTACTCCGGCAAGGCCACCTTCTGGAAAGAGGAAGGCGACAGCGTGGGAGCGGGCTTCCTGTTGCGTTAGGTTTATCAACACACAACGCTACGGAACTTCGCCGATATTTTGATATGCATCACACACACGAAAAAATTTCGTAATTTTAAGTGATTACGACAAATTGGAAGGCTCCATTCTCCTCTGCATTTGATATAGCACAGTGAAATAACGCGAGAGCGTGCGGCCATTGCCTCCGGCTTTGGCGTCACATGCTGACAAGTGTAGGTTTTGGGGCTTTCTGGAATGCAGCACGGCGAAGGAACGACACAGTGGTTTTATAAACACGACCGTGAGAAGTGCGGTCCTGTTGATGATGGAGCCATGAAGCGGCTGATTGCCCGCGGCGTTGTGACGGCACAAACCAAAGTCTGGCACTACCAGCTCGGTCCTGTTTGGAAGCGTGCGGGAGAGATTGCGTTTCTTAAGCAGCTGCTCATTGAAGTGGGTCCGGCGGACAAGGGCAAAGCCTATCAGGTAAGCCAGTTCATTCTATGGCTGATGATTTTTACGCCGCTGATCAGCACTCTAATGGCGATTTCATTGGGCTCTATCATCCCTCTACCGGTGCCAGAGCTTAAAGAGTTTATGACGCCGATCTATTTCGTGATCGCCTTCCCGTTTATCAGTGCCGGATTTTATTACATCGACCGCCGCGCATTGCTCAGCGTTTATACGAAGGCGGTACCACTGGGCTATCTGATCTTCCTGTTCCTGCCACCTGTCTATTTCCTTTTGAGAAAACAGACCGAGATTCATCAGGGCTATCTGGCCCCTTTGGTGTCTTTACTGCTCCTGCCCGCACCATTCGTGCTGTTCTATTTCGTTCTCTAACCCTCAGCTGTTAGAGAGGTTTGAGTAGAGCACGTTCTTGGAACTTCTGACGGTTGAGAGCAGAAGATTGGTTTCGGTTGACTGAATGCCGTCGATTTTGCGGATCCGGTTGAGGACCTTATCGAGGTCCTGAAGCGTTTCGGTATGCAGCTCCAAAATCAGATCCCAATTGCCGTTCGTCGTGTGTAGCGCAGCAACTTCCGTCATGGCATTCAGGATTGATGTGATCCGGTCTGCGCCCTTGCCTTCAATCTTTACCAAGGTAATGCCCCTTACCGGCGCATCCATGGTATCTCGCTGCAAAATGACTGTGTAGCCGAGAATCTCGCCGGACTTTTGCAGTTTATCCAGTCGTGCCCGAATGGTGGCTCTGGAGAGCTTTAGCTCGATTGCCAAATCGGAGAGCGAGGCACGCGCATTTCTACGTAATATCCCTATAATATTGCGATCAATTTCGTCGATTTGCATATTTTAGATTACCAAATTGGCATAGTGACCTATCATTTTGATCAGTATGATAGCTTCCCTCTAATCAAAAACAACCAATAATGAGATCTACGTATAATTACGTTGGAGATCATATGAAACGTAGCGTTGCTCTTTTTGGCGTACCTCTTCAAGCAGGTACTGATCAATCTGGTTGCTTGATGGGACCAGACGCGCTGCGTACGGCAGGCCTTTCCAGTGCGCTGGCGGACCTTGGTTGCCAAGTGGATGATCGCGGCAATTTAAATATCAACGATTGCCTCCACGAAGCCCATGATAACGATGCCATCCGCAACCTCGCTGAAGTCGCAGCTTGGACAAAGGAACTCCAGCAGAAAGCGGAGACTTGTTTTCTGGAGGGGGCGTTTCCGATCTTTATGGGCGGCGATCACAGCCTTGCAGCAGGCACGGTGACGGGCGTTGCAAGTGCTGCGGCAAAACAGGGCAAGGAGCAGTTTGTGCTGTGGCTGGATGCTCATCCTGATCTGCACCGGCTAGACACAACGCGCAGTGGCAATCTGCACGGCACACCTTCGGCCTACTTCTGTGGCTTTGACGGGTTTGAGCCGCACTTTCCCAAGCCGCCAGCCACTGTACCGACCCGCAACGTTTGCATGATGGGCTTGCGTTCGGTTGATGCGCCGGAGCGCGAAATTTTGCAGACGACCCCGCTTCATGCTTACGACATGCGTGCCATAGACGAGCGCGGCGTAGCAGGCCCTCTCAACCGCTTTTTGGAGATGGTGGCAGAGCGGGATGGCAATTTGCACCTGAGTTTTGACGTGGACTTTCTCGATCCTGAAATAGCGCCAGCTGTGGGAACAACCGTTCCGGGCGGCGCTACGTTTAGAGAAGCCCATTTGATTATGGAGATCCTCCATGACAGCCAGCTCGTGACCTCTCTCGATCTGGTGGAACTTAACCCTTTCCTTGATGAACGCGGACGGACAGCAACCTTGCTTGTTGATCTTGTTGCAAGTCTTTTTGGCAAAACGGTCATGGATAGACCGACATTCCGCTATAACTAATCGTGAGGTTTTTAAGATGGTTCAGTTTGTGAGTGTCGAGAATATTCTCAAAACCGTGCGCACATGCGGGGTGGAGACATTTCTTGCCGGCCTCGCCAATTATGTTGAGCAGGATTTCCGTCGCTGGGAGCTTTTTGACAAGACACCGCGCGTTGCAAGCCACTCCAAAATCGGCGTCATCGAGTTGATGCCAACAAGTGATGGGGAGCTCTACAGCTTCAAGTACGTAAACGGTCACCCAGCCAATACCAAGCTGGGCCTGCAGACCGTTACCGCGTTTGGCATGCTTTCAAAGGTCGAAAGCGGCTATCCGTTCTTCCTTTCAGAAATGACAGTGCTTACCGCGCTTCGCACTGCGGCGACATCCGCCGTTGCAGCCCGTCACCTTGCCCCAAAGCCATCGGAGACAATGGCTATCATCGGTAATGGTGCCCAGTCGGAGTTTCAGGCGCTTGCCTTTAAGGCGCTGCTGGGAACGAAAACTCTACGCCTTTACGATTTGGATCCGGAGGCAACGCAAAAGTGTATGCGCAACCTTGCTCCTTATGGCTTGGAGCTGATCCCGTGCAAGAGTGCGGAAGAGGCAGTTGAGGGCGCAGATATCATCACTACTGTGACCGCTGATAAGCAGTACGCGACCATATTGACGGACAACATGATTGGCGCTGGCGTTCACATCAATGCCATTGGCGGCGATTGTCCGGGTAAGACGGAGCTGCACAAGGATATTCTTCTGCGCTCCAAGATCTTCGTCGAATACCCGCCGCAGACCCGCATTGAAGGCGAAATCCAGCAGTTGCCGGAGGATTATCCGGTCAACGAATTGTGGCGCGTTATTTCCGGCATGGAAGTTGGGCGGGCACATGCCAACGACATCACGCTGTTCGACTCCGTTGGCTTTGCAACGGAAGACTTTTCTGCCCTCCGCTTCCTTCACGACACGGTTCAAAAGACCGGAGACTATGAAGACGTAGACATGATCGCAGAGCCGACAGACCCTCGAAACCTGTTTGGTTTGCTGACACAGGACGACAGCCGCGATAAAGCCGCCTAGCTGTTGTCATGCTCCTTTAGGAAGTGGGTGGTTATCTCTTTAAACCGCCCACCTCCAAAGCTTGGGAAGTGTCCTCCGTGGACGGTTTCGACAGGAAGGGCAGACAGCATGCGCATGCTGTCGATGTAGTCCCCCATGTTACTATGATAGGCGTCGGTAATGAGCTCTCCGTCATAGATCACATCCCCTGCTATCAAGGTTCTGGTTTTTTCCTCCCAAAGCGCGATCCCGCCCGGCGAATGCCCCGGTGTGTGCAGCACATGGAAACTTCTATCTCCAAGGTCAATGATATCCGCATCCCGCAGCAGTTTTGTCGGCGGTGCGGATTTGACGTGATAGGCGCAGGAGCGATAGGGCTCCGGCGGTAAGGCCGAGAAAATCTCGTCAATTACATAAGGGTCTGCGAGCGTATTTTGCCGCGTTGGATGGGCAAGAATGCTTGCCTCTGCTTCGTGGATCCAGCGTTCTTCAAACTCGTGATGGCAGCCTACATGGTCGAAATGGCTGTGACTGGCCACCGCCACCACGTTCTTTTCCGCCGCTAGGGGTACGTATTCGCGAAGGCTAACGACACCCATGCCGCTATCTACCAGCATGTTAAAATCGCGCCCAGCAACATGCCAGATGTTGCAACGGTAAAACGGCAGGATATGCGGCTCCTCAATAAGCGAAATGCCGTCGGCAAGGTGTGTCGTGCGGTACCAGTTTTCTGCTGCAATCCGGTGCATATTTCGGCTCCACTCACAAGACTTACAAGGCCAGAGTAAGGCTAGCGGGGCATTGCTTGCAACCAGCAAGAATCTAGCAAATTAGACTAGGGGCAAACGCCCGATGAGCGCCGTACAGCACAACAAAAAACCGGAGCGAAAGTGCTTTCCGCTCCGGCCTTGTCAGTTCAGCTTTTTCTCACAGTCAGGAGAACAGTGAGAAAAGCAAATAGGTGTAGTGAGCTGCAATGCCTGCTGCCAAACCACCAATGGTGTGGGAGAGCAATGCCTTGGAAATAAGATTGCGATAGCCAAGGGTGTCCAGCATAGCAGTGTGGGTGGAAAGGTAGCCACTCCAGCACATGCCCATTGCGGTGAACACTGCAATCTCGTTACCGCCGATGATGCCCTGCGTGATGAACGGAGGAACCAAGGTCATCGCCGCACCTACAGCACCAAGAGAAGTGATAGGGAAGGCAATCAGCTCAGGGCTCTGGAAGCCGAACAGTGCGGAAAACACGCCAGAGAAAACGGAACCAAGCTTAGGCAGAACAGCAACGCCCTGAAAGGCCGCGCCGGTGTAACCAGTCTCACCCGGACCGAAGGTCAGCATCATCACAACTGTTGCAATGATGAGCACGCCTGGGATGATCGCGATGCCGAGATCAACACCAGACTTACCACCGTCAAGGCAGGAGTTGAGGAAACGCAGACCAATCGTATCGCCGCTAACCGGAATTTCCGAGGCCTGATCGTCAGCATCGGAGTCCGGCTCGATGTGATCGCGCTCACCCAGATCCTTGTAGATCATGTGCTGCATAAGGCGGGTGGAGACGACCGAGCCAACGATGGCACCAAACAGGCCAATCAGCGCCGGTGTCATTGCACTTTCGCCGCCAATAGACTGGGCGGACATAAAAGTAACGACGATCAAGCCCATGCCAAACGCTGTGCCAAAGTTGGCCAGAGAAACAAGCTGATAGGCTTTGAACGATTTCGCAAAGCGGGCGTCGTTTGCCAGAGAGATAATCGCCGGATTATCGGAGAAGAAGGTCATTACCGCTGCAAGGGAAGCCTTGCCTGGAAGACGGTAGAGCGGGCGCATAAGCGGGCGCAGAACGCGCTCCATTACAGCAACGGTACCAAATTCCAACAGAAGACGGCCAATAGCACCGGCTAAAACGCAGATGCCCATGATGTAAAGCACGGTGTTCATGAGCAGGCCGTGCGCCGTCGAGAACATGGTATTAAACATGTTCGCCGCGCCCATAACGCTGCCCAGATATCCGAAGAGAAGGCCCAAAACCACAACAGGGAATGCCGGATAGAATACAGCCGAAAAGCGGCTGGATTTTTCTGCCGACACAGTGGTCACTTCATCAGTCATTTTACCCTCATTTTTGGTGACGGGTATGTTGTGAGCAGCCCATCATGTTGTTTCGTTCAGGGTAAATACGCCCGTTTTCAGCCATTTTAGGCCGACAGGCTGTATTATGTTTATTGCAGAACAAGCCAAGCCGCAGCGGCTCAAAGCGTGCTCCGAGAACCGTCAGAACCCCATTTTTGTAGGATCAATTAGGATAGGACTTGGCGTATACCAGTGTGAACACAAATACGCAAATGCATAAAACAAGCCCGCTTTCGGCTGGTTTTTGCGGTCAAGACGACGTGATGAATTGAGCAAAAAAAGCGGGAGCAGCCGCGCATGCTCAAAAGAGCAACATCACAACTAGCTCCCGCAGTTTCGGGTCTGGGAGTGCCCCTAAAGGGGCTGTTTTATTTCGGTAACAAAGAAGACGGCAGGTTCTGATAGCAAACCGGACGCAAGAAACGGCGGATCGACAACGTGCCCACGGACGTTGCCCCAAAGTTGGTCGATGCCGGATACGGTCCGCCATGGACCATGCTATCGGCGACTTCAACGCCTGTCGGGAACCCGTTTGCGAGAATACGTCCTGCTTTTCGCTCCAGAATTGGCATCAAGGACCCACCATCTTCAAGGTCGCCGTCGTCCATAATCAGTGTTGCAGTCAACTGGCCTTCAAGGCGCTTGGCAAGCTCGTGCATTTCTTCAATGCTGGAGACTGTTACAACGATACCCGTTGGACCAAAGACTTCTTCGCTAAGAACATCTGAACCCAGCCACGTTGTTGCATCACACATGTACATGGCTGGAGCAGCATCACGCTCTGCAGCATCTTTAGACAGGATCGTCTCAACGCCAGAAACAGAGGCGATATGATCGCGGCCCTTTCGATAGGCTGAGGCTATGCCCATGGTCAGCATATGTTGGTCGGGTACCTGATCAAGCGCTGCAGATGCTACCTCGACAAAGGCTGGCGCGTGTTCTTTTGGCAGAACCACCACACCGGGGTTGGTGCAGAACTGCCCCGCGCCCATGGTAACCGAGCCTGCCCAGCCGCTTGCAATACTATCCATTCGGCTCTTGGCAGCTTCTGGCAAAACGAAGACCGGATTGATGGAGCCCAGCTCACCGAAGAACGGAATTGGCTCAACACGGCGAGCGCAAAGGTCAAACAGGGCTCGGCCACCTGCAAGGCTGCCTGTAAAACCTACAGCTCTGATAAGCGGATGTTCGACAAGGCGTTTGCCGACCTCGTTATTGCCGCCCTGCACCAAGGAAAACACACCAGGATGAACGCCGGTTTTCTTGATAGCAGCAAGGATAGCGTCAGCGATGATCTCGCCAGTTCCCGGATGAGCGGGATGGCCCTTCACCACAACCGGACAGCCCGCTGCAAGAGCCGCAGCGGTATCGCCACCTGCTGTCGAAAATGCCAGCGGAAAGTTGGAAGCACCAAACACGGCAACCGGCCCGATTGGACGCTGAACCATCTCCAGTGCTGGTCGCGGCGCTGGCTGGCGATCAGGCAAGGCTTCATCCGAGCGGCGATCAAGGTAATCACCTTTCAGGATGTGGCTGGCAAACAAACGAAGCTGGCCAACGGTGCGGCCACGCTCTCCTTCAAGACGCGCAGCTGGAAGCCCTGTTTCGGCGGAACCAATGCGGGTGATATCTTCGCCCCGCGCATCAATCTCATCAGCGATTGCGTTGATGAACTGGGCACGCTCTTCACGAGAGCTGTAGCCATAACTCCAAAAAGCGTCTTCTGCTGCTTCTACAGCAGTATCAACATCACTTACGCGGCCAGCGGAATAATCAAGCGCAGGGCCAGAGACAGGATCAGCCTTGAAGGTTGTGTCGCTGGCTACCCATTCACCGGCGATCAGGTGTTTTCCATGTGGTTCGTAAGCCATTACCCTGCCCCTTCAGTTTCTGCCTGTGTCAGCTCTGCTTTGTCCCAGTTTTGAACCATGTCGCAGGCAACATCGAACGCAGCGCGGGTTGCACCAACATCTGCCAAGCCCTTACCTGCAATGTCGAATGCTGTGCCGTGAGCGGGCGTGGAAACCGGATATGGCAACCCACCCTGCACTGTTACACCGCGATCAAAGCCCAGCAGCTTAAGCGCGATCTGCCCTTGGTCATGATACATGGTCACCACCGCATCGATTTCTTTGGCGACGGCTTTCAGGAACACGGTGTCAGATGGCCATGGCCCATCGACGGACATTTGCGTTTCAGCAAGGCGGCGCACTATCGGTTCAATAGTGTCGATCTCTTCTGTTCCGAAATTGCCGCCATCACCTGCATGCGGGTTGATCGCAGCAACAGAAATGCGCGGGCGCGTTAGACCGGAACGACGCAAAGTGCGGTCGATCAGATGAACGGCTTCTTCGATACGCTCCTCTGTAATTGCATCGGCAACATCTCGCAGAGCGATATGGCTGGTGACGCGGCTGGTCCAGATGCCGTCCAGCGTATTCAGCTCTGAGATATAGTTGGAAACGCCAAGCTTTTCGGCCATGTAGTGCAGCTCATCATCGTGGCCGAGGCCTGCAAGGTGCATGGACGCTTTGTTAAATGGCCCGAAAACCAACGCGTCGATAACGCCGCCCTGCAGGAATTTCAGTGCTTGATCGAGCGTTTTAAGGACGGATGCACCGCATGGCTGCTCAACGGAGGAGACGACGATCTCCTCAAGAGTAATGGTTTCCATTGCGTGCAATGCAAATTGTGAAGCCTGTTTCCAGTCGTCACAGCTTGCATCAACTGCGTTCATTTCAAATGTTAGGCCTGCAACCTTCTGCCCTTCTTCAAAAACATGGGCGTCGCCAATAAGAAGAATATCTGCTGCCTCTGCTACGCCGTTGTCGTTTAGTAGGCGTGCGATCAGCTCCGGCCCAATGCCACTTGGGTCGCCTGGAATAATCCCGATACGTGGTTTCATTTTTAAACCCTTCAGCCGTCGGCTTGGCCTTCCAACGCCACGGCTATATTGCTGATTGTCGATTTCAGATGGGCCCGCAGGGCGTGAGCCGTTGCCTGCGGATCACGCTGGCCAAGCGCCACCGCAATTGCGCGGTGCTCGGCGAGCGTGTTGGCACGTCGGGTTGCACGTTTTGAAGAGATGAAGCGGGCACGCCAAAGGCGCGCATTGTATTGCCGATGAGTTTCGATGAGCGGCTCGTTGCGCGAAAGGGCAACCAGCTCGCTATGGAACCGCATATCCCGCTGAAAGAACTCAAGAGCAGATATGCTCTCGGCGTCGTTGTTCAGCCGCCGCTCCATAGTAATCAGCCCGTTGATCTCTTCGTCGGTCGCCTCATTGCAGACGAGTTCGCCTGCCAGAGCTTCCAATGCACCCAGAACGGTAATGTATTGGGTCAATTCCGCCATTGACGGCGCTGCAACGCGTGGCCTACGGGTGGCAGAATATTCCACCAGCCCTTCGGTAACCAACAAGCGCAGCGCTTCTCTCAATGGCGTTCTGGAAATACCCAGAGCATCGGCGAGTTCCCGCTCTGGAATAGCAGTACCGGGAGCAAGTTTTTCAAGCAGAATGAACTCACGCAGAGTGTCTGCAGCTTCTTCTGCCAGAGACTTTCTCTGTGTTACCTGTCCGTGTTGCTTCAGTTCTGCGATCCAGTTTGTCTCGCCCATTCCCATTACCTTCCCCAGTTCAAAACGACCGGATCAAGGGGCCTGATCAGCTCGATCATGGCCTCCCTCGTTTGCGGATGCAGCGGCGCTATCGGATGACGACAGAAATCCGATTTGATAACACCACCAGCAACCATAGCAGCCTTCGCGGACCGGAAGCCACACTGACGATTCTCGTGATTGACCGCAGGAAGAATGCGGGCGTAGAGACGCAGTGCCGTATCCCTCTCCCCTGCAGCATGCGCCACAAGAATAGGACGAATCTGGTCCGGTATCATAGCGGAAGTCATAGAACCGGTTGCCCCTGCATCCAAGTCCGCCATTAGAGTTATGGCTTCCTCTCCGTCAAAAGGCCCCTCAATAGAATCGCCACCTGCGGCAACCAGATCACGCAGCTTGCTGGCAGCGCCTGCGCACTCGATCTTGAAGAGTTTCACCATCTCGATTTCTTGCGCCATACGCACAAGCAGAGGAACAGGCAGATCAACACCCGAGAGCGGCGCATCTTGAATCATAATCGGAATACCAACCTCACCTACGGCTTGAAACTGCTCGTAGGTTTGCTGGGCGTTTCCTTTAAGGAGAGCACCATGATACGGCGGCATCATCATCACCATTGCCGCGCCGAGTGCCTTGGCCTCTTTTGCACGCGCTACCGCGATATCCGTCGCAAAGTGGCTAATGGTGACGATAACAGGAACGCGTCCTGCCACATGCTCCAAGCACAAACGAGTTAGGACCGCACGTTCTTCATCTGAAATGAGGAACTGCTCCGAGAAGTTTGCAAGAATGCAGATGCCGTCAACGCCCTGATCGACCATGCAATCTAGAACACGTTTCATGCCCTCCAGATCAAGTGTTCCATCGGGATTAAACGGTGTAGGCGCTACAGGCCAAATACCCTTGTATGGCTTTGTCATTCTACCACCTCGAAGTCATGAAGATGTTTGTCAGTGATGGAGATGCCCAGCCCCGGCTTGTTATCATCCAGCTGCAGGAAGCCATCTACCGCTTCAGGATCGCCCTCAAAGATGTAGTAGAACAGCTCGTTACCAACCTCGACATCGAACACAGGGAAGTATTCAGCAATCGGGCAGTTCACGTTCGCCATGGTCAGGTGATAGTTATGCATCTGGCCAGCGTGCGGAATAACCGGAATTTGGTAGGCTTCTGCGAGCGCGTTAATCTTCTGCGCTGCTGTAATGCCGCCGACACGGTTGGTGTCGTACTGGATGACAGAAACAGCCTTGGCATCCAACAACTGACGGAAACCGAGCAGCGAGAACTCATGCTCGCCGCCAGAGATTGGGATCGGACCACGGTTCAGCTCAGCATAGCCGTGAATGTCATCTGCGATCACCGGCTCTTCCAGCCAACGAGGCTCATACTTTTCAAGCTTTGGCAGCATGCGACGGGTGTAGTCGAGGTTCCAGCCCATGTAGCACTCGAGCATAAGATCCTTGTCATAACCGATGACTTCGCGCACTGCCTCAACACGCTTGAGGTTCTCGCGCATGCCTTTCATGCCGTCCTTAGGGCCGAAACCGAAGCGCGTCTTAAAGCCCTGATAGCCGTGCTGCATGGCTTCTTCTGCCTCGGCCTGCATTTCTTCGATGCTGGCAGCGTAGAGCTTGGAATAGTAGACCGGAATTTTCTCTTTGGTACGACCACCTAACAGCTTGAACACCGGCTTGTTAGCCAGCTTGCCCATCAGGTCCCAAATCGCGATATCGACAGCAGAAATTGCCGTCATACCCACGCCCTTGCGGCCCCATGCATGGGTCTTGCGGTACATCTTTTCCCAGAGATAAGCGTAGTCGAAAGGGTCTTCGCCAATAACCATTGGAGCGTAGTACTGATCAATGGCCGCTTTCACCAGATTAGGTGCAAGCGCTGCGTTACCAATACCGATGGTTCCGTCTTCCGCTTCAACCTCACAGGTCAGCCACTGATGAAAACGAAAGCTGCCCATCGCATCGCCCTTGTCGTAAAGCGCGTCGCTGGCGTTGGTGCAGAAATTGCCTTGCGGGGGAACTGTCTTGCCTTTCCAGTTCCACACCCGAGTACGGACGGATTTAATTTTCGTCATATTATTCTCCGGTCGATTTAATTGGTGCGCGCTGGGTGAACAACCGTCCCCACAAATACGGGCCGAACAGTGCCAGTGCGGTCAGAATAAAGAAGAACAAAGAAAGTGGACGGGCGAGCATGAGCCACCACTGCTCATCAAGCATGACCATGGACTGGCCAAGGCGTGTTTCGAGCATGCCACCGAGGATCAAACCAATTGTGAGCGGCACTACAGAAAATCCGTAGCGGCGCATGAAGAAACCAAGGATACCGGCTCCAACTGCAATCCAGACATCGAGCATGGACTGTTCCAGCGCATAGGCGCCGACGATGGAGAAAGTGAAAACGATTGGCCAAAGAATATTGATCGGGATGAGGGTGATACGAGCAAAGAGCTTTGCCCCCCAAAGACCAACGAAGAAGAAGAGCACGTTTACCAGCAGCATCGCCCAGAAAATCGCAAAGACAAAGTCTGCCTGCTCGGTAAACATAGTCGGGCCCGGACGCAGGCCGTGAACCATAAGGCCCGCCAGGATAACGGCAGCAGTCGGGCTACCTGGGATACCCAGCGCGAGCGTTGGTACCATTGCGCCGCCAGTCGCCGAGTTGTTCGCAGCCTCAGAGCCAGCCACACCTTCCAGAGAACCCTTACCGAATTCTTCAGGGTGCTTTGACCAGCGTTTAGCTTCGTTATAGCCGATCATGGAAGCAACAGTTGCCCCCTCTGCTGGCAGAATACCGATGAAGGTACCGATGCCGGAGCTACGAAGGATAGTGCGCCAGACGCGCTTATAATCTTCGCGGCTAGGAAGGCGAATTGCCTTCATCTTCACCGGTTCGCGCTTGATGTGCAGATTACTTGCCTGAACCAGCAACTCGGAAATACCGAAGACGCCAATCATGACCGGTACAAATGGAATACCTTCGCTCAGTTCGTTCATGCCAAACGTGAAGCGTTCGATAGAGGTTAGCAGGTCAATGCCAACGGTTGCCAGAAGCACGCCGAAAGCACCGGCAATCAGGTTCTTAAGAGCGCTGCCATCACCGATGGTTGCCAGCATGGAAAGGCCGAAGACAGTAAGCGCGAAGTACTCAGGCGGCGCGAAGTTGTAAGCGGCGCGAGCCATAAGCGGCGCGGCTGCCATCAAGCAAAGTACCGATACGATACCGCCGATGGTGGAGGAAACCGCAGCCATGCCTAGGGCCCGCCCAGCCTCGCCCCTCTGCGCTAACGGGTATCCGTCTAGACAGGTGGTCGCGCTGGCTGAAGTACCCGGCGTATTAATGAGAATTGCCGTGATCGCGCCAGCAAACGTGGCGGCGCAATAAATCGTTGTCAGGATCGCGATTGCCGCGATCGGCTCCATGGTGATGGTAAATGGCAGAAGAAGTGCAACACCAGTTGTTGCATTAAGGCCCGGCAACGCCCCTACCATTACGCCGCCTAATGTTGCGGCAACAAGCAGTACAAGCAAACTTGGATCTGCCAGAGCCATCAGGCCGGAAAATACAGCTTCCATATTATTGATACCACAAGTTCGTCAGAGGGCCGCGCGGGAAGCGGACTTCGAAAATTCCGTCAAAGAGAAAGAACACTGCAACTGGGATAATGAGACCAACGAGCACAAGTGCCCAAAGCCGCCTTTCGCCCCACATCAACGCGAGCGTGAAGGCAAAAAGGCCAAGCCCGAGGAAGAGGTCTATCTCTGCCACCAAGAGAAAGCCGATCAGAGCAAGCAATGTGCCCCAAACCGTTGAGGTTAGAACCTCAAGCTTCCCGACCTTCTGGGTGAGCGCCAGCCAGATGGTGAGAAAACCAATCAGGCCAATGACCAATTGAGGAAAGTCAGAGGGCTGGATGCCACGCTTCAAAATTGGCGGAACGCGGTCAAACTGCGTGGATAGATAGTACGCACCTACACAGAAGAGGAGTATTAGCAAAGGAACAACAAAACGTGCCACCAACTGCTCGCGCCGACTAGGAAAGTCTGCCGCACCTTCTTCCCGCGGCTCGAAATCTGCTGAGCTCGTCAAGAAATCCTCCAAAGACATTATTGCCTGCCCGTTAAGGGCAGAGATCATTTAGGGGGAGTGTTTGAGAGGAAGCCGCAGAACGCGGCTTCCCCGAAGACCGATTGGCCTTACTGGATGAAGCCCAACTCTTTGAGAGCGGATTCCATGTCAGTGGTCATAGTCTGAAGCTGGTTGCCCCACTCTTCCGCACCAACGACAGAGTTTGCATCAAGACCGATGGAGGTGAGGAAGCCCTGATAAACTGGGTGCTTCATAGCCTTTACGAGAGAGGCCTCAACCTTCTGCGCGACGTCTTCCGGTGTGTCTTTGTGAATGACGAAGCCACGTACGGTGGAGAAGCTGACAGGAATGCCGAGTTCTTTCGCAGTGCTAACTTCTGGAAGGCCATCCATGCGCTTGTCAGCAAGTACGACGATTGGGCACACTTCGCCTGCATCGATCTGGGAGGATGCTTCTGCAAGGTTAAGAACCGCCGCATCAACTGCACCAGCAACAAGCTGGGTTGCCAGTTCGCCGCCACCATCAAACGGAACGATCTTAGGTGTCTTCATGCCGCCCTTCATGGTGAACATGAATGCAGACACGTCATCGATGTTACCGAGATGGGTTGTACCGTAGGAGATCGCAGCGTCTTTCTGCTTGGCAACGAAGTCCTCAGCGCTGTCGTATGCGCCACAGCGAACCATAAGGATCTGCGGATCGTCGGTACCGCGTGCGATTGGGCGCACGTCATCAAGGGTCATCTTGGTCTTGCCCTTGGCGACAGTTGCAGCATGGCCAATTGTAAAGGTGAGGATGGAGTACCCGTCAGCTGGCAGGCCCAGATAGTGGTCCATAGCTACGGCACCGCCACCACCCTTTTTGTTGACCACTACCATGTCCGCACCAAGCTCACGACGAGCGCGAAGCATCATCATGCGGGTGGTTACGTCGGTACCGCCGCCGTTGCCGGCATGGGTTACAACCTCAATAGTCTTGGACGGGTATTCCTCCGCGCTAACCAGCGACGTACCCAGCGTCAATGCAGCCATAGAGGCCGCGGCAATCAATTTAATCATGAATTCCTCCCGAAAACATCAAACCGATAAAAATAGGTTTAAGTACTGATAACAGCTCGGTATCGGTATCAGATATATGGAATATGGTATACCTTTTTAGAGCGCCTTTAGGAGGCAGTCGCGCTAGGTTAGCGACGGAAGGGCAAATGTATTTTTGATATTAATCAATAATTACAAATACCTAAACCATATTAACGATACCGCAACGTTCGATCTAAAAATGATTTAGGGCCTGTGGTTAACTACACACAAACACTCAAAAGGTTAATTTTTGAATCAATTCACAGCACTATGCCTCTAAAGGTATGAGCGTTTCATACCGCAAAACGAGAACCTATAGCAGCAAACATTAAGGCAGTTTTTCGTAGTCGCCTTGTCGCCTAGCAGGGCTAAGCAACCGCTTAATTTCCTGCTAGAAAAGTCGGCTAGCTGTTACATAACCTTGGCAGCCTCACGCAGAGCAGAGAGAAACGCCACACCAGCAGGCGAAAGCTGACCGCCGCGGCGGTAGGAGACCCCAACAGGACTTTCGCCAAACGGAACAGTCCAGTTAATCTGCTCCAATGCACCGCTTGCAATATCCTGCGCGGCAACGTGGGCTGGCATCAGACCAATGAAGTCACGCGCCTGAAGCAGTGAGCGGTTGGTAAGGTAGGAGACCGATTCCACCGAGACCGGCGGTACATACTGGTCTTGATTGATAAAATACTGGTCGAGTTGGCGGCGTAGGCTTGTCTCAATCGGTGGTACGATCCAGCCAAACGGCTTCAGCTCATCAAACTCCAGCGCTTTCTTGCCAACAAGCGGATGCCCTTTGCCGACGACCGCAAGAATACGCTCATCAAACAGCTTTTCTTGAGAAAGCTCGCTGCGATGGCGATGCGTTGGCAATCTTCCAACCACAAGATCAATCTCACCTGAGCGTAGCGCTGGCATAAGCACCTCGTTGGTGCCCTCAACCAGCTTGATGGCAACCTTTGGCCGCTCTTCTAAAAGCTTCTCGATTGCGAGGGGCAAGAGATGCGGGGATGCAGCAAGCAGAGTACCGACGACAACGCGCCCGCTGCTGCCTTCGTTAAGGTCATCCAGCTCCTGTGCGGCATTAGAAACCTGCGCAAAGATCAGTTTGCCATGGCGGATCAAGGCCTCACCGAACGGGGTTGGTACAACACCGCGATTGGTACGCTCAAAAAGCTGCACCTCGAAGTCTAGCTCAAGGTCCTTGATCATCTTGGTCGCGGCGGGCTGGGAAACGTTCAGCTCATGCGCCGCGTTCTGGATGTTGTTATGCTTGCCTACCGCCACCAAAAGCCTGAGTTGTTTAAACTTCAGACGGGTGAGAACACGTTCTACGATACGGGTGTGTCGTGCAGCCAAGCTTGCCTCCTACTGCGCACTCCCTGAAAGGTACTCATATCGAAAAGAGTACGCGCAATTAATGCCTAGAGCGTTCAAGCTGGCCCGTCAGCTAAAACACTTAGAAAACGATCGGTTTAGTCTCCTGCAACACACAGCCAACAACACTCATTGCGGCAAGAGCGGAACTGCGGGGATTATCGGGCAACGCATTTCCCAGAATACGGAATTCAAAGCTTCCAAAATCGCCGGTGACTTCGATCTCATGAATGTTTACCGAAATGGCCGGATCGGCAACCAATACAACTTCTGTCTCATCAAAGCCGACACCAGACAGGGCTACAGCCGCAGCGACATTAGCGTTTTTAGGATATTCCAGCGCCGCTTGACGTGCTGTTCCCACAAAGTGGGTTTGGGGTCTATCGCCAAGGTTTTCCAAGTCGATGCTCTCTTGAGCGGGAGAACCGAGCCAGCCTTTAGGCGGCTTGCGCCCTGTGTAGCGCACTTTAGTCAGGTTACCGACCCGCGCAGCCCGCAGCGTATCGAGCGCGCCAATTGCACCGCTTGCCAAATGGAGCTTGCTATCGCCCTCAAGCGCGGCGTCTTCCAAGGCGGCTTCCAACGCCTTATCCGCCAAGGCGCCAATGGAGACTGTCGTTAAATCAAATCCAGCCCTTAAAACATCTGTTCCGTATTGGCGTAATGCTTCATGGCCAGCACAATCGATCACATGGTCAAGATCATCGGGCAACTCGGCGACGGAGCCTACATATAAAGGCCCATCATTAGGAATTGGGCTCATCTGCGCTATGCGGGCAGGACGCAAAAGCACTGCTCCAATCTCATGCCCGTGCGCTTCCAAAGCGCGTCTTACAAATTGAGCGATTGCCCCGTTTCCGATCAAACCAAGTTTCATCAGCAGCCTCCATTTGCTCAATTTATACTTTTATTCCAGAGGCCTAGGTATCCAATTTGGTTATATCGAGATTTGTTCTTTAGATTTGGATTCTGCTCGGGTTTTTGTTGGTATCGCATCCAACGAATATTTATCCGGGTGTGCCATGTCGGTTCAAAACTCTCACAAAATAGGTGGATCGCCTCTGCGACGGGAAGATCATGTTCTCGTGCGTGGACGAGGTGTGTTTACCGATGACGTGAAGCTGACGAACCCGTTGCATGTAGCGTTTGTGCGCTCGCAAATCGCATCCGGCGAGATTGTAGAACTGGAAACTGAAGATGCGCTGGAGGCTGAAGGCGTTGCTGCTGTTCATACAGGGGCAGATGTTGCAGACCTTGGCAGCCTCTCTGTTAATCCTGTTCTGCCAATCAAACATCTTCCGCCGTTTTCCGTGTTGGCGCAGGCGACGGTGCGCGGGCTGGGACAGCCGGTAGCGGCTGTCTTGGGTGAAACCGCTCTGCAAGCCGCTGACGCAGCAGAACTCGTATATGCCGAGATCGAGCCGACCGAGAGTTCCCCGATTCTTGTAGCGGAGAAAAATTGGTCGAACGCACAATACGAGGAGGCAGCAGCTAAAGCAGACCATGTGGTGTCTTGCACCATTCAGCACCCTCGCCTTGCGCCCTCCCCTATGGAGCCAAGATCAATCGCGGCCGCTTATGACGCGGAAACTGATTGCGTAACCGTTTGGCACTCCACCCAAACACCGCACCGTACCCGCTCAGAACTCGCCGCTATTCTTGGTATTGAAGCGAAGCGCATTCGTGTCATCGCTCCACATGTGGGCGGTGCATTTGGCATGAAAGCATCGCTTTACCCTGAAGATGTCTTCGTAGTTTGGGCTGCGCTCAAACATAAGCGCGATGTGAAATGGACCGCGACCCGCTCTGAAGAGTTTCTTTCCGCAACCCACGGCAGAGGCATCAAGAGCGAAGGTGAGCTGGCGCTTTCAAGCGACGGTACATTCCTCGGGCTGAAGGCTATGGTTGAAGGCCCTGTTGGCGCTTGGCTGCCAAACAGTGGTCTTATCACAGCGTGGAATGCAGCCCGCGTGTTGCCATCAGGTTATGCTGTCCCCGCTCAAGACATCACCACTCAAGCGGTAATGAATAATCTCGGCCCTACCGGCATTTATCGCGGAGCGGGCCGACCTGAAGCAAACTGTTTGATGGAGCGGCTTATCGACAAAGCCGCGGCTGTAAGCGGGATCGACCCCGTTGAACTGCGCCGCAAAAACCTTATTCCTGCAACAGCTCTTCCTCATAACACCCTGACAGGGAACACACTGGATTCAGGCGATTATGCCAAGGCCCTCGACGTTTTGTGTGAGGCCGTAGACTACCCTGCCCTACTTGCTGAGCAAACACGATGCCGCGCAGAGGGACAGCTTGTTGGCATCGGCATCGGGTTTTATCTGGAGCCCTCCGGCAATGGCTGGGAAACGGCTCGCGTTACCCTAAACGAAGACGGCAGCGTTGTTGTCGCTAGTGGCAGCTCATCACAAGGGCATGGCCGCGAAACCGCCTTTGCCCAGATCGCAGCAGATGCTCTTAACATCGACATAGACCAGATTTCCGTTTTGCTGGCCGATACAGCAAAAACTCCGGAAGGGATTGGCGCTCTTGCCAGTCGCTCCACCGCCATTGGTGGCAGCGCGGTTCTTAAGGCGTGCGAGGAAATTACATCACGCTTGGAGGCTAGCGAAGCGCTGCCGATCACAGCAGACGTTCGCTATGAGAACAAGGGCCAAGCGTGGGGCTATGGGGCCTATCTTGCGCAGGTTTCCATCTGCCGCAGCACAGGTGAGCTTAGCGTCGAGCGCATCACCTGCGTTGATGATACCGGAACCATTGTGAACCCCAAACTGGTGGAAGGGCAGATCCTCGGCGGCTTGGCTCAAGGGCTGGGCGAAGCCCTCATGGAGAGCATTGTCTACGATGAAGACGGTCAGCTTTTGACCGGCTCCTTCATGGACTACGCCATGCCCCGCGCTGCCGATATCCCAACGATCGATATTCATAAGTTCGAAACGCCTAGCCCAATGAACGCATTGGGCGCCAAGGGCGTTGGCGAGGCAGGCACGATTGGCGCTCCGGCGGCCATTTTGAATGCCGCCGTGGATGCACTGCGTCCGCTTGGTGTTACCGACCTGACCATGCCTCTTACCAGTCAATCTTTATGGCGTGCCATTCGCAGCGCCGAGCAAGGAAAAAGCTGATGAAATACTCTAGGCTAGATGCCAAGGATTACGCGCGTGAAAATATGCGCGGTATTTGGGCTGCTGCCCTGAACCCGTTCAACGAAGACTTTTCTTTCAACGAAGCGGGTCTGCGCTCCAACATCCGTCACTGGGTGGATGATCTTGATATTCAGGGCCTGTTTATTGCCGGTAAGCAGGGCGAGTTCTTCTCCATGAGCCTTGAAGAGCGCAAGCGCAACTTCGAGATCGCGGTTGAAGAATGCGACGGCAAAGCGGGCACCATCATGTCTGCATCAGACCAGAACTTCGACACTGTGATCGAGCTTGCCAAGCACGCGCAGAACTGCGGCGCTGATTATATTGTGGTGCATGCGCCGATCCTTCACTTTGTGACCGATCAGGACGACACCGTTTACAATTACTACAAGGCGATTTGTGAGCAGGTAGACATTGGCATTGCCATGTGGAGCCATCCAGACAGCGGCTATTTGATGAGCCCTGAGCTTTGCGCCCGCATTGCTGAGCTACCGAATATCGTTGCCATCAAATACTCCGTTCCGCGCGACATGTACGTGAAACTTAGCCACATGGTTGGCGACAAGATCCACGTCTCCACCGCATCTGAGGCAGAGTGGCTTGAGAACATCGAAGAGCTGAATTGGAAGCTCTACCTGTGCTCTTCTCCGCCATATCACCTGCAAACCAAGAATGACAAACGCATGCATGAGTACACCCAGCTTGCGTTCCAAGGCCGGTTTGAGGAAGCGCGCAGGGTGCGCGACAGCCTGAACCCTGTTCGTGAAGCCATGAAGCGCACGAAACCGGGCGGAAAGCCTCAGGCCCACGGCAAATACTGGCAGGAACTGCTTGGGCAGGTAGGCGGGCCAGTGCGCGAGCCACTGCTCCAATTGACAGAAGAAGAAAAGGCCGCAACCCGCGAGGCTTTCGCAGCCTGCGGTCTGAAGCTCTAACGCCACGAGGGAGATCGCTTTATGGAAATGTCCGGTGAACACATCATCCCTGCGAACCGTGAGGCGGTTTGGGCTGCGCTTAATGATGCAGGCGTTTTACAAGCCTGCATTCCAGGCTGCGAGGAAGTGGTGAAGTCTTCCGACACCGAACTGTCTGCAAAGGTTCGCTTGAAGATCGGCCCTGTGAAGGCGCGCTTTTCAGGTGATGTGACACTCTCCGATATCGTTGCTCCGGAAACCTATGTCATTTCCGGCAAAGGCAATGGCGGTGTTGCTGGCTTTGCAAAAGGCGGAGCGAGGGTTCACCTTGAAGATTTGGGTGACGAGGGCACAAAGCTCACCTACGAAGTGGAAGCGGCTATCGGCGGCAAACTGGCTCAGCTCGGCCAGCGTCTTATAAAATCCACTTCTGAGAAACTGGCGGCGCAGTTTTTCGATAGTTTTGCAGCCCAGTTCGAGCCTGAAGCGGCATGAACAAAATCTCCCTCACTGTGAACGGAAACAAGGTTGAGGCCAGCGTCGAAACACGCGTGTTGCTATCGCAGCTCCTGCGCGAGGAACTTGGCCTCACCGGCACCCATGTTGGCTGTGACACAAGCCAATGCGGGGCCTGCACCGTGCATTTGGATGGCGAAGCCGTCAAATCCTGCTCGGTGCTTGCTGCCGCCTGCGACGGCGCGAAGGTAGAAACAATCGAGTCGCTGTCGGACCACCCGTTACAGGAGGCCATGGTTCGGCATCAAGGCTTGCAATGCGGCTTCTGCACGCCGGGCGTCGTCATGTCCGGTTTGGATATGATCCGCCGTCATGGCTCCTCCTTAACCCGTGAGCGCATTGCCGAGGAACTGGAAGGCAACATCTGCCGTTGCACCGGCTATCGCGGCATGGTCGATGCAATCTACGAGGTCTCTCAAGATGTATGAGACTGCCTACGCCCGCCCTCGCACACTTGAAGAAGCGGTAGAGCTTTTACAAAGCGACGAAGATGCCAAGTGCCTCGCAGGCGGCATGACTTATGTACCCACGCTAAAGCAGCGCCTTGCCATGCCAAGTCTACTTGTTGATTTGTCTAGACTACTGTCCCGCGACATTGCTGTTGCCGACGGTTTTTTGACCATTGGCGCAGGCGCGCGACATGTGGATGTGCAGAGAAGCCAGATTGTGCGTGAAACACTACCTGCACTAGCTGAACTTGCAGGCCTCATCGGTGATCCGATGGTACGCAATCGCGGCACAATCGGCGGTTCCCTTTCCAATAACGATCCTGCTGCTGACTATCCATCTGCCGCACTTGCGCTTGATGCGCAGATCACCACAACAAAGCAGCAATACGCTGCTGCAGACTTTCTCTCCGGCATGTTCGAAACCCTGCTGGATGATGACGAGATCGTCACTCACGTTCGCTTCAAAATTCCGGTTTGCGCTGCCTATTCCAAGTTTGCCAGCAAGGCCTCTGGCTATGCAGTTGCAGGCGCTTTTGTTGCCCGGTTCGATGATGATGTTCGTGTAGCTATTACCGGCGCTGGCCCGTGTGTTTTCCGCGCGGATCAGTTGGAAGAGGCTCTGAAGGGCGATTTCAACGTTTGGGCTCTAAAGGGCAAAACGATCGAACCGGAGGGGCTTTTGTCTGACATGCATGCCGACGCCGAATACCGCGCGGCGCTTGCAGTCGAGATGACAAAACGCGCTGTGCACCAGATCACTGGCGCTTAACGGGAGGCGGCGAAATGTCTGGTGAAGCCCTCGCCTTGCTCTCGGCATTTTTCTACGGGCTTGCGGGCGTCAGCATTGCCAAAGGCAAAAGCACAGCGAAAGGTGACAACGGCGTCTTTCTCTCCGTGGTCATGACCGCCCTTCTCACTCTCGTTCTCTGGCTTGGGTGGGGCAACGTTTCGATACCCTCCCTTTTCACCGCAGAAAACACTGGTGGTTTGGCCTTCTTCGTAATTGCAGGTCTTTGCGCCAGTGTGCTTGGCCGCTCTGCCATGTACCGTGCTACGGAGAGAATTGGCGCGTTGAAGGCAAGCCTTTTCCGCCGTTTGATACCGGTCTTCGCGGTTCCTTGTGCCATCATTTTGCTGGATGAGTTGCCCGCACCGCAGGCCATCATTGGCGGCGGCGTTATCCTGATTGGTGTGCTAGCCTATATGGGTGCACCGCGCGGGTGCTCGCAAAAATCCTGCGCTTATGGCGATATGCTTGGTATTGCTTCGGCCCTATTTTACGCCTCTGCCTACAGCTTTCGCAGCCTTGGTCTTCAGGATATTCCAGACCCTGCACTCGGCACGCTGATCGGTGCTGTAGTCGGAGTTTTATGGTTCGCTATTGCGGCCGCTTTATCCGCTGCGCCCAAAGCTGCCATCGGACGGTTGCTGCTTGATAGAGGGCGGTGGCAGTACATCACCGCGCTCTCGTTGAGCTTTGGCCAGACCTTACAATTCTTCGCGCTTCAGTCTGCGTCCGTGCCAACCGTTGCGGTGCTCGGCGCGCTGGAGGTGTTTTTCTCTGCCATGTTGGTTGCCTTTGTCTTCAAAACGGAAACGTTGAGACCGATACGCTTTGCCGTTGCCAGCGCATTGGCAACGCTTGGCACCTTTATTGTGTTTGTTTGAGATGCTTTAGGTATCCGCATTTTGGATATCTGAATTCTGCGAAACCGATGTTCTGATGCAAAACGATAGCATACAGTTCGCACTGCAATTTATAGTCGCTCTGTTCTCTTAGGGAATTGCTGCGGAGGGAGGATTTCATGAGCCAACACCCAACACTCAAGCCATTCAACTTTCACAAGTGGGTGGAAGACAACGCCGACAAACTGAAGCCGCCAGTTGGCAACCAGCTGCTTCACAAAGAAGGCGATATGATTGTGATGGTTGTTGGCGGCCCGAACACCCGCATGGACTTTCATGATGACCCTGTCGAAGAATGGTTCTTCCAGATCAAGGGCGACATGATGTTGAAGATCGCAGATGGCGGCAAAGTCTACGACGTGCCAGTTCGCGAGGGCGAAGTGTTTATGCTTCCTCCCCATGTTCGCCATGCCCCGCAGCGCCCGCAGGAAGGTTCCGTTGGAATTGTTGTTGAGGCGCCGCGCCAGCCAGGCATGAAAGAAGGCTTCGAGTGGTTCTGCTTTAACTGCGAAGGTCTTGTTCACCGCGCTGAGGTCGCTCTTGATGGAGCTGAAGGCATCGTCTCTGCCCTGCCTAAAATCTACGAGGCATTTGATGCGGATATGGATGCGCGCACCTGCCCAAGCTGCGGCACAGTTCACCCGGGTAAAGGCAAGCCGCCTGAGGGCTGGGTAAAGCTGTAACTCTAAACAGTTTTGACTGATCTAAATCAGGTCTGTCAGTGTCTCACTGGCAGGCCTTTTTCTTTTGTTCGTCTGAGATCGAAGTAGCTCCATAGGCGAGAGATGATTTTTACGCGTTTATTCCGCGCAAAGACCCCTTGGTCGCTATGAAGAGTGCCTATGAAAGCCTTTAGTTAACCCAAGTTAGAACGGCAAAAAGGGAGGCTATGAAAGCCTCCCTTTTCACTGAGGACCGTAAACAAGCCGCTATAGGAACATCCACAAGCTGAGCATATTCACGATAAACACGAGCAGAACCGCAACGAGGGTGTAAGGAACGATACGGTTGAAGTCGAGGTTGAAGTTCGCAAGGTATGGCAGCGCGAAGAATGGAATGATCATGTTGGTCAGACCGTCGCCGAGCTGGTATGCGCAGATGATGGTTTTCAGCTGAGCACCGGTTTCGATAGCAGCCGGAATGATGTACGGCGCTTCGATAACGAACTTGGAACCACCCGATGGAACAGCAATGTTCAGCAGACCGGAGTAGATGAACGCGATCAGCGGGAAGGTGTCACCGTTGGAAATGGAGATGAACCAGTTCGCGATGATGTGGCCCAGACCACTGTCGGAAATCATGCCGAAGATACCCGCATAGAACGGGAACTGCAGAACAAAGCCCCAAGTGCCATTCAGACCAAGACGGATGTTTTTGCAGAACAGGTTAGGGTTGCCGCAAAGCACCATGCCAAGGCACAGAATGAGGAAGTTGTAGTTGTTCAGCGAAAGGCCGGTAAGACCTGCAAGCCAGAGGTTGTAAAGGCTCCACGCAAGACCGGTACCGCCAACAATATACATCATGAGATGGCTATTGTTCATGCGGGCAGCAGGTGTACTGCGGTCAATGCTGTCTTCGCTTTCGACCTTGGTTACTTCACGAACGAACTCGTCGTCGATCTCTTCGATCTTGGAAGGGTCCTTTGGTGACATAAACCAGCAAACTGCGATGGAGATAGCTACACCAGCAGCAAGGGTCAAAATGAAGGCTGGAGATGCAACGGTATCTGCAAGCGAAATAAACTCAGGAACAAGGTCCTTGTACTCGCCTGTAACCATGCTCTGCAGGTAACCAGGAGATGCCGCAAACAGAGCTGCTGCACCAGAGATACCTTCGGAACCTGGCATAAACTGCAGGAAGATAACGGTTACCAGAATTGGCTTGTGAACTTTAATGCCGCGCAGCTTGGCTTGAGCAAAAAGTTCACGGCCCAGCATGATGCCACCCATCATACCGATACCCCAGTGAAGGTAACCAAGTACTGCTGCACCGATACCACCAACCATAATGACGCCAAGAGGCGTTTTAGGCTGGCTAGCGATCCAGGACAGAAGGCGTTTTGCTGGTGGAGATGCTGCAACAGCAGTACCGGCCACAAGCAGAACAGTCATCTGCATTGTAAAGGCGAGCAGGTTCCAGAACTTACCGGTCCAAGAGTTTACAAGGTTTACTTGTTCACTCGGGCTCCACAACGGCATGTCTGTGAAAGCAACTGCGAGAATGGCAACAATGATGGTCAGCGCCATACAGAAAAAGAAGGAATCCGGCACCCAACGGATAAACCAATCAATATAGGCATCCATAAAGGACCGTTTCTTCAGGTCCGCACTTTTCCCGTTCATAGATGTTTCCTTGATAGCTAAAGGAAGCTCCCCCGTTAAATCCCCCCGGGGGAGCTCTCCTATTTAAAGGGAGTAGATCACTTTGCCGTTCGCATCTTCACCAATGCGCTTGATTTCTTGCCCAACACAAACGTCACAGCCGTCTTCGTAGCCTTCCACCAACGAAGCAAAGCGGTCACCGTTCTCGTCTTCCAGAATGGCGGTCAGGTAAGGTGTCTTGTCCTTGAAGTCCTCGGTGGATGAGTAAACAACCGAGTAGGTGTAGAGTGTGTACTTGCTCATAGCTTAACGACCTTTCAGGATGGTGATCACACAGGTTGCAGCCGTGCCACCAAGGTTGTGTGCGAGGCCGATGTCGGCTTTGCGGATCTGACGCTCTCCCGCGTCACCACGAAGCTGTGTGACAAGTTCAAAGATCTGGCTGATGCCTGTGCCGCCAATCGGATGGCCTTTGGCTTTCAAACCACCACTAGTGTTGATTGGCTTTGCACCGTGCAGGGCTGTCAGACCTTCTGCTACTGCATCACCGCCCTTACCCGGTTCAAAGAAACCAAGGTCTTCGGTGTTGATGATCTGGGTAATGGTGAAGCAGTCATGGACTTCTGCGAGGTCGATATCAGCAGGTTTCAAGCCAGCCTGAGCATAGGCCTGAGCTGCTGCAGCTTTTGCAGCACCGAACGAAGTGATGCTTGCTTTCGATGCAAGAGTGAGAGAGTCACCTGCATGACCGGACGCGATGATATCAACGCGGCGGTGTTTGGTAGCAATGCTGTCGGCAACGTCAGCATTTGCAATGACGATGAATGCAGCACCGTCGGTGACCAAAGAGCAGTCAAACAGCGAAAGCGGGGATGCAATTGGATCTGCTGAAAGGATTTTCTCCAAGGAGAAGTCTTTCTGCATCTGTGCATCCGGGTTGAGAAGAGCGTTCTGGTGCGCGTTGTATGCAACCATGCCCATCTCTTTTTTCACATTGCGGTACTCATAGAAGTACCGGTTTGCGATCATTGCAAAGCATGCCGGGAAAGTGAAACCCTGCATTGCTTCCAATTCAAAGTCCATCGCCGATGCGATACCGGTTGTAACGGTCTCAGTAGGCTGATGGGTCATCTTTTCAGCGCCGCCAACCAGAACGACATCGTACTCGCCCGCAGACACAGCCATAATCGCCATGCGCAGTGCAAGACTGCCAGATGCACAAGCACCTTCGGTACGTACGGTTGGAACATTGCCAAGGCCAAGGGCCTCACTAACCATAGGACCCATATGGCCCTGACCGGTCAGGAACTGGCTGTTGAAGTTGCCCATATAAACCGCTTGGATGCGTTCTTTTTCAATACCGGCGTCTTCAATAGCTTTGGTACCAGCTTCCTTGATCAGATCCCGGAGGGAACGATCAGCAAGGCGACCCATTTTGGTTTCGCCAATGCCAAGGATAGAAATCTTTTTCATTTTGGCGCCCTTAGTTGACGGTCATTTCTTTGAGGTTTTCATCGACGGTGAAGGACGCTTCGGTACGAGCGCGGATTTCATCAACGGTGACATTCGGGGAGATTTCTCTCAGCACGAGGCCTTCCGGGGTTACTTCAAAGAAGCCCAGTTCGGTCACGATAGCGCTGAGTACGCGCTCACCTGTGAGTGGGTAGGTGCACTTCTTGAGGATCTTGGCACTGCCGTCTTTCGCGTTGTGCTCCATAGTGGCGATAACCTTCTTGGCACCGCAAACCAGATCCATCGCGCCGCCCATGCCAGCCATTTTGCCGCCAGGAACAAGCCAGTTTGCAATGCTGCCTTCTTCGTCCACCTGCATTGCGCCAAGAACGGAAAGCTTCAGGTGGCCACCACGGATCAGACCGAAAGAGGTCACGCTGTCTACGATCGCGCCGCCTTTGTTGATGGTGATCGGGTTTTCGCCTGCATCAGTACAGAACGGGTTGATTGGCTGCTCAGGGTCATGAGGACCAAAGCCAACGATACCGTTTTCTGCCTGAAGGTAGATTTTTGTGCCCGGTGTCAGGTACTTAACTGCAAGGTTTGGAAGACCTGCGCCAAGGTTTACGGTGTCCCCGTCTTTGAATTCTTTTGCTACGCGAGCGGCGATAAATTCTTTGCTATTCATGGCAGCCCCTCTCAAGCCTGAACCATAACGTCGACAAGGATGCCCGGAACGTGGACTTCCTGCGGATGAATGCTGCCAGCAGGCTCGATTGGGTTGTTCACCTGTACGAGAACAACGTCTGCTGCGTAGCACATGATCTGGTTGAAGTTGCGCTGGGTGAGATTGAAGACGAGGTTGCCTTCTTCGTCGGCACGGTCTGCTTCGATGATTGCAACGTTGCCGCGGATCGGGCTCTGATACAGCCAGTCCTGACCGTTCAGGTGGGTGCGTTCGCCCCACTTGGCTTCCACCATGGTTCCAAGGCCAACCGGTGTAAGAATGCCGCCGAGACCAAAACCGCCTGCGCGAATACGCTCTGCAAGGCTGCCCTGCGGGCACAGTTCCAGCTCGATCTTGCCTTCGTCAACCATCTGCGGCAGGCAGGTCATACGACCACACCAAGAGAAGATGCACTTTTTGACCAGTCCGGCAGCAACCAGACGACCCATTCCCTTTTCTGTGGTGTTACCATCGTTGTTTACAATGGTGAGGTCTTTCTGGCCTTGCTTGATCATTTCATCAATGATCCGCTCAGGCGTACCGTTGGCGTAAAAGCCACCACCCAGAACGATATCGCCGTCCTTAATGTGGCGTACTGCCTCTTCCAGATTCAAAATTTGAACCACAGTTCACTCCCGTAATTTATGTTTCTTGATTGGCCGTTGGTGCTTGTTGCGCAGTGCACCAACAGCTGAAAGTTCAAGGAGAGCGCCCGTGCGTACTCATTACGCTTATTGGCACGTTCACCCCCCAAAGCATGGCATTGCGAGTAAAATTCAGATCGGTAGTTTGTTGTTTTCGCTCGGCTATCTCCGCTCATCAGATGATCTGCGCAGATATGAAAACGTAAGAAACACGGGCTAGATGACCGGTCGCGAATTGTTAAAGCCAGCAGCACAGCAGGGCATGCGCCAACCATTCCTGACGGGTACAAAGCAATGCCTTTGGAAGGTCGGTGCAACCAAAGGAAGACAACGAGACCTGCGCTCGGGACGAACAGTCTCATTCACCCAACTCGCATTGGGCGTTCATTGCCTTTTCAATTGTCAGGAGTACCCAAGGGCCAGCGACAGCTATGCTTTTGGGAATGCCGTTGCCAAGTGATCGGAGCCAACTGCCATCGCCACCTTCGATGAAGTGCTATCTACAGACTGACCACTGGTCGGACCTTTCGCCTTATCAGGCACAAAAACAATTCGTGATCTGCTGGATCAGTTCCTACGGTTCGGCGCAGGGTTTTCAATTTCAACCAATGCTTCGGCTAGCTCCTCGCAGGCATAACCCAAGCACTATTCGGCAAACTGCTCAAATGCCGAAACCGGGTCTGTGCACCCCATTTGGATAGGAAACCCGCAGTCCAAAACCATAGTCGATCAGCAGTATCTAACTCGCTTCTCCTTTTCGCTCTCATATCTGCTGCAAGGATCATTGCAAGTTTTGTCCGATTGTAAAATATCACAGACGAAAAGTGGATTTTGCAAAATTGCAAAATACCCTGTGAAACTTCGTAGATTCGCCGGAAATACTGGCAGAAACCCTCGTTTACCCCTAGGATAATAGGTAGTGCAACGCACAAATGCAGCGATGATCGGGCAAGTACATTTAAACACGAATTGTAGATATTTCAGTCCTCTATAAGCTTTCCAAAATCAATGACTGACGGAGTGGAGGCTTTATTGGGAGCTCTATTCTGTGTCTCTTGAGAGGTTGCTCGGATTACAGATCGAGCGTGGGGGTACTCTTGGAAAATTCAGAACTGTCTGCACGTCATCAACCTGCAATTTCAAGCAAGCAGATCGAAAAACTTCTCTTCTTCATTCAGGTCTGCCGGTCTGGGTCCATTTCCGCAGCAGCTGAAGCCTGCGATATCTCGATTGCGACAGGATCAAGAAAGCTCTGTGAATTCGAGAAAGAACTCGGACTTCAGCTTGTCAAAAGAAACGGGCCTCAGATCCAACTCACCAGAAGCGGAGAGTACCTTTTTAAAAAATCCAAGGATGTCTCCGAGATTGTGGATCGCCTCAATCAGGACATCGAGAGTTTCACTAAAGAGCCCACTGGCCTCATCAGGATTTGCTGTGCCCCAGTGTACGCACGCGGCCATTTAATCCCGATAATTACCGCTTTTTCAAATATTTATAAAAGGATCAATTTTCAGATCGACGTCAATCCATTTGGACTTCGCGACTATGAAAAATACGATATCCTGATCGGAGCAATTTGCAGCTACAACGCATACCTTGAGAACAACTTACCGCTTGTCAAAAAAAGTATTCTTACCGAGCAGTTTATCACCGTCGCCTCGCCAGCATACATCGAGAAGCACGGGAAACCAGAGACCCCTTACGACCTATCCAAACACCATTGTCTTTACGGTAGTTCAATCACCAAGAACAGGAAATGGGCCTACAAGATAAATGGCAATGAAGTTCTTATTCGCTCAAACAACACTGCGGATATCAATGACAGCCATTTGCTGCATCAGGCAGCCTGCCTAGGGTTGGGTGTCGCATATTTACCGGAGTTCATCGTTTCTGAAAGTCTGGAACAAGGCAAACTCACTCGCTTATTCGAAGATATTGAGACCCTTCACTGGCACCTAAACCTCTATCACCAGCCTCTCGGAAATCTCGACATAGCTACCGAGCTTTTCAAGAATTTCTTCTTGAAAATCGCACGCAATGCTAAGTCCGATGATGACATTGCTAGCCTTGTCCAGAACCTTGGTCTGCCAAGCGATGGAAGTCTGGATTGGGCAACTCAGAACAAAGACGAGCAATCATTCTCTCACCCGTGCCTGTTGGCGAGTTAGGTCGTACTTTGGCTGAGGATATTCAGAGCGTGGTTACGAGCTCCAATTCCTGCGTTTAGTTAAACGAAAAAAAAGGGCTGCAATTTGCAGCCCTTTCCCTCAAATCTACAAAGTACTAGAAAAAGTAGTTCGGCAACCAAAGAGCAATCTGTGGAACGAACGTTGTCAAAACCAATGTAGGCATCCAAGCAAAGATAATCATGATCAGTGTAGGCCATATCAATTGGCGTACCGGCACCTGTGTAACTCGTGAGCCTAGATACAGAAGAGGAGCCGTTGGCGGAGTAATATTACCCATACCCAGGTTCACACCCAATACAGCTGCAAAGTGAATTGGGTCCATTCCAGCACTTTGAGCGATTGGTAGGAGAAGAGAGGAACAGAGGATGATGCCAGAGATGTCATCCATCAACATACCGATCAGGATCATCACGAGATTGATCATCAAAAGAACGATGATCGGATTCTCAGAAATCGAGAAAATCAGCTCCTCAGCCATTCCCGGAATATCTTCAAAAATCAGGAAGCGACTTACGATCAGCACCATGAACACCATAACCATAACAACACCAATGGTTACAGCTGCGTCACGTACGGTCTCGAAAAAGATGCGAAGATCGAGCCCCTTATATACGAAGAATCCAATCGGAATGGCATAAACCACTGCAAGACCCGCAGCCTCGGTTGGAGTCATGATACCGCCGTAGATACCACCCAAGATGATAATCGGCATAATTAGAGCTGGAATCGCGCTCTTGGTTTTTTTGGTCAGCTCAAGAGTGAAGTTTTCTGATGAACCAGTCAGCTCAATATCTTTGTATTTGCGCAGCTGCACAAAATTCACAATCACCAACAGGCTGGTTAAGATGAGGCCTGGAACGACTGTGGCGAGGAAGCATTTCAATACCGACTGCTGGGTAACCCAAGCATAGATTAACTGCGCCGCACTTGGTGGGATGAGAAGACCTAGAGGACTTGCACTGATCATAAGCGCCGCACAAAAATGCCTTGGATACTTACACTTTTGGAGATGTGGCATCATTATCGGCGCTATGCAGGTCAGAGTGGCAGCGCCGCTACCAGAGATTGCGCCAAACATTGCACTCGCAATTACGGCAGCCGCGCTCAACCCCCCGCGAACACGACCGAAAACCAACTCAGCAATCTCAACGATTGGCTTTGCGATTTTGCCTCGCTCCATAATGGCACCTGCCAGAATGAACAGAGGAATTGCAAGCAAGATGACGGAGTTCATTTTCCAATGACCGGATGGAAGAAATCCGGATACGTCATGGTCAGCCATGAACGAGATAAGGACCAGAACGCCAGCAAACGCTAACGGAACCGATATGCCAGCCACCAACAGCACGCATATCAGAAGAACTGCGAAAGAAATAATCATTACTTTTGTCCGAGGATCTATGCTGTTGTTTTTATTTACTATCTATCACTGTCGGATCTGTTAGACGTGGACCAACCTTAAGCAACACATAAAGGTGGAGTGCGCTGTAAAAGCCCATCAACGCGAATCCTAGGAGTATTCCGAGGCGTGGAACAACAAATGGGATCTTTAGAGCGATCGTAGATTTCCAATTAGGATAAGCGGCGATCTCATCTCCAATCATAAGAAGCGCCCAATACACCAAGAAACAGGTGATGATCAGCTCAAGGCCAACAATGATGACCTTTCGGATCCATAGTGCTTTGGGATTGGAAAGGATGTTGTCAAAGAGGTCCGCATTGATATGACTGTCTTCATACGAACCAACCGCAGCCCCCATAAAAAACATCCAAAAGCAGATTGGCAGGAGCCATTCCTCATAGGCAAAAAGGTCCGTTTTAAAAATGTACCGGAAAATAACCACAAAAAAGAATGTGAAGGCCATGATCAAGGCAGAAGCAACAATGAAAGCCGACTTGGCTCTAATCATGCTCTGAACAAAACGCCCGAACCTACCCGGCAAATGCTGCGCCAAATCTTTCATTATTGCACCGCTATTTAAATTGGCAGGTGGAACCCACCTGCCATTTATTATTTCAATTCAGTGAAGTTTATTTGCCGAGCATTTGTTTCATGGTCTCAGCGCCAATAGTCTTTTCGACTTGAGGCCAGACCGTATCGCGAACGTGTTTGACGATCACACGACGTTCTTCATCATCAAACTCTACAATCTCCCAGCCTTTTTCCTTCAGTTTGGTTACGAAGTCCTGATTGCGTGCCCAAGCCTGATCAATGTACTTAATAGCTGCGTTCTCAGCGGCTTTACGAACAACGGTTCGCTGTTCGTCGTTCATCTTCTTCCAGGTTTTCTGGTTGGAGTAGATCATAGTGGTTTCAATAAACACTTCGTACGGAATGAAGTATTGACCAACATCGCTTACCGCAAATCCAGTGTAAGCCCATTCCGGCGTACAGCAGATAGCACCGTCAATCGTACCGGACTGCATTGACGGGAACACTTCACCCCAGCTCAGTGTCGTAGTCTGATATCCAAGGCTCTCCATCGTGTCTTTCGCAATCTGCGAACTAAACACTCGGATATTCAAGTCCTTCTTGCCAAGGTCTGTTGGATTTTCAGGCATTGAGGTTGTCACTGCACCTTGGAGGCCTTCACCGATGAGTGAGAGATGCACGAGCCCAGCATCGTCGAGAGTGTCGTTAAGTACACTGTTCAGCGGAGAGCTCATGTCAGTATAGAGCGCCCGCATCTCGTCAAAGCCACTAACCAGGTAAGGTAGGTTCATGATTTCGAGACGCGGGTCTGTATGGGCATAAATGAAGCCATGAACCAGATCCACGTTGCCGCGAACAGAGTCCTCCGCAAGTTCTTCACTTGTACCCAACTGGCCTGCGGGGAAGTACTTTACTTTAAGCCCAACCCCTGCATCCTGAATTTCGTTTGCCATTTCTTCAATAATGGCATTGCCAAAGTGAGCGGCAGGAACCGTACCTGCCAGCTTGAGGCGAAGATTCGCCGCACTTGCAGAATTTGCTGAAATAGCCAGAAATACGCTAGTTAGCGCGAGCGCTCCCAGTTTCCCGAATTTACGCATTACATAATCTCCCATATTATGAAGTGTGCGCCCCGCCTTCCTGGAGAAGACAAAGACAGGGCGCCATTGCGTGCGGTTTCTATTATTTCTTGATGCTGGCAATCGCGGTGATCTCGATAAGGCAACGCTCATCGATCAGACCTGCGATCACTGTTGTTCTAACTGGAGGAAATTCTCCGAAGTACTTGCCATAAACGGCGTTCATTCCAGCAAAGTCAGACCGGTTCACAAGATGGATCGTGACGGCATTGACCAAGGAGATATCACTCCCACACTCTTCAAG
This sequence comes from Pseudovibrio flavus, assembly GCF_009711345.1. Taxonomy (GTDB): domain Bacteria; phylum Pseudomonadota; class Alphaproteobacteria; order Rhizobiales; family Stappiaceae; genus Pseudovibrio; species Pseudovibrio flavus. The sequence goes on from NZ_SMMA01000062.1 coordinate 108,270, forward strand.
CGTGGCAACGAGATTCTTCATGGTTTGTTCGCACTGCGTAACGATGTCAGTACCCACAACAGCATCGTTGTCGTCATAGGCTAAATGCCCACAAAGGTAGACGGTGTCGCCTTCACGAACAGTAGTGGCAATTGGTAGGCCTGGAATGATGCCTTTTACTTCTCTTGTCATTGTATTCCTTATATTTACATGAAGCCGTAGTACGGCTTTTGCGCAACAACCGAATGCACAAAGCGGATGAGTGTATTGAAATCAAAAACAGGGATATTGAGCTCCGCTTGAATTGCTGCGGAGTATGGAGGCATGTCACTGCACTCGAGCAAAATCGCACCGATATCCGGATCTTCCTCTACCATCTGGCGAGCTAGACCGACGATCTCCTCCTCAACCAATTGATGGTTGAAATGGCCTTTACTTGTGGCAATGCCGTTGAACTCAGGCAGATCGCCAGCAGATCGGATGATATACCGATCATGATTGTCAATACCACAAGGGGTCAGCAAGGACGCCGTAAGATCTGCATCATGATCGGCGCAAAGAACGCCAATCTTCTGGCTTCTCTTCAGGCCCGCTTCAATCCAAGTACCTTGAACGAGACTGGAAAGATAAACAGGAATATCGATCTCGTTTGCAACTTCCTGCTGAAAATGTCCGAGATAGCCGCAAGCCCCACAAATTGCCCGAACGCCTTCCATTTCCAGCTTTCTGGCCGTCTCAATGAGCGCAGGAAGCAGAGAACGATCACCAGTGTGGACTCTTTCTCCGTCAGCACCTGGAATAAGCTGGTAGCGCACCGGAAAATCGAAGGTAGTGGCATTCACAACATTCCCCGGCACAAGCGGATAATGAACGTCCAAATGCATTATCCCAACAGTGTAGCCTGCGATAAGCTGCCCTTTTGTAATATGAAAGCGACGATTAGCGGAATGACGATCAACGTAGCCGTAGTTCCGGATTATTTTGTTGGTCACCTTGTCCTCACGAACAACTTGAATTGGCATATCTGACAACAATTCCGCCCAAACGCTGTGTTTGAGTGCCTTTCCTTGTATTTTTCAATGCAGGGAAGGATTTGTTGTCCGGTTTCCCTTTTAAGAAACACACCGCTCAACCAACAAAAAGGACAAATAAAATTTTACGTAATTCACCACATCACATTTCAACGACTTGTACGCTCAAGTAAAAATATTTGTCCTGCTATTCTCCATTTTTTTTGCCGTACAATTTTTTCAATATGTATATTCAAAAAACGATGGTAATCAGCGGACTGCTTAAAACTGATAGAAAAAGTAGATTTTTTTACTTACGCCAACTACCTATGGATCCTGTATGGCTCGAGAATCCAAGCTTACGAATGAAGTCTATGCGTCGCTGCTTCACCAGATTGCTAGCGGAGAAATAAGCGTCGGAAGCAAACTCCCGACAGAGGCCGAATTAGCTCAGACGTATTCTGTTTCGCGATTTGTCATTCGAGGGGCAATCACCCAGCTTCGCTCACACGGTTATATTGAGACCATCCGAGGCTCAGGAAGCTTTGTGACGAAACCCAAGGACAAACCTGAACCCTCCCCTCGGGAGTACATATTTCAACCTTGCACCGACACTCAATTCGAAATGCATGGGCTTGCCGACGTCTTGCTCATCAACGAGATCAGGATGCTTTTTGAAGGTGAGCTGGCTGCGCTTGCGGCTTTGCGCTGGGATGAAAAGGACATGGAAGCAATCGAGGCAGCATATTATGGCGCGATCGATGGTGAAAAGGATCATGATGAGGCCTTACGATATGAAATGGATTTTCATTATTCGATCATCAAGGCTTCCAAAAATGCCTTCGGAGTGGCCTGCTATAACTGGATGAAGCCATATCTGCTAGTTGGTACTAACCTAAATCACCAACTCCACCTCATGTTGCCTAAGCTCTCGCATAAGAAAGTGCTCAAGGAGCACAAGACGATTCTAAAGGCGCTACATGCTCGTGACGCCGAAGCGGCGCGCAAAGCCATGTGTGAGCACATAGCTATTTTCCATTCAGATATTGAGCACACTAAAGATGCGGTGGACTTTAAGAAGTCCAGCTAACCGACAATGTCTCTTCCCAACCTCAAAGACAAAGTAGGACTATTAACGGCATCTGAAATTCAAGGTCTGCGTCCATTTTTGGTAGCTTATCTATTGGACGCCATGACCTCACGTGGCTATCCCATCGATCGCCACTAACTAAGAGCCATCGCTCTTCAACACTCTAGAAAAGCGTAAAGGGAGCAGAAGAATGCGCTTTTTCGATGATGTTAGAAAGGTCTGACCTCCACACACTCGAATAAAAACTCGCGTTACATCTTTTTTCAGTTTGATGGGTAGGATGATGGGTGATTAAATGGTTACACCAAATAAATATACAATTTCAAAAACATAAACTTCGAAATGGCGGAGAGTGAGGGATTCGAACCCTCGGAACGCTTGCGCGCTCAACGGTTTTCGAGACCGCCCCGTTCAACCACTCCGGCAACTCTCCGCATGTTCCGATTATGAGGCCCATGGCGGGCGGGAACGCGCGGAACATATACAACAGCGCTGCCATTAACAAGCCTGCGATTTACCTCACAATTGCAAAACTCACAGGTCCCACACAAGCTTTTGAAAGAATCTCTTAGAACAATGCGCTACAAATCGCATTCAGGGCGCTATTTCCTTTCAAATATCCCGTTACCGGCAAAAGAAATCCTCTCACACTTTTGTCAGAAGCACACAAATGCCAGCTATAAAACCAGCCCAACCTACTGGAGATAAAGACTTTCTTTCACAACGGAACCACCTTTGTTTTTCTCAGATTTTCTCCCAGATTCACGTTGACTTGTGCAAGCCAATCCTTATATTCCGGCCTAACTTTGTTTGGCGGGCGTAAAGTCCGCCTTTTTGCGCTGTCCGAGGCCACCGACACCGCGCTTCGTTCCGACGGGAACTGAAGGTGGGACTTCACTTAAGAAGGCTAGGTCACCAAAGCCCGCGTTATCGCGGCGCCGAAGGGCGCGTTTGAATATAAAGGACTGAACTCATGTTCGCAGTCATTAAGACTGGTGGCAAGCAGTACCGCGTTGCCGCAAACGATCTTCTGAAGATCGAAAAAGTTTCTGCTGAAGCAGGCGAAACCGTCGTATTCGACGAAGTTCTGATCGTTGGTTCCGAAACCGAGACCACCATCGGCGCTCCAATCGTTGAAGGCGCTTCTGTAGCTGCTGAAGTTGTAGAACAGGGCCGTGACCGCAAGATCATCATCTTCAAAAAGCGTCGTCGTCAGAACAGCCGTCGCCGCAACGGTCACCGTCAGTCTTTCACCACCGTCAAGATCACCGACATCCTGACCGGCGGTGCAAAACCTGCTGCTAAAGCTGCTGCTCCTAAAGCAGAAGCTGCTGTAGAAGGCGCTGACGACCTGAAAAAACTGAACGGCCTTGGCCCTGCTATCGAGAAAAAGTTGGTTGCTGCTGGCATCTCCACTTACGCTCAGATCGCAGCTCTGACCGCTGAAGACATCGCACGCGTTGAAGACGAAGCTGGCATCAAAGGCCGTTTTGAACGTGATAACTGGGTTGAACAGGCTAAGGAACTGGTGAAGTAATTCACCCCGGTTTCTGACCTTAGAGATTAAACGAGGAGTACTTCGTTATGGCTCATAAAAAAGCTGGCGGTTCATCCCGCAACGGTCGCGACTCAGCTGGTCGTCGTCTTGGTGTTAAGAAGTTCGGTGGCGAGCGCGTCGTACCGGGCAACATCATCGCGCGTCAGCGCGGCACTACATGGCACCCAGGTGTCAACGTAGGTATGGGTAAAGACCACACTATCTTTGCAACTGTGGAAGGCAAAGTGACCTTCACACAGAAACGCGGCGGCCGCACATTTATTAATGTGATGCCACTTGCGGAAGCAGCAGAGTAAAGCCGACGTGAATTTCCAAAATGTCGGCGTCTCATCGACCCGGCAGGATTAGGAAATCCGGCACAAGATCGAAAGATCAGGAAAAGGGGAGATGGGACGCCATCTTCCCTTTTTTCATGCCCGCAGCAAAGGGCAAGCCGGAGGAAACCAGAAATGGTTGTAGAGTACGAAGAGGTTCCTGAAGAAAGCAGTTACAGCGCGGACGGGTTGCCGCAGGACACAGCGCATCTGGTTATTGACCGAGTGCGTACCGATGACTTGGCCGATATCATGTTTTTGGCCAATAATAAGCGCGTAGCCGAAATGCTGACTGCCATGCCACATCCGTTTACACTGGAAGACGCGAAAGCGCTCGTGAAACGTAGTGCGCAGAATTCCATGCAGAGCAGGCTGTTCGCTATCCGCATGAAGAATACTGGCCGTATCATCGGTTGTATCGGCTATGGCCCGATGCAGGAAGACGACGGCGTAATGCATGTAGGTTATTGGATCGGTGAACCGTTCTGGGGGAACGGGTTTGGAACCGAGGCCGTACATGCAGTGGCTGACTTCATCTTTAACACAACAGTTTTCCATGAACTGAGTGCAGCATGCCGCGTAAACAATCCGGCATCCAAACGCGTGCTGGAAAAATCCGGCTTCCAGCTGCGCAATCAGTCCATGATGCATTCTCGCGGCGCAGGCGGCAAAGTGGCAGTAGACCGCTTCAGCTTGAAAAAGACCACTTGGACAGCGCTTAAGCGCTGGGGCTCTGCCGCTTAATCCGCACAGTATAAAGGTGCGCCTAATTCTCGGGCGCACCGTTTCTTCTCTTTTATTATTGCCAATTGAAGAGGTGTAGCATGACACCTGTAATTACAACCCAGAGATTAAATTTACACCCAACGCTCCCTCTGGATGAGAAAGCCTTCTGGACACTTGGCTCAACCGACTTTGAAGTCGTCCGTTGGTTGACCGGCTCATCATGGCCGCCTGTCCGCAAAGAGCTAAGCGACCACCTGCTCGCCGGCCCGCGAAAAGACGTTTACACGGAGGGCGCTGCCTTCTCCATATTACTGGATGGTCACCCGATCGGCGGCTGCAAAGTTTCAGCGCCGGACGAGAGCGAATATTACCCCGAACTCCCAACGCTCGGTTACTGGCTTGGGCGTGATTATCACGGTAATGGCTACGGCTACGAAGCGATGTCTGCGCTGATTGATTGGTCGTTTCAAACTTACGATATGCCTGCAATCGCGGCACGCGTTCTAAAAGAAAACAGCCGATCACAGAAGTTGCTCAAAAAACTCGGCTTCAAAGAAACAGGCGAATGCGTTCGTTTCAGCAACAGCCTCCACGCCGAGGTCGAGAACTATGTGTTAAAGCTCTCGCGCGAGGACTTCGTGGAGGCAGCGTTATGAGCGGATTTCCGATTTTGCGCACAAAGAGGCTCGTTCTGCGAGAGTGGCAGACAGACGACAAAGCGCCGCTTGTAGCCCTGCTCGACAATCCGAATATTTCGCGGATGTTGAGCACTATCCCCTCGCCTTTTACGCTCGCGGATGCAGATGAACTACTTCGCCGGATGATGTCATACGGACATACCAACGCGGCTGCATGGGCAATAACGTTAAACGGTGAGCTTATCGGCTCTTGCGGTTACACGACTGCTCGGGACACTCCAACGCTGGGTTATTGGCTTGCCGAGTCACATTGGGGATACGGCTTCATGCGCGAGGCTCTGACTGCAGCGTTCTCTCATATGTTCAGAGAGCATCCAGACGCAGTCTTCATAGCCGATGTATTCACCGACAACCCACAATCCAAGCGCACCTTGGAATATTTTGGCGCTAAGTTCATTGGCTATGGCGAAGGCGATAGTCGTGCTAGAGGCCCGGAGGTTTATAAAGATTGGCGGCTTCAGCTGGACCGAGAGAGTTTCCTGCGTAGCCTCGAAAGAGAGGCAGCGTTATGAACACTCTAGCACTTGAAACCAAGCGCCTGACGCTTCGACGGATGCAAGTTGCTGACTGTGAACGAATGGTCCAATATCTTGGAGACTTCGAGGTATCGAGCAAGCTTGCCCGTGTGCCTCATCCGTATCCGCCGGAACATGCGAGAGAGATACTGAGCAAGCAGGACAAAATCGCGGCTCAGGGCATTCTGGCCTTTACGATTGATGATGGTACCGGCCTTGTTGGCGGCATAAACGCGCGGCCTTTCGAGGACGGTCATTATGTTGGCTACTGGCTGGGCAAGCCGTATTGGGGCAAGGGTTACATGAGTGAAGCGCTTGCCGCCGTGTTACATCACCTGTTTGTCACGCTGAGCACCCCAAAGGTGCGCTCCACCGTCTTTTTAGAGAACGCTGCCTCAGCCGGTTTACTCAGCAAGTTCGGGTATGAACTCCTCGGTCAATCAGAGGATCCATGTGCTGCTCGAGGTGGCCGAATATTTCCGGTCAGAGTGTTTGAACTGAGCCGAGAACGCTACCTGTACATCATGCAAAACGCCGAAGGGCAAGAGGAGGTGCGGTTATGACCCGTCACGAGTTTCCAATACTAAAGACCGAGCGCCTAACGCTTCGCCCGTTTAACGACGGTGACCTGCTGCGCCTTTGCGAATATCTGGCAGACTATGATATTGCCAAGATGCTCATGGTTGTGCCGCACCCCTACTCTGCCAAGGACGCCCAAAGCTGGATCGACTTCAACAAAACAGCCGATCTTGAAGATATTGTATGCTGGGTTCTGGATGATGGCAGCGGTCTAATTGGCGTTATCAGCGGGAGTAAACTAAAAGAAGAAACAAGTCTTGGTTACTGGCTTGGCAAGCCACATTGGGGTAAAGGCTTCGTCAGCGAAGCAGCATTTGCCGTTATGCGGTACTTCTTCGAAACGCGCGATGAGCCGATTTTCCGTGCTGGTGCGTTCGAAGAGAACGGCACATCCAACCACATACTGCGTAAGCTCGGCTTTGAAGAGGTGGCACGCGATACCGTTCGCAGCGTTGCGCGCGGTGATGAAGCTGTTTCCCATATCTGCTATGAGCTAACGAAAGAACGATTTTTGCAGGCGATACCAACGCCTGCCTAATTACAAGAGCGCCATAGAAGCGCCAGTAAGAACAACAAGAAGCATAAAATGACGATGAGAGACTTTCCGGTTCTCAAAACCGAAAGGCTTACCCTACGAGCCTTTCGGCAGGACGATCTTGACCGGATTTGCGAATACCTGAACGATTTTGACATCACCAAGATGCTGGTTCCTGTCCCCTACCCATACACACGGGAAGATGCCCAGTTCTGGATTGATCTGACCACAAACTCTGACGGAAGTGACAATATCAACTGGGCCATTGATGACGGTTCAGGCATTATCGGCTGCATCGGTAGTTTTGAGCTACAAAGCGGCACCACCTTTGGCTATTGGCTCGGCAAACCATACTGGGGCAAAGGTTATGTGAGTGAAGCTGGCAGAGCTGTACGGGAGTATCTGTTCGCCCACTATGATTTTCCAGTTCTGCGCTGCGGCGCGTTTGTTGAAAATCCGGGTTCTCAAAATGTGCTCAAGAAACTAGGCTTTCTTGAAGTCGGCCGCAACGAGCTTTCAAGTGCGGCGCGGGGCAACCAGCTTGTTCCAAACATCAAGTTCGAGCTACCAAGAAGCAGGTATTTGGCAGAAATACTTGACAGTTTGCCCGCCTAGCCTTTTAAAGGCGTTCACAAGAGTTTCGGGCGAATGCCCATAAAGTGAAAACGTGAGGTCTTTGGCCTTATCCTTTTCAACGCGGTGCTGCTCCGCCAAAGCGTTTAACGAGGATCAACAAAGACGTTTTACTGCGATCTTAAAGAGACAATACAATGAAGTTCCTCGATCAAGCCAAGATCTTTATCCAAGCCGGAGCCGGCGGTGCGGGCTGCGTAAGTTTTCGTCGCGAAAAGTACATTTCCGAAGGTGGCCCTGACGGTGGTGATGGCGGCAAGGGCGGTGACGTATGGGTTGAATGCGTCAACGGTCTGAATACCCTCATCGACTACCGCTATGCGCAGCACTTCAAAGCGAAGATCGGTATGCACGGCATGGGCCGTAACCGTACTGGTGCTCGCGGTGATGACAAGGTTCTGCGTGTTCCTGTGGGAACCGAGATTCTGGAAGAAGACAACGAGACCGTAATTGCGGACCTCACCGAAGTAGGCCAGCGCGTTATGCTACTGCGCGGCGGCAACGGTGGTTTTGGTAACGCTCACTTCAAGTCTTCCACCAATCAGGCTCCTCGACATGCAAATCCGGGTCAGGAATCTCAGGAAAAGTGGATCTGGCTGCGCCTTAAGCTGATTGCGGATGCTGGCCTTGTTGGCATGCCTAACGCTGGTAAATCCACATTCCTGTCTGCTGTTTCTTCCGCGCGTCCGAAGATTGCGGACTATCCGTTCACGACTTTGCACCCGAACCTCGGTGTTTGTGAAATCGATGGTCGCGGCTTTGTGCTGGCAGACATTCCGGGTCTTATCGAAGGCGCGCATGAAGGCACTGGCCTTGGTGACCGCTTCCTCGGTCACGTTGAGCGTACCCGCGTACTTCTGCATCTTGTAGACGGTTCTTCCCATGAAGATCCGGGCGAGATGTACAACGTTATTCGCGGTGAGCTGGAAGCCTACGGCAACGGCCTTGATGAAAAGCCTGAGATCGTCTGCTTGACCAAGTCTGACGCTCTGTCTGATGAGCTGCGCGAAGAAAAAATTGCGTCTCTGAAGGCTGCTTGCGGCCAGACCCCTCTGGTTATTTCCTCTGCTAGTGGCGAGAACATCGACACAACCCAGCGCATGATCCTTGATGCTATCGAGCGCGAAAAAGCTGCCGAGGCAAATGCGGCCACAGATAACAACGCTGAAGAGTGGCGCCCATAAACATGCGTAAGCTCACTGATTTCCGGCGGATTACCGTCAAAATCGGCTCCGCCCTGCTTGTCGAGAACGGCGCTCTGCGCCGTGCTTGGCTTGAGGCGTTGGCTGACGATATCAAAGCTTTGTCCGACGCGGGCAAAGAGGTGATTGTTGTATCGTCCGGTTCCATCGCGCTTGGTCGCGGTGTGCTGGGTTGGCCAACCGGTCAGCTCAAGCTTGAGCAAGCACAGGCAGCTGCTTCTGTTGGCCAGATTGCCCTTGCGCAGGCTTACACGGAAATTCTGGCGGAGCGTGGCATCACTGCGGGCCAGATTCTACTAACACTTGGCGATACTGAAGAGCGCCGCCGTTATCTCAACGCACGCGCCACCATTGGTACGTTGCTGAAGATGGGCGCTGTTCCGATCATCAACGAAAACGATAGTGTGGCAACTTCGGAAATTCGCTACGGCGACAACGACCGCCTCGGCGCACGCGTTGCAACCATGGCAAGCTCCGACTGTCTCGTGCTACTTTCCGACGTTGATGGCCTTTACACGGCTGCCCCCCAGAAAGACCCGAACGCGGTCTTCCTGCCAGAAGTTGCTATGGTTACGCCGAAGATTGAAGCGATGGCTGGCTCTGCCGGTACTGCCTATTCTTCCGGCGGTATGAAGACCAAGATCGACGCAGCCAAGATTGCCCAGAGCGCTGGTACAACCATGGTCATCACCAGTGGTAAGACCATGAACCCGCTGTCAGGTATCGACAAGGGTGCACGCGCAACATGGTTCCCTGCTCATTCCACGCCTTCTTCCTCACGCAAGGCATGGATTAGTGGTGCTTTGAAGCCAAAGGGCAGCCTGTTTCTCGATGAAGGCGCCTGCACCGCGCTTCGTGGTGGAAGCAGTTTGTTGCCTGCCGGTATCCGCCGTGTTGAAGGCGACTTCAGCCGTGGTGACGCCGTTCGCATTATCGATGCACACGGTGTTGATATTGGTCGCGGCCTTATTGCCTATGACTATACTGAAGCTGCGCTTATAATTGGCCGTAACAGCCGCGAAATTGAAGCAATCCTCGGCTACTCCGGCCGTAGCGAAATGGTTCACCGTGACGATCTCGTCATCGGGGCGGTTGAAGACGAACAATAACTTGCATTTTTGATAGGGTGTGGCATTGTCCCGCTCCGCTTAAACCAAAGGGTCTTGTTATGTTGAATGCAGGCACTGCTGCTGCGGCAGCGACCGATACAATTGCTGAAATGATGAACGCCATGGGCAAAAAAGCCCGTGCTGCTGCACATTTGTTGGCGATTGCCCCGGGCCCGCAAAAGGACAAAGCACTTTTGGAAATGGCTGCCGCTATTCGCGCAGCGACTCCTGAAATTCTGGAAGCGAACGCTCTGGATATTCAGGCGATGCGGGACAACGGCCAAACAGCAGCCTATCTGGATCGCGGCACCCTTGATGAGGGACGGATCGATTCCATTGCAGTTGCGCTGGAAGATATCTCAAAGCTGGCAGACCCTGTCGGTCATGTGATTGACCGTTGGCAGCGTCCGAACGGGCTGGACATCTCTCGCGTGCGCACGCCTTTGGGCGTGATCGGCGTGATTTACGAAAGCCGCCCGAACGTTACTGCAGACGCAGGTGCGCTGTGCCTGAAAGCAGGCAACCCGGTTATTCTGCGCGGCGGTTCCGATACGCTGCATTCTAATCTGGCTATTCACCGTGCTCTTCAAAAAGGCTTGGTGGCAGCTGGCTTACCAGCCGATGCGATTCAGCTGGTACCGGTTAAAGATCGTGAAGCTGTCGGAGAAATGCTGCGCGGCCTAGGCGGCAACCTTGATGTTATCGTTCCACGCGGCGGCAAGAGCCTTGTTGCCCGTGTGCAGGACGAAGCACGCGTTCCGGTGTTCGCACACCTTGAAGGTCTGGTTCATATCTTCGTTGACAAGAAGGCAGACCTGCACAAGGCCGTTGATATTGTTTTTAACTCCAAGCTGCGCCGCACCGGTATTTGCGGCTCGCTGGAGACTTTGTTGGTGCATGAAGCTGTTGCGGCAACCCATCTGCGCCCGATTATCGATGCTCTTCAGGCGAAGGGTTGCGAGATCCGCGGCGATGATGAAGTTGCAGCCCTTTGCTCCAACGTAAAACCAGTTTCCGAAGAAGATTGGACGACAGAATATCTGGACGCCATTCTCTCGGTTAAAATTGTTGCTGACCTTGAAGAGGCTATCGAGCATATCGGCAAGTATAGCTCTCACCATACCGACTGCATCATTTCCGAAGACCGTAAGGCTGTTGAGAAGTTCTTTGCAGAGGTGGATTCAGCAATTGTGCTATGCAACGCCTCTACCCAGTTTGCAGATGGCGGCGAATTTGGTATGGGTGCCGAAATTGGCATCGCGACCGGACGTATGCACGCACGTGGTCCGGTAGGGGTTGAGCAACTGACCAGCTTCAAGTATGTCGTTCGCGGCGAGGGCCAAACCCGTCCATGAGCAGAGTGGTGAGACCACCAAACCCAGTCAGCTATACCGCCGACCGCAATTGTGAGGATTTCAAAATCCCACATGCAGAAGACGGAAATACGATTGGTTTGTTTGGCGGCTCTTTCAACCCGCCCCATCAGGGGCACTACATGGTCGCGGAAACGGCTCTCAAGCGGTTAGGACTTGATCAGGTTTGGTGGATGGTTTCACCGGGTAACCCGCTCAAGGATAATCGCAAGCTTGCAGATGTTAAGGTAAGGGTTGCCAACACAAAGGCGCTGGCATCCCACCCGAAAATGAAGGTACGGGCATTTGAGGCTGCTCTTGGAAGTCCGTACTCGGCCCACACAATCGCACGGCTAAAGCAAATGCGGCCGCGCTTGAATTTTGTTTGGGTTATGGGAGCCGACAATCTCGCCAGTTTTCATCACTGGCAAGATTGGAGAGCAATTTTGGAAAGTGTACCGGTTGCCGTGGTCAATAGACCAAAGGCAACGCTGTCGCCTCTTTCCGCTCCCATGAGCATTACGTATCGCAGCGCCCGCTGGCGGGAATGCGATGCACCGCAGATCAAATACGCGGTAGCCCCGGCTTGGGTGTTTCTACACGGTCCTCTTGATGCGACGTCTTCAACGTCGCTCAGAGGTAACGCTTAGGAACTTTCCGCCGAGGCGATTCATATGTGCCTTGAAATAAACGCTATGAAGTGTGATCCTAAAGAGGAAGCGCACTTCATGGAAACCAAGGCGCTTTCATGGTGGCCATGCCACCTTCAACGCAAACCATGGCGAAAGGCTATACAGCTGACCATGACAGTCAATCACGAAGGGCCGGAAAAAGCTGCTCTTCATAAGCCTGAGGCTCTGGAAGAGTCTTCCGTGCTTGAACTCATCCTCAACAACCTTGAAGATTCCAAGGCTGAGGAAATTGTATCGCTCGACCTTCAAGGCAAATCTGCATTGGCAGATTGCATGGTAGTGGCAACAGGCCGCTCCCAGCGCCATGTTGGTGCGATTGCCGATCACCTACTCCGTGCACTCAAAATCGCAGGATACGGTAACGCTCGCGTAGAGGGTCTGCCACATTGCGACTGGGTACTGATTGATATCGGCGATGCGATCATCCACGTATTCCGTCCAGAAGTACGCGCCTTCTATAACGTCGAAAAAATGTGGTCTGCGGAGAACACCTCTCCTCATCTGCACGGCTAAGATCGACGCGAATACTGACGGCTAACGCTGGCTGTGCAACAGTGTGCGGCCTAGCGTTTGGGCCGCTATTGCCTGCTCACCTACCAATGTTCCTAGCAGAGGCACAATGAAGGTAACAATTGCATGCGTTGGCAAAATGAAAGCTGGCGCAGAACGAGACTTGTGCGACCGTTACCTTGACCGGGCCAATAAAGCTGGACGAGCGTTGGGCATTAAATCTGTTAGCGTAATCGAGCTAACGGAGAGCCGTGCTGCGCGTGCGCAGGACCGCAAGGCAGAAGAAGCAGCTGCGCTCCTTAAAGCTATTCCAGCCGGAGCTTTGATCGTTGCACTGGACGAGCATGGCAAAACCTTGTCCAGCCAAGCCTTTGCAGACAAAGTTCGCAGTGGTCTTGATAGCGGCGTCAGTGACTTGGTTCTCATGATTGGTGGCGCAGACGGGCATGGCCCTGAGTTGCTCAGCCGGGCTGATGTTAAGCTTGCGCTAGGAGCTCTTACGTGGCCGCACCAGATCGTGCGCATTTTGTGCGCCGAGCAGATTTACCGCGCCATCACCATTATCAGCGGCCACCCTTATCACCGCGAGTGATAGAAGCAGCTGTATGGATAAGCGCTGAACATGGTAAGTTTGCCCCTCGATTTATCTTGGTTGACACTTCATTAACGCAAGCGCTGCAGTATGATGCGACCATGTTCAGAACCGGGAAACAACAAAGTGTGGCGTTTAGGGAGTAGGTACAAAAGCCTGAAGCAGTGCGTGCTGGCTATCAGCCTTGTACTTGCAAGCTTTTTTCCTACAACCACTCTGGCAAACCAAGACGCGGCTGAACAAAAAAGAATTCAGGAACAGGAACTCCTCGAACTCACCCGTAACATCTCTATCTCAGAGGAAAAACGGGCCCAGATCGAACGCGATATTCGCGCTATTGATCGGGATAGAGAAAGCCTGAACGCTGCATTGATCCGTACCGGCGAGCGCATGAAGCGGCTCGAGGATCAGCTTGCAGCCACTGAGTCACGTTTGAAACGTCACCGTGTAAACGAAGATTCCGTTCGCAAATCTCTTCATGCGCGTCGCGGTACCTTGATCGAGGTTCTTGTGGCGCTGCAGAGATTGGGGCACCGGCCACCGCCAGCATTAGCGGTACGCCCGCAAGATGCACTTGGCGCGGTACGAACCGCCATTCTGCTCAACGCAGTGATGCCCGAGGTTCGTATAGAAGCGGAAGCGCTTGCAAGTGACCTTTCTGAACTGACGAGATTGCGCGAAGAGATCGAAACCGAGCGCAACCGGGTCAAGACCGGAGCGACGGAGCTTGCAGAAGAGCAGCAAAGAGTAGAACTTTTGCTGGCTGAAAAACGTAGTCAACGAGAGCAGAGCGATGCTTTGCTATTGGCAGAGCGCACACGCGCGGAAGAACTTGCCGCCAAAGCAACCTCTTTGAAAGAGTTGATTGCTACATTGGAAGGTGAGATCGAAAGTGCACGGGGTGCAGCTGAGGCAGCAAGACAGGCAGAAGAAGCGCGAATTGCTTCGGGAACGCCTTTGGACCCTTACTCCGATCCGGGACGATTGAAACCTGAAATTTCATTCGTCGATGCCAAGGGGCTTCTTCCTTTACCTGTATCGGGTACGCTCATGCAGGATTACGGGGTCGCAGACGGGTTTGGGAATACGACAAATGGTCAAACCTTTGTGACCAGAGCTAACGCGCAGATCACCTCTCCGACGGACGGATGGGTTGTTTTTGCAGGAAAATTCAGATCCTATGGACAGCTAATTATTTTGAACGCTGGCGAAGGATACCATGTACTTCTAGCGGGTATGGACGATATTAGTGTAGAACTAGGTCAGTTCATTCTCGCCGGAGAGCCGGTAGCAAAAATGGGCGAGACGAGAATTGCAAGTGCTGCAAACCTCAGTTTGAGTTCAGAGCAACCGGTTCTATATGTTGAATTCAGAAAAGACGGAACCGCGATAGACCCTAAAGCATGGTGGTCTTTCGCTGAAAACGAAAAGGTTCGCGGATGATTCGGAAAGCATCTCTCTTAATGGTTGGCGTAGTAATGGGAGCTGCGGCGGTCATAACTTACAGCCAAGCTCCCTTCCGGTTTTCGGAAGCAGCTCATGCTGCCTCTTCGGACACCTACAATCAGCTAAACCTTTTCGGTGACGTTTTCGAACGCGTGCGCTCCGATTATGTTGAAGCGCCGCAAGATGCAGAACTGATTGAAGCAGCCATCAACGGCATGCTCACTGATCTTGATCCGCATTCCAGCTATCTTTCTCCAAAAAGCTTCCGCGATATGCAGGTGCAGACCCGTGGTGAATTCGGCGGCTTGGGCATTGAAGTGACCATGGAAGACGGCCTTGTGAAGGTTGTCACTCCGATCGATGAAACCCCTGCATTCAATGCGGGCGTTCAGGCTGGTGACTTGATTACCCATCTGGATGGCGAGGCCGTTATGGGCCTTAAGCTGGATGAAGCGGTTGAGAAGATGCGCGGGCCGATCAACACCGACATCACCATTACCGTTCTTCGCGAAGGCGCTGACGCTCCGATTGATATCACCATCACCCGCGATGTGATCCGCATTCGTTCTGTCCGCTTTAACTCCGAGGATGATGTTGGATATATCCGCATCAACCAGTTCAACGAGCAGACCTTTGAGGGCCTTGAGCGCGGCGTTACAGAGCTGACCGAGGAAATTGGCAAGGACAAGCTAAAAGGCTTCGTCATTGACCTGCGCAACAACCCGGGCGGTCTGCTCGATCAGGCAATTGCTGTTTCCGATGCCTTCTTGCATCGCGGCGAGATCGTTTCCACCCGTGGCCGTAACGCGGATGAGACCCAGCGCTACAGTGCACGTCAGGGCGATCTGGTAGACGGTCTACCGGTTATCATTCTGGTGAATGGCGGTTCTGCTTCTGCTTCTGAAATTGTTGCCGGTGCTTTGCAAGATCATCGACGCGCAACCATTCTGGGCACCCGCTCCTTCGGTAAGGGTTCTGTTCAGACCATCATTCCACTTGGTGCAAACGGCGCGATCCGCCTGACTACCGCTCGTTACTACACCCCTTCTGGTAACTCCATTCAGGCAAAGGGTATCGTTCCAGATATCATCACCCTGCAGGAGCTTCCTGAAGAGCTGAAAGGCCGTGTGGAAACCAAGGGCGAAGCTGGTCTGCGTGGTCACCTGTCTGCAGAAGAAGGCGAAGAAAAGTCTGGTTCTCAGGCCTATGTCCCTAAGGACAAGACCAAGGACACCCAGCTAAACATGGCGCTGGACCTGCTGCGTGGAAACAAAACCGATGAGGCGTTTCCTCCACATACGGACACTCAGGTAAGCACCTCGAACTAAGAATATTGAACCCGCGCTGACCTAACAGACAGCGCGGGTTCTTTTTGACTAAATGCGCAGGATTTGGGCTACACTCAGGCGCACTATTTGTTTTTGATTTGCGAGTTGCTGCTGAAAGGCCCCGAGCCTTCTTATCAAGCACCTCGCCTTTTGCTGTTTTGGGGGATCTATGAGGGGAGACGATCTTACCGCACCGCTTGGCTCTAACAAGCGCCGCATCCGGCACTTGCCAATGGGGCTGATCGGAGCAGCAATTATTACGCTTGTTGCAACAACTGGACTGATTTGGGTCGGCGTGGTGGAGAACCCACTGGGCGGTGAACCAACTGCCTCTATTGAACTTGCAAGCGGCGTTGAAGGCATCGCTCAGAAAGATATTGGCATCAACCTACCTTCTGGCAATTCAGAGGCAGCAGCGACGGTAACCACTGGACCAGACTTTAAAGCCATTGCGATACAAAGCATCGAGCCGCCCGCGCAAACTCTGCGCAGCGGAGATAATTCCGATGTTATGAACCCTGGAGAGCCGTTGAAGGCTCTTCTTGAGGGTACTCGATATGGTCAAGCCCCGACAATCGCTCCAAATGGCCTTCGCCCGCTTGATGCCTATTCTTCTCCGATGTCATCTGAGCAGCTATCGCAAGTGCGTATCGCAGTGGTGATTAATGGCTATGGCCTTGTCTCGGAGATGAGCAGCAAGGCGCTTTCCGAATTGCCATCGGAGTTCACCTTCGCCCTGTCCCCGTACTCAGAAAGCGCTCGCGATTGGGCACAGCAGGCACGCATCAAAGGGCATGAGTTGCTTCTTCAGGTGCCAATGGAACCTTTCGGTTTTCCAGATAATGATGCTGGTCCACAAAGCCTGATGGCGCGTTTATCTGAAGCAGAAAACACCGACCGATTGTTATGGACGCTTTCGCAGGCATCCAACTACGTGGGCGTTGTAAACCTCATGGGTGAACGCTTCACGTCAGACGAAGCTAATGTTGAGCCTTTGCTTACCAGTGTGCGTGATCGCGGGCTCATGTATCTTGATGATGGAACGTCTCCGCTCAGCAAAACTGCCCTTTTGGCGCAATCGTTGAAAGTGCCGTTCACGAAGGCGGATCTCGTTATTGATGCCACGCTAACAGAAGAAGACATTGGCGCTCAGCTGCTACAGCTTGAGTCTCTAGCGCGTTCACGCGGTATTGCTGTAGGAACTGCGACAGCGTTTCCGGTGACATTGCGCGAACTTGCAAGCTGGTCTAAACGTCTGGAAGAACGCGGCATCGTGCTGGTCCCGATTTCCGGAGCCCTTGCCAGTACGAATGGCTAGAACCGCGAATAGCGTGACTTAAAGGATCAAAAGTGACTCAGGACGCTGCCCTTCCCTACCGCCCATGCGTAGGGATTATGCTCATCAACCGTGATGGTTTGGTTTGGACTGGCAAACGCTTTGGCGACAAAACACCCGTGCCGGATGAGTTCGCTTGGCAAATGCCGCAAGGCGGACTGGATGAGGGCGAAAACCCTTTGGAAGCTGCTAAACGGGAGCTGTTTGAGGAAACATCCGTAACCTCCGCCTCGCTGATTGCAGAGGCACCGGAATGGTTCAACTACGACTTCCCACCGGAAGTTCTGTTCAACTCCAAGCGTGGCAACAAGTTCAAAGGCCAGACTCAGAAGTGGTTCGCTTTCCGCTTTGAAGGCGATGACAGCGAGATCAACATTCTCACCCCGCCTCATGGGCATATGCAGGAATTTTCCGAGTGGCGCTGGGAAAAAGCTGCCAACTTGCCAAGCCTGATCGTGCCGTTTAAGCGCGATGTCTATCGTCAGGTCGTTGAGGCGTTTTCTACTTTTACTGCGGATTGACTTCGGTTCGTAACCATTCTTCCCGAACTTCTTCCTCGCTCTCCTGAGGGAGAAGTTGCTCCCTCACTGAGGCAAACATCGCGGCTGTTGCGAGCTTCTCATAGGCCCAAACGGCCATTGAGCGCACCACGGAAGCATCATCTGACAGATGCTGCTCGACGATCGGAAGCAAATTCGCCTCACCTGAATTGCCCGCAGCAATCAAACAGTTTCGAATAAACCGGTTACGCCCAATGCGTTTGATCGGGGAGCCGGAGAAGAACTGGCGGAAGGCTGCATCATCCAGCTGGAGAAGAAAGGCCAGTTCTGGTTCTT
This sequence comes from Pseudovibrio flavus, assembly GCF_009711345.1. Classification (GTDB taxonomy): domain Bacteria; phylum Pseudomonadota; class Alphaproteobacteria; order Rhizobiales; family Stappiaceae; genus Pseudovibrio; species Pseudovibrio flavus. Next base: position 126,310 of record NZ_SMMA01000062.1, read on the forward strand.
TCAAGTCTTCACGGGCCTGTAGTTTGGCCTCACTTGCTGCTTGCGCAAACTTGTTCCAAGGGCACACACCAAGACAGTCATCACAGCCATAAATGCGGTTGCCCATTGGCTCTCTGAATTCCAGCGGGATAGAGCCATGGTGCTCAATAGTTAGATAGGAAATGCAGCGGCGCGCATCTATCTTGTAGGGCTCAGGAAAAGCATTGGTTGGGCAAGCATCTAAACAACGCCGGCAGCGCCCGCAGTGATCAACCTCGGGTTCATCCTTCGGCAAGTCCAGCGTGGTGAAGATAGAGCCTAAGAAAAACCAAGAGCCAAGCTCTCTGGAAACGAGATTTGTGTGCTTACCCTGCCAGCCTAGACCGGCGGCATAGGCCAGCGGCTTTTCCATCACCGGCGCGGTATCAACGAAGACCTTAACATCCCCGCCACCTTTGGAAACGACAAGGCTTGCAAGCTCCTTGAGCTTGCCCTTGATGATGTCGTGGTAGTCTCTGTTTCGTGCGTAGACGGAAACAGCACCTTTTTCCTTGTGGCTACGAAGTTCAAGCGGGTTTTCTTCCGGCCCGTAGTTCATCGCCAACATGATAACGGAGTTCACCTCCGGCCAGAGCGCTTTCGGGTCGCCGCGCCGATCCATCGTCTCTGGCATCCAGCTCATGGAAGCGTGATAGCCCGCGTCTACGAATGCACGAAGCCGTTCCGGTGCCTGCGGAATTGCATCGGCACCGGTTATACGAACATCATCAAAGCCAATAGCCTTTGCGCGTTGCACGAGATCGCTTTTCAAGCGCAAAGCCTGTTTTTGTGTAAGCACGTTGGAAGTCAGGCTCAAAAGTCCAAATCAGCGTAGGTTGCCGAAGGCGGCATACCTAGCATTTTTTCCGAGAGAAGCGGTCTAAAGCTTGGTCGGGATTTTACTCGCGCATACCAGCTTTTTACGTTCTCGTCCTCAGACCATGGTACTTCGCCCAGATAATCGGCACAAGAAAGCATTGCAGCGGCTGCGAGGTCAGCAAAACTCAGTTTGTCTCCTGCCAACCATTTACGAGAGGCGGCGAGATAACCGATGTAACGCAGGTGATTGACCATATTGATACGCGCTACTCGCAGAGCATCGGAGTTAGGCTGGCCCCCCCCCACGCTTAAAGGACATTTCCTGCTTGTAGATTTTTTCACGAACAATATGCCCGATCACTTCCTGATCGAACTTGTGAATGAACCAGTCTGTTAAGCGACGAACCTCGGCTCGTGATTCCGCATGGTCTGGAAGCAATCGCTTGTCACCCAAGGCATAGCCTCGGGTTTCGTCGAGATACTCCATGATTACCATCGGTCCGCAGATGGGGATGCCATGTTGTTCTTCGATAACTGGCACTGTGCCCGCCGGATTTTTCATCAAAAATTCCGGACGGCGCACCCACGGGTATTCGAGGACGCTCTCAAATTCGACTTTATATTCACCTAGAGCCAAACGGATAAATCGGGAGGATGGTGAAAAAGGGTGATGATACAGTGTCAGCATTGTTTATTTTTAAAGTCAATCTGGTAACCAAACGGTTGTGCCTTAGTGATAATTTCCTTCTAAATCGTCAATCCCGAAAATAGTGCAGAAAAAAGCGGGGACAATCCGCTGCCTGACCGAAGAGATACGAGAACAGATAACGAGCATGAACACAGAAACCATTATCGGCGCCCTCATTCTAGGGCTTGTCGAGGGCCTTACCGAGTTCTTACCGGTATCGTCTACGGGCCACCTTCTTCTAATCGGACATTTCATTGGTTTTGAAAACGAAGGACGGACGTTTGAAGTACTTATCCAGTTGGGCGCTATTTTGGCGATCCTGACTGTCTATTTTCACCGACTGCTGGATATTGCAAAGTCTTTGCCTACCAATCCGCAATCGCGCCACCTCGTTATCGGTATTCTTCTGGCTTTCCTGCCGGCCGCGTTCATTGGCGTTATGGCACACAGCTTCATTAAGACCGTGCTGTTTGAGACGCCGGTTCTTATCTGCGTTACCCTTATCTTTGGCGGCATTATTATGCTGCTGGTTGATCGCATGCCTTTGACGCAAAAATACGATGATATCTCGCAGTACCCTTGGACCATGTGTTTGATGATCGGCTTTGCGCAGTGCGTTGCTATGATCCCGGGCGTTTCCCGCAGTGGGGCGACGATTGTTGGTTCGCTGCTGATGGGTGCTGACAAACGCTCTGCTGCCGAGTTTTCATTCTTTCTTGCTATGCCGACCATGGCAGGCGCGTTCGCCTATGACCTTTACAAAAACCTTGATGTAATGACCCACGAAAACCTCGTTCTTATTGCAATCGGTTTCGTTGCCTCGTTCATTGCCGGTTATTTTGTGGTGAAATCATTCCTGAACTTTGTCAGCAAGCACGGTTTTGCGCTGTTTGGCTGGTGGCGCATTGTGGTTGGCACCGCTGGCCTTATTGGTTTGATTGTAATGGCAGGCTAAGCGGCAGCGCTTCCACTAGGTACAAAAAAGGGCCTCGCGGCCCTTTTCTTTTTTTTTAAACAGCTTCGGTCTTACGAGCATCGTATTGCCCATGAGGCAAAAACTTATCGAGATAAGTCGGTAAGATCGCGTCCATACTCGCCGGATCAATTCCCATCGCATCGAAGGTAGAACCTTCTTCCCGCGCAAACTCACTCACTACATTATCGCGCTTTAGAAGTTCGACCTGATCCACTGTCAGCAGCGGGTTAGGGAGAAGTTGCAGGATGCTTGCGTTCATTCGCGCAATAGAGAACGGCAGGTTCACCAGCATTCTGCGACGGCGGATATTGTGGAGCAGCTTTTCCAGACACTCTCTAAAGGTAACGATATCAGGGCCGCCAAGCTCATAAATCCGGCCCGGTTGTGTTTTCCCTTCAATAGAGCGGGCGATTGCCTCTGCAACATCGCCAACGAACACTGGTTGGAAACGGGTATGCCCGCCGCCGATCAACGGAAGTGCGGGGGAAACCTGCGCCATCGCGCCAAAGCGGTTAAAGAAATCGTCTTCCGGTCCGAAGATAATGGAGGGCCGAATTACAACTGCATCTGGCAGAGCCTCGAATACAGCATTTTCGCCTTTAGCTTTGGTTTGGGCATAGATGGACGGGCTGTTCACGTCCGCGCCAATTGCGGAAAGGTGAACGTAATTGGTAACGCCCAGCTCGGCTGCGGTTTCCGCAATCAGCTTTGCGCCTTCTACATGGACCGCTTCAAAAGTCTGCTTGCCGCTTTCGTGAAGAATACCAACCAGATTTATTACAGCGTCAGAACCTTCAATTGCGCGGGCAACAGAGGCCTTGTAGCGCAAATTCGCTTGCACTGGCATGATTTGCCCAACGACACCAAGAGGTTGAAGATGTTCTGCAAGGTCGGGTCTGCGAACAGCTGCACGAATTCTGTACCCTCTAAGCGCAAGGGCGCGCACTAAATGCCTACCAACAAACCCTGATCCGCCCAAAATTGTTACGATTTTATCATTGATCGCTCGAGCCATTTTTCCACAAATCCCGCTTTATAGTTGCAAGTTATCGCAGCACCTTACGTAGTATACAGGACTATTATCCCCTTATTCTGATCAAGTGAAGGCCGATTGTGGGAAAAGATAAATTCTTTTCAAAAACGCGATTGACATTACCCCCTCCCGACCTTAAACACCCTCCTCACAGACGCAGGGCTGGTTACCAAACAGCCCAAACGCGGAAGTGCCCAGGTGGCGGAATTGGTAGACGCGCTAGCTTCAGGTGCTAGTGCTCGCAAGGGCGTGGAGGTTCGAGTCCTCTCCTGGGCACCATCACTTTTCTCACGAAAACTTAAAATTTCTATTAGGCATTGTGGTCTTTCATAGGTATCACAGGCAGCACGGTAGCTTTCTACCTATTTTGCCTTAACCCTTGAGAAGCGGAAATGACTATCAGATTTCACCACAACGACCTTCCTGACCTTTCCAACTACAAGAATGCCAAGGCAGTTGCCGTGGACACAGAAACACTTGGCTTGAACCCGCATCGGGATCGCCTATGCGTTGTCCAGCTTTCTCCAGGTGATGGAACTGCGGATGTTGTGCAGATTTCCAAAGGTCAAACCGAAGCACCAAACCTCAAAGCCCTTTTCACAGACGAAACAAAGCCGAAAATTTTCCATTTCGCTCGCTTTGATGTGGCTATTCTCTCCCGCTATCTCGATATCGACGTGAATCCTGTGTGGTGCACCAAGATCGCATCCAAGCTGGTGCGCACCTACACAGACCGTCACGGCCTTAAGGATCTGTCACGCGAACTCATCGGCGTTGACATGTCCAAACAGCAGCAAAGCTCTGATTGGGCAGCAGAAACCCTCTCCGATGCTCAGCTTGCATACGCAGCATCTGACGTTCTCCACCTTCATGAGCTCAAAGAAAAACTTGAGTTTATGCTGGCACGTGAAGAGCGCACCGAGATGGCTCAGGCTTGTTTTGATTTTCTTCCGACCCGCGCAAAGCTCGACCTTGCAGGCTGGCCGGAAACCGACATCTTCGCGCACTCTTAAGCGAATTGAATGCTGGAGCGAGAGCCGGATAGATGTTGGCTCTCGTTTCACCTGAATATCTTCTTTTTTCCCGACAATTTAAGCGGTTTTTTAGTGTTTGCCACGGCAAGCTCTTGTTTGCCTGACACAATACCGAATATCAGGTAAAACAGATGTCGGAGCGATAACAAAGTGCCCGAATAAGCACTGGTGTCGCCAGACAGAGACAATGGCCTATAATTTTGGCCGCGCCTGTCTCCATAAGAACTCTTAAGGAATTTTGGATGCGGAGTATGCATCAGCCACCGGGGTCTTCTGCTTGGACCGAGGAAGACGAAAGACGACAGGAAGCTGCCCGCAAGGCGGCCCGTCGGCACACGCGCCTTGTAAAAGTGCTGCGTTTCGTTTTGCCTGCTAGCGGTATTCTCATTGCCGCCGGTGTTGTTGGCATGGTGATTTTGCAGAATATTCTATCCGGCATCGGTATTGGCGACATTCGTCTTTCCGCCGACGGTCTGGTTATGGAAAATCCGCACCTTTCCGGCAAAGATGGCGACCGCTCCTATTCCGTGAGCGCAGATCAGGCGATCCAGAGAATTACCGACCCACGTATCATCGATCTTGATAACATCCGCGCAGAGGTTGCCCTTTCTGCACAAGATAAGGCAAACATTACTGCTGCAACCGGAACGTATGATACGGGAGCTGAAACGCTAATGCTGAGAGGCGGCATCAAAGTTGACTACAGCAAAGGCTATACAGCCGAATTTGATTACTTGGATATCGACATGAAATCGGGAAAGATAAAAACGAGCGACGCCGTAGCCGTGCAGGCTGATGGCGGCTCTATTGATGCCGGTTCCATGGACTTTAACCAGACAGACGGAATTTTGACTTTTAGCGAGGGTGTGAAAATGACATTACATCCTGCAGCCTTGGAGAATAACCAATGACCTTTGGCGCCCGTGTACTATGTGCCGCCCTTGCCCTTACTCTGAGCACGAGCATCGGTGCCTATGCGCAGACTTTTTCTGACGCATTTGCAGGTTTTGGCTCTGACTCCAAAGAACCGATCGAAATTGAAGCGACCAACCTACAGGTTCAGGACCAAAGCAAAAGCGCCACCTTCAGCGGCAACGTTATTGTCACCCAAGGCGAGTCAAAGCTGAAGACAAACAAGCTTGTTGTCTTCTACTCCGGCTCCATGGCAGATCAAGGTGAGCAGAACGCCGTTCAGCAGACCATTTCTCGCATCGAAGCCTATGGAAACGTCTACATCTCTTCCAAGGATCAGGTTGCGACCGGCGACGAAGCCAGTTTCGACATGGACAAAGAGCTGATGGTAATGACCGGTAAGGAAGTTGTGCTTTCTCAAGGACCGAACGTCGTTGTTGGCAGCAAGCTTATTGTTAACCTGAAGACTGGTAAGGTTGACCTAGACGCCCCAGGCAAGGGCCGCGTTAAGTTGCTATTGCAGCCAAAAAGCCTCGAAAAACGCTAAGAACAAAACAAACAACTCATACGTCAAGGCATCAACGTTGACCCTAGGATTTGGCGGAAAAGGTTCCGCAGGAAACGCACAGACTGAAGACGGGCAGACCATCCCGGGTAATGCAACTCTCGAAGTAGAGGGCATTGGCAAAAGCTATGGCCGCCGTCAGGTCGTTAAACACGTTAGCGTCAACGTACAGCGCGGCGAGGCCGTGGGCCTGCTTGGCCCGAACGGTGCGGGTAAAACAACCTGCTTTTACATGATTACCGGTCTGATCCGCCCTGACCATGGCGCGATCCGCCTTGACGGTTTTGATATCACACAGCTTCCAATGTATCGCCGTGCCCGCCTTGGCATCGGTTATCTACCTCAGGAAGCATCCATTTTCCGCGGCCTCAATGTGGAAGATAACATTCGCGCCGTTCTGGAAGTTGTTGAGCCGAACAAAAAGAAGCGTGAAGAAGAACTCGACTCGCTGCTCGAGGAGTTTCGCGTTACGCACCTGCGCAAATCGCCAAGTATTGCGCTATCGGGCGGTGAACGCCGCCGCGTGGAAATTGCACGCGCCCTCGCCTCCCGTCCGTCCTTCATGCTGCTCGACGAACCGTTCGCCGGTATCGACCCCATTGCTGTGGGCGACATTCAGCAACTTGTTCGTCACCTTACGCAGCGCGGCATTGGCGTTCTAATCACCGACCACAACGTTCGCGAAACACTAGGACTAATTGATAGGGCTTATATTATTGCAGCTGGCGAAGTTCTGACAGAAGGTACGCCGCACAGCATTGTTGCCAATCCGGACGTGCGCCGTCTTTATCTTGGTGAGCAGTTTACGCTTTAATTTCCTTTGTGGGCTAGTATGCAAAGCATAATCTGTGCCAAATAGGTGCGCACACCGCAAGGAATACAAGAACCCATGGCTCTTTCGCCAAAACTAGAGATCAGACAAAGCCAGCAACTGGTGATGACGCCTCAGTTGATGCAGGCCATCAAACTGTTGCAGCTCTCTAGTCTTGACCTTGTTTCCTATGTAGATCAGGAAATCGAGAGCAACCCGTTTCTTGAAAAGCTTGACGGTGACGACAACGGCCTACCGGTAGATGGTGACCAGCAGAGTAATGAACCCGCTACTGCGCGGGAAGAAGCACAGGACGCCAACTGGATGGAAAGCCAGTTGGAGACAGACCCTTCCGCGATTTCCACGCGCATGGATGCTGATCTTTCCAATGTATTTCCCGATGATAATGGTGAGCAGCGGGTCGTAGACCCAACACAAAGCAAAGCTGACAACTGGCAGACGCCGAGCATGGGCAACACGGCCCCATCAGGCGACTACAACTTGGAAGCATTTGTCGCCTCTCAGGTCTCTCTGGCTGACCACCTGTGGGAGCAGGTTACACTTGCAATCACCGAACCATCTGAACGGCTTGTAGCCCGCTTCCTGATCGATTGTCTGGATGAAGCCGGTTATCTTCGTATTGATGAAGATGAAATCAGCGAGCAGCTTGGCATCTCGCGAGAGAAGCTTGAAGACGTCATTGCCTCACTGCAAGGCTTGGAGCCAGCCGGCATCTTTGCCCGTAACTTGCAGGAATGTCTTATCATTCAGCTGAAGGATAAGAACCGCTTTGACCCTGCTATGGCCGCGCTGATTGATAACATCGAGCTGCTTGCCAAAAGAGACTTCGTACAGCTCAAGCGCCTTTGCGGTGTAGATGATGAAGATCTGCGCGACATGGTGGGCGAGATCAAAATGCTTGATCCAAAGCCCGGCGCCGCGTTTGGCAGCGAAATTGTTCAGCCTGTAGTGCCAGATGCAATCGTAAAACCAACGAGCAACGGTGGCTGGAGCGTTGAGCTAAATCCAGAAACGCTGCCCCGAGTGCTGGTGAATCAGACCTACTACTCCGAAATTTCAAAGGACAGTCGCAGCGAAGGTGATTTGGACTATTTCACCGACTGCTTGCAGACAGCTAACTGGCTAGCCAAGAGCCTGGACCAGCGTGCAAAGACGATCCTCAAGGTATCCAGCGAGATCGTTCGCCAGCAGGACCGCTTCCTGACCTATGGTGTGCAGCACCTCAAACCACTGAATCTCAAGTCCATTGCCGATGCCATTGGCATGCATGAGTCGACAGTGAGCCGTGTGACCTCGAACAAGTACATCTCGACGACTCGCGGCATCTTCGAATTGAAGTATTTCTTCTCCTCCGCCATCGCGGCAACCGAGGGGGGCGACGCCCACTCTGCAGAGGCAGTTCGCTATAAAATTAAACAACTTATCGACGCGGAAACTGCAAAATCTGTCCTCTCGGATGACACGATTGTCAAAATTCTCAAGGCAGATGGTGTGGATATTGCCCGTCGAACTGTGGCTAAATATCGGGAATCTATGCGGATTCCATCTTCAGTTCAGCGCCGCAGAGACAAACAGCAAATGGCTTAACCTGCTGTTATCACAATCATATATCACAGAACTAACTACTAATATTTGAGAGCAATTGACTTTTCAAAGCTCTCTGACTATTTACCGTCGCGTTTCAACAGGGACGGAATAATCACGAAAACAGTGGCGCTTTGTCCGTATGTGGTCCATTCTGTAGTTGCTGAAGGGCGTTCCATCGCTCAGATGGGGTCTCGCTCTAGGCATAGTTGAAACAAAAATAATGAGGTTCCCATGACATTGCGAATTTCGGGAAGAAACGTGGACATTGGTGATGCAACCCGTAGCCACGTCGAGGACCGGATGGCAGAAGCGCTGGAAAAATATTACGCCGGTGCCTACACAGGTCATGCGACACTCTCCAGAGAGGGGTCGGGCTTCCGGGCAGAATGTACACTCAATTTGAGTACAGGCGTTGTTTTACAGGCTTCCGGAGATAGTCAAGACCCACGACAGAGTTTCGACATCGCGATTGAGCGCATTGAAAAGCGCCTTCGTCGATACAATAGAAAGCTAAAGGCACATAACAACGGTACAACAGCACGAGATGCGCTAGAAGCAACCTCTTACGTTCTGGCTGACCCTGAGTCCGAAGATGAAGTACCAGCAGACTACAACCCGATTGTTGTCGCTGAAACTTTGGCCAAGGTTAAAACCATGACCGTAGGCATGGCTGTGATGGAACTGGACTTGAGCGAGGCTCCAGTCATTATGTTCCGCAATGCGGGCAACGGGGGCATGAATGTCGTGTTCCGCCGCCAGGACGGTAATATTGGGTGGATCGATCCAGTATTGGCCGAGGCAGGCAAGCCAAGCTAATAAGCTATCGTGCTGCAGTAGCTTAGGAGTGTGCAAAGCCGGGAAACCGGCTTTGTGCCTTTAGGAAAGTACGGATTAGGAATGGAACTAATCGATCTTTTGAGCCCGGAGGCCATCCTCCCGAATTTGAAGGCGAGCAGTAAAAAGCAAGCCCTTCAGGAGTTGGCAGCCAGGGCGGCAACCATCTGCGGGCAAAACGAACGCGATATCTTCGACACCCTCCTTCAGCGTGAGCAGCTAGGCTCTACTGGTGTAGGCAATGGCATCGCAATTCCGCACGGCAAGATGTTGTCGCTTGAAGGGCTTTATGGCGTTTTTGCACGTCTGGACAAGCCAATCGAGTTTGACAGTCTGGATGACCAGCCGGTTGACCTTATTTTCCTGCTGCTCGCCCCTGAGGGAGCGGGTGCAGACCACTTGAAGGCGCTTGCTCGCGTTGCCCGTTTGCTCCGCGATAGCGAAGTCGCATCCAAGTTGCGCGCAACCAAAGACGCCGCTGCGATCTATTCTATCCTAACGCAGCCTCAGGCCTCACCAACTGCGGCCTAAGCAGCTCGTTTCAAGAGAATTACAAAAAAGCCCCCATTGTTCCCAATGGAGGCTTTTTTCGTTGGTTCAGCATTTACTGTTATTCAGCGCGCTTTAGTGGACGCTTACCGGCTTTAGCTCATTGGCAATTGCGCTTGCCACTGCTGCTGCTCGCGTATCAGTTAGAATGATCGGAACGCCATCAGCTGATAGAAGCGCCCATTCTGGCAAATCGGCATCCTGCAAATCTGCATCTGGAAACAGGACGCGCAGATCGCTGCGGGAAATACGGCGCACATAGGCGACGTGGCCGACGCCCATAGTTTCAAAATTCTCTTTAGGGGTGACGTGCTCATGCACGAACCTGTTATCGCTCATAACCGGCTCCTCGTGTACTAACTACTCAATTCGAGGGGCTAGGATTAGTCCCGGGAAGTAATCTCTATACGGCGCACAATGCGCTCTGGCTCAGGACGAGCAAGGTCAATGGATAGAAGACCGTCTTTCAAGTCCGCGCCCAAAATCTCAATACCTTCAGCCAGCACAAATGCGCGCTGGAACTGACGGGCAGCAATGCCCCTATGCAGGTATTCTCGGGATTTGTCATCTTGCTGGCGACCACGGATAACGAGTTGGCTCTCTTCCACGGAAACGTCCAGCTGGTCACGGGTAAACCCTGCAACAGCAAGGGTGATACGGATGGTATCTCCGTACTCGTTATGATCGCGGATGCGCTCGATGTTGTACGGCGGATAGCCGTCGTTGGCAGCTTTGCTCACGCGATCCAAAACTCTTTCAATATCATCAAATCCCAGCATAAACGGGCTGGAAAAGGCCGATACACGCGTCATTGTCAAAGTCCTTTCTTAAGCGACCTTGGACCAGACCCTTCATAAGGCATCTGGAACGCAGGCTCTTGCCTGCCTTAACACGAGGAATATGGCGATTCAAAGAAGATGTTTCAAGTTGCGGCCAATACATCCTTTTGGCCATTCGCGCCGCGAATGTAGGCGCAGGGCACACCTTTACCTCAAAAAGTAAAGGGGCGGCCCTTTGACCGCCCCTTTTGTATTTAAGCTGGCTGAAGTGCGGAAATCTCTTCTTCCCGCTTGCCGGTCTGTCTGTTGAAGAGGTGGATCTTTTCCTGCTTTGCTGCAATGGAAAGAACCTGACCAATATCGTAGTGCTGCTTTCCGGCTGCACGCAGGATAACTTCCTGCCCGCCTTCACCCAAGGTACCGTGGATGTAGCTTTCCGCTCCAACAGGCTCTACGCCGGTTACAACAACCTTGGCAGCAAGACCGGCACCAAGTGGCGCGCCGTCGCCAAGAATCTCCAGATCCTCAGGACGAAGACCAACGATGAACTCGGATGCATCACTGCGGATGTCAAAGTTTACACCGTCGCCCTGCTCAGGCTCCCAGCCCAGTGCTGTCTTCTTCATCGGGATCAAGTTCATAGCCGGAGAACCGATGAAGCTAGCAACGAACGTAGATGCCGGCTTTTCGTAGACCTCCATAGGAGAGCCAATCTGCTCTACCTGACCTTTGTTAAGCACGACGAGGCGATCTGCCAGTGTCATCGCTTCCAGCTGATCGTGGGTCACATAGATGCTTGTGGTCTTCAAATCGCGCTGGAGCTTTTTGATTTCCATGCGCATCTGTACGCGCAGCTTGGCATCAAGGTTGGACAGAGGCTCATCGAACAAGAACGCAGACGGTTCACGAACAATCGCTCGGCCCATCGCAACACGCTGGCGCTGACCACCAGAGAGCTGGCGCGGTTTACGGTCGAGGTACTCACCGATTTCGAGGATCTCTGCAGCCTTGCGAACGCGCTGATCGATCTCGCTTTTCGCGATGCCGCGGTTCTTCAAACCATAAGCAAGGTTGTTGTAGACAGACATATGCGGATAGAGCGCATAGTTCTGGAACACCATTGCGATATCGCGATCAGCGGGCTCGACCTTGTTGACCAAGCGGTCACCAATCAGGATTTCACCAGAGCTGATGTCTTCAAGGCCCGCCACCATGCGCAGCAAAGTGGATTTACCGCAGCCGGACGGACCGACGAGAACGATGAACTCGCCATCTTCGATATCGATGGAAATGCCTTTAACAGCTTCGACATTCCCAGCGTAAATCTTACGGACAGTGTTGAGAGTAATACTTGCCATTTTTAACTCATTTCTCGCTCTCGACGAGGCCCTTCACGAACCAGGATTGGAAGATCACAACAATGACGACAGGTGGCAGCATTGCCAGCACTGCAAGTGCCATCGCCTGATTGGTTTCCGGAATTTGGGCACCAACCCACACCGCAAGAATCTGCTTCATGCCGCGTACCAGCGTGAAGAAGGTTTCATCGGTTGTGATGAGTGTTGGCCATAGATACTGGTTCCAACCATAAACAAACATAATGATGAAGATCGCAGCGATCATGGTCTTGGAAAGCGGGACCAGAATGTCGATGAAGAACTTCACCGGACCTGCACCGTCAATACGGGCTGCTTCTACCAGTTCATCCGGAACGGATTTGAAGAACTGACGGAAGTAGAATGTACCGGTTGCAGATGCGATCAACGGGATGATGAGGCCGCTGTAGGAGTTCATCATGCCTAGACCCTGAACAATTTCGTAGGATGGCAGGATGCGCACTTCCAAAGGCAGCAGCAAGGTGGTGAAGATCACCCAGAAGAAGAACACCCCAAAGCGGAAGCGGAAGTAGACAATTGCATAGGCCGCGAGCATCGAGATTACGATCTTGCCGATTGCAAAGCCGAATCCGAGGATCATGGAGTTGTACAGCATTGTCAGGCCGGTCACGCTCTTGGTGAAGCCGCTGGCCTCTGTGAGGACTGTCTTATAGGTGTCAGTGAAGTGCCCGCCCCAAGTCATTTGCAAGCCGTCTTTGTAAACGGACATTGCGTCATGCGTGGATGTCATGAAGGCCAGAGTAACTGGCACCAACATGAACAAAGCACCGAGGATCAGGACAGCGTGGTCGAGTAGCTGAACTTTTTTCATGCTGTCTTCTCCTTAATTATAGTGGACCCGGCGCTCGATCATGCGGAACTGGAACACAGTTAGCAGGAAGACGAGAACCATGAGGATGACAGACTGAGCAGACGAACCACCAAGGTCGTTACCGCGGAAGCCATCAACGAACACTTTGTAAACGAGCGTAATCGGGTTGTTGCCCGGCTCACCCTTCACGACGAGATCAACGATACCGAATGTATCGAACAGCGCGTAGGTGATGTTGATGATCAGCAGGAAGAAGCCTGTTGGTGCCAGCAGCGGGAAAGTAACAGTCCAGAAACGACGCGTACCAGAGCGACAGTCAATGGCAGCAGCCTCCTGAACGGACTTCGGCACACTCTGCAAGCCTGAGAGGAAGAAGATGAAGTTCACCGGTATCTGTTTCCAGACTGCGGTAATCACCATCACAAAAGCCGTATCGAAAGGCGTTACGCCCACCTGCAAATTCCAGCCCAACGAACGGGCTAGCTCAGTCAGCGGACCGATGTGTTGATCGAAGAGCATCACGCCAAGAAGACCTGCTACCGGCGGAGCAATTGCGTAGACCCACATCAACAGCGTGCGGTAGGAACCTGCGCCGCGAATAACTTTATCCGCCTTCACCGCAAGCAAAAGCGCGATTGAAAGGGAAAAGAATGCCACGAGCACAGTGAAGATCAAAGTGAACCGCGCCGTACGGGCATATTGAGAGTTGGTTAAAGTGTCTTTGAAGTTCTCTAGGCCCACGAAGGTCGATCCGAAACCGAACGGATCTTCCAGATAGAAGGAAGCGCGAACCGCCTCAACAGCTGGCCAGAGAAAGAAGACGGCCACAATAGCTAGCTGCGGTAACAGCAGCGCATATGGCAGAATAGGATTTGAATATTGAACACGTTTCATCAGCTAAGCCCAGTCGTCTGTGCGACCTTTTCTGAATAGATGACCTTAGGTGAGAAACCGGAGCCATCATGACAGAGAACCGGAGGCATGCATAAAACACACCACCGGTTCTTTCAGGATTTCAAGGCGTTAGGTTAGCCTGCAGTCTTTGCAAAGCGACCGAGAAGCTTGTTGCCTTCTTCTTCGATTGCTTTGAATGCGTCTTCAACGGTTGTTTCACCGGAGAAGATGCGGCCGTATTCACGGTTCATCACGTCACGGATCTGAACGTAGAAGCCCATGCGGTAACCCTTGGTCCAGTCGCCGCCTGGCTGGTTGAGCTGCTGGATGCCAGTTTCAGCTGCTGGGAAGCGGTCGTAGTGACCGTCTTTCTTAGCCAGTTCGTAAGCAGCGTTAGTGATCGGCACATAACCGGTCTTCTGGTGCCACTCGTACTGAACTTCAGCAGAAGTCAGGTAACCGTAGAAGTCAGCCACACAGTCGTTTTCTGCTTTTGGCTTACCAGCCATTGCGAACAGCGCAGCGCCACCGATGAAGGTGCCGGAGCCCTGCTCAGCAACAGAGTTCCAGTAAGGCAGGAAGGTGGAGGAGAACTTGAACTCAGCAGACTTCATCAGACCACCGAAGGAACCGGAAGAACCGAGCCACATTGCGACTTTGCCTTCCTGGAATGGTGTCTGGTTGTCACCCCAGCCGGTGCCATAGTAGCCGAACAGACCGCCATCAAGCCACTCTTTTACCTTTGCAAAGTGTGCTTTGATCGCTTCGTTGTTTACGAGGATCTCGGTGCCCTTTGCGCCTTCGTAACCGTTGTTGTTGGTTGCGAACTGCAGGTTATGACGAGACATGAAGTTCTCGGTGAAGATCCATGGCAGGTGAGACTGGGAGAGCGGTACGTAACCTGCTTCTTTCAGCTTTGGAGCGATAACTTCAAAGTCTTCCCATGTCTTTGGTGCTTCAACGCCAGCCTTCGCAAGAGCCTCTTCGTTGTAGTAGAGGATCGGGGTGGAGGAGTTGAACGGCATGCCGATCATCTTACCAGCGGTGTCAGCATAGAAGTAACGTACACCAGCGATGTAGTCTTCCATGTTGAACTCTTTACCAGCGTCTTCAAGTAGGTCCTGTGCAGGAACAACAGCACCCTTAGCGCCGATGATGGTTGCAGCACCAGCATCGAATACCTGAATTACGTTTGGCTGTTCACCAGCGCGGAACGCTGCGATACCAGAGGTCAGAGTTTCCTCATAGGTGCCTTTATAGACAGGGGTAAGGTTACATGCGTTCTGGGTTTCGTTGTAACCAGCCGCGATCTCGTTAACGACCTCTCCCAGAGTACCGCCCATTGCGTGCCACCAAGAGATCTCGGTTGCAGCGAAGGACGCGGTGGATGCGGTTGTCATAGCAGTAAAGGCGAGCAGGCGCGCAGCACTACGGTAATTCATATTTTAACGTCTCCTGTTCGGGAGAAAATAAATTCAGACCAATTGCGAGAAAGTCCCGGCAATACCTCAACCGGTAGAACCGGTCCTCCCAAAGAGATATTCCCTAGAAAAATCACGCGCACATGACAGTTCTTTGAACTTTAAGTGAATACCCTAATAGGGTAAAAGTTTATGTCAATGCAATCAAAGTGTTAAGTATAAAAAATTATCCAAACTGATATAAATCAAAGGGATAGCTTGAAGCGCACAAACACCAAAAAGCGCACCTCTTGCGCTTTGTGAAATAATCACTATCCCCTACCCCATGGTAAGAGGACAGAATCAATAATCGGAGCAAACAGGCACTCACCCAAACCAGTTGAGCGTTTTCACCGTAAGCGAGATTAAAGAATTCGTGACAGGCTAAAGGATATTCTAGAAGCCATGCAACCCAGCCTTACCATCCATTGGTTTCGACAGGACCTTCGCCTCAGTGACAACCCCTCGCTGTATCAGGCCTCCCAAGAAGGGCGCGTTCTTCCGGTGTATGTTCTGGAGGACGTCACCAATCCGCAGGATGAGATGGGGGGCGCTTCAAAAGCATGGCTGCATCAATCGCTCAAGCAGCTTAATGATGCTCTGGGCGGCCGCTTGATAATTGAGCGCGGCGACCCTCTTCTTATTCTTCTTTCCCTCGCCCAGCAGTACGGCGCTAATAAAGTGCAGTGGAACCGCTGCTACGAACCTTGGCGAATTGCGCGGGACACCGAAATCAAATCAGCCCTTAGCGAAAACGGAGTTAGCGCCGAAAGCTTCAACGGGTCGTTGCTTTGGGAACCTTGGACGGTGCTGAAGGATGACGGGACGCCCTACAAAGTCTTCACGCCCTTTTACCGTAAAGGGTGCCTACACTCTGCCGCACCGAGTCTGCCGTTGCCAGCCCCGTCGGCAGAAACCATTGCCGCACCAACTGAGCAGCACACCCCCATCGATGATCTTAGGTTAATGCCGAAGCTGCCTTGGGCTCGGCAGATGCTGTCCCACTGGCAAATCGGCGAGACAGCAGCTCAGCAACGCCTCCATAGTTTTTTGGAGGACAGCCTAAGCGACTACAAGAACGGGCGTGACTTTCCAGCAAGGCGCAGTGTTTCTAGACTGTCACCGCACTTGCACTTTGGAGAGATTTCGCCAAATCAGGTATGGCATGCAGCCCAAGCTGCCCCTGACGACAAAAACCGCGACCACTTTTTGAGTGAATTGGGCTGGCGGGAGTTCTCATACTACCTGCTCTTCCATAACCCTCATCTACCCACTCAAAACCTGCAGATGAAGTTTGACCGTTTTGAATGGCGTGAGGACGAGGCTGCTTTCGAACGCTGGTGTAGAGGCCAAACCGGCTACCCGCTTGTAGATGCAGCGATGCGGCAGCTCTGGCAAACGGGCTACATGCACAACCGCCTGCGAATGGTGGCCGCTTCGTTCCTCGTTAAGAACCTGCTTATCGATTGGCGTAAAGGAGAGCGTTGGTTCTGGGACACCTTGGTCGATGCAGATCAAGCCAGTAACAGCGCTAGCTGGCAATGGGTGGCAGGTTGCGGGGCAGACGCTGCGCCCTATTTCCGCGTTTTCAATCCGGTCAAGCAGGGCGAGAAATTCGACAAGGACGGAGAATTTACCCGAAAGTTCGTTCCAGAGCTGGAGAGAATGCCCGCCAAATACCTTCATGCTCCTTGGGAGGCCCCTCTTCTCGTTCTTCAAGAAGCCGGCGTGGACCTTGGCGGTAACTACCCAAAGCCAATCGTAGATGTAAAATCATCGCGGGAAAGAGCGTTGGCTGCCTTCCACGAGCTTGCCTCCTGACATGATTGGTCGCTAAACACTGGCAGTGAGAACATTCCAGCCATAAACGGAACCCTATGACCACTCCTCTTACCTTCTACGTTGATGCAGATTCCTGTCCAGTTAAGGATGAGGTCTACCGCGTTGCTGACCGTTACCGCATTAAGGTGTTTGTGGTAGCAAATAGCTTCATTCGGGTACCGAGGGATATGGATGTGCAGCTCGTCGTGGTTAGCGAAGGCATGGACGAAGCCGACAACTGGATTGCCGAGCGGGCTGACGAGAACGCGGTGGTTATTACGCAAGATATTCCGCTTGCTGATCGCTGTGTTAAGGCCGGATCTGCGGTTCTATCGCCGAAGGGCAAGGAGTTCGATGAGAACTCCATTGGCATGGCGCTAGCCACCCGTAACCTCAAAGAAGACCTTCGCTCATTTGGCGAGCTGACAGGTGGTCCTAAGCCGTTCTCTCCGCGGGATCGCTCAGATTTTTTGCAAGCGCTGGACCGTGTAGTACAGCGCCTGAAGCGAGCCGGACGAGGATAGTCCCGGGCTAACTATCAGCCTTATGCACCAGCAGGTCAAAGCGAAGCCGCTGGCGCTTATCTGTCAGGATCATCGGGATCAGCAGCACGCAGATTATGACTGCCAGTGTGGCGCAGCTGGTAAGCGCGAACATGATAAGCATCTGATACTTAACTGCGATTAGTGGCGAGACCCCAGATAGAATCTGCCCGACCATCAAACCGGGCAGGAACACAACACCCGTTGCTGCCATTGAGTTAGTGATCGGCATTGTTCCCGCAGTAATGGAATGTTTGATCGGGCGAAGCAGAGCCCCTTTCATCGGCTCACCTCGCGCAAGCGTGTTTTCGATAGCACCCCGATCACGCCATAGGGCTCCGAGCAGGTTATTTATCATCAAAGCAGTACTGGTCATGGAATTGCCCAGCAGCATACCAAAGAGCGGCACCGCATACTGCATGTTCCACCACGGTTGCGGCTGAATAATCCCGCGTAGCAAAAACAACAGCATGGCCACGGATGCTATCGAAAGCCCGATACCGCACACGAACCAGCCAGCTATACCTTGGATACGCGTTTCAAGTCGCGCCCGTACTTCACGCGCTGCAAACAGCATCATAATCACGAAGACAACAGAGGCGAGCGCTGCGTTCTGAGTGGTGATGACCGCCTCTAAAATAAAACCTACCGCCGTTAGCTGCAGCACCATACGCACCGCCGCCACGCCCAGCTTCATCTCCATACCCAATTTAAGGTAGCGGGAGATCACCATGTTGATCAGCAACAGCGCTGCAGCAATGGCAAGAGAGTGAATATCGATATTGGTGATCATCGGCGCTCCACGACCTCATTGCCGATGATTTCCAAGTGCCGACCTGCAATTCGCGCAACTTGAGAGCCATCATGGCTGGTTACTAGGACTGAAAGCCCTTGTTCTGCCCGTTGCTTGATCAATTCCTCGACCACCCGCTTATTGTCTTCATCAAGGGCAGAGGTTGGCTCATCCAGAAGCAGAACCCGAGACTGATCTTGTGTCAAAGCTCTAGCCAAATGGGCTCGCTGCTGCTCACCTGTAGAGAGGGAGCTGATGTTTGCTGTCGCCAGATTCCAAGGAATTCCGAGCGTCGTGCCTAGCGCTTGGCTTTCTGGTGTTGCCAGAACACTTTGAAGGGTTTCATCCTCCCACCAATAAGGCGTTGGGCCAACATAGCTAACCATCGAACGCCATTGAGGAGCGGGGAATGAAGTGTTCGCCTTACCGTCGAGCGTCATCACCATAGATGACGCGTCAATTTCCGCGAGCGCGCGCAAGAGACGAGATTTTCCGCTGCCAGATGGGCCGGTCAACGCAACAACTTCGCCGCCGCTAAGAACTTGCGGCGCAACTTTCAGCCCTGTCTGCGTTGTACCTTCAAAGCAAAACTGCATTCTTCGCCTTTTCCATTACGGTCCGGCTTTCAAGCGCACGTTGAACGACGTTGACTGCGAAAAGGAAACGCAGAACAAACCACGCAAGTCAGCATGCGAGAACGATAGGCGAAAATGTTATTGAAACTTTGAAGAGGAGTGGTGGAGCTAAGCGGGATCGAACCGCTGACCTCGTGAATGCCATTCACGCGCTCTCCCAACTGAGCTATAGCCCCATCAAAAATGGTCACCTCGTTAGAAAGGTGGCACGCTTGGGAGCGTGACTAACTGGAAGAAGATGGTGGAGCTAAGCGGGATCGAACCGCTGACCTCGTGAATGCCATTCACGCGCTCTCCCAACTGAGCTATAGCCCCATTCTCTTCCAAAGCCTCGATCAGACAAGGCTCTGTGGGGGCGGAACATAATCGTGCCGCCACCAATAAGCAAGCCCCCACAGCAAGCGTAAGGATCTCCCCTTACTTAGCTGTGGAAATATGATTAGGACTCGTCGTCGTCGCGAGAAACGCGGATGCCGGACACGCCATTATCTTCGTCGTCATCATCTTCGAGGAAGACGTCGTCGTCGTCGCTGTCGTCATCAACATCTACATCATCGATGTCGTCGATATCATCATCGTCATCGGACACTTCAGCATCTGCATCCTCGAGGGATACGAGCTCTGGTCCATCCAACTCAAGTTCGTCTTCTTCTTCTTCCTGAACGACCTTAGCAGCCTTTGCAGTTTTCGCTGCAATACCCAGTTCGAAGATCTGGCCGCACTTAGGGCAGGTGATCGGATCACGAAGGAGGTCATAAAATTTTGCACCACATGCTGCGCAAAGGCGCTTGGTGCCGAGTTCTGGTCTTGCCACGGTTCTCACCTTCTTTACATCTCGATTTGACGGCCCCCATAGCGTTATGCAGACGGCTTTGTCAAAGATTAATTCGCTACGTTACACCTCTGGGGCAATATGAACCTGAAATATTCTCAATATACCCAGATGCCACAAGGGTGACGGCACAATTGTTCCGTGATAGATGGAACTACTTTTTGTGAAGTCGCAACCCCGGAATTGATCATGTCCAATAGTTCGTCGCCGAAGCCTATGACCTCTCATAGCGGAAATCCGCTTAATGGCACGATAAAAGTACCCGGTGACAAATCCATATCCCACCGCTCGCTTATGTTTGGTGCGTTGGCGGTTGGCCGCACTACAATTACCGGCCTTCTCGAATCAGAGGATGTCATCGGCACTGCAAATGCAATGAACGCAGTTGGTGCTCATTGTATGCGACACGAGGACGGAACATGGACTGTAGACGGCGTTGGGCTGGGCAGTCTGCTGGAACCCGAAGCTCCGATTGATTTCGGCAACGCTGGCACCGGCTGCCGCCTTTGCATGGGCATTTTCGCGGCGCACCCGATCAGCGTGACGATGGTTGGCGATGCATCCCTCTCCCGTCGCCCTATGGGCCGTGTACTGAACCCATTGCGTGAAATGGGCGTGCAGGTTGTCGCCCGTACCGGCGATCGACTACCAGCCTCTATTCGTGGCTGTGAAACTCCGCTTCCGATCACCTACCGCGTTCCAATGGCATCCGCGCAGGTAAAAAGCGCTGTGCTTCTGGCTGGCTTGAACACTCCGGGCACTACGACAGTTATCGAGCCGGTAGCGACCCGCGATCACACCGAAAAGATGCTGATTGGATTTGGCGCGGACCTCAAGGTCGAGATCAACGAAGCAGGTGAGCGCGTGATCTCCTTGCAAGGTCAGCCAAAGTTGAACGCACAGGATATTACCGTTCCGGCGGATCCATCTTCTGCGGCGTTCCCTATTGTCGCCGCTCTTATCACACCTGGCTCTGATGTGACCGTTGAAGGCGTGCTGCTGAACGAGCACCGCATCGGCCTCATTACCACTCTTATCGAGATGGGCGCAGATATCGAGATCACCAACAAGCGCGACACTGGCGGCGAGATGCTCGGCGATGTTCGCGCTCGTCACTCGGCGCTGAAAGGTATTGTCGTACCTGCTGATCGTGCGCCATCTATGATCGACGAATACCCGGTTCTTGCAATTGCTGCTGCTTTTGCTGAAGGCGACACCGTTATGCTGGGCCTTGAAGAACTGCGCGTAAAAGAATCCGACCGTCTGGCTGCTGTTGCCCGCGGTCTGGAAGCAAACAACATTCCATGCGTAGAGGGTGAAGACACTCTCACCGTAACAGGTAAAGCAGCAAATATTGGCGGCGGTACCGTTATTACGCATCTGGATCACCGTATCGCTATGGCATTCCTTGTGCTGGGCCTTGCTGCGGACAAACCTGTTTCCGTTGATGATGCCAGCCCTATTGCCACCAGCTTCCCTGTATTTGCTGACCTGCTTACCCAAATGGGCGGTCGCTTCTCCAAAGGATCGGAGATTGCCGCATGATTATCGCACTTGATGGACCAGCTGCCTCTGGCAAGGGCACTTTGGCACGGCGCTTGGCTGCGTATTACAGCCTGAACCATCTGGACACTGGCCTGACCTACCGCGCAGTGGCTGCGGCCCTGCTGGCGCGCGGTCTGCCGCTTGGCGACGAGGAAATTGCAATTTCCGTCGCCCGTAACCTGGATTTTACCAATCTCGACCGTAATCTGCTCTCAGCTCATGAAGTAGGAGAAGCGGCGTCCCGTATCGCAGTCCTTTCTGGTCTGCGCACAGAGCTGGTTCGCTTGCAGCGCGAGTTTGGCGAACAGGGCGATGGTGCAGTGCTGGATGGCCGCGATATCGGCACCGTTGTGTGCCCTAACGCGACTGCAAAACTCTATATTACCGCTTCTGCAGAAGTACGTGCCCGCCGCCGTACCGACGAGCTGAGAGGTAAGGGCATCGAGGTAGACTTCTTCGAGATTTTGAAGGACCTGCAGCGCCGCGATGAGCGGGATATGTCCCGCGCGGATTCGCCTCTTCGCCCTGCCGAAGATGCGCACTTGCTTGATACGACAGAAATGGATATAGACTCCGCATTCAACGCGGCTGTGGAAATCATAGAGCGCTCGCGGAAAAACTAGCAAGAACGCTGGAATTTTTCGCGCTGAAATGCTCTTTCAGCCGCAATTGAAAACTATATTAGGTTACTGGCATTCGCTTTCGCCGGCCCGCTTGCTTGCAAGTGGTTGTTTCTCAATGCCAATTGAGAACCGAGTGCTAGGAACCTCTAATGATCAACGCTAACCCGCCGGCGACGCCATAACTATGGCACTGGAGTTTTAATGGAAAACATGAACGCTGCTGCAGAGGATTTTGCGGCCCTTTTGGAAGAATCGTTTGCAACGACCGACCTCTTTGAAGGTTCTGTTGTAAAAGGTACCATTGTCGCAATTGAAAAAGACCTCGCAGTAATCGACGTAGGCCTTAAGGTTGAAGGCCGTGTTCCTATGAAGGAATTCGGCGCGAAAGGCCGTGATGGCGAGCTGAAAGTTGGCGACACTGTAGAAGTTTACCTGGAACGCGTTGAAAACGCGATGGGTGAAGCAGTTCTGTCCCGCGACAAAGCACGCCGCGAAGAAAGCTGGGTTCGTCTTGAAGTCGCTTTCGAAGCTGGTGAGAAAGTTACCGGTCAGATCTTCAACCAGGTTAAAGGTGGCTTCACCGTTGATCTGGATGGCGCGGTTGCCTTCCTTCCACGCTCACAGGTTGACATCCGTCCAGTACGCGACGTTGCACCTCTGATGCACACCCCACAGCCTTTCCAGATCCTGAAGATGGACAAGCGCCGTGGCAACATCGTTGTGTCCCGCCGTACAGTTCTGGAAGAAACCCGTGCTGAACAGCGCTCCGAACTCGTTCAGAGCCTCGAAGAAGGTCAGACCGTAGAGGGTGTTGTAAAGAACATCACCGATTACGGCGCGTTCGTTGACCTGGGCGGTATCGACGGTCTCCTGCATGTTACCGCCATTGCATGGCGTCGTATCAACCACCCATCTGAAGTTCTCACAATCGGCGAAACCGTTAAGGTTCAGATCGTTCGTGTGAACCAGGAAACACACCGCATCAGCCTTGGTATGAAGCAGCTCGAAGTTGACCCATGGGAAAGCATCGAAGCTAAGTACCCACTGAACGCTAAGTTCTCTGGCCGCGTGACCAACATCACCGACTACGGCGCATTCGTTGAACTGGAGCCAGGCATCGAAGGCCTCATCCACGTTTCCGAAATGTCCTGGACCAAGAAGAACGTTCACCCAGGCAAAATCGTTTCTACCTCTCAGGAAGTAGAAGTGGTTGTTCTGGAAGTGGATTCCTCCAAGCGTCGTATCTCCCTCGGCCTGAAGCAGACCCTTCAGAACCCATGGGAAGCATTCGCTGAACGTTACCCTGTAAACGCTGAAGTCGAAGGCGAAGTGAAGAACAAGACCGAATTCGGTCTCTTCATCGGTCTCGAAGGCGACGTTGACGGCATGGTTCACCTCTCCGATCTCGACTGGAACCGTCCAGGTGAAGAAGTTATCGAAGAGTACAAAAAAGGCGACATGGTCAAAGCAGTTGTGCTTGACGTTGACGTTGAGAAAGAGCGCATCTCTCTCGGCATCAAACAGCTCGGCTCTGATCCATTCGAAGCAGCTGGCGACATCCGTAAGGGTGCTATCGTCAAGTGTGAAGTAGCGGAAGTTAAAGACGGTGGTCTTGAAGTTAAGATCGTTGATACCGATCTGGCAGCTTTCGTACGTCGCGCTGACCTTGCTCGTGAACGTGACGAACAGGATCCTACCCGCTTCAACGTTGGCGAAGTATTCGACGCTCGCGTAACTCAGTTCGACAAGAAAACCCGTCGCGTTGGTGTATCCATCAAGGCGCTGGAAATCGCAGAAGAGAAGGAAGCAGTTGCACAGTACGGTTCTTCCGACGCTGGCTCTTCCCTCGGCGACATTCTTGCAGCTGCTATGAAAGCACGCGGCGAAGACTAAGAATTGAACCTGTTACAGGTTTGATTTGCGGAGAGCCCGGCCTTTTGGCCGGGCTTTTCTTTTATCTACTGCACCTCTTTCGCTGCCCGCTAACTGAATGGGGCTGGACAGGGCAACACAAAGACAGCCACTGGCAGCAATCCCTTGCTGCCTGAGATAGCTTCAGGTAGAGGCCGGCGGTGACTGGTTGATAGAGCAGATTTTTAAGAGAGCTGTTCTATATTAGAGCTGCATATAAGAGCGTCACAGCTCTCGTCATATTCACGGTCAAGGCATGCCATTTTGCCCACACGACCAGTCAAATATGCATTTTCACCTAAATTATAAACAAAATATGCCCGCCTTAATCAGGCTTTTTACGGTTTATTATAGTTAATTTTTCGTCTGCACTCGGTATTTTTGCATTTTGCGCATGTACGCAATACCACCCACTCTCGCGATTGTTGCAAAACGCAAACTACAGGTCGCAATTCGGCAAAATAACTCGTTTTTTAGCCCATTTTCAGTTGGCACGGTTTGTGTATCTTACCTTACGTAACTCGGGCACGGAGGTTAGGAGCCGATGCAAATTCCAACCGTATATCTCGTTCTATTACCGATTTTGTTGTCGTTCGGATGCCTGGCCTATCAGGCAAGAAGAAGCACTCAAGTGCCAGTCCGTTCGACTTCAAAAGATCGTCTCACGGTCCGCCCGAAACCGTGAGTCGTCGGAAGCCCGTGTTTTACTTGCCGTCCTTGCAGCAATCGGCAAATGGGCTTCCAACAAAGCGTAGCAGGTTATGCCCCTAATCGGCTACGCCAAGAAACAAGATCGCTGACCATGAGGGAACCTCAGAGCAACCCTCCGGAAATAATAAAAGCGACCAAATAAGACACTAAGTCCAACTGGTCTTCATGGCCACACAAAACCGCCTTGTTCACAGCTCCCCCCCACCTCCTGATGAACAAGGCGGTCTTTTTTTGCCCTGCCGCACAGTAAATGCCTCCGGTTGCAACACCCTTTAGGTGCCTTCATAATTATTTGCATCTTTTGTTGTTTCACACCAAAAAACTTCGTATACATTATAAGACCTTAGAGGCTATTACCCTGCGTAAGAAACGGAGCAGCGAAAAGCGAGCCCATGACATTGGACAGCGATCTTATAATTGAGCGCAGACGATTACGCAGACGGGTCAGCCTATGGCGCGTGTTGTCTTTCCTCCTTCTGGCAGTCATTCTGGTGGCGTTGCTTTGGCCAATGACCCCGTTTGCTGACGGTGAGAAGAGTAGCGCCCATATCGCCAGAATCGACATCAGCGGAACCATTGTCGAAGACCGGCGTGTGCTGGAGATGATCCGTAAGATTGGCGAGAACGACGCCGTTGAAGGTGTGATTGTCGCGGTCAACTCAAGAGGCGGCACGACAACGGGCGGCGAAGCCCTTTTCGAGGCTTTAAGGGAGCTTTCTGAAAGCAAGCCAGTTGTCTCTACCATCGGCACCGTTGGCGCCTCTGCAGGCTACCTAACAGCCATTGCCGCAGACCACGTTATTGCCCGCTATAACTCCATGACCGGTTCGATCGGTGTGTTGCTTCAATACGGTAATGCGCAGGGCCTTTTGGAGACAATCGGCGTAGAGATGGACGCAGTTAAGAGCTCGCCGTTAAAGGCAGAGCCGAACTTCTATTCCCCTGCAAGCGATGAAGCCCGCGCCGTGCTGGAAAGCATGGTCAACGACAGCTACGAGTGGTTCGTGGCGCTGGTCGCCGAGCGCCGCAATCTTTCTGAGGAAGAAGCGCGCAAGGTTTCAAACGGGCAGGTCTACAGTGGCAACCAGGCTCTACAGAACAAATTGATCGACTCAATCGGCGGCGAAGAGGCTGCAGTTGCATGGCTTGAGACAGAACAAGGCGTTACGCCGAATCTCAAGGTTGTCGATTGGGCGATCCGTGAAGACCGCACTAGCGGTTATTTACCATTCAGTATTGCTGGAATTACGCAGGATTCCAGTGGTAGTCTTATAGAATCTTTAGCAGCAGCAGCAAAAAACCTTGCTGGTGCAGGTGTTTCGCTTGACGGTCTGGTCTCGGTTTGGCAGGCTCCACAAGCGGCAGACCACTTCATGCGAGGGGAGGCAGACAGTGATTAAGTCAGAGTTGGTTCAAACAATCGCGGAACAGAACCCACATCTCTATCAGCGAGATGTCGAGAATATTGTAAATGCTATTCTGGACGAGATTACCGAAGCGCTTATGCGTGGTGATCGGGTAGAGCTTCGCGGCTTTGGCGCGTTCTCTGTCAAAAATCGTCCTTCGCGTGTTGGCCGCAATCCGCGTACCGGCCAAAAAGTTGAGGTAAGCGAAAAGTACGTCCCGTTCTTCAAGACCGGCAAAGAAATGCGTGAGCGTTTGAACGACGGCGAGGATGTGGGCGAATAATAACAAGTCAGCCTACGGAGAATACGTTTGATCAGGTTCCTCAGGAATCTCGTATTGGTTCCACTTGGTGCCGTTTTGCTTGTGCTTGCGGTTGCCAATCGTCACAGTGTGCCCGTTTCACTCAACCCGTTTAATCCGGCAGACCCGGGTTTGACGTTTAACATTCCTGTCTTCTGGCTTCTGTTCGGAGCTGTGGCCGTGGGTGTTGTTCTGGGTGGTGTGATGGCATGGACCAAACAGGGTAAGTACCGCAAGGCCGCGCGTAGCAACCGCGCCAAGGCGGCTCAATTGCAGCATGAGGCTGATGAACTGCGCACAGCAGCAGCATCTGCCAAGGCACACAACGCCCTGCCAAAACCAGATACCAAGTGGGCTGCGTAATATTCGCCTAGCGGTATCTCCAGAGGAGTTTGAATGCGCGTAATCTCAGCACATGACATTGAAGCTGTGATGAGATTTCGTGACCTGATTGAAACTCTTAGACGTGCATTTCGTACAGGTGCTCAATATCCCAAGCCACTGGAATGCGCGATAGAACGGCCAGAGGGCGAGCCGCCCTCCCGCCTGCTCGTTGAGCCCGCTTGGAACGACTTCAAAGCCCAAGGAACCTCCGAAAAGGGCTTTATAGGCACCAAAATCACAAGCCATACCCTCGGAGCCTCTCCAAGTGCCGACACACGGCAGACTGGCGTTTATCTCCTCCAATCCGGCAAAACAGGCGAGCCTCTTGCAGTTATAGACGGGCACTACCTCAATTTGTGGCGCACCGCTGCAACGTCTGCCCTCGCCTCTTTCTATCTCTCCCGCGAAGACAGCAGCAAGCTGCTTGTTATCGGCGCGAACCGTCTGGCTGCGTATCTCATCAACGCGCATGCAGATGTTCGCAGTATCAAACAGGTTCTTGTTTGGGATGAAGACCCGCTGGCTGCACAGCGGCTTGTGAAGCACATGCGCTCAACTGCCCTAGACATCAGAGTGACAGACGATCTGGCCGGTGCTGTAAGCGGCGCGGATATTATTTGCCATGCCAACGAGGCCGCTGAGCCCACTATTAAAGGCGAGTGGCTGCAGGAGGGCTGTCACTTGGATATGCCAGTTACCACAGCAGATAGGGCTTTCCGGTGTGATGGAATTACGATGGATATGGCCCGCATCTTCGTTGGCAGCCCGCTGGAAGCTGCTGAGACAGCGGAAAGCAGGCAGGAAGGCGAACGTTCTACCCTTACGCCTGAAATAGCAGCGTACCTTGCCGAGCTTTGTCAGGGCTCCAAAGCTGGGCGGCGTTTTTATAACCAGATTACGCTTTTTAAGTCGGCAGGCTCCCCGCTGGAGGATCTTGCTACAGCGGGGCACATTTTTCTAAGGACTTAGGAGTCTTTTTTCTCTTCTGGCGTTCTGTAGGTTGGCAGCGTCCAGTCGAACAGCAGCGCACCGCCACGCAGAACCAGCGCAACGCAGAAGCCAAGAATAACACCGATGTTATCGGAAAGGCCGACAGCGACCGATGCAACATAGGTGCACGAGCCCATAAACGCCGCACTGACGTAAATGTCTCTTTGACTGAGCACAGATGGCTGACCGGCAACGATATCACGAACGATACCGCCAACAGTTGCCGTGCACACGCCCATCATCACCGCAACGCTATACACATCGCCCACAGACAGCGCCTTGGCAGAACCCATAACGCAGTATGCTGCAAGGCCGATGGCATCGAACCAGCGCAGTGGCTTTCCCCACGTCTCAACCCAGTGGGAGAAGTACCACATGAAGATGGTGACGACGAAACAGACGTAAATGTAGGTTTCATTCTCGACCCAAAACACCGGCACGCCCAACAACAAGTCGCGCATGGTACCGCCGCCAATACCGGTAAGGGTACAGAAGAAGAGGAAGGCAATAAAGTCTTGGCGCAGGCGTGCTGCAACCAATCCGCCGGTGACCGCAAACACGGCGACACCGACAAGATCCAATACCTGCCAAAGGTGCTCCGGCATATCTTTGCTCCATTCGAGTTTGCCCGCCTTTTAGGCAGATTACAGCAAAAATCAATGGAATTATCGACGCGTAACCGGAAATTTATTGCAAATAAAAAGCAGAGGTTGGATGCAACCTCTGCTTCTCAAATTAACCGCGAAATAGCCGCAGAAATTATGCGTCTTTGTCCAGATTAGCACCTGGTTCAGTACCTGGAGCGACCTTAGGGCCGCCTTTGGAAACGCCAACCATTGCAGGGCGCAGAACGCGGTCACCAATTACGTAACCAGCCTGAACAACCTGAACAACAGTGTTGTTTGGAACCTCGGTGTTTGGAACTTCAAACATTGCCTGATGGAAATGCGGGTTAAACTTCTCACCTTCCGGGGTAAGGCGCTTAACGCCATGCTTTTCCAGCTGGTTGAGCAGATCACGCTCCACCATTTCAACGCCTTCGCTCAACACCTTGAGGCTGGAACCCTCCGCCTGACGCTCTTCTGCAGGAATAGCATCGATTGCGCGGTTCAGGTTATCGTTGACCACGAGCATGTCGCGGGCGAAGCTTGAAATTGCGTAGGATTTCGCATCGCGGACTTCTTTTTCAGTCCGGCGGCGCAGGTTTTCCATTTCGGCCATTACGCGCAGCATCTTATCTTTAAGGTCTGCGTTTTCGGCCATCAAAGCATCTACCGGATTTTCTGCAGCCTGCGCTTCAGCAGCTGCTGCGGCTTCAGCCTCCGGTGCATCAGCGCCCATTGGAGGAACCGGTGCATCTTCAGGGGTCGGGTTGTTACCTTGGTCGGTCATCTTCGTCCCATTCTCTGTTAGTGCGCAAGGCACAGCTTATTGCCGTTCCGGCGCTTACTCTTGCGCACTATTTAAGCTCTGTTGCCAAAAAACGAAAGACCTTCAGTCAGTGGGTTGACCAAAGGTCCCTTCTAGCAAAAGGATCACTCACACCTTTTCCAGAGTGGATCAGGAATAAGCCTTGATCCATTCTTCGATTTCGCGCTTTGGCTTAGCGCCAACCATGGTTGCTGCTGGCTGACCATCCTTGAACAGGATCATGGTCGGAATAGAGCGCACACCATAGTTCATTGCAGACTGCTGGTTGGAATCGATGTCCAGTTTGGCAATTTTGACGTTTGCTGCCATCTCTTCGGACAGCTCTTCCAGAGAAGGCGCAATCATCTTACAAGGGCCACACCAGGTCGCCCAAAAGTCAACTACAACAGGTGTAGAGCTCTGCAGCACTTCAGCCTCAAAAGTTGCGTCGCTAACGTTTACAGTGGCCATTCTATTTGCCTCTCAATTAGTGCTCGGCCATTCCATATGAATGACCCGTTATTCGGGAAAGTAAGAATGCTAAGTGGCATCGTCAAGGCAATGCATTTCCAACTTTCAGATCAGAACTGAAAACGGTCCATTTGCTGTGCAGAAATCTCTAATAGCTTCGGTCCAGCGGTAAAGAGCAAAAATGCACGGATGGTATGTTTGGGGTAAAGCTCTGCCAGAAGTTTGCGATAGGTCGCGACCTGCGCCACATAAGTTTCCGATACGTCCTCAGGTCGATTCGGCACCCAACTGTTTGTTTTGTAGTCCACAATCGTGACTTCGCTCTCGGTAACCAGCAGTCTGTCGATAACACCGAAGACCTGAGCAGGGCGACCCTTGTCGTCATACAGCTCGCCTTGGATCGGCACCTCGGCCCGCCCTTCAGCAGAGAATATCTTCCTCAGAGCTTGCGAGTTCAAAATCGTGTCAACTTCACTTGTCAGCTTCTCGCGGTGCTCCGCAAAGCGTTTCGGTAGTGCTGCATCAAGATAACGATTGATCGCACCTTCCCATTCCTCCTCTGGCATATCGGGTAGAAATTCCAGCAGGCGGTGGGTCAGCTGACCGCGCAGCAGAGGCCAGCTTTCTGTTTTTCTTGCTGCATCCAGCGCGCTAAAGGCTGATGGTTGTTCTATCCCGTCCTTTGCTTCCATCTCTTCAAAAGCTTCGGACGGCTTCAAGCGCTTCATGCGGGCGAACGGATCAACGTTTCGCGCAGCCCAGCTTGGCGCCTTCGGAACAGCGCTGGTATCGCCAGTTTTCTTATAGGGAAGAACAGGTTCGCCCTTTTCCACGCCGCCCTTTGTCCAAACCCAGCTGGTAATTTCATCGGCCGCGTTTTTAACTTCACGAGCCTCTTCCTGAAGCCCATCGGCTACAAGCTGATACCAGCAGTCTTTATTTGGTCCGCGCTTCGGGCTCCAACCGCAAACGATGAGGCGATCTTTTGCGCGGGTGAGAGCCACATAGAGAAGGCGGCGGTATTCTTCCTGCTGCCCTTCTTTAATAGCATCAAGGGCTTGCGTGTGATGACTGGTGCGGAATTCCTTGGTTGGAAGCCAGACGAACGCCGGAGGTTTTGGTTTGTCGTCATCCCCGCCCTGCTCTAATGGCAGCATGATCGGATCATGGTGGGATGTGACCGGCGCATTGCAGCTATCAACGAGGATAACATAGGGCGCTTCCAACCCCTTGGAGCCGTGCACGGTCATGATGCGAACCATACCTTTTGAAGCATTAAGCTCGCGCTTGATCTCCGTAGGCGCTGCCTGAAGCCATGCGATGAAGCCTTCAAGACCCGGTGTGCCCGTTAGCTCATATTGAAGTGTGAGGGATAAGAATTCGTCGAGAACGTCATCGACCTCCGTTCCCATGCGCTTTCTGAATTCCAGACGGAACCCATCCGCGCCCAGAATACGGGCGAAAAACTCAAACGGCGGCACAAAGTCTGCGCGGTCGCGCCATGTCTCCAACTTGGCCTTCACATCGGCCCACAGCGGGGACAAGTCCGCCTTCTTAACCAGAGACTGCCAGAGCGTTCCTGCGCGTGGCTTTCCCGGAGGGTCCTGAGCGATTTCGAAAAGCGCATCATCATCCAAGCCGAACAGCGGGCTTTTGAGAACCGCTGCCAAGGAGAGATCATCTTCCGGCAGAAGAATAAAACGGCTGAGAGCCACAAGATCCTTCACCGCGATATGGTCTGTCAGAACCAAGCGATCAGAACCAGCCGACGGGATATCGAGCTGCTTTAACTCGCGGTTCAGCGCCTCCACAAACGGACCGCGCTTGCGGACCAACACCAGAACATCACCCGGATTGGCGATCTGTTTATCATCCCATTCCTTGATCTGGTTCGCGATGCGGGAGGCGAGCCTTATCATCGGGTTGGACTGGCCGATGCGGTCAACCGGCTGGGTCCAATCCTCCGGTTCCAGCGTTTCCTGCTGTTCTTCTAGCGGCCAGATTTCCACGCGTCCCGGATCATTATGGCGGATTGCCTCATGAACCGGAGCCACGTTTTCCTGCGACAGGCCTTGATAGGCTTCGGCGTTCTCAAAGACCTTATCAACCGCGCCAAGAACGTCCGGCGTTGAGCGGAACGAGAGTGTCAATTCCACGGATTCAAACGGTTTTTGTGCTTCGGTTACATGCTTTGCGAAGTGGCGGCGCATCTGCGCAAAGTATGCTGGCACCGCGCCTTGGAACGAGTAGATAGATTGCTTTTCATCGCCCACTGCAAAGATGGTACGCGCCGCGCCGCGAGCACTTTCGCCGGTAAAGAATTCTTCTGCCAGCGCGCCAATCACCTGCCACTGGCGCGGGCTGGTATCCTGCGCTTCATCCACGAGGATATGATCGAGACCCTGATCCAACTTATACTGCACCCACTGGGCGGCTTCACTGTTAGAAAGAAGCTGCGCACAGCGCACCACGAGGTCTTCAAAATCAAGAAGACCGCGCTGCATTTTCTCGCCTTCGTAATGGTTTAGCACCGCATCGGAAAGACGCAGAATCGCCTGCGTTCCCTCCAAAGTCAGCACAGAAGCACGGCGCTCCAGCAAGGCAAGCAAGCGCTCTTGTTCAGCAATCAGGCGCTCGACGACATGGGGAAATCCTGTCTGGATCTTCTTCGTGGCAAGTGTCTTGCGCGGACCTAAATCCTTAGTCAGGAAAATCGGCAGCCAAGCCGATTGCCATGCTTGATCGCTGGTGATGGAAAGCGAGTTAAGCAGATCGCTTGCACGGTCGTTATCGGTCTTCGTTCCGGTTTTCAGCGCTTCTGCAAAGGCTTTGATCTCCTCTGAAGAGAGAGAACAACTTCTTCTGAACTCAGCTTCAAGCTGGGCAAGGTTTTCGCCCTCGGCTATTCCAAAGAGGGTGCGTAAGTCTTTGAGCGCCGCATCCAGAGAGCCCGCGCAGGCGGCCCACTGGCGGAAGGCATCGCGCTTGCCGATCAACTCCGATAGCGCCCGCTCGACGCCAGAATCTGGAAGCAAATCAATAAGTAACGCGAGCGACTTTCCAAGTTCGCTATCCGGTTCCATCTGTGCATGCTGCAAAACGGCGGCGCGCGCATGCGCGAGCAGGTCTGCCACCAAGCGATCATCCAAAACGGAGAAGTGACCAGCCACATTTGCTTCCAGCGGAAACTGGTGCAGAAGCGATTCACAGAAGGCGTGGATGGTTTGGATTTTCAAACCACCCGGCGTTTCCAGTGCCTTTGCGAACAGGCGTCTGGCTCTTGCAAGCGTATTTGCATCCGGCAAGCGCCCTTCGATTGTTTCCAGCTCGGCCGCCAACTCTTCGTCGCTCATATGCGTCCATTCAGCAAGAATGTCGAAGACGCGGGTCGCCATTTCTGCGGCTGCCGCCTTGGTGAAGGTTAGGCACAAAATGCGCGAAGCATCCGTTCCAGCCAGCAGCAGACGAATAACGCGGCGAGCAAGCACAAAGGTTTTACCAGAGCCAGCGTTGGCGCTCACCCAAGCAGAGTTTTGCGGATGCGCGGCGCGTTTTTGATCTTCAATTGTCTTTGATGGAATCTGCATTAGTCGTCATCTCCCTCGCCGCCGAGGGACCATTCCTGTACGCGGGCCAGATGGTCGTATGGTTCGTGCCATTGGCGCTCTTTAAGAACGCGGGCGCGGGAGAGATATCCCTTCTCCGGATTTTCATAGGCAGCGACCAGCTTCTCCAGCCGGTTCCACGCCTCTTCACCCAGATCGGCGATATCGTGATCTTTCGGCTCACGCGAATGCTCAACAAGCGCTTTGCGTCCGCCGCTAAGCTGCACGTAAAGCAACTCGGATACCGGATCTTCCGGCGGAACGTTTTCAAAGCCTGCACGGCGGATCATCGCCACTTCCAGCGGTAACTGCGGTGACAGCAAAGACTCCACCTGCGCCAAAGATGGCGGCATGCCGGTTTTGTAGTCGATTACGCGTAAAGTTCCGTCTTTCATCGCATCGATGCGGTCAGCGCGGCCAGTCAGACGGAACGAATAATCAGGCCGTTTCATTTCAGCGCCGCCAGCAACTTCCAAGAAGCGCTCGGCAATCTGGTCCTGATAACGGCGTTCAAAGGCGATAAACTCCTTGGCGATGCGCTCAAAGCGCGGCCACCAAAGAGCGCGGATTTCAGGGAAAGCATCAAGCGGACGGAACAAGCGCCCGCCTTCTTCCAAAAGAGCGCGCTCAGCCGTCTCGTCAAACGGACCTGTCCAATTTTCCAAGAAGTTAGCCAGCGCATCGTGGATGATGGTGCCTTTATCCGCCACACCCGGTTCACCGCCGATCGGCTCCACCTCATCAAGGTTCAGCACCCTGCGAGCGTAAATGGCGTAAGGGTCGCGGATAAGCGTTTCAATAGCGGTTACAGAGAGCTGGCGCGGCCGTGCTGCCAGCGGCGGTTTCGGCTCTGGCCGCTTTGCAGGGCGCACAGCGGTTTCCATGCGGTCCAGCGCATTTGCAAGCTCAGTATAATAATTTCCGTCGTGACGCATTCTCTTTGCCACATCAGGTCCGGCAAGGGTCAAAATGCGTTGCAGCCAGCGAGAGGCCACAGTTGGTGAGCCGTCTACACGCTCTGAGCGGGACAAGATCACCTCCGGCATACCGGTCATACTGAGGAAGTCGTGGGCAGCAGAGCCGACACGGCGCTCTGGCGGCTCCAAGCCGATCTGCGTTTTCATAGGACGGTTGAGCCACGGGCTGTTGCGGGTGCGCTGTGGCCATGTGCCTTCGTTAAGGCCGCTCAAAATTACGCGGTCGTAGTGCTGCAAGCGCGCTTCCATAGGGCCAAGCAGATGAATACGCGGGTCAGCAGGTTTGCGCGGGCGTACAGCAGAGCCGGAAATAAGCGCAGCAAAGACCGCAGGCCATTCAAGAGCGGGAATGCAAAGCCCCGTCTCGTTGGCATCAATCAGCTCGGTCAGCACCTGCGCTAGCGCTTCACCGTTTTCACCACGGAAGTATTCAGCGTTACCGCCCTCTTCTTCTGCCGTGATGCGCATCAAGCATTCGGTGTGGGCGTTAACGAGCTGCGCAATGGGAATTTCACCATGAATGGTGAGCAACTCTTCCAGCGGTGCCAAGGCCTGCTCCAGCCGCTCCAACAGATCATCAACGGCAAGCCAGTCAGCCTCAACCAGCTTTTTCCAACGCGGCGTGTGTTTGGTTTCTGCCGTTGCACGAGCTGCAGCGACGGCTTCCTTAAGACCGGAAATGCCAGCACGAGCACGAGGGCCGCGCAGTACGCCGCGCTCCAGAGAACGGGCCGCCGCACGAACTTGCTTCAAAGAAAGACCGAAACGGGTCAGCGGGTGTTTGAGCAGCGCCAATAGGTCAACTGGCTCTAAACCGCTCAATGCCAGTTTGGCGGCCAGCAGCGCCAGTACCGTTGGCGGCGTGTGTTCCAGTGGGCGGCCAGCAGTATCGTCAACAATGATACCCCAGCGGGTCAGCTCGCTTGCCACGCGGCGGGAGAGTTTTCTGTCCGGCGTAATGAGCGCGACCTTCTTATCGTCCTCAATAGCCTCACGAAGACACAGCGCAAGCGCCAGAGCCTCTTCCGCATCACTCTTGGCCTGCACCAGCTTTACGTCGGCAAATGCTTCCTCACGCTGCTCTTTAAGCGCAGAGTTGAAGTAGGCCTGCCAAGCGTCGGTGGTCTCTGCCGGGCGGAGCGCCTCGTTGATGATGCGGCTACGG
This sequence comes from Pseudovibrio flavus, assembly GCF_009711345.1. GTDB lineage: Bacteria > Pseudomonadota > Alphaproteobacteria > Rhizobiales > Stappiaceae > Pseudovibrio > Pseudovibrio flavus. The sequence continues at coordinate 161,620 of NZ_SMMA01000062.1, forward strand.
GCGACCAGCGCTTCGTTTTTGCACTCGCCAAGCTCAACCACATCTTCACGGCGTACATTGACGTTGGTGAGCAGCTTATAAAGGCTGTGCTGCGGGTGACCGGCGATCTGGGTGTCAGATGATTTTTGCCCCAGCGCATGCCAAGCCACATCATCCATCTGGCGATCAAGGCCGGGCAAAACAATCGCCCCCTGCTCCAACTCCAGCACCGCTTTGAGCAGCTCGGTTGTTGCGGGAACGGAACCAGTGGCACCAGCAACAATAACGGGACCACGTGGCTTCATCTGGCGCAGACGCTCAGCCTCACGGCGGATCAGTGCAGAGCGGCGGGCTTTGGGGTCCATAACGCCAAGTTGGGTAAGGAACGCAGGCCACTGCTCGGTTACGATTTTGAGGAACTCAAGTGTGACCTGCCAGTACTGGGCGTGATTATCCGGCGCGAGGCTTTCCAGCTCTTTCCAATCTGCTTCTTCCGTCTGCACTTCATCCATAAGCGTGATGAGGTCGCCAGCCAGCCAAGCGGCATCAGCAGCAGACGCAGGAATTGCCGAGATATCGACCTTATCAGGGTCTAGCAGGTTCTGGCGCAGGTGGCCCTTCCATGCCCAGACAAGGCGGGTCATGGCAAGGCGGCGCTCCATAAGCGAGAGCGCTGGCGGCAGCGCAAGGCCATCTGGCTTCGCGCTGACGATATGCTCGTCTTCATCCACGTCGCCAAGCGGCAGAATTTTGGGAAGGAGTGTAGCGCGGGCACCCATTTGCGCCCGCAGAATATCCGGCAGAGTTCGCGCTGCACGGCGGGTCGGCACGTAGATCGTCACATCTGCCAAGGCGAGAGGATTTTCAAGCCCGAAGCTTCCGGCAACCAAGTTGCCGGAGAGCAGATTATCTACCAAGACCGGAAGAAACGGTACGTTGGGCCCTATTGAAAATACGCGCAGGTCTTGCAAAGACCACACTCCCTAAAAAGAATCCTAAAGATCCTTAATAGGGCTCAAGCGGCACTCTCTGCAATGGCTGTGTGCGCATCTTTCAAGCCTTCCGGCGTTCCCACATGCAGCCACATGCCATCACCCTCAATGCCGTAGAGGCGGCCTTGTTCAATTGCCCTGTCGAACAAGAGGTTTAGCGAGAAAGGACCGTCTGGCGTATCGGCAAACAGTTCCGGCTTGATGATCATGGTACCGGAATAAACAAACGGTGCTATACGCTTTTCCTGACGGCGTGCCAGCACGCCTTCAGAATCCATTTCAAAGTCGCCTTTGCCGTCATAGCCGACACTGTTCACCTGCAAAGCAAGCAGCAACAGCATATCCATCTTCTCAGGATCCCAAGCATTGGCAAGGTGCTCAAGGTTCGGCATTACGCCTTCCACCCACAGACTGTCGGAGTTAGTGACCACGAACGGGCTATCACCCAACATCGGCAGAGCTTTTTTCACGCCGCCGCCCGTTTCCAAAAGCATGCCGCGCTCATCGGAAATCGCCATTTCCATGCCTTTGAACTTGGCAGCATGAAACTCAACGAGATCGGCAAGGTAATGCACGTTCACAACGCACTTTTTGATGCCGCCTTTTTCTAGGCGCAGCAGGGCGTGGTCCAGCATGGCGGTACCGCAGACCTCAACGAGGGGCTTTGGGGTGGTCGCCGTGATGGGGCGCATACGGGTGCCCATGCCAGCGGAAAGCACGATTGCATGGTCGGGACGGAAATGGGAATCACTCAGCATCTATCGGTTTATCTCTAGGTTCTTTCTGGATTTTCTCCAGTTTGTCAGAGTTGTTTTGACAGCAGTATGACGTCCAGCAGCTGTTTCAGATTTTTCAGCTGCGGATGCGCCAACGCGTCATCAAGATAACACCGGATTCTGTCTAATTCCTTTAGATAGGTTGGTTTGCCGAAAGCGCGGTCAAGACGAACGAAACCGCCAAGGATCTTGGTGTTACGCTGCGCGGCGCATACGGCCAGCGCATAGCGGAAAGCGGCTTCATCAAATGCGGGCTCGGATGCAGCCCTTGCAGCACAATAGCGGTTCACGAGGCGCTCGCGCATATCCTGCGGCACATCAAAGCGGGCATCATAAACAAGCGATGCTACATCGTAGGCAGGGTGACCGAGCTGGGCATCTTGAAAATCAATGATGCCGATGCGGTCTGTGCCCTCAGCATTCTGATCCCAAAGCAGGTTTGGGCTGTGGTAATCACGCAGAACCCAAGTCTTCGGGCTAGCTTCCAACGGTGCCAGTGCGTCGCGCCATGCATCGCCAAAGGCGGCGCGCTGCTCAGGGCTTGCTGTCGCGTTGATGAGGTATGGCAAGTACCAGTCGAGGAACAGCTCACACTCCGTTACCAGCGCCTGCGCATCATAGGTCGGCATGGTTACAGAGCCAGCCAGCTCGCTCTCGATTACCTCTGGCAAAGCGCGGCTGTGCATGGCTGCTAGCACGTCGATGGAGGCTTCATATCGCTCCTCAACCGGCTTGCCGTCCACCACGATGAAGTCGTTGCCGAGATCAGAAAGCAGCGCCATGCCGCTTTCAATATCTGCGGCCAGAATGTTCGGCACGACAAAGCCTTGACGCTTCAGCTCCTCAGCAATGGCGATAAACGGTTTGATGTCTGCTGCAAGGTGAACAAGCTGGGCGTAGGTTTTGCCGCTATGCAAGGCAGGCTCGCCATGGCGGGCGGGATTGTCCATGAGGATTGCAGTTTCGCCATCACGGGATAGACGAAGATACGCGCGGGTGGAGGCATCCCCTTTCACATGGGTGCGTTCGGCATTCTGCCAGCCAGCATTTTCAATCAGCGCACGGCGGGCGGCAAGGCGGTCCAAGCGCTGTTCCCAGTCGTCGCTGTTGGCGTAGAGCGTCAGTACACGGGTGTCTGGTTCGATACCCTCTTCCAGCTTGATTTCCAGCGCGTCAGGCCAGTAGGACGGGTCGCCCATTTCTGGCCACTCGATAAGCGCAACGCCCTCTTCCAAATATTCTTCAAGGCCCAGTTCATCCAGCTCTTCCGGCTCTTCAATACGGTAGAGGTCAAAGTGGGCGATAGACATGCGCGGCAGGCTATAGGTCTGCACCAGCGTAAAGGTAGGGCTTGGTACTTCCAGCGCAGGATCGGCTGCCATATGGCGCAGCAATGCACGTGAGAGAGTGGATTTTCCCGTTCCCAGATCGCCTGAGAGGGCAATCACATCGCCGTTTTTCAAAAGCTCGGCAAGGTCAGCGGCAAAGAGTTCGGTCGCTTGTTGGTCTTTTAACTCGATCTGCATGAGATGAACGGGTGCCTCGTCCTAAAGGATCGGGCGTTGGGCCCGATCTATTCTGCTGCGTGCAATCCCACAACACGTGGTTCCAGAGGGAAGTTGCAGGTGACCGTTGTCCCTACACCTTCTTCCGAGGCAATTTCAACTGTTCCGCCGTGGAGTTCGACAAAACTCTTCACAATCGACAGGCCAAGACCCACGCCCTGTCTGTTGCCTTCCGTACCCTTGCCGACAAAGCGGGCAAAAACCTCGCCCAACATCTCGCCGGAAATGCCGATACCATGATCCTCGACGCGGAATTGCATCATGTCCGCATGGCGCTCGCAGAACACTTCCACAAGGCCATACTCACGAGAATAGCGGATGGCGTTGGAGATGAGGTTAAAGAGTACCTGACGCAGGCGGCGTTCATCAGCCTTGAAGGAGCCGATATCGGTTGGCACATGGGTTTTCAGCGTGAGGTGACTTTCCGCGATACGGTCTTTCAGCCCCTCGACGGCCTCAACAACGGTACCGGACACATCCACTTCGGAGATATCCAGCTCCATAATGCCAGCATCAATGGTGGTAAGATCGAGAATGTCGTTGATGATCGCCAACAGGGAGGAGGAGGAAGACAGGATGTAGTCTGTGTATTCCGACTGCTTTTGCGACAGCTCGCCGAATTTCGGATCACCCAGCAACTGTGCGAAGCCGATAATAGTTGTAAGCGGCGAACGAAGTTCGTAGGAGACGTGCTGAATGAACGCGTTCTTGAGCTGATCCGCCTCTTGAAGTGCATCGTTCTTTTCAACGAGGGCACGTTCCACGTTCACGCTATCAGTCACGTTGACGAAGGTGAGCATAGTACCGCCATCGGGCATCGGCACGATACCGAAGTCCACGATGTTACCGTCGTTGCGCTCCATACGGCCCGTACGTGCTGTGCGGCTTTCAATAAGGCCGGTGACGCTACCGGACAGCTCTTGCCACACTTCACGGTTCGGGAAGAGTGTCGCAACCTTCTCGATCAACGCCGAGATATGCGGGCGCTCGTCCAACTCTACGGCGTCAAGGCCCCATGTGTTGGCAAAGGCCGGGTTCCACAGACGCAATCGACCATCAGAGCCGAAACCAGCAACAGCTTCTGACAGATGATCCAGCGTTTCACCCTGCACGCGGGACAGCGCGTTGTAGCGGCTTTCCAGATCAAGCTGCTCGGTAACGTTCTCGTAGGTGTAGGTGACACCGCCCTGCGTTTGCGGGTTGGCGATCACACGCAGTGTGCGGCCATCGGGCAGATACCACCAGAACTCCTTTGGCTCCAGAGACTGGTAGCATTCCAGATGCTTGTTGCGCCAGCTTCTGTAGTCAGCCTGTTCTGGCAGACGGCGGGCGGCACGCATAGCATCCAGTACCGCGCCTTCGCTTGGCTTGCTTTCAAGGAAGACTGGATCCAGCTCCCACAAATCGCGATAGGCAGCGTTGAAGAACTGGAGCTTATGGTCTGTGCCAAAGATAGCCACTGCCGTTTGCAGCTCATCCAGCGTACGGGTATGGGAATCCAGCGTGCGGCGCAGTTCTTTTTGAACGCGCTCAAGCTCGCTGATGTCCAGTGTCAGGCCAGCACTGCCACAGTCGCCCTTAACATCAGTGACTTCGTAAACGCGGCGCTCGCCTGCTGCGACCACCGGCAGAGGCGAACTAAACACGCCCTCGTCCTGACGCAACATGGAAACACGGCGACGGCCCTTTTCATCAAGGAACTCGATGCCATTCTCGACAACGTCTTTAACGCTGGCAGCCTCAACGGCGTCCACATATGCGTCGTTCACCCAAGTCAGACGCCCTTCACCGTTTCGCTGCCACACAGGCGCTGAGTGCTGGTCCAGAAGGCGGCGCAGTGACGTTAACTCGTCTTGCTGCCTGCGATTTGTTTCTGCAATGCGGGCGGAGACCTGACGATCACCCGTCAAATCACGAAGGCGAAGGACTGCTGCTCCGCCTGCGGTACGGCCTGTTGCCTCAAAATAGGTGCCCGTCAAACTGCCAAGCGAGATTTTGAAGGATTCGCCATGATTGCGAAGATGATCCAGATAGGCAGTAATGGCCTCTGCCGACTTGGTATCCAGCCAGCTGCCAAAGTCCAGCAGGTCTTCAAGGCTATCAGGAAACTCCGATGACTCGGACATATAGCCTGCAACGAGCGGTAGGCGGCTGCGCCCTTCCCAGATCAGCATTAGACTGTCATCGGTCTCGATCAGGCTCTCCAGCTTGTCGATGCGGGCAAGGCAGTTTGATTTGTCAGATTGAAGCGCGGAAATTTCTTCGCTTGCACGGCGGCGGTAACGAACCAGCACAACAGAAATGGTGACAGCAAAGGCGATAGCTCCAGCCATAGCAGCGAGCCACATCACTGCAAGAGGGTTTACAGAACTGCCTGAAATTGCCGGAAGAATATCGGTAGCCTGCGAAAAGCCGGCCGCTGCCACCATTGCAAACGCACCAACGGCAAGCAGATTCACAATTTGTCGAATCCTCATTCGCCACGCTACGCTAACGCGCAGGCGTTGATGCAAGCCAAATGGCATGCTGGTGCCCCCTATTCCGCCGCAATGCCCACGAACTGTGAGCCGTGAAAGTTGCTATACCGCCTACTCAGCAACTGATTCGTTAACCAATTTAACTCGAACTAGATTCACGCAGAAGAGGTTCTTTACAAATAGTAAACAAAATTTGTGGGCGAAGAATTGATCCACCACTATTATTAGTAAGCGCAAAAGCCCCACCTACTAAATGTAGATGGGGCTCTATGATAACTTATAGGTACCTTAGTACTTGTAGTGCTCGGACTTGAACGGGCCGGTTTTTTCTACGCCGATGTAGGATGCCTGTTCGTCAGTCAGCTCGGTGAGGGTAACACCGAGTTTAGCAAGGTGCAGACGAGCCACTTTTTCATCAAGGTGCTTAGGCAGAACGTAAACTTCGTTCTTGTACTGCTCGCCTTTGGTGAACAGTTCGATCTGCGCCAGAACCTGGTTGGTGAAGCTTGCGGACATCACGAAAGATGGGTGACCGGTTGCGTTGCCAAGGTTTACCAAACGACCTTCGGAAAGAAGGATCAAGCGCTTGCCATCTGGATACTCGATCAGATCAACCTGCGGCTTAACATTGCGCCACTTGTAGTTACGCAGAGAAGCAACCTGAATTTCGTTATCGAAGTGGCCAATGTTACAAACAATAGCCATGTCCTTCATTTCGCGCATGTGGTCAGCGGTCAGAACGTCTTTGTTGCCGGTTGCGGTTACAAAGATGTCGCCCTCTTTCACTGCTTCGTTCATGGACTTCACTTCAAAGCCGTCCATGGATGCCTGCAGTGCGCAGATAGGGTCGATTTCGGTGACCATTACGCGTGCGCCAGCGCCAGCCAGAGACTGTGCAGAGCCCTTACCAACGTCGCCGTAACCAGCAACAACAGCCACTTTACCAGCCATCATCACGTCGGTACCACGACGGATACCGTCTACCAGAGACTCACGGCAGCCGTAGCGGTTGTCGAATTTAGACTTGGTAACAGAGTCGTTCACGTTGATTGCAGGGAATGGCAGGTCGCCCTTCTTCTGCATTTCGTAAAGACGCAGAACACCAGTCGTGGTTTCTTCAGAAACACCCTGAATGTTTGCTTTTACGCGGGAATAGTAACCTGGGTCGCGTGCGATACGAGCTTTGATAGTTGCGAACAGCGCTTCTTCTTCTTCGTTGGACGGGTTGTCCAGTACGGAAGGATCAGATTCAGCTTTTGCACCCAGCAGGATCATGAGGGTCGCGTCGCCACCATCGTCAAGGATCATGTTGGCGGTTTCGCCGTTGCCCCAGTCGAAGATTTTGTCTGCGTAGTTCCAGTATTCTTCCAGAGTTTCGCCTTTAACAGCGAACACAGGAATGTTTGCAGCAGCGATTGCAGCAGCAGCCTGATCCTGAGTGGAGAAGATGTTGCAAGATGCCCAACGAACTTCCGCGCCCAGAGCAACGAGGGTTTCGATGAGAACTGCGGTCTGGATGGTCATGTGCAGGGAACCTGCAATGCGGGCACCCTTGAGAGGCTGGCTAGCACCGAACTCTTCGCGGCAAGCCATGAGGCCCGGCATTTCGGTTTCAGCGATTTCGATCTCGGTGCGGCCCCAGTCTGCAAGGCCCAGATCTTTTACGATGTAGTCTGTGAAAGTGCTCATCAATCGTTCCTGATCGTGCTGCGCAGCGCTTCGGCAATACCCGACACCCATAGCTGCGCCTATGAAGGGAAAAATTCCAAATCGAGCCCCTTATAGCAAAGGCCCATCGCGGATGGCAATAAAGATATAAAGGTTTCTTTATATCATTTTCGCGCAAAGAGGCGCTTATACAACCAAGTCTTTGGCGCGATGTATGGAATCACTTGAGAAGATTGGAGAGGATTTCCGGCAACCCCTCAGGAAACACGGTCTCCTCGGTTGCTTGCAGTTCTTCGATAGACCACCAGCGCGCTTGCTGCAGCACTGTTTTTTCGTAGCCGATATGGCCGCTGCGGTCGATTTCCTTGCTATCGGTGCGTACGAGAAAGAAGCGTTCATCTGCTTCTACCCATTCCCCGTCCGGCAATGGAAAATGGCTTAGGCGCCGAAAAACCTCCGCGCCTACGGGAGTGTCAAAGCCTGTCTCTTCAAGCAGTTCACGCTGTGCGGCTTGCGCGTAGCTCTCATGAGATTCTTTTGCGCCGCCCGGACAGCCCCAGAACGTGCGCTGGACTTTATAGCCCTCACCAAAAACAAAATGGAAAAGCAGCACACGATCCTGCGAATCCAACACGAATACCCGCGCGCCGGGGCGCTGTGTCATTGTTGGCTTTGCGGTCATAGTCTGCCTAAAGAGATCCAGATAAGAAAAGAGCGGGACTAGTCCCGCTCACCGAACCCGTCTTCTACAAGATGGGTAATTGCTGCCATTGCTTCCGTCGACTGGTTGCCCGAGACGCTTACATGAATGCAGCAACCCGGGGAGGCTGCCAGCATCATAAGGCCCATAATGGACGTACCGCCTACGGTTTGTCCGTCTTTAGAGACCTCGACGTTTGCATCGAACGTTTCCACCAGTTTGACCATCTTGGCGGAAGCGCGGGCGTGCAAGCCGCGTCGGTTTACAATGGTAAGGGTCGCTTGAAGCGGTTCACCGTTTGCCATGTCTGCCTATCAACTCTGCCCTGAAAGGACCTGGCTGGCTACGGAGATGTATTTCTGGCCCGCGTTGCGTGCCTCTTCTACCGCTTCAGCAATTGGCAGTTCGTTGCGCACGCTTGCCAGCTTGATAAGCATTGGCAGGTTTACACCGGCAACAACTTCAATCGTGCCACCGTTCATCACGGAAATAGCCAGATTGGATGGGGTTCCGCCGAACATATCGGTAAGCAGCACAACGCCGGAGCCATCATTCACGGCTTCAACGGAATTCAGAATATCCTGCCGACGCTGTTCCATGTCATCATCCGGCCCAATGCAGATGGTTGAAACCCGCTCTTGCGGACCGACAACATGTTCCAGAGCCGACTTGAACTCTTCTGCAAGCCGACCATGGGTGACGAGTACTAGACCAATCATTCAATTCCCGTTGTGTTTTGACCAAGGCGTAACGCCTATTCTTTCGCCACACTGTGTTTCAACAATGAGCTTCGTGCAAGAAAAATCGGCACGGACGAAGCGGCGATTTTAGATTTAGCCGAAATCAGATTCCAATGCTTCTTCAGCAAGACGCACAGCTACCGCAAAGTTCTCTACAGGAATCGGCTGTCGCGGTAATTTAAGACCGCAAATCTGCGTCATCATTGCGACATCTTGCGGCATGCGCTCCAACTGCTCCAAGGGAACGAAATCCACAACATGACTCACAATTGCACGGGTAAGGAAAGGGCGCCGAACGATACCGCGTCCCCGAATTTCCAAAAGCCCTTGTATCGTGACAGGGGCGGTTGCTACCAAGCGGCCATTAAGTGCCTCAAGGTAAACACGATCATCGCTAACGAGGGCAGCGAAGTGCCCCCGTGAATTAGCGCGATCCATCAGTTCGTTGACGAGACCGGATTTACCAGAACCAGAGGGGCCTCTGACAAGAAGGCCGCGCGTTCCAACAACCACACAGCTTGCGTGGACTGCCTGATCGCGCTCACCTTCGCCTTTGGCCACCTTCTGCCCCATCCTCAATGCCTGACTGGCAATGTTACGATGAAACGGGCGCCGGTTTTGGCTTTATCGTCTTCACTCTTGGCATTATCGCTGCGGTTTTCAGCGGTAATGGTACCGTTGTGCGCCTGAACGATCTGACGGCAGATCGACAAGCCGAGGCCGGAGTTATTGCCAAAGCCCTCAGTTTCAGGTCTGTCTGTATAAAAGCGCTCGAAGATACGCTCCATAACATCGGCCCCGATACCCGGCCCTTCATCCTCAACCGTCACAACAATCTTGGACTGCTCACGACGGGCCGTCAGGTAGACCTTGCCACCTTCTGGAGAGAATGAACGAGCGTTATCAATGAGGTTATTGAACACCTGAGACAGGCGCTCACCGTTACCAACCATCTCGAACGGATGTTCGATTTTAGACGGAACGACCTCGATAACAACTTCCGGCTCCCCTTCCCTCGTGCGCTCGTTGGCGATTTCGGCAAGGGTACGCAGCAGCACAGCCAGATCAAAGCTCTGGTTCTCAGCTCGTGCCATTTCCGCATCGACGCGCGATGCCTCGGAAATGTCAGAGATCAGGCGGTCAAGACGACGAACGTCATGCTGAATGATCTCCATAAGACGGGCTCGCGAGTCCTCTGTCTTGGCCAGAGGCAAGGTCTCCACCGCACTACGCAAGGATGTCAGCGGGTTTTTCAGCTCGTGCGCCACATCGGCGGCAAAGCTTTCAATCGCTTCCATACGGTCATAGAGCGTATTGGTCATGTCTCTGAGAGCGCGGGCAAGGAAGCCGATTTCGTCGTGACGATCTCCAAAGTCTGGAATTTCCTCACGGGACTTGATCGAGCGCTGCACACGCTGTGCGGCCTCTGACAGTCTGCGAACAGGACCAGCAATAGTGCCTGCCAGCAGAATGGACAGGATGATTACAACGACCGCTGCAACGATAAAGATCTTGATGATCGCGTTTCGCTCAGCAGCAACGATGGCATCAATATCTCCGCCTTGGGTGGAGAGCAGCAATGTACCGAGCACAGCCCTAAAGCGCTGGATCGGAACGGCAACAGAGACGATCATCTCGCCTTTGTCAGACAAGCGCACAACGCTTGCCGGAGAGCCGGACATAGCAGCTTCCACTTCGGCGTATTTCAGGCCGTCGTGTCCGTCGTATTCATGATAGAGCGGCAGTTCTCCCCGCCGCATCCAGAGTTTGGCTTGTTGCCACAGGCCTTCCAGAAACGGTGTTTTCGTTTCTTCAGGGTGCGGCAGGTCAAATCTGAAAATCTGATCGTAGTCGTAGATCTTTCTGGAATCGAGTAGCAGCGTTCCGTCCGGATCGTAAATGCGGGCACGCGTTTTCGTCGGCGAAATCAATCGCCGCAAAACGGGGCCAACCTGCTCCGGATTGATCGGGAAGTCCAGATTAGAAAGACTGCCACGAGGGCTTAGGCTTTCCCCTGCCTCAAGGCGCAGCAATTGCTCGGGATCCACCATCACTGTGTTTGTATCAGCGGTGGCGGATGCGGCGATGGCACCGGCAATAATTTCGCCTTGAGTCAGCAGAGACTGGACACGCGCATCGATAAGACCTGCACGGAACTGGTTGAGGTACAAAATACCGACAACCATCGCCACAAGGCCTACGAGGTTCAGAACCAGAATTCGACGTGTCAAAGAGGAGAAGATATAGGTTCCAAGCAAACCGCCCCAACGCGAGAACACCCTACGGCGGACCTGCTTTCTGCGAAGCCAGCGAAACCGGCTTTTGCCATGACCTTCGTGCGCCTGCGTTTTACCGGCAGGTTCTTTGGCACTTTCTTGGGAATTGTCGCTTTCCAACATCTCGCAAGGATGCTTCCTAGTTTTCGCGGAAGCGATATCCTACGCCGTAGAGAGTTTCGATCATGTCGAAATCATCATCAACGACTTTGAATTTCTTACGCAAACGTTTGATGTGGCTGTCGATGGTGCGGTCGTCGACATAGACCTGATCATCATAAGCGGCATCCATGAGAGCGTTACGGCTCTTTACAACGCCAGGACGCTGCGCAAGGGCAAACAAAATAAGAAACTCGGTAACAGTAAGAACGACTTGCTTACCCATCCAAGTGCAAGTGTGACGCTCCTGATCCATAACCAAATGGCCACGTTCAAGGGTCTTGCTGGCTTCGCCTGCACTTGTGGTCGCGTCCTTGGCCTGAGCACGGCGCAAAACAGCTTTAACGCGTTCTACCATGAGGCGCTGGGAAAACGGTTTACGGATGAAATCGTCTGCGCCCATTTTCAGGCCAAACAATTCATCAATCTCATCATCTTTGGAGGTGAGAAAAATCACAGGAAGGTCAGATTTCTGACGCAGGCGGCGAAGCAGCTCCATGCCATCCATACGCGGCATTTTAATGTCAAAAATTGCTAGGTCTGGCGGGTCGTTTAAAAGCCCCTCTAGCGCAGATGCGCCATCGGTGTAAGCCTGAACACGGTACCCTTCAGATTCCAGAGCAATCGACACTGAAGTCAAAATGTTACGGTCATCGTCGACCAAGGCAATCGTCGGCATGGTTGGAGCCTTAATCCTTCTATCCTAGATTTTGGTTTTACTACAGATGCACAGCAGTGAGAACTCATAAGGTCGAAATAAGGCAAAAGCCTGTTTAATTACATTTTTTTCGCGTCAATGAATCACCATGATTTTATGACGAGTATATTTTTGATTTTCGGTCAACTCCATTGCAAATGACAAAGTAAAATTCACAGTTTGGTAAAACCAAAATCGATTTAAATTCTGATTTTTCAATATAAAATTGTTTTGCACTGAACTTCTTACTTATTCAATCGGTTTAGGTGAGTAAGGGCATCTTGTTGTAATTATGTTCTCATTATATGCAACTCATGAGTGGTAGGTGTAGCGAAGTTAAAACTTATCACTCGGCATTACTTATTAGGTCCACTTTGAACAGTGCATTACTGAGGGACAAGAAATGGCAGAGTTCGGTACTCGGAATTCCGTGGCAGGCAGTGAGATTTTTGGCTTTTCCGGCATCAATAATCTCTATTGGAACATGAAAGCACCCGAGCTCTATGAGTATTCTCTCTGCAAAGGCGAGGCAAATATTGCTGCAGGCGGTGCTTTGGTTGTCGATACCGGTGAGCACACCGGTCGCTCGCCCAAGGACAAGTTCATCGTAAAGGACGCGACCACCGAGAATTCGGTCTGGTGGGATAACAGCGCTGCAATGACCCCTGAGCAGTTTGCGCTGCTCAAGGAAGATATGATCAAGCATGCCGAGGGTATGGAACTGTACGCGCAGGATCTTTACGGTGGTGCGGATGCTTCCAGCCAGTTACCGGTTCGCGTTTTCACCGAATACGCGTGGCACTCGCTTTTCATTCGCAACCTTCTGCGTCGTCCGGAAGAAAAAGAGCTTCTCAACTTCGTTCCGGAAATGACCATCGTTGATCTGCCAAGCTTTAAAGCCGATCCGGCCCGTCATGGCAGCCGCTCGCAAACCATTATTGCCTGCGACTTCACCAACAAGGTCGTGCTGATTGCTGGCACCTCTTACGCAGGCGAGATGAAGAAGTCAGTCTTCTCCATGCTCAACTTCCTGCTTCCAGAACAGGGCATCATGCCTATGCATTGCTCCGCCAACAACGGCGACAGTGATGATGCGGCAGTGTTCTTTGGTCTGTCCGGCACCGGCAAGACAACGCTTTCTGCTGATGCTTCGCGCACACTGGTTGGCGATGACGAGCACGGCTGGGGGCCGAACGGCATCTTCAACTTTGAAGGCGGCTGTTACGCAAAGACCATCAACCTTTCCCGCGAGGCAGAGCCGGAAATCTTCTCCACGACCGAGCGCTTCGGTACGATTTTGGAGAACGTTGTGTTGGATTCCAACCGCGTTCCAAACTTCAACGACGGCTCCAAAACCGAAAACACCCGCTGCGCTTACCCGATCGACTTCATTCCAAATGCAAGCGAAGCCGGTCGCGCAGGTCATCCGAAGAACATCATCATGCTTACCGCTGATGCGTTTGGTGTTCTGCCTCCAATTGCCAAGCTTACCGGCGCGCAGGCTATGTACCACTTCCTTTCCGGTTACACCGCGAAAGTTGCTGGCACAGAAAAAGGCGTAACCGAGCCGCAGGCGACATTCTCCACCTGCTTTGGCGCTCCTTTCATGCCGCGTCACCCATCCGAGTATGGCGCATTGCTGAAGGATCTGATCGCAAAGCATGATGTTGACTGCTGGCTGGTCAACACCGGTTGGACAAGCGGCCCTTACGGCGTTGGCCACCGCATGCCGATTAAAGAAACCCGTGCGCTTTTGACTGCAGCACTGAACGGCACACTGAAGAACGGTGCGTTCCGCAAGGATGCGAACTTCGGCTTCGATGTTCCTGTTCTGGTTGCTGGCGTAGACACGGCGATTCTCGATCCGCGCGGCACTTGGGAAGATCCGCTCGCCTACGATGCGCAGGCAGCAAAGCTCGTTGAGATGTTCACCAATAACTTCCGCCGCTTTGAAGAGCATGTCGGTAACGAGGTTATGGATGCAGCGCCGGAAATCTATAGCGCCGCTGAGTAACAGCTCCTGAGCCTCTGAAAATTCAAGATGCGCGGTCACTCTGGCCGCGCATCTTTTTTATGTCCGCACGTTGCATCCTGAGCATTTATACCGATATCCTTAGCCTTCAGCCAAAAACTGGCGACCGAGCGGGGGCGACGGATGACGAACATGGACAGCATTTCCAAACCCACTGACACACTTGATGTCCTGGATATTGCTGTCGACTGGCTAAGCCAAGGTCGCCGCGCCGCCTTGGCGACTGTCACCCACACATGGGGTTCTGCTCCGCGGCCAGTGGGCTCTCACCTTCTCATTGACGATCAAGGTAATTTTGAAGGCTCGGTATCGGGTGGCTGTGTTGAGGCTGCCGTCATCACCGAGGCCCTAGACGTTATCGAGCGCGAAGCTGTCGCCTTTGTTGAATTTGGCGTTGCGGATGAGACGGCATGGCGGGTGGGGCTTTCCTGTGGTGGGCGTATTGGTGTGCGCATCGAACCGCTTTCCTCACCGTCGCTGGCGTCGGCCATAGAAGGATTGGCAGCTGCGCAAAGGGAGCGTAAAGCCGCAGCGATTATATCGTCCGTGAATGGTTCTTCAGCGCAACTGGTCTATAGCCCGAGCGAGGCCTCATACCCGACAATTGCCGATGAACTTACCAAGCGGTTCGTGAGCGGCAAGTCGGGCAGCGTGAAAACGGAAAGCGGGCATGAGTTCTTCCTGACCGTTCGCATTCCAAAGCCTCAGCTTGTTGTTATCGGGGCGGTTCATATCACACAGGCTCTTGTGCCGATGGTCGGCGCAACAGGCTTTGACATGATGGTTATTGACCCGCGCACAGCCTTTGCAACGCCGGAACGTTTTCCTGACACCCAGCTCAAAGCAGAGTGGCCAGAAGATGTTTTCAAGAACCTGTCACTTGACCCTTACTGCGCGGTGATTGCGCTGACGCATGATCCCAAGATTGACGACTACGCACTTATCTCTGCGTTACAATCTGACTGTTTTTATATCGGTGCGTTGGGTAGCCGGAAAACCCATGCCAGCAGATGCGAGCGGCTTGAAAAGGCGGGCGTTACACCAAAACAGCTCGCGCGCATTCACGCTCCCATTGGTGTGAACATCGGTGCGGCCAATCCTGCTGAGATTGCCGTATCTGTTCTTGCCGAGATTATTCTAGCGCTTCGCGGCCCAAAACCTGAGCCCAAGAGAGCAGAGGCGCCATGATTTACGCGGGTTTTGCTCTTGAAGATGCTGAAGGCTGCTATCTGGCCCATACATTGAAGGCCGGTGATCTCACATTGAAGAAGGGACATCACCTAACCGCAGATGACATCGCCAACCTTGCCGCCCAATCAGTCACAAAGGTTACCGCGCTGAAGCTTGAAAAGGGTGATGTTCACGAAGACCAAGCTGCAACGAGGGTAGCCAAAGCTGCACGTGGCGACGAAACACATACCCTGCCCGCCTTTACGGGGCGCATGAACCTATATGCAGACCAAGCCGGATTGCTGCGCATTGATGCGGACAAGATCAACAGCGCCAATAGCATATCGCAGGATATTACAATCGCGACCCTGCCGGATTTCGAAAAGGTTCTGAACGGGCGGATGATCGCGACAGCCAAGATTATTCCTCTTGCAGCAAAAGGCAGCGACCTTGCGAAGGTGGAAGATGCTGTGCGGGGCGCGATAAAGGTCGCGCCGTTTTCTGCCAAGCGCATCGGACTGGTGTTTACGGTATTGCCGCAGACCAAACCCTCTGTCCTCAGCAAAACCCGCAAGGTGCTAGAAGAGCGTCTTGCACCTTCCGGCTCTAGTGTGGCTTGGGAGGTGCAATGCGCACATGATCAGGGGGCTTTGAGAGAAGCTCTCGCCGACGTTGACAGCCAACCAGAATGCGATCTGGTGATCGTTTTCGGCGCATCTGCTGTTGTAGACGTGAACGACGTCATCCCTGCCGCTATTATAGATGCTGGCGGTGCAGTTGAGCATTTTGGCATGCCCGTGGACCCCGGCAATCTGTTGGTACTGGGCAACCTTTCTGGAAAGTTTGTTATTGGCGCTCCGGGCTGTGCCCGCTCTGCTCAGGAAAATGGTTTTGACTGGGTGCTTGATAGGCTTCTGGCGAACATACCCGTCAGCAGTCGTGACCTTATGGGCATGGGTGTTGGCGGTCTTCTAAAGGAGATTCATAGCAGGCCCCAGCCGCGTGAAACCAACACCGATCTACCCTACGAGCCGCAGCACAATATTGCAGGCCTTCTGCTTGCTGCAGGCAAATCCACGCGCATGGCACCGCATAACAAACTGCTTGCCCGCGTTGACGGCATTCCCCTCGTCCGCCGTGTGGCTGAGAACGCACTAGGAAGCGGCCTTAGTAGGCTTTTCGTTGTTACAGGACACATGGAGCAAGAAGTCAAAGAAGCTCTGGACGGGCTTCCCATCACCTTTATCGACAACCCATCTTTTGCTGAGGGCATGTCCACCTCCATCGTTGCTGGCGTTAAACACATCCTTGACCAGAGATACGCAGCAGCTGTGGTTCTGCTGGCCGATATGCCCCACGTCTCGGGCGAGCATATTGACCAGCTCATCAACCACTATGAGCCCGACAGTGACTGCCTGATTGGCGTCTCTTCGTTCGGTGGCAAGCGGGGTAATCCGGTTTTGTGGGATGCGCGTTACTTTGGCGAACTCACACAGCTTACCGGCGACATCGGCGGTAAGGCCCTTATCCAGAGCAACCGCGATCAAGTTTACCAAGTTGAAATCGGGGAAGCTGCTCGAATCGACCTTGATGACCAAACCAAACTTGAACGTATTGGTGGAGAGCTTGGACACTATTCCCGCCAAAAGAGCTAGTTTCCCTTAGCCTTTCGGGTGAAAGCGACATGCGTTGCTAATATTTTACTGAAGAGTGAATTTTATCTGCTTGGATAACTAGCTGATTATATGTAGTTAAATTAATTGTTCTCTTGATTTTGGGTCTCAAATTGCCGCAGTACGTAGGCATACGTAGCCCATTCCTCTAGAAATTCCAAAATCTGTCAGATAAGGTTTGTTGGTCGGCTGGCGCGACGGGATGTGGCGCAAGTATAAGAGGCCGATGTTCTCTTAAAACAATTGCGAGCGTTTCCCCCGGCATGCAGCCTTGTTTTTGGCTTGGCGCATGTAGCAAACGATAACCAAAAAACTCGCCTGACCGATAAAAAAGAAGGCAAAAGAAATGTCCGGTATCAATCTTCCAAGCACAACGCAGTGCAAATGGGCTGAAGGCGAAAGCGGAAACTACACTTTCCCATGCAAGAACCCACGTGGTGATGGCTCTTACTGCGAGTACCACGCAGCGATTGTTTACGAGACCCCTGAGCAGCGTAAAGCGCGCGCAGAACAGGCTCGTGCAGCAAACAACGCAGCTAAACGAATCGCCGCTTAATCAGCAACTGTCGATTCGACTTCAGGCTCCCATGAGTATTCTTGGGGGCCTTATCATTTGCAGGTCTGCCTGCTTGGCGCAGACAATAAAAAAGCCTCGGTCGTGACCGAGGCTTTTTTCATCTTTAAGCTTGATCGTGCCACCCTTAAGCGGCGATCGCTGCCTCGACTTCGCGAAGCTGCGAAAGGATCAAAGATGCTTTCTGCTTTGTGATGTCATCTTCGGCGTCAGCTACATCTTCTTCAGCATTTTTGATCTGCTGAGCAATGTAAGCCGCATCGATTTCAGCCATCGGAATCGCCTGTTCCGCCAGAACAGTCATGCCCGACGTGGATACGTCTGCAAAACCACCACGCACGAAGTACTCATGCGTGTCACCATTTTCCTCGGTTGCTTTTACAACACCTGGACGCATGGTTGACAGAAACGGCGAGTGGCCAGCGCCAACACCAAACTGACCTTCGGTTCCCGGGATGACAACATCTGTCACCACTGCGGAAAGCAGAAGGCGTTCCGGTGAGACCAGCTCAAACTGAAATGTTCCAGCCATTTAGCTCTTCCTCTGTCCGTCTCGCTGGCCGGCGCCCCTAAAGGGCCGCCGAACCAAGTCGCGTCTCAGCCCGAAGGCCAGAATTAAGCAGCGTCCGCAGCCAGTTTCGCAGCTTTCTCGATTGCTTCTTCAATAGAACCAACCATGTAGAAAGCAGCTTCTGGAAGGTGATCGTAGTCACCGTTAACCAGACCCTTGAAGCCCTTAATGGTGTCTTCAAGAGCAACAAGCTTACCAGGAGAACCGGTGAACACTTCTGCCACGAAGAACGGCTGGGACAGGAAGCGCTCGATCTTACGAGCACGTGCCACAACCAGCTTATCTTCTTCAGACAGCTCGTCCATACCGAGAATCGCGATGATGTCCTGCAGGGACTTATAACGCTGCAGAGTTTCCTGAACCGCGGTTGCAACACCGTAGTGCTCTTCACCAACGATACGTGGATCAAGCATACGAGAGTTGGAATCCAGCGGATCCACTGCAGGGTAAATACCCTTTTCCGCGATAGAGCGGTTAAGAACGGTGGTCGCGTCCAAGTGAGCGAAGGTGGAAGCAGGTGCAGGGTCGGTCAAGTCATCCGCAGGAACGTAAACGGCCTGAACAGATGTAATGGAACCCTTAGTAGTGGTCGTAATACGCTCCTGCATCGCGCCCATGTCGGTTGCGAGAGTAGGCTGGTAGCCCACTGCAGAAGGAATACGGCCGAGAAGTGCGGACACTTCGGAACCTGCCTGGGTAAAGCGGAAGATGTTGTCCACGAAGAACAGAACGTCCTGACCCTGGTCACGGAAGTGCTCAGCAACGGTCAGACCGGTGAGAGCAACACGAGCACGTGCCCCTGGAGGTTCGTTCATCTGACCGTAAACAAGTGCAGCTTTAGAGCCTTCGCCCTTACCAGCTTCTTTGTTAACGCCAGATTCGATCATTTCCCAGTAAAGATCGTTACCTTCACGGGTACGCTCACCAACGCCTGCGAATACGGAGTAACCGCCGTGTGCTTTCGCAACGTTGTTGATGAGTTCCATGATGAGAACGGTTTTACCAACGCCAGCACCGCCGAACAGGCCGATCTTACCACCCTTTGCGTAAGGAGCGATAAGGTCAACAACCTTAATACCGGTTACCAGAATTTCCGCTTCAGTGGACTGTTCCATGAAGGAAGGAGCTTCCTGGTGGATAGCGCGGGTGGTTTCGTGAACAATCGGACCAGCTTCGTCAACTGGCTCGCCGATTACGTTCATGATACGGCCAAGAGTACCGTCACCTACTGGAACGACGATTGGTTCGCCGGTGTCTTTAACTTCCTGACCACGGACGAGACCTTCGGTACCGTCCATAGCGATTGTACGTACTTCGTTTTCGCCCAGGTGCTGAGCAACTTCGAGAACCAGACGGTTACCGCCGTTGTCAGTTTCCAGAGCGTTCAGGATCGCAGGCAGTTCGCCGTCAAAGTGCACGTCAACAACCGCGCCAATAACCTGCGTGATCCGTCCGACTTGTGTGTCAGCCATCACTAAAATCCTCGTTTCAACTCGGTCAGAGCGCTTCCGCGCCTGCAATAATTTCGATCAGTTCAGTCGTAATCTGAGCCTGACGCTGACGGTTATAGGTGATCGTCAGTTTGTCGATCATCTCGCCTGCGTTGCGGGTCGCGTTGTCCATAGCGGACATACGTGCACCCTGTTCAGAGGCCGCATTCTCCAGAATTGCGCTGTAGATCTGAACCGCGATGTTACGAGGCAGAAGATCTTCAAGCATCTCCTGTTCGTTCGGTTCGTATTCGTACAGTGCACTTCCACCAGCTGCTTCTTCGCTCGCTTCCACTTTCAGGGAAGCTTGCTGGAATAAGCTGCTTGGCAGTCGGAACCTGGCTGATTACGGACTGGAACTGCGCAAAGAACAATGTGCAAACGTCAAACTGCTCATCGTTGAACAAGTTGATGACGAGATCGCCAATTGCCTTGGTATCGCTGAACTCAATAGACTTCAGGCCACGCAGCTCGATTTTTTCAATTACATACTGACCCATGTCACGCTTGAGCGCGTCATAGCCCTTCTTGCCAACTGTAACGATTTTGACTCGTTTACCTTCAGCGAGAAGACGCTTTGCATGCTCGCGTGCCAGTTTAGCGATGGACGAGTTGAAACCACCGCAGAGACCACGCTCTGCTGTGCAGACGAGGAGCAGATGAATCTGGTCCCGGCCTGTACCCGTCATCAGCTTCGGCGCATCGTCACGACCTTCGAACCCAGCAGCCAGGTTACCCAGCACTGTCCCCATGCGATCAGCATAGGGACGTGCGGATTCAGCGGCTTCCTGAGCACGACGCAGTTTCGCCGCGGCCACCATTTGCATGGCCTTGGTGATTTTCTGCGTCGCTTTGACCGAAGCGATGCGGTTTTTTAGGTCCTTAAGGCTCGCCATGGGCGCCCCCGTTCCTTACCGTTGCTTCGTTTAACCGAGAGTCTTGACGAATGCGTCCAGAGCAGCTTTCAGCTTTTCCGTCAAATCGGCGTCGAGTGCCTTCTTCTCCCAGATAGCTGCGAGAAGATCTGCATGGTCTGCACGCAGGAAGCGCAACAGGCCAGCTTCGAATTCACGAACAGCATCTACCGGACGGCCGTCCAGGTAACCGTTCACGCCTGCGAAGATAACAGCAACCTGCTCTTCGGTTTTCAGAGGCGAGAACTGAGGCTGCTTGAGCAGTTCAGTCAGGCGAGCACCACGGTTCAGAAGCTTCTGAGTGGTTGCGTCCAGGTCAGAACCGAACTGAGCAAATGCCGCCATTTCGCGGTACTGCGCCAGCTCACCCTTAATAGGACCAGCAACCTGCTTCATCGCCTTGATCTGCGCGGAAGAACCTACGCGGGAAACCGACAGACCAACGTTCACTGCAGGGCGGATACCCTGGAAGAACAGGTCGGTTTCAAGGAAGATCTGGCCATCGGTAATGGAGATAACGTTGGTCGGAATAAATGCCGACACGTCGTTACCCTGGGTTTCAATAACCGGCAGAGCGGTCAGGGAACCTTTACCGTGCTCTTCGTTCAGCTTTGCAGAACGTTCCAGCAGACGGGAGTGCAGGTAGAAAACGTCACCTGGGTATGCTTCACGTCCTGGTGGACGGCGGAGCAGCAGGGACATCTGACGATAAGCAACAGCCTGCTTGGAAAGGTCATCATAACCGATCACAGCGTGCATGGAGTTATCGCGGAAGAATTCGCCCATGGTGGTGCCGGAGAACGGAGCCAGATACTGCAGTGGTGCAGGATCGGAAGCCGTTGCAGCAACAACGATGGAGTACTCGAGAGCACCAGCGTCTTCCAGAGCTTTCACGAACTGTGCGACGGTAGAGCGCTTCTGGCCTACTGCTACGTAGATGCAGTAGAGCTTGTCGTGCTCATCGTCAGAAGCGTGAAGAGGCTTCTGGTTGAGGAAGGTGTCGAGGATGATGGCGGTTTTACCGGTCTGACGGTCACCAATAACCAGCTCGCGCTGTCCACGACCGATCGGAATCAGTGCGTCGATAGCCTTAAGGCCGGTAGACATTGGTTCATGAACGGACTTACGTGGCAGAATGCCAGGTGCCTTCACGTCAACGCGGCGGCGCTCGGTTGCCTCGATCGGACCTTTACCGTCAATCGGGTTACCCAGTGGGTCAACCACGCGGCCAAGGAGACCTTTACCAACCGGCACTTCCACGATAGCGCCTGTACGCTTAACCGTGTCGCCTTCTTTAATGTCACGGTCGCTACCAAAAATAACGACACCAACGTTGTCAGATTCAAGGTTAAGAGCCATACCCCGGATACCACCCGGGAATTCGACCATTTCACCTGCCTGAACGTTGTCCAAACCGTAAACGCGGGCAATACCGTCACCTACGGAAAGAACTTGACCAACTTCAGTCACTTCAGCTTCCTGGCCGAAGTTCTTGATCTGGTCTTTGAGGATTGCGGAAATTTCCGCGGCCCGAATGTCCATCAGCCGACCTCTTTCATCGCGAACTTAAGAGAGTTGAGCTTGGTACGCAGCGAAGTATCGATCATCTTACTGCCAAGCTTGACAATGAGACCACCGAGAATGGAAGGATCCACTTTCACTGCAATCTTAACGTTCTTGCCCGTAGAAGCATTAAGCGCTTCCTGAAGGGCAGCGGTATGCTCAGCACTCAGTTCCGCCACTGAAGTAACTTCAGCGGTCGCTTCACCGCGTTTAGCGGCAAGTAGGGAACGGAATGCGGCGATCATACCTGGAACGGCGAAGAGGCGCCGATTTTGGGCTACCAACTTCACAAAATTAGCGGTCAGGCCAGAGATACCGGCCTTTTCCAAAATGATATCTAGCGCTTTCGTCTGCGCATCTGCGCTGTAAACCGGGCTCTTAATGAGACGGCCGAGATCAGCGCTTTCGTTGATCAGCGCTTCAAATTGATCGAGACCCTTTTCCACTTCAGCGGTCTTACCCTGCTCCTCGGCAAGGTCTAGAAGAGCTGAAGCGTAACGTAGGGCCACGCCAGAAATGAGAGATACGTTGTCAGTCACTGGATCCGTGCTCTCCTGCGCGCTCAAAGGTTGGAAAACAAAAATTGCCCGATTTCCAACGCCTTGAAAAGGCGCACTTTATTCAGTTACCAGGACAAAACAGGATTGATTTGCCCAATAAGCCGCGAACCGCATAGCACAGCCATCACAGCCTTGCAATACAAGCTAGGTATTCCTTTTAGGCGGGAAACTCCGCATTTATACAGACAAGTTAGAAGAAATTTTGCGGATCTATGTCAACTTGTAGTCGAATTCCGCCCTTGGGATTCGGCGCTTGTGACAGCCAATTGCGTATAAAACCCTGCAAATCAAAGGCTCTACCTGCCATCACGAGCAAACGAAAACGATAGCGCCCACGCACCAACGCGAGCGCTGCTTCTGCCGGTCCCAGCACTGTCACGCCATCGAGAAGCGGCAATATGCCTATGAGGCATTTTGCATAGGATTCTGTTTCTCCACGGTCTGTCCCCGATATTATCAATGCAGCAAGGCGACCAAATGGCGGAAGTCCGGCCCTTTGGCGCGACTCGATTTCTGCATGGTAAAATTCATCAGGATTTCCACTTAAAAGTGCTTGGATAACCGGTTGCTCGGGCGCGTAGCTCTGCAAAATGCCGAGTCCCTTGCCGTGAATACGGCCCGCACGACCGGTTACCTGCGCTAATAGTTGAAATGTTCTCTCGCCAGCGCGTGGATCTCCGTTGGATAACCCGAGATCGGCATCAATAATGCCCACCAAAGTCATCAGGGGAAAGTTGTGGCCTTTGGCAACGAGCTGTGTGCCGATGACGATATCGACCTCGCCTTCCTCGACCAGCTTCATCTCGCGTTTGACGCGTTCCATGCCGCCAGGAAGGTCCGATGACAACACAAGAACGCGTGCTTCAGGGAACAGGCTGCTGACTTCCTCACCGATCCGCTCCACGCCCGGACCACAGGCCACGAGCGTATCCGGCTTCTCGCACTCTGGGCATTTATGGGGTACAGGCTGGCTATAGCCGCAGTGATGACAAACGAGCTTACCCTTGAAGCGGTGCTCCACAAGCCACGCGGAACAGTTCTCACAGTGGAAGCGATGGCCGCAGGTACGGCAGAGCGTCAACGGCGCATAGCCACGCCGGTTCAAGAAGAGAAGAGACTGGTTGCCGTTGCCCAGCGCGGTTGCCATTTCCTGTACAAGCTGCGGGGCAAGCCAACTGCCTCGTTCAGGCCCCTCTGTACGCATGTCGACACTTTTAATGGTCGGCATTTCGGCGCCAGAAGCACGGGCAGGAAGGCGCAGCATTTCGTATCGGCCGGAATGAACGTTCACCTGACTTTCTACGGAAGGTGTCGCGCTGGCAAGCACCACAGGGAACTTGGAGATATGTCCGCGCACGACCGCCATATCGCGGGCGTTATAAGGGACGCGGTCATCTTGTTTGTATGCGCCGTCGTGTTCTTCGTCGACCACGATCAGCCCTAGATCCTTAAAGGGAAGGAAAAGGGAAGAGCGAGCACCCACCACGACTTTTACTTCGCCATTGGCGACACCACGCCATGTACGCTCGCGGCGTTTAGCTGGAACCTGCGAGTGCCATTCGGCGGGACGAGCCCCAAAGCGCTCTTCAAAACGAGTTAGAAACTGACTTGTTAGCGCGATTTCCGGCACAAGCACGAGCGCCTGCTTATTCTGCCGCATCGCCTCGGCAATCGCCTCAAAATAGACTTCCGTTTTACCGGAACCGGTCACACCGTCGATGAGAAAGGCTTTAAAGCCATTTCCAATGGCGGCGGTTAAGCGGTCTGCAGCGTTCTGCTGGTGTTCATTGAGGGTACGTCCCTTCTTATTCGGGTCAGGGTCCGGCAATGGCGGCGTTGCCGGCATCATCACCGTTTCAAGAACGCCCTGCTTATAAAGGCCCTCGACTACAGACGCACTAACCCCTGCAACACCGGCAAGGCCCGCCTTGGTCCACGCCATGCCGTCTTCAAGGTATTCCAGAACCTTTTCGCGAGCGGTGGTCATACGATCTGGCTCAACGTCGAACAGACGTCTGTAACCGGTCACCATAGGCTCCGGTTCCAATGCTTCTTCGGAGCGCAAGATCATGCGCAGCACCATACCCGGTGCGCCCAGCGTCCAGTTGGCAACCCAATCTACAAAACGGCGCAGATCATCACTGATGGGCTTGGCTTCATAAGCGTGCAGGATGCTTTTCAGCTTTTTCGGGTTCACGTTGCTATCAATCGGGCCGTCCCACACAGCTCCAACAACTTCGCGATTGCCTAGAGGTACACGCACGATAGAGCCCGGACGAACGCTCATCCCCTCCGGCACTTTATAGGAGTAGGCTGTATTAACCGCGACGGGAACCAGAACAGGAACAACGGCTTGAGGCCCATCGTCAGTTGTCCCACCAAAAAAATCCCGCTGATGCGTCAAGTCTCTCGCCCTTCCCAAGAAAGAACCATATTAATGTTGTTGATTCGGGACAGTCTAGGCTAAACAAAGACTAAACCGACCTACTTGTTTTCGCTCTCAATCATTTGCAGAGCGGCCATAGTGGATATAGGAGCCACATCGAAATGAAGTTTTTTGTCGATACAGCTGATACCGCTGAAATTAAAGAGCTAGCAGCAACTGGCCTGTTGGACGGTGTAACCACTAACCCTTCTCTTATCATGAAGGCTGGCCGCCCGATGAAAGAAGTGATTGCAGAAATCTGCGATCTTGTTGATGGCCCTGTTTCTGCAGAAGTCGTTGCTATGGAAAAAGACGCGATGCTTGCTGAAGCGCGCGAACTCACTGCTATTGCAAACAACATCTGCATCAAGCTGCCTCTGACCCTTGAAGGCTTGAAGGCTTGCCGTGTACTTTCCGATCAGGGCACACAGACCAACGTTACTCTGTGCTTCTCTGCTAATCAGGCACTGCTGGCAGCAAAAGCGGGCGCGACCTTTATTTCTCCGTTCATCGGCCGTCTTGATGACATTCACATCGACGGCCTGGACCTTATCTCCGACATTCGTCAGATCTACGACAACTACATGTTCGAGACCGAAATTCTGGCAGCTTCTATCCGTACCGCAAACCACGTGAAAGATTGTGCGCTGCTTGGTGCTGATGTTGCAACCATTCCACCGGCAACCCTCAAAGCGCTGGTCAAGCATCCGCTGACTGAAAAGGGTCTGGAATCCTTTATGGCTGACTGGGCAAAAACCGGTCAGAGCATCATCTAAACCCTTTTGGGATTTTGATCGCAAAAGCGCGGGCTACGGCCTGCGCTTTTTTTGTTGCTGCGCCTATAAAGCTCCCCTTAGTGCAATAGATAGGTAAGCCCCTCGCTGACCCCACTGCGCATCAATACCTATAAAAACCAACGTGTTTTGATGCTGGTCAATTTCATTTGGCGCGACTCGTATATTCTCTTAAGCACAGATACACAATTTCGAGGGATGGCATCGCCGCACTCAATATGCCCCAAAGTTGACCTAACCTCTCAACGCCCTCGAATGTTCGCTTGCTGATCCCCTCCCTCCTCCTTGCAAGCGGCAAAACCCCGCTCCGCTAGCGGGGTTTTTTGCTGAGTTTGAGCACGTTTTGTTCTTTTTTCTCTGCTGAGCCCGCTTTGATTAACACAAAGTTAATGCTCCTGCGTCAACGCTGTTGGAACCCAAACCGACGAGTGTTGATTGATGCGCACCTTCCGCTTTTTTTCCGCAGTGCTAATTCTGCTTTTCTCCGGCTCAGCTGTACTGGCCCAGCCTGATTTCAAGTTCGGGACTGCCAAGCGCCTTCTGGAGAAGAAGGTCTATTTTGAAGAAGTAGACCGCAGAACGTTTTATTGTGGCTGCTCTTACAGCGATAAGAAGCAGGTAGACGCTGACAGCTGCGGATATGAGCCTCGCAAGGCGAACTCACGCTCCAAGCGCATCGAATGGGAACACATTGTACCGGCTTCTCGCTTTGGCTCACCCCGTGCCTGCTGGCAGGAGGGTGATGATGCTTGCGTGAACAGCAAGGGCAAAGCCTACAAAGGCCGTCGCTGCTGCGCCAAGGTTGATGCCCAGTTTGCGGCGATGGAAGCCGACCTCCATAACCTTGTGCCTGCCATTGGTGAGCTGAACGGCGACCGCTCCAATTACCGTGTTGGCGACTGGGAAGGCGAAAAAGTGTACGGCGCCTGCGATTTCAAAGTCTCTAGTAGCAAGCGCATCTTCGACCCTAGCGATGCTGTTCGCGGCGATATTGCCCGCGCCTACCTCTACATGGAAGCAACCTACGGCATCGGTCTTAGTGACGAAGAAAAACAGCGGTTTGAAAGCTGGCACATTGCGGACCCAGCATCTGATTGGGAGATCGAACGTAACCGCCGCATCATCAAAGAGCAAGGCAACAGCAACTCGTTTGTTGCACCAACCTCTTAAGTCGCAGCCCTTTGTTTCCCTCGACGAAGTGTAAACGCTTCGTCGACTTTTGAAGACTATTGTTAACCAATGGCACCCAAATACGATAATACCGACGTGATTCTCGTCATCCATAAACCAGGCCTTGGCGCTGCGATCGAGGATTGGCTGAATCACCTTGGCTCCGAGCGACGACTGTCCGAAAATACGCTTCAAGCCTATGAGCGCGATGTGACCCAGTTCCTGCGCTTTATGACCGGTTATTTGGGTGACGCTCCTGCGGTTAAAGACCTGAAGGACCTGAAGCCCATCGAGTTCCGTGCCTTTCTTGCACAGCGACGCAAAGAAGGAGCGCAGACACGTACATTGGCACGCGGCCTTGCGGGCGTCCGCTCGTTTCTGGCTTTCCTTGAGCGGCGCGGTGAGGTGAATGCAGCCGGAGCATCGGCAGTTAAAACTCCGCGCCTGCCCCGCTCTCTCCCAAAGCCCGTAGGCGTTGAAGACGCTAAAGCGATTATCAGCAAGGACCTCAACTTCGAAGAAACGCCATGGGTTGAAGCGCGCAACGCGGCTGTCTTCACCCTGCTTTACGGTTGCGGCCTTCGTATTTCCGAAGCGCTGAACCTTACCTTTCAAACCCGCCCCAAGACCGGTGAAGCGACCATGCGCATTCGCGGTAAAGGTAATAAGGAACGCCTTGTTCCGGTTCTACCTGTTGTGGTGGATGCCGTGGAGGACTATCTGCGCCAGTGTCCCTACAAGCTTTCGGGATCTGATCCGCTTTTCGTTGGTGTTAGAGGCGGCAAGCTTAACCCGCGCCTTATCCAGCTTGCCATGCAGCGCATTCGCAGTGCTCTTGGCCTGCCGGACACCGCAACACCGCATGCGCTGCGCCACTCCTTTGCCACGCATCTTCTGTCAGGTGGCGGCGATCTACGCGCTATTCAAGAGCTGCTGGGCCATGCCAGTCTTTCCAGTACGCAGATCTATACCGAGGTGAACAGTGGTCACCTTCTTTCCATCTACGACAAGGCCCACCCACGACGCTAAAACGCCCCTTGATTTGGTGCGATACGCCCTCTAGTGTTGCCACTGTTGTGACACGGGGTGCCGCGCCATCATAGATTGAGTGATGCGGCTGAGATTATACCCGATGAACCTGCTCTGGATAATGCCAGCGAAGGGAGCGATCACAGTCACAATGCATATCGTTTAGCGTATGCGCCGCTTTCCTTTGCGAAAAACGGATACGAATATGACTCTGCTGACTTCCGTCTGCGAGACCCTTGGTGCCATTCGCGCGCAAAGCCCACTCGTTCACAATATGACCAACATCGTTGTTGCCAACAACACAGCCAACGCACTGCTCACAATTGGTGCGTCCCCTGCCATGGTGGACGGCCCTGTGGAAGCGCCAGAACTGGCAAGCGTTGCGGGAGCTTTGGTGGTGAACGTTGGCACCGTAACCCCTGCACAAGCAGAGGCGATGAAACTGGCAACCGCTGCCGCTCACAGCGCTGGCCGCCCTTGGGTATTGGACCCGGTGGCAGTTGGTGCGCTGAGCTTCCGCACTCAGCTTGCAAAAGAGCTTTTGGAGAATAAACCTTCTGTTATTCGCGGCAATGCCTCTGAAATTATGGCAATGGCTGGCCTTGGCGCTGGTGGCAAGGGCGTTGACAGCACAGCAAGCTCGGAAAGCGCACTGGACGGCGCTAAGCGTCTGGCGAAGGAAAGCGGAGCCGTTGTTGTTGTTTCCGGCCCGACTGACTTCATCACCGATGGTGAGCGCGTTGCAAGCGTTTCCAACGGCCATGAGATGATGCCTTATGTGACAGGCCTTGGCTGTACCGCAACCGCTCTTACAGGTGCAACACTTGCTGTATGCGAAGACCCGTTTATTGCTGCGATCAGCGCCATGGTATTCCTTGGCCTTGTGGGAGAGCTTGCGGCCGATAAGAGCCGTGGACCAGCGACACTTCAGCTTGAGATTATCGACGGCCTCTATACTCTCACCCAACAAAATATTCGTGAGTTGGCACGCGTGGAGCTGAACTAAATGCAGCAATTTGATCTTTCCGTTTATCTTGTGATTGGACCGCAAGACTGTCCGGGTAAAAATCCGGTCGAGATCGTGGAAACAGCGGTAGCCCATGGCGCAACTGTTGTGCAGCTACGCGATAAAACGGGAAGTACCCGCGAACAGATTGAACTCGGCAAACGGCTTATGGAAGTTCTGCGGCCGGCAGGTGTTCCGCTTATCGTGAATGACCGCGTTGATGTGGCTCTGGCAATTGATGCGCAGGGTGTTCACGTGGGGCAGGATGATATGGCGGCCTCTACCGTTCGCAAGCTGATTGGGCCGGACAAGATCATCGGCGTTTCTGTTTCCAACCAGAAAGAGTTCGAGGCGGTAGACCCGACGCTCGTTCAATATCTGGGCATGGGCGCTTGCTACCCGACAGGCAGCAAATCCGATGCAGAATATCTGGACCTGAAGACCTTTGCCCGCTTCGCGGAAATTACACCTCTGCCAACCGTTGGTATCGGCGGCATCAACCTTTCCAATGCAGCTGACGTTATCAAAGCTGGTGCGGATGGGGTTGCAGTCATCTCAGCGATCTGTGCAGCAGAAGACCCTCAGCTGGCAACAATTGCCCTCGCCAATCTGGTGAAGGCCAATAAAAGCTGAGCTGTCCAGTTAAAATACAAAAAGAAAAAGCCGCCCCAGAAACCTGAGGCGGCTTTTAATTTATCTATACCAGCGTACAAGTGGTGCGCTTTGCAATTACATATGAATTGGCTTGGCGAAGGTTGCCAGCGCCGCTTCCTTAACAGCTTCAGACATAGTCGGGTGAGCGTGGCAGGTACGGCCAAGATCTTCAGAAGATCCGCCGAATTCCATCAGTACGCATGCTTCGTGGATCATTTCGCCAGCGCCGAAGCCAACAATATGAACGCCCAGAACGCGGTCGGTTTCCGCATCCGCCAGAACCTTCACAAAGCCGTCTGTTTCCAGCATAGCCTTTGCGCGGCCGTTCGCGCTGAACGGGAATTTGCCAGCTTTGTACTTGATGCCAGCAGCTTTCAGCTCTTCTTCAGTCTTGCCGACAGAAGCCACTTCCGGCGCGGTGTAGACAACGCCTGGAATGACTTCATAGTTCACATGGCCAGCTTGGCCTGCAAGAATTTCAGCAACCGCTACGCCTTCGTCCTCTGCTTTATGCGCAAGCATTGGACCCGCGATTACGTCGCCAATGGCGTAGATGCCGTCAACGTTGGTTTTGTAGTGCGCGTCGGTGACAACACGGCCGCGATCATCAAGCGCAACACCAGCTTCGGCAAGGCCGAGACCAGAGGTATATGGACGGCGACCGATTGCAACGAGAACCACATCGGTTTCGATGGTTTCAGCAGCAGCTTCACCAGCCGCAGGCTCTACAGTTACTTCAAGGGTCTTGCCCTTTTTCACTGCGCCAGTGACCTTTGAGGACAGCTTGAACTGGAGACCCTGCTTTTTCAGCATGCGCTGGAATTGCTTGGAAACGTCAGCATCCATTGGGCCGAGGATCTTGTCCATAAACTCAACCACGGTCACCTTGGAGCCAAGGCGTGCGTAAACGGAGCCAAGTTCAAGGCCGATAACGCCAGCACCAACCACCAACAGGCGGGACGGTACTTTTTCCAGCTCAAGAGCGCCGGTGGAGGACACGATGGTCTTCTCGTCGATCTCGATACCCGGCAGCGGCATAACGTCGGAACCGGTGGCGATCACGATATTCTTGGTTTCAAGAATGGTGGTGGAGCCGTCTTCCGCCTGCACTTCAACTTTGCCTGCGGCCAGAACGCGGCCAAGACCGATGTGTGCTTCGATCTTGTTCTTCTTGAACAGGTATTCGATACCGCTCACGTTGCCGTTGATCACAGAATCCTTGTGTGCCTGCATAGCCTTCCAGTCCACCTTCGGCTTGCTGGTTTTGATGCCAAGCTTCTCGAAGTTGTGGTTAGCCTGCTCGAACATTTCAGAGGCATGGAGCAGCGCTTTGGAAGGAATGCAGCCGATGTTGAGGCAGGTACCGCCGAACGTCTTGTTCTTTTCGACAACGGCGACTTTCAAACCGAGTTGTGCAGCTTTGATAGCGCAAACGTAACCACCCGGGCCGGTGCCGATAACAATGAGGTCGTAGGACATTTCGGAATCCTTGAATTTTTAGGTCACTACAGCGAGCGATAAAGAAGTAGTGCCCGGCTATGCCGGGCACTGAGCTTTTTCGATTAAAGGTCCAGCACCAGACGTTGCGGATCTTCCAGACTTTCCTTAACGCGGACGAGGAAGGTTACGGCTTCCTTGCCGTCTACGATGCGGTGGTCATAGGAAAGAGCCAAGTACATCATCGGGCGGATAACAACCTGACCGTTGACTGCAACTGGACGCTCCTGAATTTTGTGCATGCCCAGAATACCGGACTGCGGTGCGTTCAGGATCGGGGAAGACATCAGGGAACCATAAACACCACCGTTGGAGATGGTGAAGGTGCCGCCGGTCATTTCTGCCATGCCGAGTTTGCCATCACGAGCCATTACGCCGAGACGACCGATTTCTTTTTCGATTTCGGCGATGGACATCTGGTCAGCGTCACGAACCACAGGAACGACGAGGCCCTTTGGCGTACCTACAGCTACACCAATGTGGGCGTAGTTCTTGTAGATCACGTCAGTGCCATCGATCTCTGCGTTGATTGCAGGGATTTCCTTCAGAGCGTGGGTCACAGCCTTGGTGAAGAAGCCCATGAAGCCGAGCTTTACGCCGTGCTTTTTCTCGAAGACGTCTTTGTACTGCTTGCGCAGATCCATGATCGGCTTCATGTCCACTTCGTTGTAAGTGGTCAGCATAGCCGCAGTGTTCTGAGCGTCTTTCAGGCGGCGCGCGATGGTCTGGCGCAGCTTGGTCATGCGAACACGTTCTTCACGCACTTCATCGCTCGGGTTGGATGGTGCACGAGCTGCAACAGGTGCAGCAGCCGGAGCTGCCTGCTGGGCAATACCTGCAGCAGCTGCTGCAATCACATCACCTTTAAGAACCTGACCGCGCTTGCCGGAGCCTGCGACCTGATCAGCAGCGATGCCTTTTTCTGCCAGCATTTTTGCTGCAGACGGTGCCGGAGGCATAGAGGTTGCAGGTGCGCTTGCAGCAGGAGCCGGTGTAGCGGCTGCAGCTTTTGCAGGAGCAGCTGCAGGAACTGCAGCGCCAGCGCCCGGTGCGATTTTGCAAAGCAGGTTGCCCGGCTCAACAGTCGCGCCGGTTTCAACGGCAATCTCGATTACGGTACCAGCAACAGGAGATGGAACTTCCTGTGCAGCCTTGTCGGTTTCAAGTTCAACGAGGATGTCGTCTTCTTTAACAACATCGCCCACTTTTACGGACCATTCGCCAACTTCAGCTTCGGTGACACTTTCACCAGCGGAAGGCACGGTAACTTCAACTGCCGCAGCAGCTTCAGCCTTTGGTGCTTCTTCAGCTTTCGCTGGCTCTTCTTTAGCAGCTGCAGGAGCGGCTGCAGCTGCAACAGCACCTTCTGCAAGCTGACCGAGCAGTGCGCCAACCTCAACGGTTTCACCTTCTTTAGCAATAATTGCTTCAAGGGTACCGGAAGTTGGAGCTGGCACTTCCACGGTCACCTTATCGGTTTCCAGCTCTACAAGCGGTTCGTCGGCGTTAACTGCTTCACCTGGCTGTTTGAACCACTGAGCAATCGTTGCCTCGGATACGGATTCCCCCAGCGTTGGTACGCGAATTTCCGTCGCCATGTCTTTGTCTCTTCTCGTTAAATGACCAAAGGGCCGTTTGTAATCAGGTTCGGTAGACGCATCCTCACGAAGAGAACGCGTCATCCAAGAAGGCTTGCAGCTGAGCCAGATGCTTAGACATCAGACCGGTTGCGGTTGCAGCAGCGGCAGGGCGGCCCACGTAACGCGGGCGACGAACTTTTGCCTCTACATGCTCCAGCACCCATTCAATGTATTCCTGCACGAAGAACCATGCACCCATGTTCTTCGGCTCTTCCTGACACCACACCACGTCCGCATTTTTGAAGCGCTTCATTTCAACGCAAAGGGACTTGGTAGGGAACGGGTAGAGCTGTTCAACACGCAGGATGTAAACATCGTCGATGCCGCGCTTTTCACGCTCTTCCAGCAGGTCGTAATAGACTTTACCGGAACACAGGATCACGCGGCGGATCTTGTCGTCAGACTTGAGCGCAACGGTGGAACCTGGCTTAGACTCCGCATCATCATGCAGCAGACGGTGGAAGCTGCTGTTTGCGTTAAACTCTTCCAGCGAAGACACAGCGCGCTTGTGGCGCAGCAGTGACTTCGGCGTCATCAGAACAAGCGGCTTACGAATGTCACGCTTGAGCTGGCGGCGCAGAATGTGGAAGTAGTTCGCTGGTGTTGTACAGTTGGCAACCTGCATGTTGTCCTCTGCACACATCTGGAGGTAACGCTCCAGACGGGCGGAGGAGTGTTCCGGTCCCTGCCCTTCGTAGCCGTGCGGCAGAAGGCAAACCAGACCGGACATACGCAGCCACTTACGCTCACCAGAAGAGATGAACTGGTCGAACAGAACCTGAGCGCCGTTTGCGAAGTCACCGAACTGCGCTTCCCACATAGTCAGAGCATTTGGCTCTGCCAGCGAGTAGCCGTATTCAAAACCAAGCACTGCTTCTTCAGAGAGCATGGAGTTGATCACTTCGTAACGGGCCTGCCCTTCACGAATGTGGTTCAGCGGGATGTAACGGTTTTCGTTTTCCTGATCGTACAGAACCGAGTGGCGCTGAGAGAAGGTACCGCGTTCACAGTCCTGACCGGACAGGCGAACAGCATGGCCTTCATCAAGCAGGGCGGCAAACGCAAGCGCTTCACCCATTGCCCAATCAACTCCGCCGCCGGATGCAATCATCTTGCCGCGGTTATCCATAAAGCGGCGGATGGTACGGTGGGCGTTGAAGTCGGACGGTACGAAGGAAAGCTTCTGGCCGTATTCTTCCAGCTTGGCGTCAGTAAGGCCGGTTGAACCGCGACGCGGCTCGTCTGCCTCTTTCGCCACTTTCATGCCGGACCACTTGCCATCAAGCCAGTCAGCCTTGTTCGGCTTATAGGTGTTACCGGTCTCGAACTCGCGGTCGAGATGGGAACGCCAGTCAGCCTTGGCCTTATCGACTTCCTCAGCAGAAATGAGGCCTTCTTTGACAAGCTTGTCAGCGTAGATCTGCAGCGTGGTTTCGTGCTTTCGGATCTTACGGTACATGATCGGCTGGGTGAACGCAGGCTCGTCGCCTTCGTTGTGGCCGAAGCGGCGGTAACAGATCATATCGATCACCACCGGACGACCGAACTTCTGACGGAATTCGATAGCGATCTTGGCAGCGTACGTTACTGCTTCCGGATCATCACCGTTTACGTGGAAGATCGGCGCTTCAATCACCTTTGCAGCATCGGATGGATACGGCGAGGAGCGAGAGAAACGTGGATTGGTGGTAAAGCCAATCTGGTTGTTAATGATGAAGTGGATGGAACCACCGGTGCGGTGACCGCGCAGCGCGGACAAACCGAAACACTCAGCAACAACACCCTGACCTGCAAACGCAGCATCACCATGCAGCAACAATGGCAGAACCGGTTCACGCGGAACTTCGGTGGTTTCTACCCAGTGAGCCAGCTGGTCCTGCTTTGCGCGTACCTTACCCAGAACAACCGGATTCACGATTTCAAGGTGAGACGGGTTCGCAGTCAGGGACAGGTGAACGTCGTTACCATCAAATGTACGGTCGGAAGATGCACCCAAGTGGTACTTAACGTCACCAGAACCTTCCACTTCGTCAGGAGCGAAAGAACCGCCCTTGAACTCATGGAAAATTGCGCGGTGCGGTTTGCCCATCACTTGAGACAGAACGTTGAGGCGGCCACGGTGGGCCATACCCAGCACGATTTCCTGAACGCCCAGTGCACCGCCGCGCTTGATGATCTGTTCCAGCGCAGGGATCAGCGCTTCACCACCATCAAGACCGAAACGCTTAGTACCGGTGTACTTAACATCAAGGAACTTTTCGAAGCCTTCAGCTTCTACGAGCTTGTTCAGGATTGCTTTTTTACCCTGCGGGGTAAAGGCAACGTGCTTGTCCGGCCCTTCGATGCGTTCCTGAATCCAGGACTTCGCAGCGGGATCGGAAATGTGCATGAACTCGACGCCGAGGGTGGAGCAGTAGGTCCGCTTAAGGATCTCCAGCATCTGCCGAATTGTGGCAGATTCCATGCCCAGAACGTTGTCGAGGAAAATCTTGCGGTCCCAGTCTTCCTCGGAGAAGCCATAGGTTGCCGGATGCAACTCTTCATGGTCTCCCGGAATAGCAAGACGGAGCGGATCAAGATCTGCGTGCAAGTGGCCGCGCATACGGTAAGCGCGGATCATCATCAATGCGCGCACACTGTCTCGCGTTGCTTGCAGAACGTCCTGCTCGGAAAGGTCGATGCCTTTCTTCTCTGCGTTGGCCTTGACCTTTTCCTTAACAGCTTGTTCGGAAGGCCAGTCACCATCGAGAGCGGAAACCAGTTCACCATTGGCCGGAACCGGCCAGTCAGCGCGTTTCCAAGAAGCTCCGCGAGCCTCTTTGATTACATCTGCGGGATTGTCGTGCAGAGAGGAGAAAAAGTCCTGCCACTCTGGATCCAGTGACCGTGGGTTTTCCTGATATTGAGCGTACAGCTCTTCAATATAGGAAGCGTTGCCGCCGTACAAAAACGACGTCAGCGCAGCAATATTGTTCGCGTCCTGCCGTGCCATATTTTCCAAAGCGGATTTTTAGTCCACCCTGCTTCCATTGTGGGCACTCGCCTTTGTGGCTCAGCCCTTATCCTGCATTTGGCACTTTTGTTCCCAAGAACGCAGTGCCTCTCCCTTTTTGAATAGGCACACCGGCAACGCGCAGGCGTGCCTATTTTTTTGTCAGTGTACGCCCCTAGTAGTTTCTAGAGAGTTAGGGGCGTAAACCATTGCATCAAACCGTTTCGAGCAGTTCCACAAGGGTCTTGCCAAGCTTTGCCGGCGAAGGAGACACGCGGATGCCCGCAGCTTCCATAGCAGCAATCTTGTCTTCAGCGCCGCCCTTACCGCCGGAGATCACAGCACCTGCGTGACCCATTGTGCGGCCCGGAGGGGCTGTACGACCTGCGATGAAGCCAACCATCGGCTTTCTGCGGCCCTTTTTCGCCTGTTCCTGAATCCACTCGGCTGCTTCTTCTTCAGCAGAACCGCCGATTTCACCAATCATGATGATGGATTCGGTTTCAGGGTCATCAAGGAACATGTCGAGCATGTCGATGAACTCGGTGCCCTTAACAGGGTCGCCGCCAATACCAACTGCCGTGGACTGGCCAAGGCCTTCCTGTGTGGTCTGGAACACTGCTTCATAAGTCAGCGTACCGGAGCGGGAAACGATGCCGACAGAGCCCTTCTTGAAGATGGAGCCCGGCATGATACCGATCTTGCATTCTTCAGGGGTCAGAACACCCGGGCAGTTCGGGCCAAGCAGGCGGGAGTTAGAAGCGTCGAGACGCGCCTTAACCTTCACCATATCCTGAACCGGAATACCTTCGGTGATGCAAACGATGAACGGGATTTCCGCATCAATCGCTTCGATGATTGCAGCCGCTGCGCCTGCTGGCGGAACGTACACAACAGAAGCGTTTGCGCCGGTTGCTTCCTTTGCTTCTTTTACAGAAGCAAAGATTGGAACAGACTTTTCTTCACCAGCAACATTACCGGTCCACTCGGTGCCGCCCTTTTTAGGGTGAACACCAGCAACCATTTGGGTGCCGTAGTACGCCAGCGCCTGCTCGGTGTGGAAGGTACCTGTTTTACCGGTCAGACCCTGAACGATAACCTTAGTGTCTTTGTTGACGAGAATAGACATTATCCGGCCTCCTTCACAGCAGCTACGATCTTCTGAGCTGCGTCATCAAGGTCGTCGGCTGGAATTACGTTCATGCCGCTTTCGTTGATGATCTTCTTACCCAGCTCAACGTTAGTGCCTTCAAGGCGAACGACGAGCGGTACGGAAAGGCCAACTTCTTTAACTGCTGCCAGCACACCTTCAGCGATAACATCACAGCGCATGATGCCGCCGAAGATGTTGACGAGGATACCCTTAACGTTAGGGTCAGAGGTGATGATCTTGAACGCTGCGGTCACTTTTTCTTTGGTCGCGCCGCCGCCAACATCAAGGAAGTTTGCAGGCTCTGCGCCGTACAGCTTGATGATGTCCATGGTCGCCATAGCAAGACCAGCGCCGTTCACCATGCAGCCGATATTGCCGTCAAGAGCAACGTAGGCCAGATCGTACTTGGATGCTTCGATCTCTTTTTCGTCTTCTTCGGTCTTGTCGCGCAGGGCAACAATGTCGTCGTGACGGAACAGAGCGTTGCCATCGAAGGAAACCTTGGCGTCGAGAACGCGCAGGTGACCGTCTTTCATGACGATGAGCGGGTTGATCTCCAGCAGCGCCATGTCTTTTTCAACGAACGCTTTGTAGAGGATCGGGAAGAGCTTCATACCATCTTCGCGCGCTGCACCGGTCAGTTCCAGTGTGTCGCAAAGAGCTGCTGCTTTTTCTTCCGTTACACCTGCCATTGGATCGATTGGCAGAGTGAGAATTTTTTCCGGGGTGTTATGGGCAACTTCTTCGATGTCCATACCGCCTTCGGTGGATGCTACGAAAGCAACCTGACCGCATGTACGGTCTACCAGAAGAGAGAGATAGAGCTCACGCTCGATATCTGCACCGTCTTCGATGTAGAGGCGGTTTACAACTTTGCCTGCATCGCCAGTCTGCGCGGTAACCAGAGTGTTGCCGAGCATTTCTTTAGCGTGGGAGGTCACTTCATCAAGGTTGAACGCGAGGCGAACACCGCCCTTTGATTCAGCTGGAAGCTCTTTAAACTTGCCTTTACCACGGCCACCGGCGTGGATCTGGGACTTAACGACCCAAAGTGGGCCTGGAAGGCTTTTTGCGGCAGCTTCAGCTTCATCCGCGGAAAAAATCGCAACACCTTCGGCAACTGGAGCACCGTACTCTTTTAGTACTGCCTTTGCCTGATATTCATGAATATTCATTTGTCTGCCTGTATTTGAGGGTGGGTCAACACGGCAGGGTGCTGACCCCTCTTGAAGTCAGTGCGTTCAGATTAGCCGAGTGCTGGCTGAATCTTCTTACAAGCCTTCACCAAGCCATCTACCGAGCTTACGGACTTTTCGAACATTGCGCGTTCGTCGCTGTTCAGCTCGATTTCGATAACGCGTTCAATACCGTTTTCACCGATCACGCATGGTACGCCAACGTACATGTCTTTCTGACCGTACTGACCGGAAAGGTAAGCTGCACATGGAAGCACGCGCTTTTTGTCTTTCAGGTAGCTTTCTGCCATTGCGATTGCGGAGGATGCTGGTGCGTAGAAAGCAGAACCGGTCTTGAGCAGACCAACGATCTCTGCGCCGCCGTCACGTGTACGCTGAACGATTTCTTCCAGACGCTCTGCAGTCAGCCAGCCCATCTTCACGAGATCGGTAAGCGGGATACCTGCAACGGTGGAGTAGCGGGTCAGCGGAACCATGGTATCGCCATGACCACCCAGAACGAATGCGGTTACGTCTTCAACGGAGACTTTGAACTCGTCTGCGAGGAAGTGACGGAAGCGAGCGCTATCCAGAACACCAGCCATGCCGACAACCTTGTTGGTTGGCAGACCGGAGAATTTCTGCAGAGCCCAAACCATCGCGTCCAGCGGGTTGGTGATGCAGATAACAAATGCGTTTGGCGCGTACTTCTTAATACCAGCGCCTACCTGCTCCATAACCTTGAGGTTGATTTCCAGCAGGTCGTCACGGCTCATGCCCGGCTTACGCGGAACACCAGCTGTTACGATAACAACGTCTGCACCTTCGATCTGTTCGTAGGTGTTGGCACCGGAGAGGTTGGAGTCGAAACCGTCGACAGGCGCGGACTCGGCAATGTCGAGTGCTTTACCCTGAGGTGTACCCTCAGCAATGTCGAATAGGACGATGTCACCAAGTTCTTTAAGACCTGCGAGGTGCGCCAGAGTACCACCGATTTGCCCCGAACCGATGAGCGCGATCTTGTTCCGTGCCATGCAAACTGCTCCCGTTAACGTAAACTAAGTCGTATTAAAACGGCCTATTTGTCGCAGGCGTACCGGTTTTTGCGCATTCGTGCAAGTCTAATGAGCTTTGAATCGATGATAATTTGAAAAAATTCCAAATTTTTCGGAGAATTAATAATTTAGTCGTAAATCGAAATTCTGAATAAACCGAATATTATTCAGAATTGTCCTCTGCATGAGCATTTAGATAGTCTACCGAACGCATCTCTATTAGGCGCGAAGACGTTCTATCAAACTCGAAAGCCTCTGTTCCACTTGACGCAACATACAGATCTTGCGGTTCTTTTTCCGCTGAGATCACCAATCGGTTGCCGTTATCGTAAAGGGCATCTATCAGGTTGATAAAGCGCTTTGCTTCGTTGCGTTTTCTCGCCTCAAGAACCGGAACATCGCTTAGGAATATGGTGTGATAGGCATGGCCAATGCGCAAATAATCGGAAGCGGCAAGCGGCTCGACGCATAGTTCCGTAAACGTAAACCACGCAGCACCGGAGCAAGTGCGATTTACCGGAATATTGCGCCCCATATTATGTAGCGTCTCAGCATGAGGAGCCATTCCACGGGTTAGGCTGCGCCAGATTTGCTCCATGGTCGAATCGGCCTCTGGGCCAAGAGGCGTGATGTAGAGCTCGCTACCTGCCAGTTTTTCCAACCGGAAGTCAGTTCTCGAATCGAGGCGAACAACTTCCACTTTCTCTTTCAATAGCTTGATGAAAGGAAGGATGTGGTTTCGGTTAAGTCCGTCCTTGTAAAGATTGTCCGGCTCCACGTTGGAAGTGGCCACGACAACAACACCATGCTCGAAAAGCTTGGTGAACAGGCGGCCGAGAAGCATTGCGTCCGCAATGTCGGTTACGCTGAATTCATCAAAGCACAGCAAGCGTACATCTTTGGCAATATCTTCAGCCACCGGAAGGATCGGATCGCTGCCCTTTAACTCACCAGAGGCGATTTTGGCCCGTGCGCCCTTAATGCGCTCATGGGTCTCTGCCATAAACTCATGAAAATGAGAGCGGCGTTTGCGCGGTTCTACAGCAACATCAAAGAAGAGATCCATAAGCATGGTTTTACCACGCCCAACCTCACCCCAGATATAAAGGCCCGTCACCGGCTCTGTTGCAGACTTGCGTTTGCTAAATAGCCAGCCCAGAGCGCTTTTCTTTGATGCCATACGGGTTTCGGCAAGACGCTCATTCAGGCGATCCAGCCTTTTTACCGATACTAGCTGAGCGGGATCAGACTCGATTTCTCCGAGCTGCACCATGGATTGATAACGCCCCAAAACGGTGGACGTGATTGGGATTGCTTCGCTCACTTAGATCGTGCTCCAGACCTTCTTGCAGTACCGTCAGCGTTGAAGCTTGGAATAAGCCTCTGGAATTCCAAGCTCTTTATTCTCGATACCGAGTTATACGGTGAGAACAAGGTAATTTTTGCTGCTTTACCAACGCCATTCGACCTATTGCCTAGCGTTGGACCTTAGGTCAATTGGGAAATCGGGTAAAAAAAGAGAGCAAAGCTCAACAGCCTTGCTCTCTATAAATCGACATATTTGCCGCGTTAGCGTGCGAAGGAGATACCTTCACCTGAAGTGGTCGCGCC
This sequence comes from Pseudovibrio flavus, assembly GCF_009711345.1. Lineage (GTDB taxonomy): Bacteria > Pseudomonadota > Alphaproteobacteria > Rhizobiales > Stappiaceae > Pseudovibrio > Pseudovibrio flavus. The sequence goes on from NZ_SMMA01000062.1 coordinate 202,397, forward strand.
GTTAAACTGGCCGCCTGCACCATTCAAAGTCGCCACGTTGCCACCAGCTGCGTCTTTAAGAACAACCTGAGAGCCGTTCAGATCCCACGCTGCGATGCGAGACAGGTTCTCGTTGGAACAACCACGGGTGTTAGCGCGGTAGCCGCCGCTCCAAGTGGTGAGCGTCATGAACAGCTTACAGCTGTCAGCGCCAGAAGAAACGTTCCAGCCGCCGAGCAGGTCCGTACGATCAACGGTGCCCGGAGATGGCTGGGTTGCAGAAGCAGAAGCCAACTGCGAGTTTGCAGAACCATCCAGTGGCTGGCTAACAATCTCGCCCTGACCAGCGCCCGGCTGACCTTGATCAATCGGCGCCAAAGACTGGCCAGCGATTGGCTGTGTCGGCGTTGCCGGAAGCGGAGAGACATAACTGCGGGTGTAGGTGGTGCGCTGGCAGGCCATGGTGGAAATGGCCAAAACGGATACCAGTGCGATCGTCAAGCTGCGATTCATGGCAATTTTTTCCCTGCCTTCAATCGGGCTGCATCAACCCATCTAAAACTTACTCTCCGCAAAGTTGCCCCTAAAACGTAAACAGGGAAAGAACAGAGCACAAAAAAACACGGGTTTCCCACTGAAACCCATGGTTTTTAGGTATATACGATGCTCTTATAGGTTTGATTTTGCGTAGTTTCGCTAGAATTTTTTACCCTACGGCACGCAATTCTTCGTCTTTTGCGACAAAAGTCCGACTTAGAAGCGCTTCGTCTATCGCTTTCTTGATGCGTTCGAACGCAGCTTCTGCATCCTTCATAGTTTTCGGGCGCTCGAGATCTAATGAGCCGGCCCACGCCAAAACGGTTGGCGCATCGGCCCATTTGGGGAACGGCTGAAGGATCTGCTCATCTTCAAGTAAAATCACAAAATCGGGCTGCGGAGCATGAGGAAGAGCGAACATCGTCCACGACTTGGGTTCTAGCCCCTCCTCAGACAGGCCAGACTTAAAAATGGTTTTGCGAGCAAGGGAACTTAGCTCCCCGCCCGGCATTGGTCCGGCGGAAAACGCACGAATAAATTCCGGTGCGACTTGATTTAGATATGCCTCTGCGATGGGACTATAAAAGGCATTATCTGAACAAACGAACAGCACGTTTGCAGTCGTCATTTTTATCTCCAAAACAATATTTTATTATTCAAACTCGAAATACATGGGCTCTTAATGGCATGTCTTTAGACCATTCATCATGAAGCTGACCTTCTGATGACACGCCACCGCGCAATTTAATGGATTGCCCCCTTTATCCAGTAGTTTCATGTAGAAAACCACAAGTTACCCCTAGGGTAGAATACACCAAAATCATGGGCGGGGAAATTTTGGCTTGTCCATAGGCTACAAAACCTTTTCAAACCACTATGAAAACCAACTGGCTTTCCGCATACGTAGAGACAGACAATTGCAACTTTTGAGTTTTGGAGAACCCCATGCCTTTTGCCGTTTGGTCTATTCTTGTGGCGGCGATTTTACCGCTTCTGGCTGTTGTACCCGCCAAGATTAATAGGAAATATGACAATGCTCGCCCGCGAAACCCAGAATTCTGGAAGGAAGGCTTTGCCGAGCGCGCTATGGGGGCGCAGCTCAATAGCCTAGAGAGCTTTCCATTTTTTGCGATAGCGGTTTTGGTGGCTCTGGGATACGGCGGCGATCCATCTTGGGTTGATAGCCTTTGCGGCCTCTATCTGAGCATTCGCGCCGTGTATATTTTCGTCTACTGGACCAATCGTCCGGGCCTGCGCTCCCTCGCTTGGTTTGTAGGCTGGGGCGCGACTATCGCGATCTTTACCAGTCCGGCTTGGAGCTAACCACCTTTTGAGGCGGAGCGGTTCTGAACAGCCCATTTCAGGAAGAACCGGTCCGCTTCCTTCATTATCGTTGGCGTAAACGGCCTTTTGCTTCGGCTTTTTAGAGCCGGACCCGCCTCAAGCTCTTGGAGGAGCAGCTCCAATATCGGCTTGGGCACCTCCAATTGTTCTGGAAGGGTGCCCTTGTAGTGCCCTGTTACCAACTCTTCCATCTCCGCCCTTAAAACCGGGCGCACAAACACCTCTTCCAACAGCCCTTTGAGATCTGCGGGCGGGAAGCCGTGGAGTTTGTTTTGGGAATACCAGCGCAAAGACAGCGCCGGTTTGAGCAGCATCAGAAGTTTTTCGGGAACGATTTTGAGCGGGCGACCATCGAACCGTTGCCGGTGCCGCTCTAGCTGTTTCAGATAAATCTGCGCTGTACGTACCGGATCGCCGAATTCCTGAGCAAATCCCAATAGAGCATCCGGAAACTGAGGGTGACCGTGGACTTGCGGACGGCAGCGTACCCAGTCAATCGGGTTGGGATTGCCGTTTAAGGTCGCGATAACAACCTTCTTCAAGTCCCAGCCTACAGCCTCACATGCCAGAGAGGCTTCAACCTGCTCCGTTTCATCTGACGGGAACAGGGTCAGGTACTCTTCGATTGGACGAACGAAGATGAAACGGGCGGAGACAAAGCTCTCAGCGCCCCTCTCTCCCCCAAGCAGCATGCCGGGATCGGACGCGGCAAGCACCTTGAGCCCCTTGCGCTGCTCAACAGCAGCAAGGCGCCGACGCAACTCTTCCCGCGTAGCGTGATCGCGCTGCATAGCTTGAGGCTGCGTTCCGTCCAATTGTACCACCGTTGTAATTCAAACATAAATTGAATAGCGGGTGCACAATCAGAGGACAAGGGGAAACACGGAGCTTCCCACCGCCTCAGATATTTGCGGTTACGCTGTCTCGGCGTCTTTAGCGAACTCGTCATAAGCTGACAGAGCTTCAGCGCCGTACATCAGGGATGGTCCGCCGCCCATGTAAACTGCAACACCTATGGTTTCGATAATTTCTTCACGCGTTGCACCGTACTTAAGCGCTGCCTTGGAATGATAGCCCAAGCACCCATCACAACGTGCTGCAATACCAATGGCTAGAGCGATCAGCTCCTTGGTCTTGGAATCCAGAACACCCGGCGCAATTGCGCTACGGGCAACCTCGCCAAATCCTTTCATTACACCCGGCAGTTCAGGGCGCAGCTCAGCCAGCCTTTTGTCTGTCTGACCGATGAATTCGTGCCAATTGGTTACGGACATTGCAGATTCCTTTATATTAGTAAATTCTAATAGAATACTCTAGCGGTACACTTTGGCAATCCCTCAGCCCTTGTCATCTTGTCACATGCTCCCCGTAAAAGAGCGCCAGATAGACGGAGTTCCCAAAAAGGTGTCCTACGGAATGCGAGGTTGAATTACAGCGCCCACTATGATTACTGACTTTAAATCGTTTTATTCAGAAGGCGCTCTTATTTATGTCAATTGCAGAATATCTAACCGTTCAAGGCCGAGCAGCAGACTTGCTTGAGGCAGGGAAAAGGTCGTTTCTGCACGTTGGTTATGAGAAGAGCGCGGTTTCCATGATTGCCGAGCACTCCGGCATCTCCATGGCGCACATTTACAACTTCTACCCTAGCAAGCTGGACCTTGCCTGCGCCGTTGTTGGCGCCGAGATTGCCAAACTCGCGGCACGTTTGGAAACAACAGTTGACCCAAATGCTAGCGCGTCTGCCCGTTTGCAGGACGTGTTGCTGCGTGAGCTAACCGAGTGTGCAGAACTCTTACAGCGCTATCCGGGGCTTTTGAGCTGCCTTGCGATCATCAAAAAACGGCGACCAGAATTCTACAATCGCGTTGTTGGGGTTATTCGACCTATTCTTGAAACCGTGCTTCGCTCCGGCAACATGGCCGAGGAGTTTGAGGTTCGCGATGTCAAACAGACCGCTCTGCTGATTCATTCGGCAACCTCCCGCTATCGCTATGCCGAGGAGCTGATCGAGGCACCTATGGATGATGTTCGTGCAGAATATAGAGCGCTCACTCGCCTACTGTTAAAGGGTGTTGAGAGACGTTGATGCGTCTTTTAACAATGCACCCTACCCTTATTTAACTTAGGCCATTGTCACTTACAGCAACGCGCCCCCTATATTTCACGCTGCGTTATCAATGGTTTATCAATCAAGCTTTCCTATAGTTTCCCTGTCTGAAGCATAGCTCTACCGGCTCGGGTTTAGCCGGTACGCCTAAAAAACGGGGGACACCAATGTATCGCGCAGTAGTGTTTGCGTCGGCGATAATTGGCAGCGTCGCAATAATATCACCGGCCCTTGCTCAGGAATTTGAAGACATCACCTACGAGGACGAGGTCGAGATCTTCGTCGAGGGTGATGAAGAGTTTTATTACGAGGATGAAGAAGTCATCGTCATAGAGGACACCTACAATTGGGATGGCTTCTATATCGGTGTTCAAGGTGCCTATGCCCACTTGGAAGGGTCTGACCGCTTTAGAGAGCGCAATGGCTTTGACGGTGGTATTGGCGGGCTGTTTGCTGGCTATAACTACGTCTACAGGAACGTATTTATCGGCGCCGAAATCGAAGGCAACATCTGGGGTTTTGGTGGCTCTTTGCCAAACTCAACAGTTCTCGATTCGGATTATATGCTCGCCGCCAAGGCCCGCTTCGGCATCGTATGGCAATACATCATGGCCTACGTGAACGCAGGTGTGGCAACTTCCGAAGTTACCGCACGAAATCCGATGCTTGGTACAGGCTCGGACAAGCAGCAGATGACAGGGTGGACAGTAGGCGCTGGCATTGAAGCTCTTGTTGCAGAAAACCTCGCGCTCAGACTTGATTATGCGCACGTAGACTATCACAGCCGTCGGTTCGAGATTGGTGGTACAAGCTTTAGAGAAGAGCTCGACGCTGATGTAGTTCGCGTTGGTATTTCCTATCGCTTCAACAGCCCCATATTCAACTCACCGGACTTTGATGAAAGCACCTACTGACCTGCAAGTTGACAGGGCTATCCCCTCCAATAGCCCTGAATAGAAAAAGCCGCTGTGTTCTACCCCCGAACACAGCGGCTTTTTTGTTTTTAAACCAGAAGACCTGATTAGACGCGGCGCTCGACCATCATCTTTTTGATCTCTGCGATGGCCTTTGCAGGGTTCAAGCCCTTTGGACATGCCTGAGAACAGTTCATGATGGTGTGGCAGCGATAGAGGCGGAACGGATCTTCCAAATTATCCAGACGCTTACCGGTTGCCTCATCGCGGCTATCAATAAGCCAGCGGTATGCCTGAAGCAGGATAGCAGGGCCGAGGTAACGGTCGCCGTTCCACCAGTAGCTTGGGCAGGAGGTGGAGCAGCAAGCGCAAAGAATACACTCGTAGAGGCCATCCAGCTTCTGACGATCTTCGTGCGACTGTAGCCACTCTTTTTCAGGCTGAGGCGACGTTGTTTGAAGCCATGGCTCAATAGAGCGGTGCTGCGCGTAGAAGCGGGTCATATCCGGCACAAGATCCTTCACCACCGGCATATGCGGCAGTGGGTAGATCTTGACGATCTCACCAGACACCTCATTGGAGCCCTTGGTACAGGCCAAAGTGTTGGTGCCGTCGATGTTCATCGCGCACGAGCCGCAGATACCTTCACGGCAAGAGCGGCGGAAGGTCAGCGTCGGGTCGATCTTATCCTTGATGTAGATAAGCGCGTCCAGAACCATTGGGCCGCAATCATCGGCATCAACAAAGTAGGTGTCGATGCGCGGGTTGCGACCATCGTCCGGAGACCAACGATAGATGCGATATTCGCGCAGGTTGGTTGCGCCTTCCGGCTTGGGCCAGATTTTGCCCTCTCCCATCCGGGAGTTTTTAGGTAGCGTAAGCTGAACCATTAAACGTACTCCTGGTTAGGCGTCTTAGTAGACGCGGGCCTTAGGTGCGATTTTCTTAGGATCGATACCGCCCTCTTCCGGCTTGGTAAGCGGATCAAGAACAACCGGACGATAGCTCAATGTCACCTTACCATCCTCGGAGAGGTGGGAGATGGTGTGCTTACGCCAGTTTTCGTCATCGCGACCATCCAGAGGACCGTCTTTGAAGTCTTCACGAGCGTGAGCGCCGCGGCTTTCCTTACGCGCCTCAGCACCGTAAACGGTGGTGATAGCGTTCGCCATAAGGTTTTCCAGCTCAAGGGTTTCGACCAGATCGGAGTTCCAAATCATGGAGCGGTCGGTAACCTTGATGTCCTTCATCTCTTCCCAGATAGCGGAAATGCGCTGACAGCCCTGTTCAAGGCTTTCCTGCGTACGGAACACCGCTGCATCTTCCTGCATGGTGCGCTGCATCTTCTCACGAAGCTGTGCCGTTGGCGTGTTGCCGTCAGCGTAACGCAGCTTGTCAAAGCGAGCCATGATCTTCTGGCAGGACGCATCGTTTGGAGTAGGCACCGGCGCTTCGCGGTCAATAACCTCGCCAGCGCGGATAGCTGCTGCGCGGCCGAAGACCACAAGGTCGATCAGGGAGTTGGAACCAAGACGGTTCGCACCATGAACGGATGCACAGCCTGCTTCACCAACTGCCATGAGACCCGGTGCGATTGCGTTCGGATCTTCTTCGGTCGGGTTCAGCACTTCGCCCCAATAGTTGGTTGGAATGCCGCCCATGTTGTAGTGAACGGTTGGCAGAACCGGAATCGGCTCCTTGGTCACATCAACGCCAGCAAAGATGCGCGCAGATTCGGAGATACCCGGAAGGCGCTCTGCAAGCAGATCCGGATCAAGGTGATCCAAATGCAGGAAGATGTGGTCTTTGTTCTTGCCAACACCGCGACCTTCACGGATCTCGATGGTCATACAGCGAGATACAACATCGCGGGACGCAAGGTCTTTGGCGGAAGGTGCGTAACGCTCCATGAAGCGCTCACCCTCAGAGTTCACCAGATAACCACCTTCACCGCGTGCGCCCTCTGTAATCAGACAGCCTGCACCGTAAATGCCGGTTGGGTGGAACTGTACGAACTCCATATCCTGAAGCGGAAGACCTGCGCGGGCAATCATGCCGCCGCCGTCACCGGTACAGGTGTGAGCGGAAGTCGCAGAGAAGTAGGAACGGCCATAACCGCCGGTCGCCAGAACAACCATCTTGGCGGAGAAGCGGTGAATGGTGCCGTCATCAAGGTTCCAAGCGATAACGCCCTGACAGACGCCATCTTCGGACATGATGAGATCGAGCGCGAAGTACTCGATGTAGAACTCCGCGTTGTTCTTCAAAGATTGGCCGTAGAGTGTATGCAAAATCGCGTGGCCGGTACGGTCAGCTGCAGCACAGGTGCGCTGTACTGGAGGGCCGTCGCCGAAATTCTGCATGTGACCGCCGAACGGGCGCTGGTAGATTTTGCCTTCCTCGTTACGAGAGAACGGCACACCGTAGTGCTCCAGTTCGTAAACAGCAGCAGGCGCTTCACGAGCGAGGTATTCCATCGCGTCGGTGTCGCCCAGCCAGTCAGAGCCTTTAACAGTGTCGTACATGTGCCACTGCCAGTGGTCTGGCGTCATGTTTTGCAAAGACGCTGCAATACCACCCTGCGCGGCAACAGTGTGCGAGCGGGTCGGGAAAACCTTGGTAATACAGGCTGTTTTAAAGCCCTGTTCGGCCATACCGAGGGTAGCGCGCAAACCTGCGCCACCTGCGCCAACCACAACCACATCAAAAGTGTGATCGACGAACTCGTAAGCCTTACCCCCCTTAGACGGGGCAGATCCGTTGCTGGTTGATCCAGTCATTGAATTCAGCCTCCGAAGCTGATTTTGAGAATTGCGATGGTGGAAGCCAGCGCAACAAAGGAGGAGAAGAAGATATTACCCATAATGAGCAGCAGCTTAGGCCCTTCGTTATGGATGTAGTCTTCAATAATCACCTGCATGCCCAGCTTCATGTGGTAGCAGCCCACCAGAACCACCAGCAGCATCAAAGTGGCAATGAACGGGTTCTCCAAAGTGCCAATGACCGTTTCGTAGTCAGCCCCTTGCAGAGAAATCAGCAGGATAATGAAAAAGGAAATAAGGAACACGTTTGCAACGGCTGTTACACGCTGACGCCAGAAGTGCTGTGTGCCATCTTTCGCAGAGCCTAGCCCGCGAACCTTTTTAAGAGGAGTGCGCATATCGGACATATCAATCACTCCTATCCAACGATGTAACCAATGATCCAGAGCACGATCGTGATGCTCACGGAACCAATGATGGTTGCTTTAGCCATCCAGTTGGCTGTTTCCAACTCGAAGCCATGGCCCATGTCCCATACGAAGTGGCGCAGGCCGCCGAGCATGTGGTGAACCAGTGCCCAAGTGAAGCCAAAGAGTACCAAACGGCCCAGGAACGACCCATAGATCTCGTTCACAAAGGCAAACCATTCAGGCCCTGAAGCTGCAGCAATAAGCCAGAAAGCGACTAGTACTGTTCCAAAGTAAAGTGCGCCGCCGGTAATGCGGTGCAAGATAGACATCAGCATCGTCAGGATAAGCTTGTAAACCTGAAGATGGGGCGATAACGGCCGTTTGGCCCTGGTGTCAGCGTTCGCCATAAACCTCTCTCCCGTTCCCTGCCACCTTACGTTTACGTATACGTAAATAAAACAAGGCGTTGTGTGAGACTGTAATAACCGCATCATACGAGTGCGTCAAAGCATCCCACGCAATTCCCTTTAATTTATCGCCTTTAAAGCTAAAAAACCTCTTTTTTCTTCTGTTTAATGCACCAAGAGCCTACAACATTAGTCTAGAGAGACAGTGCTATTGCACAGTTTTTAAATATGAATATTTCCATCAATATTTAGATTCTGAATTTCCAAGGGCTTTTTCAGCAAGGCCGGCAGCATGACCCAGCGCATTCAAAAACCTGCGTCATTAGGCATATTGTAAGAACATCGTCAAAAGCTACGCAATTAATACTATATTGCTTAAGGATCGGATCATTAGGTCCTTGTAAAGCATAGCTTGATCAATGCCGTAGCTATGCCGCCCTGACAAAAACAAGAATGAGGCGGATATGAAAAAGGCACTTGCAGAACTTATTGGAACTTTCACGTTGGTCTTGTTCGGCTGCGGCGTTGCCGTTGTTGGCGGAATGGGCGACGAAATCACCACAGTCAACTTACTGGGAATCGCTTTCGCGTTCGGCCTGTCCATTGTCGCAATGGGCTATGGCATCGGACCGGTTTCCGGTTGCCATATCAATCCGGCGGTTAGTTTTGGCGTCTGGCTGGCAGGGCGCATGTCGTTTGGCGAGTTTATCGTCTACGTCATCTCGCAGGTTATTGGAGCGCTACTCGCCGCTGTTTTGCTCTACCTCATCCTCTCCGGCAAAGCCTCAGGTTGGGATGGCGGTCTTGGACAGAATGGCTGGGGACCGGACACAGTTGGCGGATATGACCAAACCTCCGCTTTCCTGTTTGAGGTAACGGCGACTTTTGTCTTTCTGGTTTGTATTTTGGGTGTCACTCAAAAAGGTGCGCCGAACCACTTTGCAGGAATCGCTATTGGTTTAACGCTTGTGATGATCCACCTACTTGGCATCAACATCACCGGCACATCCGTCAATCCGGCACGCTCTATCGGTCCTGCAGTGGTGGGAATGGAAGCCAATCCATTGGCCGTGCAGCAGCTATGGCTATTTATCGTCGCGCCTTTGATCGGCGGCGGACTGGCAGGGCTCTTCTTCCGCTCTGGCTTACTTGGTCTGGATGAAGACTGACAACGCCACCTAAAGCGTAAAGGCGAGATAGGTAACTGTTTTGCCTTTACCTTCCAACTCCGCAGTGCCTACGGGTTTAAAGCCGAGCGCTGCGTGGAACTGATCAGAGGCTGGGTTAGGCGGATCGCTATTTACCTCGCAAACGACCCTTTCAACCCCTTTGGCTTTTGCGAAAGCAAACAGATCATCATAAAGCGCCTTGGCAACACCTTTACCGCGGGCCTCTGGCGAGACCACGATACGGTCGATATAAAAGAACCGGCCATAACGCTGCTTGAACCAAAGAAAGTTCGGGCTGCTGTAGTTCGCCCTGTCATCGAAAACCAAGAGGAAGCCGTCTGTATCACCGCAGATTTGCGCGTAGGCAGCTTCTGCCACCATATGCTCCAACTGCTCTGGCGTCAGGGATGAAAGCTCTACGACGTGATCTTGGTTAAGCGCATGGGCCCAAGGCGTATCGCTTGGCTTAAAACTGCGAATGCTCATGAAGACCCCAACCTTAAGATGACTGAACCGCGGTGGAGTAGTTCAAGCGCTTGAATATATGCACCATCAAAATAGTCGCAAAGATCGGGGTGATGAGGTTCACAATTGGAATGGCCATAACGCCTGCAATCATCAAACCGGCGATGAAGACCATTGCCCCGTGACGTTTACGCAGGAGCTGCGCGTCAGGAATTGGCATAAAGCGCATTGCGGCAAATTCGAAGAATTCCCGCCCCAGCAGATAGCCGTTGACGACAAAAAAGGCGACCATATTCACGCCGGGGATCAAAAGCAGGAACAACGCCAGTAAGTTGCCCAAAATAACAACGCCTGCGAATTTCAGTGCTATACGCAGAGATGTCATAACAGGCAGAGCCTTACCCTTTCCATCCTGCGGGTAGTCATGCTCTTCAACAATTTCGGCGATATCATCTTGATAAAAGGCAACGAATAGGGCCGAGGCCGGACCAATTAAAAAGCCCAAGCCAATAAAAGCACCAATGCCGGTTAGCAGGCCAAGGGCTGTTTCCAGCCAAGGGTATGGAACGGTAACGAAGCTGACAAACAAGCCCTGAATCACAATCCAGATGACCGCCAAGAGCGCCAGCGTAAGCCCGATAGACTTCCAGAAAATGGCGCGAAATGGTGGTTCGAACACCTGCTTGAATGATTTTATGGCGAGTGACAGCATCGTTTCGAAATACCCTTTAATCCCTACAGGCATTCAAATAGACACGCCTGTCTTGGGAAACAAGGCCCGAAGGCAAAACACCTCTCCTTCGGGCACCCACGTTTTTAGCTTGCTACCTCAGCAACCTGAGGCTCGAAGGCATGCCATTGCAGAGCATCTATTGAAGCTGCGCAAGCATCCAGATCTTTGCGATCAAAGCAAAACCAGTACCCGCCGCCTGCAGGCACATCATGGTCTCTTGAAATCGCCAAATTGGCTAGATGGCACTTGAGCAGCGTACCGACGCCGCCGTGACCAGAAAACAGAACAACGTCATCCTGCGGTATTGCCTCAAACACCTTTTTGATCTCAGACACAATCCGCGTTTGTGCATCCAAAGCCCGTTCCCAGCCCTGCACGCTCACAGCAGGACGAGCGAAAAACTCGTTTGCGATTTCTTCAAATTTTTCCGGCGGAACAAAGCCCGTTGAGGAGCGGTCATTTTCATGAAGCCCTTCTACAATTTCCATATCAACACCAAGATGACCGGCGATGATCTGTCCGGTCTCAATGGCTTTTTTCTCGCGGCTGGAAATTACATGGTCCACGTCAATCAGCCACGATTGGCGCAGACCTTCTTGCATTCGTTGTCGGCCGACATCAGACAAATCCCAATCGGGAACGGGCACTGCCGGATCTATCTCTACATTTGGATGCGTCAGATAATAACATTTGCCCATAACCCCTCCTTGGCAATTTGACCATATATCGACCCTTATCCTTCGTTCACGAAAGACCGGATCAGATAATGCGAGATGGAAATGTCAGGAGGACAAAACAGACCGCTCTCGGCTATACCGCCAAGCATTTTCGCTGTTTCTTCCTTCGTAAACCACTGACAGTCCTGCATTTCCTGATAATCAATGTTTAGTGTCTTGCTGCGCGCCACGCCGCGGAACCCGAGCATAATGTTTGACGGGAACGGCCATGGCTGACTGCCCACGTAGGAAACCTCCCCCACTTCAACGCCAGCTTCTTCAAAAACTTCTCGCCTTACGGCATCTTCCATGGTTTCGCCCGGTTCCACAAACCCTGCCAAGGTTGAATACATATTCTCGGCAAGGTGGTACGGACGACCCAACAAACATTCATCGCCATAACTGATCAGCATGATGACAGCTGGATCGGTGCGCGGAAAATGAAGCGCTTCACAGCTTGGGCATTTGCGCCGGTAGCCGCCTTCATCCACTTCGGTATCTGCACCGCAAATGGAGCACTTGGGATGGGTTGAATGCCATCTACTCAAGGCTGCAGCTTGCGCAAGCATGCCGTAGGTATTGGCGGAGTAGCTCTTGGTCAAAGCCATTGCCCGAAGGCCTGCGCAGGTAAAGGGCCCGAACTCGCTGATAGCTTCGCTAAGGTCATCAGCCTTCAGCGTGAACCACTGCGCAAAGTATGGCGTGTCTCCATCTTCATGATCAACGCCAAGAAATACAGCATCTTCACGGCGCACTGGAAGCTTATCGGCCAGTTCAGCGCTAAGCAGCGGGCACGGTGCGCCCGCGTTTTGCGTCAGCACTACGCTTCCACTAACAAACACAATGAAACGCGCATCATCACGATTGATTTGTTGTTCTATCCAGCTCGAATCTGCCCTCTTGGGCGCGACACGATCAAGCCTGTTTCCCGAATAGCAAAGCCAGTGGGAAGCTTCATTTACTCGCCAATTTTCCGCAAGCATTCCTTAGGACCTATAAAATAAAAATCGGGCCATTAGACGCTTGGGCGCGGCGTTTTGCAAGTTTGCCCCGTTCTAAGGTGTAGGACTTGGTGAGTTATTCTCCCCAGCCTCATCCACAGTTCACTTCGTTGGCCTTGCAAATGCGGTCGTTTACCTCCATATAGCGGGTGGGAGGTTGGTGGTGGACGAGCCACTCGCCAACCGGGTCAGGTCCGGAAGGAAGCAGCCCTAACGAGTCACGGCACGGGTCATCGTGCCAGCCTCCCACCTTACCAGCGAAATTCCCCCGCCCTACCCTCGACAAGCGGCCGGTCTTCGTCTTGAATGGCCGGGGCAGAAGTTTGTCTGTCGTGTACAGGCAAGGCATTTGAATGCGGGGCGAGATGGAAGACCTTCAAACCACACAGAAGCCGGTTTCTGAAGAAACTGCGGGGACACCAGCCCCTCAACAGTCTGGCGCCTATCGTGTTCTTGCGCGTAAATACCGTCCAAGCACCTTTAATGACCTTTATGGTCAGGAGCCGATGGTGCAGACGTTGCGCAACGCGTTTGAAACAGGACGTATTGCTCAGGCATGGATGCTGACAGGTGTGCGCGGCGTGGGTAAAACCACAACAGCGCGTATTCTGGCGCGTGGCCTGAACTATGAAATTCCGGGCGAGATTGATCGCCCTACCATTGAGCTGGACCGTCTTGGCGTTCACTGTCAGGCGATCATGGAAGGCCGCCATGTCGATGTTATCGAGATGGATGCGGCCTCACACACCGGCATCAATGACATTCGCGAGATCACCGAGGCGGCACGTTATCGCCCTGCGAACGCTCGCTACAAAGTCTACATCATCGACGAAGTGCACATGCTCTCCAACGCGGCTTTCAACGGCCTGCTGAAAACACTGGAAGAGCCGCCTGAGCACGTAAAGTTCATTTTCGCAACGACGGAAATTCGCAAGGTTCCCGTCACCGTTCTTTCCCGCTGCCAGCGCTTTGATTTGCGCCGCATCGAATCCTCCACGCTGGTTCGGCTTTTGACCGAAATCTCCCAGAAGGAAGGGATCCAGATTTCGCAGGAAGCTCTAGCGTTGATCGCCCGTGCAGGTGAAGGTTCTGCACGCGATTCGCTGAGCTTGCTGGATCAGGCCATGGCCCATGGCCCAGGCCGCATCGAGGCTGACGAAGTACGCCAGATGCTTGGCCTTGCAGACCGCGCCCGCGTTATCGACCTGTTTGAGCATGTTATGCGCGGTGATGTTGCCAGCGCCCTTGATGAGCTGAAAGAGCAGTACAACGTTGGTGCAGATCCAGCGATTGTCCTTTCCGACCTTGCCGACTTCACGCACCTTGTAACCCGTCTGAAGGTTGTTCCAAAAGCTGGCGACGATGCATCGGTTACCGAGAGCGAACGTCAACGCGGTCAGGAATTTGCGCAAAAGCTTTCCATGCGCGTTCTATCGCGGGCTTGGCAGGTTCTGCTTAAGGGCGTTCAGGAAGTTCAAAGTGCACCAAAGCCGCTCGCAGCTGCGGACATGGTACTGGTACGTCTGTGTTATGCCTCCGACCTGCCCGATCCTGAAGAAGCCTTGAAGCTCCTGAAAGCTGGCAAGCTGCTCGGTACAAGCGCTGCCCCATCTACCCCTAACGGACAAGGAGGCGGCGGACCTTCCGCCAGCGGGCCCAGCGCACCAGTAAAACTGCAGGCGGTTGCAGGCGGTCAAGCACAGGCAGTGGGCACCCCTGCGCCTGTTATGCGCACTGCGCCTCAGGAAGTTGAACGTATTGCCATTCGTAGCTGGCAGGAAGTTGCAGACCTTGCAGCCAAGATGCGCGACATTCCTATGAAGGTTGCGATCGAGCGCACTTTGCGCCTTGTGAACTTTCAGCCGGGTCGCATTGAAGTTCAGCCGACACGCGATGCCAGTCCGGACATTGCAGGTGATCTCGGCCGTAAGCTGACAGAATGGACTGGCCGTCGCTGGCTGGTAGCCGTTAGCCGCGAACAGGGACGCCCGACGCTTTTTGAAGAAAAAGAAGCCAATCAGCGTCAGCTCGTTTCAGAGGCGCAGTCGCACCCTGAGGTGGCTGCCCTTATTTCGGCATTTCCAGGCGCTAAAGTTGTCGACGTAAAGATTCACAGTCCCGAAGAGGATGAGCTAGTTCCGACAGAGCTTCCTCCGGGCACTGATAGCCTAGACGATAATTGGGATGATGAGCTGTAGTGCTCTTAGTTTAATCAAGAAACAAAGCCGACGAGCGCGGCAGTAAAAATCAAGGAGAGGTCCCATGGACTTTTTGAAAATGATGAAGCAGGCCAAACAGATGCAGGAGCAGATGGGTACCCTGCAGGAAGCTGTAAACGAGCTTTCAGTTGAAGGCTCTGCCGGTGCAGGCATGGTGAATGTAACCCTTAACGGTAAGGGTGAGATGACAGGCCTGAAAATCGATCCGTCTTTGGTCAAAGCAGATGAAGTTGAGATTCTGGAAGACCTGATCCTTGCAGCTCACAACGATGCGAAAGCAAAGGGTGAAGCGCTTGTTCAGGAAAAAACCCGTGATCTGATGGCCGGCATGGGTCTTCCTGCTGGCATGAAGCTGCCGTTCTAATTTACTGGCACCGTTTTTCAATATCAGGGCTGCGTCATTGGCGTAGCCCTTTTTTGTAGGTCGCACAGCACTTGCGCATCGCGCTTTCGGGGGCTATGCCATTTCAAATATTCCATGGGGAACGTCGCAGGACATTTATGAGCACACGCAAAGTTGCCGGACCAGAAATTGAACGGCTTATTCAGCTTCTTTCCAAACTGCCGGGTTTAGGGCCACGTTCGGCACGGCGCGCTGGCTTGCATCTGATCCAGAAGAAAGAGCAACTCCTTTCTCCGCTTGCTGAAGCGCTAAAAGTCGCTGCGGAAAATGTCGGCGTATGCTCTACATGCGGCACAGTAGACACCATGGACCCTTGCAGCATTTGCAGTAACCCGCAGCGTGACGGCACCACCATTGTGGTTGTTGAAGACGTTTCAGACCTCTGGGCCTTGGAACGCGCCTCTGCTGTTCGCGGTCACTATCATGTTTTGGGGGGCACCTTATCGCCGCTTGATGGCGTTGGACCGGACGACCTCAACATCGCGAAGCTGATAGAACGAGTGGAAGCAGGAAGCGTTTCCGAAGTCATTCTGGCTGTTAACGCCACTGTTGAAGGTCAGACCACCGCGCACTACATCATGGATCAGCTCGCGAACTACGAAAGCGTGACCGTAACGCGCCTTGCTCACGGTGTTCCTGTAGGCGGTGAGCTGGATTATCTGGACGAAGGCACTCTGGCTCAGGCTCTTCGTGCACGTACCAAGTTTTAGAAAAAACAACTGCTCCTGATACACAAAAGTAAAGCGGATTGGCAGTTCAACAACAGGCGGCTCTGGACGCACGTGCCCATTGCTCCATCTGCAAATTGCTGACACAGTCTAGCGCCATAAGGCATGGAAATATCTGTATCGAGCCCAAATTCAAATCATCAGACCACTTAGAATGTCTGGTAGGGGAAGAACTTTAGATGGAATTTGAACATTCGCCCAATGACAAGGGTCACAAAGAGGTCAGCCCGCTTCTGAAACTAGCGCTTGAGCTTGGCCCGCTTCTGATTTTCTTTGTCGCAAACTCCCGTGGCGAGCAGCTCGCAGAGATGTTTCCGGCATTGGGAGCGCTCGGCCAGCCAATCTTTTTGGCAACGGCTGCCTTTATGGTCGCGATCACCATTTCTCTGGGCGTTTCCTACTACCTGACCCGCCAACTCCCAATCATGCCTGTTGTATCGGGCATTGTGGTTCTGGTTTTTGGTGCGCTGACGCTCTATTTGCAGGACGAGTTGTTCATCAAGCTCAAGCCTACAATCGTGAACTGTCTGTTCGGCACCATTCTTCTGGGCGGATTGTTCTTCGGCAAGTCGCTGCTTGGTTATGTCTTCGACAGCGCATTCAAACTTGATGATGAAGGATGGCGCAAGCTGACACTGCGCTGGGGTGTCTTCTTCTTCGTGCTGGCAATTATCAACGAGATCGTCTGGCGCAACTTCTCAACCGACTTCTGGGTCGATTTCAAAGTATTCGGCTTCATGCCAATCACCATGGTGTTCACCATGGCCCAGCTGCCGCTTATTCAAAAGCACAGTCTGGAACAGTAATTTCTAGGAAATTGCGCAGTCTTTTCGAGCAGGCATCGTGAAATCGGTGCCTGCTTTTTTCATGTCCAATAAGTAGTCGGCTTACTTCGGTGCGCGTTTTGCCAGAATACGCTGCAGTGTGCGGCGGTGCATATTCAAACGGCGAGCGGTCTCGGAAACGTTGCGATCACACAGCTCGTAAACACGCTGAATATGCTCCCAGCGAACGCGGTCCGCAGACATCGGGTTTTCTGGTGGCTGTGCTTTTTCGTTTGGCAGACGCTGCAACGCGGCGTGAATATCGTCGGCATCGGCAGGTTTTGCCAGATAATCAATCGCGCCAAGCTTTACCGCTGTAACGGCAGAAGCAATGTTACCATAGCCGGTCAATACGATGACGCGGGCTTCAGGGTGCTTCATACGAATAGCTTCAACAACATCAAGGCCGCTGCCATCTTCAAGGCGCATATCGCAAACTGCATAGTCAGGCGCTTCCACAGCTACACGGCCAAGCGCTTCGCGCACACCATCAGCTGTTTCGACCTGATAACCCCGTTTTTCCATCGCTCGCGCTAGTCGCTGCTGAAACGGACGGTCATCATCTACAATGAGAAGACGGCCCTGCGGCGCACTATCGGTTTCGTTCATTTGTCAGGATCCGGATGTTCAACTGTTTGTTCGTTTTTCTTAGTATATAACATAAGTAGCCTAAAGCGTTCCGTAAACGAATAACGTTTCAGTAGTATCGCTAATAGTAACTTACACTAGATCAATATCGTTTGGATCACGAAAGTTCATGGCAGACCTTGGCCAGCGAACTTCGATAACCGCACCTTTTTCTGGCGTTTTCTTATTGCCGAATACCAAACGGGCACCAGAGCGTTCAAGAAGGGTTTTCGCTATAAAGAAGCCAAGCCCCAATCCTCCACCTTTTTCACCTGCACCTTTACGGCTTTGACCAGAGGTGGATAGGGGCCCGCGACTGCGACCACGGCGCGAGACGTACGGCTCGCCAATGTTTGACAATATATCAGGCGCAAAGCCCGGCCCATCATCGCTGATGATGACGGTGATCTCATCATCATTCCAGTCAGCCGTAATCATCACCTTCGCGTCGGCGAAGTCGACCGCGTTCTCAACCAAGTTGCCCAAGCCGTATTGAACACCCGGATTTCGCTCACCAACCGGCTCGGCTCCCTCGCCTATCTGCACAACGTCGATATGAACGCCTATGCCCCGATTGGCATCGGCGATATCGTCCAGCATGCGCGTTAGCGGCATTTTTGTGAAGTGCTGATCGGTATCGCTGGAAAGGCTGGTAAGCTTCTTCAAGATCTCACGGCAGCGCTGCGCCTGCTGGTACACCAGCTCGGCATCTTCACGCAGAGGATCACCGGGTTCGAACTCCGTCGCCAGCTCCTTCGCTGTCAGATAGATGGTGCCTAGCGGAGTGCCTAGCTCGTGGGCAGCAGCTGTTGCCAGCCCGTCGAGCGCAGAGAGGTGCTGCTGATGGGCCAAAACCATATCACTGGCGGCAAGAGCATCGGATAGCTGACGCGCTTCCTTGGCAATCTGAAGCGCATAGGTGGCCATAAAAAACATACTACAGATCAAGGAGACCCAGACACCCACCAAGTACAGAACGGGGATGTCGATAATCGCGCCGTTGAACCATGGCAGCGGATAACGGTAGGCCGCCAAAATCGTCGCGATGAGACCTGCAAGAACCGCGAGGAAGATCGTATTGCGCGCTGAAAGCGCGGTAGCCGATACCATAACCGGCGCAAGCAGCAGGAACGCAAACGGGTTGCCCAGCCCACCGGTTAGATACAACAAGCCGCCGAGTTGAAGAATATCGTAGGCAAGCTGCATGGCAGCGCCATTCTCAGGAAGGCGTGTGCTACTTGGCCAGCGGAACTTGAGGATTACGTTGAGCCATGCCGAAATGGCGACCAGCACATAGCAATAGCCAATCGGCATCGGGAATTTGAAACCATAGTGGACAATCAAGATCGCCACGGTTTGTCCTGCGACAGCAAGCCAGCGCAGGCGTATCAACGTATCCAGCTTCACCTGGTGGTTGAAAAAACCGTTCTGATCTACGGTCCCATTCTCCATGGGTTAATTCTCCTAGGTTCCTTTGCTATCTACCTTAATAGATATCCACGCACAGAAAGCAATTGGGGAACAGCAACCTTCAATCGCATTGTTTTCGACCTCAGATAACTGCCGTGCCTTGTATACTTGATGTGCACATGCTAGCCACCAATCAGTTGCCTTTTCGTGTGCGCATGTGAGAATGCTCCATGCCAACATGCTGCAATACATGGATCACACCGTTAAACGGGAAAGAAAACTATGAGTGAGAATCAAGAGGCTGCAACAGCTGAAGCCGTTGCCCCAGGTATGAAAATTCTGGCGCAGTACATCAAGGATCTTTCTTTTGAAAATCCAAATGCTCCAAAGTCTCTTCAGCCAGGCGAACAGCCAAAGCTGGACATCAACGTAAACGTTGGCGCGAACCCGATTGCAGAAGATCAGTTCGAAGTTGTTCTGACCCTGACCGCTAAAGCAAACACCCCAGAGGGCGTAATGTTTGCTGTAGAGCTGGTTTACGGCGGTGTATTCCAGATTTCCGGCGTTCCAAAAGAACACATGCATCCGTTCATTCTTATCGAATGCCCACGCATGCTGTTCCCATTCGCACGCAACATTCTGTCCGACACAACCCGCAACGGTGGTTTCCCTCCACTGATGCTCGACCCGATCGACTTTGCGGCTCTGTACCGTCAGAACCTGATGCAGGCTCAGCAGGCAGCAGCAGCTCAGCAGCAGCCAAACTAAGCCTCTCAAGGTATAGTTATAAAAAAACCCGCATCACTCGATGCGGGTTTTTTCGTTTCTAGCTCGGCTGAACAAAAGCAGCTTAAAGAGCGCTCTGGATTTCAGCTACAATTGCCTCAGCTGCTGCGCGGCGGTTTTCAGCTTTGAGGATTGGACGGCCGACAACAAGGTAGTCAGCGCCAGCAGAAATCGCGTCAGCAGGGGTCATGATGCGCTTCTGGTCACCTGCATCAGCGCCTGCAGGGCGTACGCCCGGAGTGATGATTGCAAGCTTGTCACCTACGCGCTCGCGCATAGCTTTTGCTTCCATAGGAGAGCAAACGATACCGCCCATGTGAGCAGCGGACGCATCAACTGCGCGTTCAGCAACCAGATCTGCGATAGGGCCTTTGTAGCCAGCAGCAACGAGATCTTCTTCGTCCATAGAGGTGAGAACAGTTACACCAAGCAGGCACAGCTCTTTGTTGCCCACTTCTTCAAGAGCGCCAACAGCTGCGCGCATGGTCTTTGGATACGCGTGCAGGGTCATGAACTTCATGCCCATCTTAGCAACGTTCTTTACCGCGCTTGCGATGGTGTTATCGATATCCAGCAGCTTTACATCGAGAAAGATGGAGTGTCCTTCGCGTGCCAATTCTTCGGCAAAGGTCAAACCACCAGCAAACTGCAACTGCATTCCAATTTTATAGGTACCAACGACGCCTTTGGTTTCCTCGACGATCTGACGGGCTTCTTCTACAGTTGGCACGTCTAGAGCGAGAATCAGGCGGTCTGTTGCGGTTTTTGGCTTGAAGGACATTGGTGGCTCCGGATTCAGCTGGTTAAACGGGTGCGTCTCTATCACCTAATCACAAGCAACGCTACTGTTTCGCGATTGTTTGCGGCTTTTTGTACCTACAGGTGTTTTCAGGCCCTTACGCTCCTGTTACAACACCGCGTCCCATGACATTTTCATGGCAGGTACAAGATATTCTTGCGACCAGATATTTTGAAGGAAGACCCATGCGTCAGGCATCCATTTCGCGCACGACAAAAGAGACAGACATTTCCGTCTCTGTAAATTTGGATGGAACCGGTCAATCCGATATCAAAACCGGAGTTGGCTTCTTTGATCATATGCTCGACCAGCTGGCTCGGCATTCCATGACAGACATCCACGTACGCGCAAATGGTGACACCCATATCGACGACCATCATACGGTTGAAGACGTGGGCATTGCATTGGGCCAAGCCTACAAGCAGGCTCTTGGCGACATGGCGGGCATTACCCGCTACGCTGACACCCACTTGGCAATGGATGAAGCGCTCACCCGCTGCGCCATTGATGTATCCGGTCGCCCGTTTCTGGTTTGGCAGGTTGAATTCCCGCACAGCAAAATCGGCACATTCGATGTAGAGCTGGTTGAGGAGTTCTTCCGCGCCTTTGCTATGAACGCAGGCTTCACCCTTCACATGGCGACCCTTTACGGCACCAACGGTCATCATATTGCCGAAACATGTTTTAAAGCTGTTGCTCGCACACTGAGAACCGCAATGGAGCTGGACCCACGTCAGGAAGGCCGCATTCCAACGACTAAGGGTCAGCTGGGCGGATAGCACCAGAAGGAAAACAGCATGGCTGTGTATCTTGTTTTGTCTCCACCGGAAGCGTCTGGGGACCTTCGGTCCTATGAACAAGCTGCTGCACTCCGGTTTGTACGAGATGGCTTTTACTGGCTGGCGCTGTTTTTCCCCCTTCTTTGGCTCCTCTTCAACCGTATGTGGTTGGTATTCCTAGGGTACTTGGCAGCATACGGTGTGGTTGCCGCGCTCAGCGCCGGGTTTGGCCCGACCTTGAGCTGGATAATTCTTGCGCTCTTCTCAATTTTGTTTGCATGGGAAGCCGGTGCATTGAAGGGTTGGACGTTGCAAAAACGTGGCTGGCAGGTGGTCGGCCTCGTAAACGCCGCCAACCTGACCGAAGCTGAAACCCGCTTTTTCGAGCGGGCTATCAAAAACAATCAGGTTCCATCAAGCAACGAGCTTACCGCAAAAGCCAAGCCGAAGATTATTCCAAGGATTGGCGAGGAACGCGTCGTTGGACTGACTTTAAGAGACTAGGAGAGTCTTTATGCGTGTCGCGATTATTGATTATGGTTCTGGCAACTTGCGCTCCGCCGCCAAGGCGTTTGAGCGGGCAGCCCATGATCATCATGAGCACCATGAAGTCATCGTCACATCAGATCCGGCAGTTGTAAGCGCAGCTGACCGAATTGTTCTGCCGGGTGTGGGCGCATTCGCCGATTGCCGCCGTGGATTGCAGGCAGTGAGCGGTATGGAAGAGGCCCTCAAGGAAGCGGTTATTTCCAATGCACGCCCGTTTATGGGCATTTGCGTTGGTATGCAGCTGCTTGCATCGCGTGGCCTTGAATTCGAGACATCTGAGGGTCTGGACTGGATCAAAGGCGACGTTACCGCCATGCAGGTGAGTGACCCTTCCCTCAAAATTCCGCATATGGGCTGGAACACCATCAATGTGCGCGAAGATAGCCACCCTGTTCTGGCTGGCATTGAGACTGGCGACAAGGGCTTGCATGCCTACTTCGTGCACTCTTACCACTTTGCGACTGCCAACGAAGCCGAGCGCATTGCCAGCTTTGATTACGGCGGCACGTTCACAGCTATGGTTGGCCGCGACAACATCGTGGGCACGCAGTTCCACCCTGAAAAGAGCCAGCGTCTTGGCTTGCAGCTGATTTCCAACTTTTTGAGCTGGGCGCCGTAACCGGCAGCCTGCAACCCGAATTCAAGGAAGCAACCTATGATTATTTTTCCGGCTATCGACCTGAAAGAAGGTAAATGCGTTCGCCTGAAACTAGGCGATATGGATCAGGCAACCGTATTCAACGACGTTCCTGCCGATCAGGCAAAGGCATTTCAGGACCAAGGCTTTGAATGGCTGCACGTTGTGGATCTAGACGGCGCATTTGCAGGTGAAAGCCGCAATGGCGACGCTGTAGAAGCTATCCTTGCTGCAACGACAAACCCTGTGCAGCTTGGCGGCGGCATCCGCACCATGGAGCACATTGATGCATGGCTTGAAAAAGGCATTGCCCGCGTCATCCTCGGCACTGTCGCCCTGCGTGATCCAGACCTCGTCAAGGAAGCTTGTAAAAAGTACCCTGATCGCATCGCTGTGGGCATTGATGCCAAGGGCGGTAAAGTCGCGGTAGAAGGCTGGGCAGAGACTTCCGAGCTCACTGTGGTCGATCTTGCAAAGCAATTTGAAGACGCTGGCGTAGCAGCAATCATCTACACCGATATCGACCGTGATGGCGTTCTGAAGGGCCTTAACATTCCTTCCACATTGGAACTGGCGAACGCAGTCTCCATTCCGGTAATTGCATCCGGCGGTCTTGCAGATATCAACGACATCAAACGCCTGCTGGAAGAAGATTGCGATATTCTTGAAGGCGCGATCTCCGGCCGTGCGCTCTATGACGGCCGCCTTGACCCTACAGAGGCACTTGAGCTTATCAAGGCAAGTCGGGAGGGACTGGCATGACCCTCAAGGCCCGCGTAATTCCTTGTCTTGATGTAAAAGACGGCCGCGTTGTGAAAGGCGTCAACTTTGTTGACCTGATCGATGCTGGTGACCCAGTTGAAGCCGCTAAAGCTTACGACGCAGCTGGCGCCGATGAACTGACGTTTCTCGACATCACAGCATCCAGCGATAACCGTGACACCATCTACGATGTGGTTCGCCGCACTGCTGAAGCGTGCTTTATGCCGGTTACCGTTGGCGGCGGTGTTCGCACCGTTGAGGACATCCGCAAACTGCTCAACGCTGGTGCGGACAAAGTTTCCATCAACACCGCTGCGGTCAAGAACCCTGACTTCATCCGCGAAGCTGCAGAAAAGTTCGGCAGCCAGTGTATCGTGGTCAGCATTGATGCCAAGAAAGTCTCCGGTGAAGGGGAAGCGGATCGCTTCGAGATTTTCACCCACGGCGGGCGCACGCCAACAGGCATTGACGCGGTTGAGTTTGCAAAGAAAGCCGTTGCCCTTGGTGCCGGCGAGCTTCTTGTAACCTCCATGGACCGAGATGGTACGAAAGAGGGCTACAATATCCCGCTAACTCGCGCTATTGCAGATGCGGTTCCGGTGCCTGTTATCGCTTCTGGCGGCGTGGGCACGCTGGATCATATGGTAGAGGGCATTCGTGACGGCGGAGCAACTGCGGTTCTTGCAGCGTCTATTTTCCACTTCGGTACGTATTCTATTGAAGAGGCAAAGACGCACATGGCAGAGGCTGGCATACCCGTACGACTGGACAATGCCTAAGCGAGAGTATATGGGCTACGCCCAAGACGCAGGTCTTGTTAGAAAGCTATTCCTATGACTAATTTCACCCTTGAGGAACTTGCAGCTATTGTTGCCACGCGTGCGCAAAGTGAAGATGAAAAGTCTTATACGCGTAAGCTTGTTGGTAAAGGCGTAGCCAAGTGTGCGCAAAAGGTGGGCGAAGAAGCAGTTGAAGCTGCTATTGCTGCCGTAAAAGAAGATCGGGAAGAGCTGAAAGGCGAAGCCGCTGACCTGCTCTACCATCTTCTCGTGCTACTATACGTTGGCAATGTACCTCTTGAAGAGGTTATGGCCACTCTGGCGGCACGGACCGGTCAAACCGGTCTGGAGGAAAAAGCCTCCCGGCCAAAAGATTAAGGTCTTTGCGGAGCTGCGGCTCCGCAAAATGCAAATAAGCGTGTGAAAGCCACACTTATGGATATAAACCTGCACGACATCAGTGAACTGGAACTTTCCCCTTACTCCGTATTTTCGGAAGGGGAATGGGCGCGATTGCGCGCCGATACACCCATGACATTGAGCGAGCATGAAATTAATAGCTTTCGCAGTCTCAATGACTTCGTTTCAATAGAGCAGGTAGAAAGTATTTACCTGCCGCTGTCACGACTGCTTGCTTACTATGTTGAGGGCACCCAGACCCTGCACCACTCGACCAAGAAGTTTCTTGGCCGCAATGGCAGCAAGGTGCCCTACATCATCGGCATTGCAGGCTCTGTAGCTGTTGGCAAATCCACCACCGCTCGCCTCATTCAGGCGCTTATGGCCCGCTGGCCAGCGAGCCCCAAGGTGGACCTGATCACCACAGACGGCTTTCTTTATCCAAACGCGGTTCTGGAAGCTGAAGGCTTGATGCGCCGCAAAGGCTTTCCTGAAAGCTATGACCGCGCAGCACTGCTCAAGTTTCTGTCTGATATCAAAGCCGGAAAGCGTAGTGTAAAAGCGCCGATTTACTCGCACTTCTTTTATGATGTGATGCCTGCGCAGTTTGTGACTGTAGATCAGCCAGATATCCTCATTGTTGAGGGGCTAAATGTGCTACAAACCACCGCACTGTCAAAGGAAGCAAAGGCCGTTCCATTTGTCTCCGATTTCTTCGACTTTTCAATATACATAGATGCCGAAGAAGAGACCTTGCGCCGTTGGTATATGGAGCGCTTCATGCGCCTTCGTGAAACAGCGTTTCGCGATCCGGGCTCCTACTTCCATAAATTTTCCACAATTACTGACGAAAAGGCACGCTCTATCGCAACGGATCTCTGGGAGAACATCAACAGAGAGAACTTGCGACAGAATATTCTGCCAACGCGGCCACGAGCGGACTTGATCCTTACAAAGGGTCAGCAACACCGCATCGAATCCGTCGCGCTGCGGAAGATTTAAGAGCACGCAATAACGATAGGCTGGGAGTTCTCTCAGCCCTTCTCAGTTCGGGCGAACACCAAAAACCGAGTTTGACTACAGCATCCGATGATCGGGTGGCTGTAAACGACGGTGCATGCCGCATGCGAAGTGCTGCGGCAGCTTTACCCGACCCTTTAATTCGCTGCGCCGCTCCAGTTTGCCTTTGCCTGCATCCGGTTCGTACCCGCTGACAGGCTTGCAACTCCCCTCATTCGATTGGTGGGAGATGGGTGGCCTTTTGCCTTTTTGAACGGAAAGAACCCGCGAGACACCATGATTAGGGCCAGTATTACTGCACTGCTTCTTTTTCTTGCGCTTTCGCCCAGCTACGCAGCCAGTGACCTTTCAATGGGTCAGGTTGATCTGGGAACGACCGCGAAACTAGACAAGCCATCCCTACCGCAAAATGCGATGGATGCGCCGGACGGATTCAAAGTTACCACGCCAACGCTTCTGACCTACTACACCCAGCCTGATGAGGCATCCCAGGGGCACCAGACGCTCTTGCCACCAAACGCTGAAGTTACCCCGATCGAGTGGGTAAAAAGCGAAAAGAACGGCAAGCTGGTTCGTCTTGGTATCGATATCGACGAGTTGGGAGAAGCCGAATATCCTTCCGACATTTACATCAGTGAGAGCGATTACAGCACCCTGCCCCTTACAGAGCTGAACACGTTGAGCCTGATGGAAGACACGCTTCTTGGGCTTGATGAAGGCGAAGTCTATGATGAGGCGGTAGAGACAGAGGAAGCATCCCGCCGCCGTAGTGCGCGTGGTTCGCGCCGTAACTCTCGCGGTATGACCTATTGCTATCGTTATGTGAAAAAAGCGCTGCTGAAAAAGGGCCTCGTAGAAAGCTACCTACCGGGTCGCTCCGCTTACATGGCGAAGAGCGAACTTCCAAAGCATGGCTTCAAGCGTTTGCGCGTTAGTCACCCAGACAAAGCCAAAGACGGTTCGGTCTGTGTTTATGATCGCGACAGACGCAATGTTCACGGTCACATTGAAATCAAGCGCAACGACGATTGCTACTGGTACGGCTATGGGTGCAAAGCAAAGTCCATGTACGACAGCCGCGATTTCTACGACTGCTATTCCAAATCCGCGACCACTTGGTTTGCAAAAAGCAGCGACACCGGCAAACGCCGTAAGAATTCCGTTCGCTCTAGAAACGCCCGTTTCCTGAACGACGAAAAGTAACCGGACGGCAAAGCCTATTAAGGCCACCACCGTTGTTTGAACAAATAAAAAGCCCCGCAACACTGCGGGGCTTTTTTGTTATTTGGAGAACTCGGAGAGCATGGACGCTGCAACCGAGAACTTGGAAACGCTTAGGTTTGTCTCCAAAATCTCATCCACTGCTGCGCGAATGCGCTTGGCCTTATCGCCAACGTCTGCCAGCCAGCCTTCAAAGCCTGCTTCATGGGCAATAGACTGACTTGTCAGCTCTCGAAGGGCTTCAGCGAGTTGCGAGCGCGCTTTATCCAGCGCCAGACCGTCATAGTAATCTCGGATCGGGAAGCTGCGTGCCATTGCATCAATGGAGTTAAAGCGGAAGAAGTCAGAGACTTGGAAGTAACTTCCGGCGACATCCACTACAGACATACCTGCCCGCTCAGCAACAAGAACGATATCTGGAATGATCCGCTCACCAGTGAGGCGAGCAAGACGGGCTGCCAGATCAAACGGAACATCGGCGTGAACGAGACGCTCAGTTTCTTCGGTCAAACGGCATGCCATGTCTTCAGGCAGATATTCCTCCAGCCTTGGAGACAGCGTCGAGACACTTTCCCTAAAGCGTGTTACCGCCTGCTCAATGCCATCTTCAAACGACACGTTGCGCAGGAACCAGATAACCTTGTTCTGCACCAGTTCCTGAACAGCTGAGTATAGCTCCAACTGCAGTTTGCCAGAGATCTTATTGTCCAGCGCATCGATCTGCGAGTTCAGCTCTGTCAGACCGTAAGCATCACGCACAGCTGCAAAGGCGCGTACGATTTGAGCCGGCGTTGCTCCCGTTTGATCTGTGATGCGAGTGATGAAGGCAGGACCACCACGGTTGATGATGGAGTTGGCCAGCATGGTTGCGATGATTTCGCGGCGCAGGCGGTGGCCTTCAATCTCGTCGTTGTAGAGCTGCTGCATTGGCTCAGGGAAGTAGCGCATCAGCTCCTTGGCAAGATACTTATCATCCGGCACCGTGCTTTGCAGAAGCTGATCGTAAAGCGTCAGCTTTGCATAAGCGAGCAATACGCCCAGCTCTGGGCGGGAGAGCCCTTGTCCCTGCTTCTGACGCTCATCAATTGTGATGTCATCTGGCAGATACTCAACGGCCCTATCCAGAAGGCCTTGGGATTCCAGTTGGCGCATCATGCGCATCTGGTAACCGAGGTCCTCCAAGGCATGGCGTTCAGCAAGAGAGATGGACAGTGTTTGCTGATAGTTGTTGCGAAGCACCAGATCAGCCACTTCATCCGTCATATCCGCAAGCAACGTGTTGCGCTCTGGGGTTTCCAACTTGCCAGACTTCACAGCACTGCCCAGCGCAATCTTGATATTGACCTCAACGTCAGAGGAGTTCACACCAGCTGAGTTATCGATTGCATCCGAGTTACAGCGGCCTCCACGGCGGGCGTACTCGATACGGGCTTTTTGGGTGATGCCAAGGTTTGCACCCTCGCCGACAACTTTCACCCGTAGCTCAGGCGCGCTGATACGGATCGGATCGTTTGCACGGTCACCAACCATATCGTCGGTTTCATCGGATCCGCGAATGTAGGTACCGATACCGCCGAACCACAGAAGGTCTGCTTTCATGCGCAAAATTGCACTCATAAGCTCCTGCGGAGAACAAGACTGGACTTCAAGATCCAAGAGCTTGCGGATTTCATCAGTCAGCTCAATGGACTTGGCGCTACGTGGGAAGATGCCGCCACCCTTGGAGATCAGCGAGGCGTCATAGTCCTGCCAGCTGGAACGGCCGACATCGAATAAGCGTTTGCGCTCTACCCAAGTCGTTTCAGGATCTGGATTTGGATCAATAAAGATATCGCGGTGATCGAAGGCGGCAACCAAACGGATTGCTTTGGAAAGCAACATACCGTTGCCAAACACGTCGCCCGACATGTCACCAACACCGCAAACGGTGAATGGCTCTTTTTGAATATCCCTGTCCATCTCACGGAAGTGACGCTTCACAGCTTCCCAAGCACCGCGAGCCGTAATGCCCATCTTCTTGTGGTCGTAACCAGCAGAACCACCAGAGGCAAACGCATCACCAAGCCAGAAATGCTTACTTTCAGAGATCGCGTTCGCAGTGTCGGAGAATGTTGCCGTGCCTTTGTCAGCAGCAACAACGAGATATGGATCATCGTTATCGCGGCGAACAACCATCTGCGGCGGGATAACATTCTCGCCGTCAATGTTGTCGGTCAGATCAAGCAGGGAGTTGATGAAGATCTTATAGGCTGCAGTTCCTTCGGCAATAAAGGCCTCGCGGTTGCCGTCCGTTGGCAAACGCTTAGGCAGGAAGCCGCCTTTTGCACCGACAGGAACGATAACCGCGTTTTTGACCTGCTGCGCTTTCACAAGGCCAAGCACCTCGGTGCGGTAATCCTGTGCGCGGTCTGACCAGCGCAGACCACCACGAGCAGCAGAACCAAAGCGCATATGTACGCCTTCAACACGCGGGCTGTAGACGAAAATCTCGCGGTATGGCAGCGGCTTTGGTAACTCGTCGATTTTGTGGGAGTCTAGCTTGAAGGCAAAGGTTGGCTTTGGCTGACCTTCAGCATCTAACTGGAAGAAGTTTGTGCGAAGGATAGCCTCAATCAAGTTCTTGAAGCGGCGAATGATACGGTCATCATCAAGGCTAACAACGCTATCAAGCTGGGTAGAGAACTCCGCCTGAAGAACCGTTTCTTCCTTGCTCCGCTTTTCCTCGTCCACTGATGGTTGGAAGCGCAGGTAGAACAAATCAACAAGCAGCTTTGCCAGCGATGGATAGCTGTTGAGCGTGCTCCACATATAGTCTTCGGAATAGCGAATGCCTGCTTGACGAAGATACTTGGAGAAGGCTCTAAGCACAGCGATATCGCGCCATGCCATACCCGCTGTCATCGCTAGGCCGTTGTAGCCGTCGTTCTCGGCCCTATCACCCCACGTATTGATGAACAGAGCACCAAGGCGTTCGATGTCGGCATCGCAGAAGTCATCACCGACACCGCCCTCAATGAAGAGTGTGGTGTCGTGCAAATAGCACATCGGCTTGTCGGAAGGAGAAATGCGATAGGTGCGCTCGTTCACCACTCTAAAGCCGAGGTTTTCCAAAATCGGCACGCGGGCAGACAGAGCAAGCGGCGCAGACAAATGATAGGTACGCAAAGAAAGCTGCATACCTGTTTCGCCCTCACGGCGATAGAAGCTGATCAGCAGCGGCCGATCTTCGGTCACTTTCTCAAGGCGTCCGATATCCTCTAAGGCCGTATCAATTGGCGTTGTCGCCTCATACCCGTCCTCGAAAGCCGTAGCGTAGCGTCGGATCAACGGACGAGCCTGTGACGCTCCATGGGTCAGACGCAGCGTTTCGGAAAGACCATCAGACCATGTGCGCACAATCTTGGAGATTGCTGTCTCCAGCTCTTCACGATCCGGATTAGGCGTTTCACCTTTATCACGACCAATGATGAAGTGGACGCGAACCAGAGGCCCTTCCGGGAAGGAGGCATACCACGCTGACATGCGGCCATCGTAGGCCTTTGCCATCAACGAACCGATCTGAATGCGTTTCTCGGTGGTGAACCGGTCCTTAGGCACATAGGCAATGATTGAAACAAAACGATCAAACTTGTCTCGTCGGGCCAGTACACGAATACGAGGACGGTCATTCAGCTTCAAAATGTCCGTCGTAAACTCGCAAAGGGTCTCAGTATCGATCTGAAAGAGGTCATCACGCGGGTAGCCTTCCAGAATATTGCCAAGCATGCGGCCTGAATGGCTCTCCGGATCGAAGCCATGATAGTTCATGACCTTTTCGACCTTGCGGCGGATATACGGAATGGACGCTGTGGACTTGGTGTAGGCCGTTGCTGTGAAAAGACCGACGATGCGCAGCTCTCCGTTGAGAACACCGTTCTCGTCAAACAGCTTTACTCCGATGTAGTCCATATGGACATGACGGTGGACGCGGCTCTTCACATTTGCCTTGGCGATGATGAGTGGTTCCGGCTTTAGCAGGAAGTCGCGGATTTCCGGTGTCATAACCACGAATTCGGATCCGCGGCGTAACACGCGCACATCCGGATCATTCAGCAGTCCAAGACCGGTGCCCGTGAGGAAGTTCATCTCACCGTTTTCAACACCGCCTTCAAAGATGTACTCACGCATGCCCAAAAGCGTGAAGTTATCTGCACTCATCCATTCCAAAAACTGGACGGCTTCATCCAACTGGTTCTTGGAGTATGGGGTGCGAGCGGTATGGAAATCCTGCACAGCCTTCTCAAGCCGTGCCTTCATCGGCTCCCAGTCATTTACAGCAAGACGGACATCTCGCAGAACCAACTCCAGGCGCTCATGAAGAATCTCGATCTCTTCAGCGTCATCGATGCGGGTAACGTGTATCTGGATAAAGCTCTCACGGCGTAGGCCCGGTGTGCCTGCCGAAACTGTTTCCTTAAACAGAATGAGATTGCCATCTTCGTCACGTTCGACAACGAAAAGCGGATGCAGAACAAGGCGGAAGTCTAGCCCCGCCACCTGAAGCTCACCCAAAACCGACGCCACAAGGAACGCCATGTTATCGTTCATGATTTCGATAACGGTTACATCATCAAGCTGGTTGCTTTGATGAGGCGCGACAGGGTTAAAAACCTTTATCTCATGCGTACCTGTAGGATGAAGCTGGAACGTATCCCACGCCTGACCAGCAAGGTAGGAGAGGTCTTGCGGAGAATAGGCAAGCAAGTCTTCTTCATCTGCGTGTGCAAAGAAATCTCTAGCGAACTGCGCCAGCTGCTGGTTCTGATCTTCCAGCAGGTCGCATGCTTGATCGAGGAGGCTGCTTTTCGCGTTTGCCGTTACACCGGACATGGCATTTACCTCTTCCAATTTTGAGCGGAACGCTGGTGGCTGCGTAGCCGCGCCTTATGTTCGTGCATTTGTTGCGTTACACAGCCTTATTGCAGCTCTGAGCTGTTAAAGCCTGCGCATTTTTGCTATCGTATAGTCTTGGCGCATTTCAGTAGTTCTGAATACATCCACGATCAGATTGCCTATGGATATGCACCATTTTTAAGCAAAGAAGATTAATCCCAGTCGGCTGGAAGGCTTGAGGCTCTCTCAAGTGCTCTTGAGGACATGGCGCAGCAAATCGGGCTGTAACCGTCTATGCCTCGTGCGCAAGTGCGTGTAAAACAAGCTTGGTACCGAACTGGAAACCTAAGGAAAATGAACATGTCCGTGCGGGTATTTATTGATGGTGAAGCGGGAACTACGGGTTTGCAAATCCGAGAGCGCCTTGCTGGCCGCCCGGACCTTACGCTGCTGAGCATTGATCCGGCATTGAGAAAAGATACATCGGCAAGAGCTGATCTTTTGAACTCCGCCGACATTGCCATTTTGTGCCTGCCAGACAGTGCAGCAACAGAAAGCGTAAGCCTTATCCAGAACAGCACGACGAGAGTGATTGACGCTTCTTCCGCTCACCGTGTCCATTCCGAATGGGCCTACGGCTTTGCCGAGATGTCAAAAGAGCAAACCGCACTCATCAAAGAGGCTCGTTTTGTTGCTAACCCTGGCTGCTATCCGCAGGGTGTTATTGCAACAATTCGTCCGCTTGTTGCTGCTGGCCTCCTACCGGCTGACCTGCCGATCACCGTGAACGCAATTTCCGGCTATTCCGGCGGCGGCCGCCAGTTGATCGAAAGCTATGAGGCAGATGCCAACGCTTCGCCTTACATGCCGTACGCTCTTGGCTTCAACCACAAGCACCTTCCAGAAATGGAAAAGTACAGCCTGCTGAAGAGCACTCCGCTGTTTCAGCCTGCTGTCGGCAACTATGCTCAAGGCATGGTTACAGCCGTTCCATTGCAGTTGGGCGCTTTGAATGATGCCCCGTCAGGCGCAGCTCTTTATGAGGCGATCGCTGATTACTACGCTGGCAGCAACGGCTTTGTGCAGGTTGCTCCGTTTAATGGTGATCAGAAGCGCGAAGATCTCAATCCGGAAACGTTCAACGGTACCAACACCATGCGCTTGCATGTCTTTGCCAATGAAGATCGCCGTCAGGCTGTTTTGATGGCTGTCTATGACAACCTCGGTAAAGGCGCATCGGGCGCAGCGGTGCAAAACATGAATCTTATGATCGGTGCAGACCCTTTTGAAGGGCTGAAAACCGCTTAACCAGCTTAGCTAGGCTATTACGGACTTACGAAGATCCGGGGAGAATACTCGTGGAGAAATTCAAAACACTGACCGGTGTTGCTGCACCTTTGCCATTGGTGAACATCGACACCGATATGATCATCCCTAAGCAGTTCTTGAAAACCATTAAGCGCACCGGTTTGGGCACTGCGCTGTTTCATGAACTGCGCACCAACGACGATGGTTCTGAAAACGCAGATTTCGTTCTGAACAAAGCCGGTTACCGCGAAGCGCAGATTCTCGTTGCTGGCGATAACTTCGGCTGCGGCTCTTCCCGTGAGCATGCTCCTTGGGCGCTGCTGGACTATGGTATCCGCGTTGTGATCTCCACCAGCTTTGCTGACATCTTCTACAACAACTGTTTCAAGAACGGCATTTTGCCGATCATCGTAAGTCAGGAAGACCTCGACAAGTTGATGGACGACGCTTCCCGCGGCTCCAACGCAACTTTGACCGTCGATCTGGAAGCACAGGAAGTGCGCGGCCCAGACGGTGGCGCAATCCAGTTCGAAATGGACCCGTTCCGCAAGCACTGCCTCATCAATGGCTTGGACGACATCGGACTTACTCTTGAAAAAACGCACCACATTGATGCGCATGAAGAGAAGATCGCTGACAGCCATCCTTGGCACTAAGGCACTTGCTGCATACGCTAGAAACACGAAAGGGCATCCATGGATGCCCTTTTTCATTTCCGCTATAACGCTGGCGCTTAGTCCTCTAAGCCACCCTCTTTTTTATGGATGGAGGCGCTCAAGCGGTCGATATCGCTGAGCCGGCGGCCAATACGCTCAAGCGCATCCGTTGTGCGCTTGAATTTGTCGGCGCGGACCTTCAAAAGTCTGCCAGCTAGCTCAGGATATTCCTGCAACATGCGGGAGAACAGCGGTCGGCGAATGCGAATGATGGAACAGTCTTCCAAGGCTCTGGCTGTAACTGGGCGAATTCCGTCTGAAAGCAGAGCGTTTTCGCCAAGCAGTGTGCCCTCACCATAAACACCGTGATTTACGATATGATCGCCCGTTCCGGTTTCAAGCTGCACACGGCCTTTCGTAATTACGACCCCACCGTCAGCTATTTCACCTTGCCGGAATATGCGGGTGCCTTCGCGAACCGTGGACGACTCGGCGCTAAAAGCGAGGAGCCGAAGCTGATCCTCGCTGAATTCCGATAGCATTGGAACGCGTCTCAGGACGCCAATATCGCTTGCAAGACTCATAATCTTGCAATAGCGCCGAATGCCTTAAGGCACAAGCTTATATCCACCACCTTCTGTGACCAGAAGCTCAGCATTTGACGGGTCTTTTTCTACCTTTTGGCGCAGGCGATAAATATGTGTCTCAAGGGTATGGGTAGTTACACCTGAGTTATAGCCCCACACCTCATGCAGAAGCACATCGCGCGTGACAGGCTTTTCTCCTGCCCGATAGAGGAACTTCAAAATAGAGGTTTCCTTCTCGGTCAGGCGTACCTTGCTGCCATCTTGATCCAACATCAGCTTTGCGGCTGGCTGGAACTGGAAGCGGCCGATGGTGAAGACAGCGTCTTCACTTTGTTCATGCTGGCGAAGATGAGCACGGATACGGGCGAGCAACACAGCGAACTTGAAGGGCTTTGGCACATAGTCATTGGCACCCGCTTCAAGGCCGAGAATGGTGTCACTGTCCGTGTCATGACCTGTCAGCATGATGATAGGAGACTTGAAGCCGTTCTTGCGCAGCAGCTTTACTGCCTCACGGCCATCAATATCCGGCAGCCCCACATCCATGAGCAGCAGATCGTAGTGACCATCGCGAGCACGCTTTAAACCTTCAGCGGCATTTTCCGCTTCCACGGTTTCAAACTCGTCATAGAGAGACAGTTGCTCAACCAGCGCCTCGCGCAGGTCGTTATCATCATCCACGATCAAAAGTCTGCGTGCTGTCATATCTTCACCTCTCGCCCTCATATTCAAGTAGGATCACTTTCGATCATACTTGGCTACGGTTGTACTAAAACACCAGAAAAAACTTCTTCGTGATCTTAAAACTCCGTCAAATCTAGTTCACACGACGGTGACCTTAATTTTATTGAAGACTTGATCTTCGGGCCAGAAAGCGGTTCAGGTATTCAAAAAACCATGCTGAAACTATCAAGACCAGTTGGCGGAACACCGCAAAAAACCATCGCAGTTAAGCCCCGAAGCGACAATCCGCAACGCGGCCTACTGAATTTCTGTGGCATCACATATCCGTGTGCTCTCGGCCGAAGCGGAATCACCGCCAACAAACAGGAGGGTGATGGGGCAACGCCCATCGGCACCTTCGAGTTTCTGGATGTCTATTACCGCGATGATAGAGGCGGCCGACCTGAGACCTATTTGCCGACTCAGGCCATAACCAGCATCGATGGTTGGTGCGATGATGTCACCAAAGATGAATACAACCGCCCAGTCGAGCTTCCCTACAGCGGCTCCCACGAGAAGATGTGGCGAGAGGACCGCCTCTACGACATCGTCGTGGTGCTCAACCAAAACCTGTTTCCCGCGCTTAAAGGCGCAGGTAGCGCGATTTTCTTCCACATCGCCCGTGAAGGTTTTCTGCCAACGGAAGGCTGCGTTGCCGTTTATCCGGATGTGATGCGCCATATTCTAAAACAGCTAAAAGCCGGCGACGTAATGCAGATCAGCTCCTATTAGCTGCCCAAGGGATTCTTCACTGGAAATCTCCGGTTTTTTGCTCCATATAGAGCCGACGAACCAGCTGGAGGTTAGAGCATTAGGCATGAGTGAAACGCGCCTTCCCTTTTTGAAGATGAACGGTCTTGGCAACGACTTTGTTGTGCTGGACGCGCGCGAACACGCCTGCCCTCTGACCCACGAGCAAATCGCTGCAATTGGTGATCGTAAAACCGGCATCGGCTTTGACCAGATGATCACGATTGAACCTGCAAAGAATGGCGCAAATGCCTTCATGCGGATTCATAACCGTGATGGCGGTGAAGTCGGCGCTTGCGGCAATGCTACCCGTTGCATTGGCCGTCTTCTGATGGCAGAAGCCGGCCTTGAGCATGTGGTGATTGAAACCAGAGCAGGTTTCCTTGAAGCTTTTGCGACCGAAAGCCCGACTTTGGTTAGCGTTGATATGGGCAAACCGCGTCTGGCTTGGGATGAAATCCCGCTTGCAGAAGAGTTTGCCGATACCCGCGCGATCGAACTGCAGATTGGCCCGATTGACGACCCAATTCTGCATACGCCTTCTGTCGCTAACATGGGTAACCCGCACGCGATTTTCTGGGTAGACGACATTGAAGGTTACGACCTTGAACGCATTGGCCCAATGCTGGAAAACCACCCAATGTTCCCTGAACGGGCAAACATCTCGCTAGCACATGTGTTTGCGCCGGACGAGATCCGTTTGAAAGTCTGGGAACGCGGTGTGGGTCTAACCCTTGCATGCGGCACTGCAGCTTGCGCTGTTGGTGTTGCAGCTGCCCGCAACAAACTGACGGGCCGCAAAACAACCATTCACCTGCCGGGAGGCCCACTGATCATCGAATGGCGCGCAAACGATGATCATGTGATTATGACAGGTGAGACAACGATTGAATTTGAGGGTCTGCTGGATTTGGACAGCCTGACCTATGAGAAGACCGCACCGGGAGACGTGGTCGCGGAGCCAGTATCTTGAGCATTGACGTGGTAACATTCGGCTGCAGGCTGAATGCTTACGAATCAGAAGTAATGAAGAGCGAAGCACAGGCCGCTGGTCTGGAAGACGCCGTCCTCATCAACACCTGTGCCGTAACCAATGAAGCCGTGCGCCAAGCACGCCAGTCCATTCGCAAAATCCGCCGTGATAATCCCAATGCGAAGATTATCGTCACCGGCTGCGCTGCCCAAACCGAGGCAGCAACTTTTGCGGCAATGGAAGAGGTAGATCTCGTTCTTGGCAACGATGAAAAACTGAAACGCGAGTCTTACGGCGGCGTTGCCCAGTTCGGCATCGAAGAGAGCGAAAAAGTTCAGGTGAACGACATCATGAGCGTTCGCGAGACCGCTGGCCATCTCATTGATGGTTTGCAGGGACGCGCCCGTGCTTTCGTTCAGGTTCAAAACGGCTGTGACCACCGCTGCACCTTCTGCATCATTCCTTATGGCCGCGGCAACTCCCGCAGTGTGCCGATGGGCGTCATCATCGACCAGATGAAGCGCTTGGTCGACAACGGCTATAACGAAATCGTTCTGACCGGTGTAGACATCACCTCGTTCGGCGCTGATCTACCGGGCACACCGACACTGGGTACACTCACCCAGAAGATCTTGAAGCATGTGCCAGACCTTGCACGCCTTCGCCTGTCTTCTATCGACAGCATTGAAGCTGATGATGCGTTGATGGATGCCATTGCCAGTGAGCAGCGTTTGTTGCCACACCTGCACCTTTCCTTGCAGGCCGGTGACAACATGGTGCTGAAGCGCATGAAGCGCCGTCATCTGCGCGAAGATACCATCCGCTTCTGTGAAGACGTCCGCAAACTGCGCCCTGACGTTGTGTTTGGCGCGGACATCATTGCCGGTTTCCCGACAGAAACCGAAGAGATGTTCCAGAACACGCTGAAGATCGTCGATGAATGCGGTTTGACCTATCTGCATGTCTTCCCGTTCTCTCCACGCCCGGGCACACCAGCGGCTCGCATGCCGCAGGTTGAACGCGCTATTGTGAAAGAACGCGCGGGCCGTCTGCGTGAAGCGGGCGACAAGGCGCTGCTCAAGCACCTTGAAGCAGAAGTCGGGAAAACACGCAGCATTCTGGTAGAAAAAGACGGCGTTGGCCGTACTGAACTGTTCACGCTTGTTGAACTGGATGCAAAAGAAGCTGGAAGCCTTGTCACAGCTCGCATTACAGGCCATACCGGAGAACATCTAATTGCGGACGTGATTTTCTAAATCACGTCTTCGCCTACCTCTTATAGCCAAGGACTTTGTTGCAGCATGAGCGAGAAGAAGCGCGGTTTTTTCAGTCGTTTGTTCGGTAGCCGGGAAGAAACGCCGGAGAACAACGAAACTGTCGCCCCTGTTGCAGCAGAAGAGGTTGAGCAGGTTGTTGAGGCCGCTGAAGAAGCGCTGCCAGCAACCCCTGAGACGAGCGAAGAGCTACCCGTTGTTGAGCCTTCCGCTCCTTCCGGTGAGTTGCTTGAGCCGTTCGCTGCTCCTGACCTTGTAGAACCGACGCCTATTGCAACACCTGAACCAGATTTTGGTGCGGTAGAGGAACCTGCAGCAGAAGCCGAGGTGGCCGAGCCAGCCGAAGTTGAAGCACCAGTCGCTGAAGAAGTTGTCGAGGAAGAGGTAGACCAGCCAACTGAAGAGCTTCAGGAAGCCATCGACGACGCAGCTCTCGAAGCAGTTGAAGCTGCAGAGCCGGAATTAGAGTCTGCAGATTTTGATAAAGCTGAAGAATCGACTAACCCTGATCCTATACAAAAAGCAGGGCAGGATGGCGATGTCGGAGTTTTTGAAGAACCTCGAGAAACTGAGGGAGCTGGAGAAGCTCAAAGAGTTAGAGAGCCTGAAGGAGCTGAAGCACCTCAAGAAGCTGAGCCAATTAAAGAGATTGAGAATTCTCAGGAAGTTTCGAGACCTTTAGAAGAAGAGATTGTTGTAGCCCCGGTTCCGGTTGAGCCACAGCCAGCAAAGCAGTCTTGGTTCCAGCGTCTGAAGCAGGGCTTGTTCCGTTCGTCCTCAGCCTTGAGCGAGGGCATCACTTCCATCTTCACCAAGCGCAAGCTTGATGCAGAAACACTGGAAGAGCTGGAAGACATTCTCATTCAGGCCGACCTTGGCGTTGATACGGCGATGAACATCACCGAGAAGGTCTCTGAAGGTCGCTACAACAAAGAGATTTCCGGCGAAGAGGTCAAACAGATCCTCGCCGAAGAGGTTGAACGTGTTCTTGAGCCTGTAGCTCTACCGCTCAATCTCGATAGTGGCCACAAGCCGCACATCGTACTGATGGTGGGCGTAAACGGTACGGGTAAAACAACCACAATCGGCAAGCTCTCCTCGCTTCTGGCAGCGCAGGGCAAAAAAGTTATGCTCGCAGCTGGTGACACCTTCCGCGCTGCTGCCGTTGAGCAGCTCAAAGTGTGGGGCCAGCGCACCGGCGCTGAAGTTATCGCCCGCGATACCGGCGCAGATGCAGCAGGCCTTGCTTATGATGCCGTTCAGCAGGCCATTGAAAAGAACGTCGACGTTCTGCTTATCGACACTGCCGGCCGCCTGCAGAACAAAACGCTATTGATGGACGAGCTTGAGAAGATCGTTCGTGTTATCAAAAAACAGGTTCCTGACGCACCGCATACAACCCTGCTGACACTGGATGCGACCACTGGTCAGAACGCGCTCAGTCAGGTCGAAATTTTCGGCAAGGTAGCAGGTGTAAACGGCTTAGTAATGACGAAGCTAGACGGTACTGCGCGCGGCGGTATTCTCGTTGCTATCGCGGCCAAGTACGGCTTGCCGGTACATTTCATCGGCGTTGGCGAAGGCATGGAAGATCTGGAACCGTTTTCGGCGAAGGACTTTGCCGCTGCGATTGCCGGAATGGATTTTTCCGAGAAAAACTAGAGCCCTATTGCCAAATAAGGGAGCCTGCTTATAGTGCCTGCAGGCTTTCTCATTCTGGTTGTTTTCATGCAGTCTCTTGAACTTAAAGTACCGCCAGTCGCAGTGGGTCTGCTGACAGCGGCGCTCATGTATTTCCTTGCAACAGCTATTCCCGGTTATCCATTACCGCGCTCTGCGGCCATTATCGGCTTTGTGGTGTTTGCAGCCGCAGGCCTTTGGATCGCCTTTGCAGGCATAAGCGCCTTCAAGAAAGCGCAAACAACCGTAAACCCTATGAACCCAGAGGCTGTTTCATCTCTGGTCACATCCGGCATTTATCAGCGTACGCGCAACCCGATGTATGTGGGCATGCTGCTCGTTCTTGTCGGCTGGTCGATCTTTCTCTCATCCATGGCAGCCTTTGTTGGCCTTATCGGCTTTGTTGCCTACATGAACGTGTTTCAGATCAAGCCCGAGGAACGAGCGCTAACCGAGAAGTTTGGTGAGGAGTTCGAAGCCTACTGCAAGCGCTCACGCCGCTGGCTCTAAACTCCAGCCCGAAAAGATAAAGGCGGCTCAAAGGCCGCCTTTTTTTGTTACATGGAAACAATGCCGTTTTCGACGGCTTCCATCTTAAAGGCCGCTGCCATGAGCGCCTTCGTATAGTCTGTCTGCGGATTGTCGAAAATTGCGTCCGCATGCCCCGCTTCAACCACTTTGCCCTGCTTCATAACAATCACATCATTTGCAAGGGCACGAACCACTTTCAAATCATGCGAGATGAAAAGGTAGGCAAGGCCATGTGCCTTTTGCAGGTCACGGAGCAGATCAACCACCTGCGCCTGAACGCTCATATCGAGCGCTGAGGTTGGCTCATCCAGCATCACGAATTTCGGCTCCAGCACCATTGCGCGGGCAATGGAGATGCGCTGGCGCTGACCGCCGGAAAACTCGTGCGGATAGCGGAAACGCGTTGAGGCATCTAGGCCCACTTCTTCCAGCGACTGAGCGACCTTGCGATCACGATCAGCTTCGCTCATTTGCGGGTAGTGGACCTTTAGCCCCTCACCAACGATATCGGAAACCGACATACGCGGTGACAGCGCGCCGAATGGGTCCTGAAACACGATCTGCATATGGCGACGCAGCGGACGCATCTGCTTCCACGAGAAGTCATTGATCGGCTGGCCGTCATAGGTAATCGCGCCTTGCGATGCGATCATGCGCAGGATCGCCAGACCCAGTGTTGTTTTACCTGACCCAGACTCGCCGACGATACCAAGCGTTTGCCCTTCGCGAACAGCGATATCAATG
Source organism: Pseudovibrio flavus (assembly GCF_009711345.1). GTDB lineage: Bacteria > Pseudomonadota > Alphaproteobacteria > Rhizobiales > Stappiaceae > Pseudovibrio > Pseudovibrio flavus. Next base: position 242,984 of record NZ_SMMA01000062.1, read on the forward strand.
CCATCGACCGCTTTGACATGCCCAACTGTACGACGCAGAAAGCCACGCTTGATCGGGAACCAGACTTTGAGGTCATCTGTCTTGACCACAATCGGCTTGCTCTCGTCGCTGAGGGGCGGTTCGCCCTTTGGCTCAGCAGCCAGCAAGTGTTGTGTGTAGGCATGGGTTGGGCGCTCGAAGATGTCTTCAACCGGACCATGCTCAACGATCTTGCCTTTATTCATCACGCAAACACGATCGGAAATTTTGCGGACAATCCCGAGGTCGTGAGTGATGAACAGCATAGCCATGCCAGTGCGCTGCTGAAGCTCTTTAAGAAGCTTCAAGATCTGCGCCTGCACTGTCACATCGAGCGCTGTGGTTGGTTCGTCGGCAATCAGAAGATCAGGCTCATTAGCTAGCGCCATTGCGATCATCACACGCTGGCGCTGACCACCGGAAAGCTGGTGCGGATAGGACTGAAGGCGCGTTTCCGGCTCAGGAATGCCCACTTGCGTAAGCAGTTCCAGAACGCGGGCGCGTGCCGACGTTTCACCAAGGCCGCGGTGAACTTTCAAGATTTCCGAAATCTGCTTTTCAACCGTGTGAACAGGGTTGAGAGAAGTCATCGGCTCCTGAAAGATCATGGAGATACGATTGCCGCGCACCTTGCGCATATCACCGTCAGTAGCGCTGATGAGTTCCTTGCCATCAAACTCGATTGTGCCGGACGGGTGACTTGCGGCCGGATACGGCAACAGTTTCAAAACAGACAGTGCCGAAATAGACTTGCCCGAGCCACTTTCACCAACAAGGGCGAGCGTTTCACCCCTGTCGATGTGGAAGCTGATTTTATCGACGGCAAGGTTCTCTTGCTCTCCTTGCTTAAAGGCAATGGAGAGGTCCTTAACATCCAAAAGGCGTTTGTTTTCATTCGTCATTGTTCTTGCCCCTCCTATTCAAAGCTCTTGCGCGGATCGAAGGCATCGCGGATGGCCTCGCCCGTGAAGATGAGAAGGGAAAGCATGACGGAAAGAACAACAAAACCCGAGATACCAAGCCAAGGGGCTTGCAGGTTGTTCTTGCCCTGCGCCAGAAGCTCGCCCAGTGAGGCCGAGCCCGGAGGCAGACCAAACCCGAGGAAGTCCAGCGCTGTCAGCGTGGAGATAGAACCGTTGAGGATGAACGGCATAAAGGTCAGCGTTGCTACCATGGCATTCGGCAACAGGTGACGCCACATGATGACACTGTTGGAAACGCCTAGCGCTCTTGCTGCGGAGATGTACTCGAAGTTTCTACCGCGCAGAAACTCGGCGCGCACAACGCCTACCAGAGCCACCCACGAGAACGCGAGCAGAATCGAGAACAAAATCCAGAAACCCGGAGCCAGAACCGAAGACACAATCAAAATCAGGTAAAGCGTAGGAACCGCAGTCCAGATTTCGATAAAGCGTTGGAAGCCAAGGTCCACCCAGCCGCCATAGTAGCCTTGCACAGCACCGGCAGCGATGCCGATGATGGAAGAGGCAATGGTAAGCGCCAAGCCAAACAGAACAGAAATACGGAAGCCATAAATAACGCGGGCGACCACGTCGCGGCCCTGATCATCAGTTCCCAGCCAGTTCCAGTTGCCAAGCGTACAATTAGGATCGTTGACACCTTCGGTGTATCTCGAACAACGCTCCTGCTTGTCCATAGTCCATGATGGCGGCGCAGGCGCAGGCACAGGAATTTCGTTATTCACCGTGCGGTACGAATAGCGGATAGGTGGCCATAGCATCCAGCCATCGCGTTCAATCTCTTCTTGAATGAACGGATCGCGATAGTCTGTAATGGCAAGGAACCCGCCAAACTTCTCTTCTGGATAGTCCACGAAAACAGGGGCCAGAATCTCGCCCTTGTAGGACACGAGGATTGGCTTGTCGTTGGCGATAAACTCGGCAAACAACGTGACCACGAACAGCACCATAAAGATCCAGAAGGACCAGAAGCCACGTTTATTGGCTTTGAAATTCTGCAAACGGCGCTGGTTGATCGGAGAAAACCGCGAGCGCTGTTCCGGTGGCTGGGTTTGCTCCGGCAATGGATTGATGTCGGTGTAGCCCTGCTCTTCGAGGCGCTTTTCAAGATGCGATTCCATGTGTCTCACACCTCCCTGCTCTCGAAGTCGATCCGTGGATCGATCCAAGTGTATGTAAGGTCGGAGATGAGGTTCACCAGCAAGCCAAGCAGCGAGAAGATATAGAGCGTTGCAAACACAACGGCGTAATCGCGGTTGATGATGGATTCAAACCCAAGAAGGCCAAGGCCATCCAGCGAGAAGATAGTCTCGATCAAGAGCGATCCAGCGAAGAACGCAGAGATGAACGCGCCCGGGAAGCCCGCAACAACGATGAGCATGGCATTACGGAACACGTGCCCGTAAAGTACCTGCCGCTCTGTAAGCCCCTTCGCGCGGGCCGTTTGCACATACTGCTTGCGGATTTCATCAAGGAACGAATTCTTGGTCAGCAGCGTCGTTGTAGCAAAGGCCGACAGCGCCATCGCTGTCAGTGGCAAGATCAGGTGCCAGAAGTAGTCGATGATCTTTTCCGGCCACGACATATCCGCCCACCCTTCAGAGGTCAGGCCACGCAGTGGGAACCAGTCAAAGAACGAGCCGCCAGCAAATAGAACAATTAAAAGGACTGCAAACAGGAAGCCAGGAATGGCATAGCCCACGACGATGATGCCGGAAGTCCAAACGTCAAATGTAGAACCGTCTTTAACGGCTTTGCGGATGCCGAGCGGAATGGAAATCATATAGGAGATCAACGTCATCCATAGGCCAAGCGATATGGAGACAGGGAGTTTTTCCTTTATGAGATCAATCACGCTGATATCGCGGAAGTAGCTCTCACCAAAATCAAAGCGGGCATAGTCCCATAGCATTGTGGCAAAGCGTTCCAAGGGTGGTTTATCGAACCCGAATTGCGCTTCCAGCTCCTTAATGAACTCAGGATCAAGACCTTGGGCACCTCGATACTTCGAGGAGCCGTCGCCACTACCAGAATCCATTTGCATCATGTCGCCGCCACCACCGGAAATACGGGCCGTGGCAGACACATCATTGCCCTGTAGCTGGGCAATAACCTGCTCTACCGGCCCGCCGGGTGCGAATTGAATGATGATAAAGTTGATTGCCATGATGCCGATCAGCGTCGGGATCATCAAAAGCAATCGACGCAGGATATAAGCGCCCATCTATTATTTTACCTTAATCAACTTTTCCGATGCGAACGGCTTTTTCCAAATCAACCCACCATGTCGTTTCAACAGGGAAGGCATAACGAGGCATTGTCTGCGGATTGCCAAACATATCCCACACACCAACTGTGTGAACCGGCTTGTACCACTGAGGTACCCAGTAATGTCCGGCGCGCAGAACTCGGTCCAGCGCCCGTGCTGCGGTTGTCATATCCGCACGGGTTGGGGCCAAAATGGCTTTATCGACCAGCGCATCAACCACCGGATCAGAGATACCAGCAAGGTTGTAGCTACCCGATGTTTCGGCTGCTTGTGAGGTCCAGAACTGGCGAATACTTGCCCCAAGCGTCGGGCTCATAGCGAAACGGCGGGCACAGACGTCAAAGTCAAACTCGTTGAGCCGCGCCTGATACTGCGCAGGGTCCACCAGACGGAAGCGCGCACGAATACCGATCAGGTTGAGATTGCGCACGAACGGCTGAACGATACGCTCAAACGACTGTGCATTAGACAGGAACTCGAACTCGAACGGTTTTCCGTCCGGCCCGTGCAGCGTATCCCCTTCACGGGTATAGCCTGCTTCCTGCATCAGCTTGGCCGCCTTAGAGAGCATCTTGCGATCCTGACCAGAAGCGTTGGAAACCGGCGCTAGAACAGCATCGCCAAACACGCTGTCGGGCACCTGCCCCCTAAACGGCTCAAGCAGTGCAAGCTGGGCTGCATCCGGTTTACCTTCTGCCTTCATCTCCGAGTTTTCAAAAAATGACTGCGTACGCGTATAGAGGTCGAAGAACAGAGCTTGGTTAGACCACTCGAAATCGAAGCACATGCCAATGGCTTGGCGCACGCGTGGGTCAGCAAACTTGGCTCTACGCGTATTGAAGAACCAGCCTTGGGCACCTGCAGGGCGGTGATCGGGATACTCTTTCTTGGCCACTCGGCCATCCACGAGCGAAGGGAACGTATATTCTGTTGCCCAAGTCTTGGACGAGAACTCCTCGTGGTAGGTCACATTGCCTTTCTTGAAGGCTTCAAATGCTGCCTGCCGCTCCCGGAAGAAATCGAGCCGAATAACGGAGAAGTTGTTTTGCCCGCGAACAACGGGCAGGTCTTTGGCCCAGTAGTCCTCAACGGCCTGATACTCGATAAAGCGGCCAATTTCGTGCCTGCCAACGGTGTAAGGGCCTGATGACAGCGGCGGCGTAAGCGTGCTCTGCGCAAAGTCGTAGCGGGTGTAGTACTTTTGAGAAAGAATAGGCATCACAGCCACCAGAAGCGGTAGCTGGTTGGAGTGCTCACCCGAGAACGTAACAAGCAAGTTGCGCAGGTCTTTGGCCTCGGCGGACACCATTTCCTTCAAGACCTGACGGATCTGCGGATGCCCCTTTTCCTTCAGTATGTTCAGGGAGAAGGCAACATCTTCAGCCGTGAGCGGAGAACCATCATGAAAACGAGCTTCGTCGCGTAGATAGAAGGTAACGGAGTTTCCATCCGGCGCTACTTTCGCGGCCTCTGCCACCAGCCCGTATACAGCATCCGGCTCATCATAGGCGCGGACCATTAGACTGTCGAAGCAAAGCTCCATACGCGGCGGCGCATCACCTTTCAAAATGAACGTATTGAAGGTGTTGTATGTCTGCGGGTTTTGATTGTAGGACCAGCTTGGCGCGGTCAACACAATGCGCCCGCCTTTTGGCGCTTCCGGATTCACATAGTCGAAATTCGTGAAATCCGGTCCGTATTTCAGGTCACCAAACACAGACAGGCCATGCATTTGCGAAGAAGCAAACGCTGGAAGAGCCGTAGCGGGCAAGCTCAACACAGCCGCTCCGGCTGCGCTGAGTTTAATAAAGTCGCGTCGGTTGATGTCTTTTCCTGCGATCATTTACGCGCCTCCACGGCTGCTGCCTTTGCTTCATCATACCACCACACATCAGGAAATCCGATGTCGTAGGTTGGCAGCTCTTCAGGATGCGAGAACCGATCCCAATGGGCCACGCGGGTGTAGATGGAGGTCCAGCCAGGAACGACGAAGTGATGGGACAGCAGAACGCGGTCTAGCGCACGGGTGGAAGCAACAAGCTCTTCACGGTCTTTGGAGAGAATGATGCGATTAATCAGCTTGTCGATTGCAGGATCGTTGATGCCTGCATAATTCTGCGATGCTTCAACGGAGGCAGCTGCCGAGCCCCAGTAATTGCGCTGCTCGTTGCCCGGAGAAAGCGACTGCGCCCAGCCTGTGTAGAGCAAGTCAAAGTCTCGCGAGCGGACGCGGTTGATGTACTGGGAGCTATCAACAATGCGGAGCTGCAGGTCGATGCCGATCTTTTTCAGGCTTTCCTGATAGCGAAGGCCAACACGCTCAAAGCGGTTGCCGTTCATCAGGAATTCCAAAGTGAACGGTTCACCTGTTTCAGCGTTTACAAGCTGACGACCCTTTTGCTCGTAGCCCGCTTCTTTCAGAAGCTGCAGCGCAGTTCTCAGGTTATTGCGCTCCTGACGCGCATCTCCAGAGACAGGGTTTGTGTACGGCGTTGTGAAGACGCTCTCTGGTACTTCGCTGCGAACGCTTTCCAGAATCTCCAGCTCCAGCCCCTCAGGCAAACCACGAGAGGCGAGGTCTGTTCCAAAGAAGTAGCTGTCAATCCGGTCATACAGATCGAAGAAGATGGTGTGGTTCATCTCTTGGAAGTTCAGGGCATAGTTCAGCGCTTTACGAACGCGTACATCTGCCAGTTTTTCGCGGCGGGTGTTTGGAATGAACGCCACCATCAAGCCGCGACCGCGGGAATCCTGCGGAAACTTTTCCAGTACGATATTGCCGTTCTCAACGGCTGGCACCTTGTAGGCTGTGACCCAGTTCTTGGCCGTCGCTTCATAGCGCCAGTCAAACTGATCTGCCTTAAATGCTTCCAGCTCCACCACTTCATCGCGGTAGTACTCAAAGCGAATCTCGTCAAAGTTATTGCGGCCAACGTTTACATTGAGGTTTTTGCCCCAATAATCGTCTACACGCTCATAGGCAATGGACCGGCCATTATCGACAGTGCCAACCTTGTAGGGGCCAGAACCAAGCGGCGGTTCCAAAGTGCCCGATGCGATATCCCTTGGGTTGCCCTTGGCATCGATGCCCGTCCACCAATGTTTAGGCAGTACGGTTAGCTGGCCGATGATTTGCGGTAGTTCGCGGTTGCCTGTCTGGTCAAAGGTAAAGGTTACCTCCCGCTCGCCAGAAACTTCTGCCTTGCTGACATTGCGATAATAATAAGTGTACTGCGGATTGTGTTTGACCCACTGCTCGAACGACCAGACCACATCCTCAGGTGTGATCGGGGTCCCATCGTGCCATTTGATCCCGTCGCGAAGGCGGAACTTCACCCAGCCAAAATCCTCAGGGTACTGAAGAGATTCGGCAAGCAAGCCATATTCAACGGAAACCTCATCTTGAGAGAAGGTGGTCAAGGTATCGTAGATCAGCCCAATGCCTACGGGCGGCGTTCCACGGCGAATGACGTAGTTCATATTGTCAAAGGTGCCAGTGGCCGACATGCGCACACGCCCACCCTTTGGAGCCTGCGGGTTTACATAATCAAAATGGGCAAAGCCTTCGGGATACTTAACATCGCCAATGAGAGCTGTACCGTGCCGCCACTGGGGTTCTTCAGAGAATGCGGTTGATGGAAGCAATGCCCCCGCAACCAGCGCCAGTGCCCCAAAACGGCAGAATCTCTTCAATTGACCAAGCATTCGTCGTTCCCTTGTTGCCTCGCTTTGCCAGCCCCTGTGCCCACCGGTACAGAAAACCAAAAAACCGTTAAAACTATGACTTTCCTAGACAAACACTGTAGTTCGCGGATGCCCTAGTCGACAACGGCTTTTGCCAAGATGACAAAAATTTAAGGGAAACAGACGGAAAAACCGTTACTAACGGCCTCCAAATGCAAAAAAGGCCGGAAATACACCGGCCTTTTCGAATTATTCTGATTTTATTCCAACGCGTTGTGGACCAATTACTGGATCGGCGCTGGATTTTCGGAAAGCGAACGTAGGTAAGCGATCAGGTCTGCGCGGTCATTCGGCTTTTTCATGCCTGCGTAACCCATGGAAGTACCGGATACTTCGTTCTTAGGCTTTGCAAGGAATGCATCGAGCATTTCGAAGGTCCAAGCATTGTGGGACTCGCCATAGCTCTGCATTGCAGAAGAGTAAGAGAAGCCATCAACACCGGCTGGTGCACGACCAACAACATCCCAAAGAGCCGGTCCAACCTTGTTCTTACCACCCTGTTCAAAGGTGTGACACGCAGCGCACTTCTTAGCCTGCTTTGCACCTTTATCGACAGATGCGGAGGTCAGGCGGATCGCAATAGGCTCTGGGCCAGCAGCTTCCGCAGTGCCAGCAGGTGCCTCGCCTGAACTTTCTACTGCGATCTCGTAGCCGCGCTTTCCATCATCATGAGGCGCAAAAATCACCTCAGTGAGAAAGTTGATGCCCATGATAGCAACCAGTGCGAACAGAATTGCCCCTGCAATTTTGTTCAGTTCAAACGAATCCATACTGCCACGCTCCGATGTTTACAGTGGCTGGCGGACCTACCCCTACGCCTAAAACCCAACCACCGACGACTAGAGATTTTGAGGGAAACTACAGGCAAAATCAGCGCCTTGTCCATAGACTTATGAGGGTTTTTCCTAGGAGTTTAGATTTAGGTGCTTACAGCTAGGCGCTCAATCTGGGCGTGAAATAGCACCACGGAAGGAAGATCAAATCGAATTTTCCAGTCTGTAATCGTCCTAAACTGGCTGAAATCGTGGCGTTCACTTGCGCAGAATGGCGCTTGCAACCAAAGAGTTTAAAAGCATAAAACTCTCGGTAAAATTAAGTATATTCCCCAATGCGCTTGCAATATGCGCGGATTTGCCACAGGTGTATTTTCCGCAAAAACCCCATTTGCGTGCGTTTAGGGCCTCTGACAAGGAACGCGAATCCGTTCTACGCACAGTACCCGGAGCACTGGGCATATCGACAGCTTTGATGCACAGTGTGTTGAGAAATATTCAAAATGTTGACGTGGATTGTTGACCTTCATCCGCGAAAAATTGATAGAAGCAACTGATTGTAGACTTTGATCCAACTTCAAACGAATGGATTTTTTTATGTCCGAGCAGCGGAAGATCGTCTTTCAAGGCGAAGTGGGTGCGAACTCCCACATGGCATGCAACAGCGTATACCCAGATTATCAAGCCATCCCATGCCCGACGTTTGAAGACTGTTTCCATGCGCTTGAAAGTGGCGATGCCGATCTGGCGATGATTCCAATCGAGAACTCGGTTGCAGGCCGCGTTGCCGATATCCATTACCTTCTACCGCGCTCTTCGCTTCACATCATTGGCGAGTATTTCATGCCAATCCGCTTCCAGCTCATGGGCCTAAAGGGCTCCAAGCTGGAAGACCTGACACACGTTCAGAGCCATATTATGGGTCTGGGACAATGTCGTAAAATCATCCGTGAAAACGGCATTCAGGCTGTTATTGGTGCAGACACTGCCGGTTCCGCGCGACAGATCGCGGAAAAAGGCGACCCGAAATGGGGTGCGCTTGCTCCAGAACTGGCAGCAGACATTTACGGCCTCGATATTTTGGCGCGCAACGTGGAAGACGAAGCTCACAATACAACGCGCTTCATCATCCTGTCCCGCGATGACAAGAAAACTGTTCGCACTGGCCAGCCGACCATCACAACCTTTATCTTCCGCGTTCGCAACGTTTCCGCAGCGCTATACAAGTCGCTTGGCGGTTTTGCCACCAACGGCGTGAACATGACCAAGCTTGAATCCTATCAGCTTGAGGGCCAGTTCTTCGCCTCTATGTTCTACGCGGATATCGAAGGTCATCCAGAAGACCCGAACGTCGCTCTTGCAATGGAAGAACTGGCATTCTTCTCCGCGGAGCTAAAGATTCTGGGCGTTTACAACGCTAGCCCGTTCCGTCACAAAATCAGAGAACCGGAAGCGAACCGCGCTCTGCGCCCAACGCCGAATATTTAAGATAACAAAGCCTGCCAGCCGGTGGGCTTTGGAATACAAGGACCATTCATGTCTGAGCTCAAATTTGATGCCCTTTGCATCGGCAATGCAATTACCGATGTGTTCGCTCATGTTGAAGAGGACTTCCTCGTTGCGCAGAACCTGCATAAAGGCTCCATGCGCCTGATCGATACCGATGAGGCACTGCGTCTTTATGATCTTATGGGGCAAACCACTCGCATTTCCGGTGGTAGCGCGGGCAATACCGCAGCTGGCATTGCTTCTCTTGGCGGTCGTCCTGCTTATATCGGCAAGGTTGCCACGGATGAGGTGGGTGAAGGCTATGGTCACGACATGCGTGGTTCCGGCGTTCACTTTGATACAGCGCCGCTTGCAAATAGCGAACTTGCTTCTGGTCGCTCCATGATCTTGATCACGCCGGATGGCGAGCGCACCATGAACACCTATCTGGGTGCAGCAACTACGCTCTCTCCGGTGGACATTGATCCAGAGGTGGTACGGGCATCTGCTATCACCTACATGGAAGGCTATCTGTGGGACCCAGAAGCTGCAAAGCAAGCGTTCCTTGAAGCTTCCAAGGTTGCTCATGGCGCAGGCCGCCGCGTATCCCTTACGCTTTCTGACAGCTTCTGTGTGGACCGGTTCCGCTCCGAGTTTATGGGCCTGATTAAAGACGGCATCGTCGACCTGCTCTTTGCTAACGAGCACGAACTCAAAGCGCTTTACCAGACTGCAGATCTGAACACCGCCATCAACGCTGTTCGTGAAGATTGCACCCTCACCGCACTTACTCTTGGCTCTGAAGGTGCTATGGCGATTTCTCGCGAGGAAACCGTTCATGTTCCTGCAAGCAAAGACGTAAACGTGGTGGATCTCACCGGCGCGGGCGATCTGTTCGCTTCCGGCTTCATGCTTGGTCTATCCCGTGAGCAGACCCTAACAGCATGCGCAGAACTTGGCTGTCTGTGTGCTGCAGAGGTAATCGCCCACGTTGGCGCTCGCCCAAGCGTGCCACTTAAAGATCACGTGACCCAGCAGGGCTTCCAGCTCTAACCAAGAGCACACTAAAGCATTCAAGAAGCGGCGGATTTCCCGCCGCTTTTTTATTGCGCGTCACTCAAAGCAAAGTTCAACGCTGCTTCGCAGTGGACCATGGTTGTGTCAAACACAGGAACGCTAACATTGCTTTGATTGAGCAGCATGCCTACTTCCGTACAGCCAAGGATGAGGCAGTCTGCACCGCGCTCAACCAATCGTTCCGCAATCGCGATATAGGCTGCTTCGCTCTGAGCAGTCGTGATGCCCTGACACAGCTCATCATAAATGATCCGGTGGGTGGCGCGACGATCCTCATCCTCGGGAATAACAGGCTCTAAACCTGCTTCAACGAGTCGTGAGGTGTAAAAGCTTTGTTCCATGGTGAAGGCTGTAGCCATCAAGCCCGGCTTCTTCAGCTCTTTTGCATTGATTGCTGCGGCTGTTGCATCGGCAATATGCAGAAACGGGATATTCACGCCATCCATCATCTGCCCTGCAAGCTTGTGCATGGTATTGGTTGCAAGCACGAGCACCTCAGCTCCGCCGCGCTCCAGCGCCTTAGCCTCGCGATTGAGGATCGCACCTGCTGCATCCCAATCACCCTTCATCTGCAATGCTTCAATCGCCGCAAAATCGAGGGAGCGGATCAAAAGCTCTGGCGAATGTAGGCCGCCCAACCGCTCACGGGTAAGCCGGCATAACTCACGATAATAAATCTGCGTTGATTCAGCGGACATTCCGCCAAGGATACCGATGGTTTTCATTGGCCCCTCCTCACTATTCTAAAGCCCCAAAACAAAAAAGCGGCTCCAACCGGAGCCGCTTTCGAAAATTTCAAGCGTAACCGCCGGATAGCTTATTCAGCCAGATCCTGTACGGACAGAACTTTACCGTTCTCGTCCAGACGGTAGATCACTGGTGCGCCGGTGCCGAGCTCGCGAGCAAGGATCTGCTCAGGGGTCAGGTCTTCCAGATCCATGATCAGGGAACGCAGGGAGTTGCCGTGTGCTGCGATGATTACGCGCTCACCGCCCAGAACTTTAGGCAGGATGTTTTCCTTGAAGTAAGGAATGGTGCGCTCAGCGGTCATCTTCAGGGATTCACCACCTGGAGGAGGCACGTCGTAAGAACGGCGCCAGATGTGAACCTGTTCTTCACCGAACTTTTCACGAGCTTCGTCTTTGTTCATGCCGGTGATGTCACCGTAGTCACGCTCGTTCAGAGCCTGATCTTTGGTGGTTGGCAGGTCTTCCTGACCCAGCTGCTCGAGGATGAGCTTCAGGGTGTTCTGTGCGCGGGTGAGGTCGGAGGTGTAAGCAAGATCGAACTCGAGGCCGAGGTCTTTCAGCTTCTTACCAGCTGCCTTTGCTTCTTCTACACCCTGTTCAGTCAGGTTAGGGTCTTTCCAACCGGTGAACAGGTTTTTCAAGTTCCATTCACTTTGTCCGTGGCGGACGAGAACCAAAAGGCGTTCCATTTTACTCTCCTTAGGAGGTTATTTTTTTAGTCGTTCAGGCCGAGAACATCGGCCATGGAATAAAAGCCCGGCTGTTGCTTATTGGCCCAAAGCGCCGCTTTTACGGCACCACGGGCAAAAAGTTGCCGGTCGGTGGCTATATGGGACAGTTCGATCCGCTCGCCTTCAGACGCGAACATCACAGTATGCTCGCCAACAACAGAACCCCCACGAAGTGTGGCAAAGCCGATCTCGCCGCGCTTGCGAGCTCCGGTAATCCCGTCACGGGAGCGAACGGAGTTCTGCGCAAGGTCAATCTGGCGGCCTTCTGCTGCAGCCTGACCAAGAAGAAGCGCCGTCCCAGATGGCGCATCTACCTTGTGCTTGTGGTGCATTTCCAGCACCTCAATATCGAAATCATCATCCAGCGCCGCTGCAGCTTTGCGTACAAGCAGCGACAACAGGTTTACGCCAAGGCTCATATTGCCGGACTTTACAGTCCGCGAACCTTCGCTGACACGTTTTAGTTCCTGCTCTTCTTCAGCGCTCATACCTGTGGTGCCGATAATGTGCACGAGGGAACGCTCAGCAGCGATTTTGGAGAAGTTGAGGGTGGCAACCGGTGCGGTGAAGTCGATGATACCGTCAGCACCTTCTAGAGCGGCTTCGAGATCGGAAGTAACGGCTACGCCGAGCGTTCCAACGCCTGCAAGATCGCCCGCATCCTTGCCAATTGCATCGGAGCCGTCGCGTTCAAGCGCGCCGCTCAGAACGAGGCCGTCCTGCTCACTGATGGATTTTACGAGCGCACGCCCCATGCGTCCCGAAGCTCCAACAACAACCAAGCGCATCTCGTTCATCTCACACCCCGAGTTTCCCAGCAGCCTAAACAAATCGGTTGTGGGTATAGCAGGAAGCTGCTGTCACTTCAAACAGGTATACTAAGCTCAAGCATAAAACTTCTCAGGCAACCGCTGAAGCACTAACGCAAAACATGTTGAATATCACGGCAGCCGTTTCGTTCACTTTATCCGATCGAAAATGGTCGTACTTCTGCTTTCCTAAGAACTGTTCCCACTGCATAGCCGCAAGCGCTATGGCTCATGACACTCCATCTCTGGCCCCGCTTCACAACAAGGTAGCCAACGCGTCCGAATAGTCATTCCCCTAGAAAGCAACACGCCTAGGACGCAAGCCATGCCCAGATACGACATTTCCTTTTTATGCGAGATCGAAGAGCCAGAAGTCTGGCAGGTATACTTCCAAAAGCCCTTTAAAACTCCGGTTTCTCAATTTCCGGTAAAGCGCGGAACCAAGTTTCAGCTGCTTGACTACAACTACACGCAGGACACTCAAATTCTGCTTTCCATTCCATTAAGAGGGCTGATTTTCGTTACTTACGATGCAGCCAATAACAGTTGGAATGTTGGACCACCCGGCACACTCATCTCTACCGGCGGCATGGGCGTTAGCATTCTGGTGGACCATACTGAGCCGCAGAACAACGATGACTACAACCCGCTCAACGATCTCGATCAGTAACCGCCTCAGCTCCTAGCGCAGTCGAAACGCGAATAGAAAAAGGCCGCCCCACGAAGGAGCGGCCTTTCCAATTCTTAACCGTTAGGCGAGAGCAGCTTATTCAGCTTTGCCTTCTTCAGGCTTTTTCTCTTCGCGTTCGATCTCTTTACCGGTTTCCTGATCGACAACCTTCATGGAGAGGCGAACCTTGCCGCGCTCATCGAAGCCCATGAGTTTAACGAAGACTTTGTCGCCTTCTTTGATCACGTCGGTAACCTTTGCAACCTTTTTAGGTGCAAGCTGGGAGATGTGAACGAGGCCGTCACGTGCGCCGAAGAAGTTGACGAATGCGCCGAAGTCAACGCACTTCACAACAGTACCTTCGTAGATCACGCCAACTTCAGGCTCAGCAGCGATGGAGTTGATCCAGTTCAGAGCTGCTTTAATTGCCTTACCGTCGGAAGACGCTACCTTAACGGTCCGTCGTCTTCGATGTTGACCTTCGCGCCGGTCTTTTCAACGATCTCGCGGATTACCTTACCGCCAGAGCCGATAACTTCACGGATCTTGTCTACAGGGATCTTGATGACTTCGATGCGTGGAGCGTGTTCGCCCAGTTCGGAACGTGCTTCGGTGATCGCTTTTGCCATCTCGCCGAGAATGTGCACGCGGCCGCCTTTAGCCTGCTCCAGAGCAACCTTCATGATCTCTTCGGTGATACCGTCGATCTTGATGTCCATCTGAAGAGCGGTGATGCCGTTTTCAGAACCAGCTACTTTGAAGTCCATGTCGCCGAGGTGATCTTCATCGCCAAGGATGTCGGAGAGAACTGCGAAGCGCTCGCCTTCCTTAATGAGACCCATCGCGATACCAGCCACTGGAGACTTAAGAGGCACACCAGCGTCCATCAGGGACAAGGATGCACCACATACGGACGCCATGGAGGAAGAACCGTTAGATTCGGTGATCTCGGATACAACGCGGATGGTGTACGGGAAGTCGTGGTGTGCAGGCAGCATTGGGTGTACTGCGCGCCATGCCAGCTTACCGTGACCGATTTCGCGGCGGCCTGGGGAGCCCATGCGGCCAGCTTCACCCACGGAGTATGGAGGGAAGTTGTAGTGCAGCATGAAGGTAGCCTTTTTGGTGCCTTCAAGCATGTCTACGAACTGCTCGTCTTCGCCGGTGCCGAGAGTTGCAACAACCAGACCCTGAGTTTCACCGCGGGTGAACAGGGAAGAGCCGTGTGCGCGTGGCAGGATACCAACTTCAGACATGATCGGACGAACGGTGGAAAGGTCACGGCCGTCGATGCGCAGACCAGTGTCCAGAATGCTGCCGCGTACGATTTCAGCTTCAAGCTTCTTGAACTGTTCGCCAACAACAACGCCTTCAGGAGCACCTTCTTCGCCGGTGACGAGGGCTTCAACAACCTTTGCCTTAGCAGCGTCTACAGCTTTCTTACGCTCAACCTTCTGGGTGATTTTGTAAGCAGCTTTGAGGTCTTCGCCAGCGATTTCTTTAACCTGCGCGAACAGCGCGGAACGGTCAGCAACAACCAGTTCACGTGGTTCTTTCGCAGCTTTTTCAGCGAGCTTGATGATCGCGTCGATTACTGGCTGGAATTCACGGTGACCGAACATTACAGCGCCGAGCATAACTTCTTCAGTCAGCTCTTTCGCTTCGGATTCAACCATCAGAACAGCGTCATTGGTACCAGCAACAACCAGATCCAGAGAGGTTTCTTCCATCTGGTCTACGGTTGGGTTGAGAACGTATTCGCCGTTGATGTAACCAACGCGAGCGCCACCAATTGGACCCATGAACGGAACGCCAGAAATGGTGAGAGCTGCGGATGCGCCAACCATTGCCAGAATGTCCGGAGCATTTTCCAGATCGTGAGACAGAACGGTGATGATTACCTGAGTTTCGTTCTTGTAGCCATCAACGAACAGCGGACGGATCGGACGGTCAATAAGACGGGAAGTCAGGGTTTCGTGTTCGGAAGGACGGCCTTCGCGCTTGAAGTAACCACCTGGGATGCGGCCAGCAGCGTAAGCTTTTTCCTGATAGTTAACGGTGAGCGGGAAGAAGTCCTGACCTGGCTTAGGGTCTTTTGCAGACACAACAGTTGCCAGAACCTTGGTTTCGCCGTAGGTGGCGATTACTGCGCCGTCAGCCTGACGGGCAACCTTACCGGTTTCGAGGATGAGCGGACGGCCGCCCCAATCTACTTCCACGCGATGAATATCGAACATTTTTTTTCCTAGCATACATTTACCTGCCACCCCCATGAGCAGCAGATAGGAATAGTTTTGGAGAAATAGCGCCTGCCATTGTGGTGGCTGAACCCGTTGATGGGTGACGCAGGTCTCCACGTACTGGCTGGTCTTAACAGGCAAGACGACAAGAGGCTCTTTTGCTCGTCAAAAGCCTCTGGCAATCCTGCCCTATCATAACCGGCCCATATCTACATAAACAAAACGCGGCGGGTTGCAACCCACCGCGTTCTTTTAGTCCGATTAGCGACGGATGCCCAGTCGCTCGATCAGGGACTGGTAGCGTGCTTCTTCTTTACCTTTGAGGTAGTCAAGAAGCTTACGACGCTGGCTTACCATTTTCAGAAGACCACGACGGGAGTGGTTGTCCTTTTTGTGGCCTTTGAAGTGTTCGGTCAGAACTGCGATGCGGTGAGTCAGGATAGCTACCTGTACTTCTGGAGAACCGGTATCGCCTTCTTTAACCGCGAATTCTTTGATCAGCTCAGCTTTACGCTCAGGAGTAATCGACATCCTAATATCCTTTATAGATTAGCCTCTAAGAGGCATTTGTTATTCGCCAAATGGCGTTGCTTCATTTTTGAAGCGCTGCTTTGAACTAGGCCATGCCAAGATGTCGTCCAGCATGGTCGTGCTCAAAACAAAAGGTCCGGCAGAGTCTTCACCCGTCCAGACGGGCGGAATATGAAGGAAACTCTGCCAAAACTCCAGTAAAATTTTGATGGGCTAGAAGCCGCTGCAGCAGGCTCAGAGATTGAACACGCGCTTTGGTTTAAACTCGCCGCGAGCTACCTCGCCAAACGCAATCAGATCACCGCCACAGGTGACGTAAATCTCTTCCGGTCCAATTGGTGCATTGGCACCGCGCAGGATAACCGGATTACCGCGTTTAACGCGTTGAGCTGCCTCGCCATTTATGGCAACGCCCTGCATAAGCTGAAGACCCGTTTCCACCGGCTTGATGAACGACATGAGCTTTGCGTTCTCAAGAGGGGTTTCGGTTTCTTCTTCACTCGCTGCTGCGTCGAGCTCTTCAAACGTGACCATATCCGCTTCGCCGAATGGCCCAACCAACAGGCGGCGCAGATCCGTCACATAGCCGCGCGTACCAAGGCGCAAAGCAATATCGCGAGCGAGCGAGCGCACATAGGTGCCTTTGCCACACTCTGCTTCAAACACTGCCTTATCGGTTCCGATCACCTCGGCAAGGCTAAGACGGTGAATGCTGATTGGGCGCGCTTCGAGCTCCACTTCCTCGCCATCACGAGCAAGGTCGTAGGCACGGTTGCCATCTACTTTGATTGCAGAAAACTTCGGCGGGACCTGCATGATCTCACCGCGAAACTCAGGAAGAACCGCTTCGATATCAGCTTGTTCAGGCCGAACGTCCGAAGTGGCGATTACTTCCCCCTCAGCATCGTCGGAAGAGGTCTGGATGCCCCAAGTCACCTCAAAGCGGTACACTTTGCGGCTACCCATAACAAACGGCACGGTTTTGGTTGCTTCACCAAAGGCAATCGGCAAGCAGCCTGTCGCCAGTGGATCAAGAGTACCGGCATGGCCGACTTTATCGGGGCTGAAGATACGCTTCAGCTTACCCAGCGCTTGGTTGGATGTAATTTCCAGCGGCTTGTCGAGGACCAGCCAGCCGTTCACCGGATAGCGTACACGGCGACGCTGTTGTTTAGCCATTTATTGCTCTAGTTCTTGTCCTGATGGTCTTCGCCATCAAACGCATCGTCATCGCCTTCGTCTTCTTCAAGCGCGTAGTCACGGCGCACAGCCGGCTCGTTGAGAAGACGTGTGATGCGATCATCATCGTCAAAGCGGGAATCGACAACAAAGCGCAGGTCCGTCGAGTACTTCATCGTCAAACGGCGAGCCACCTGACCACGGAAGTATTTAACGGAACGGTTGAGCGCTTTCACGACCTTATCAACGTTGGCACCGCCCAGAGGCATGACCATACAGGTCGCCATACGCAGGTCAGGCGTCATACGCACTTCAGGAATAGTGATGATTACGCCTTCCAGATCAGGGTCGTTCAACGCCCCGCGGGAGAGAATGTCACTCAGCTCTTTGCGAACCAGCTCGCCGACGCGAAGCTGACGCTGTGAAGGGCCGCTTGCGGTCTCTTTGCGTGGTTTAACCATTTTTGTTCTCACAAGCTCAGACGCCGACGCGAACCGTTAAGCCCGCGTCGGCGCCCTGAATTATTGAATATTCAAGCCAATTCTAGAGCGAACGGGCGATTTCTTCGACCTTGAAGCACTCGATAACGTCGCCAACACGCATGTCTTTGTAGTTGGTGAAGTTCATGCCGCACTCGACGCCGGATTCCACTTCTTTCACTTCGTCCTTGAAGCGCTTCAGTGTACCCAGTTCGCCTTCGTGAACCACAACGTTGTCGCGCAGCAGGCGAACCTGAGCACCACGCTGTACGACACCTTCGGTGACCAGACAGCCTGCGACCTTGCCGATCTTGGAAATGTTGAACACTTCCTTGATGTCTGCATAACCGAGGAAGGTTTCGCGGCGTTCTGGGGCCAACATGCCAGACATGGTTGCCTTCACGTCGTCGATGAGATCGTAGATAACGCTGTAGTAGCGGATCTCAATACCTTCGCGGCGAGCAGCTTCCTGTGCCTGTTTGTTTGCACGAACGTTGAAGGCCATGATTGGAGCCTTGGACGCCATAGCAAGGGTGATGTCGCTTTCAGTGATACCACCAACGCCAGCGGCGATAATGCGTGCACGCACTTCGTCGTTGCCCAGCTCTTCAAGAGCGCTTGCGATTGCTTCGGCAGAACCCTGCACGTCAGCTTTGATGACAAGCGGGAATTCCTGCTGACCGTCGTCTTTCAGACCCTTCATCATCGCTTCAAGAGAGTTACGGGAGCTTGCAACGCGAGCTGCCATCTTGTCGCGCATCTGACGATTACGGTACTCGGTGATCTCACGAGCGCGGCTCTCGTTTTCGACAACCGCTACGCGGTCACCTGCACGAGGCGTTGCCTGGAAGCCCAGAACCTCAACCGGCTTGGATGGGCCAGCTTCATCAACCTTGTTGCCGTTCTCGTCGAGCATTGCACGAACGCGGCCCCACTCGCTACCAGCAACAAGAATGTCACCTGGACGCAAAGTACCCTTCTGAACCAGAACGGTAGCGACCGGACCACGACCCTTGTCGAGCTTGGCTTCGATCACAGTACCTTCTGCAGTACGGTTCGGGTTGGCTTTCAGCTCAAGAACTTCAGACTGAAGCAGAACCATTTCGATCAGCTTGTCGAGGTTGCGCTTTTCTTTCGCGGAAACTTCAACGTCGATCGTGTCACCGCCCATGCTTTCTACGACGATTTCTTCGCGCAGAAGGTCATTGCGGATGCGGTCTGGATCAGCGCCTGGCTTATCCATTTTGTTGATTGCAACGATGATCGGCACATTAGCAGCACGTGCGTGCTGAATGGCTTCACGAGTCTGAGGCATAACGCCATCGTCAGCAGCAACAACCAGAATAACGATATCGGTCGCTTTCGCACCACGTGCACGCATTGCGGTAAACGCTGCGTGGCCCGGGGTATCGATGAAGGTCACTTTGTGACCGTTCTGCTCTACCTGATATGCACCGATGTGCTGGGTAATGCCGCCAGCTTCGCCAGAAGCAACGTTTGCCTGACGCAGAGCATCGAGAAGCGAGGTCTTACCATGGTCAACGTGACCCATGATGGTAACAACCGGAGCACGTGGCTCCATGGTGCCCTCATCATCATCGATGGTGTAAAGACCTTCTTCAACGTCGGATTCAGAAACGCGTTTTACGGTGTGACCGAATTCAACTGCGATCAATTCAGCAGTTTCTGCATCAAGAACGTCATTGATCTTGAGCATCTGTCCCTGCTTCATGAGCAGCTTGATAACGTCGACCGAACGTTCGGACATACGGTTTGCCAGTTCCTGAATGGTGATCGCATCAGGAAGCACCACTTCACGTGCTACTTTCTCACGAACCACCTTCTCCTGACCTGCACGACGCTCTTTTTCACGACGACGGCGCAGGGAAGCCATGGAACGGCCACGCGGATCATCATCACCGGTTGCGCGAACGATGGTCAGCTTGTTAGAACGGCGACGGTCTTCACCACCGCGAGCTGGTTTTGCGGAAGGAGCCGGAGCCTTCTTACCGCGAGGAGCGCCCTTTGGACCCTTTTTATCGTTGTCATCGCCATCATCTGGACGGCCCTGACCTACGCGTGCACCTGGAGCTGTGCGAACGCCACCTGGACGCTGCTTTTCTTCAGTCGGCATTGGGGCATCAGCCGGGTTCGGACGACCACCTGCTGCCGGACGAGCACCTGCTGGACGTGGAGCGCCTGGGCGACCTGCGCCCGGACGTGGACCATCCAGACGTGGAGGCTTACCGTCACGCTGACGTGGTGCGCGGGTCTCACGACCTTCACCGCGACCTGCGCCTTCGCCACGGCCTGCACCTTGTGCTGGACGTTCGGAACGACGCGGAGCCTGAGCTGGCGCTTCTGGCTTAGCCTTTGCTTCAGCCGCAGCTTTTGCTGCAGCTTCTGCCTTAGCCTTTGCCTCAGCCGCCGCTTTTACAGCAGCTTCTTCAGCTTCACGCTTTTGACGTGCTTCTTCTTCAACGCGTGCTTTTTCCGCCTCGATTGCTCTTACACGAGCTTCTTCGACGCGGCGCGCTTCTTCTTCAACACGGCGCTTACGATCTTCTACTTCACGCACCTGTGCTTCGCGCAGCGCTACCATACGGGCATCAGCTTCCGCTTTAGAAAGGGTACGCAAAATGTTGCCGCCGCCCTGCTGGGCCTGACCGCCCTGACGGCGCTGACCGCCACGACCGCCATTGCGGTTCTGACCTTCGCCACCACGGCGCGCGTCCTGCTGGCGACCATCACCACGGCCCTGCTGTGGTTTTGCGCCTGGTTTCGCTGCTGCGCGAGCTGGCTGGGAAGTCGCTGGAGTAGAAGAAGCAGAAGCCGGAGCTGCAGTTTCCTGACCCGGCATTACCACACGGCGCTTCTTCTTTTCCACGACGACAGCCTTCGAGCGTCCGTGAGAAAAGCTCTGCTTTACAGTGCCCTTCTCCACTCCGCCGCGCTTGAGGCCGAGTGTTTTGCGTTCGCCGCCGCCTGTTTTGTCGTCTGTGTTGTTGCTATCGCTCATATTGCCTTCAGTCCTGCGCCACTGCACCTTTTGCGCCGCCTGTGCCATTTGCCAGAGAAACTTCTCTATAGTCTGCCAATCGGCTTGCAGCTCTGAGAAAATTTCGACCTGCCTGTCCAGCGAGCAGTGCAGCATGTATCACATTATCGCGGCCCAATGCCAAACTTAATTGGGCCGAATCAAGCAAGCGGACCACCGCCAATGGGTCCTCTTTGCCAAATCTCGAAGCGGCCACAGCCGCCAATTTACGTACGCCATCGTCAGAGGCATCGGTTGCATGAACCAGAGCCAGGACCCGATCGCCCCTCAAGGCTGATTCCACTTTTGCGAAACCAGTAATCAAATCACCTGCCTTGCGACTGATGGACAGCGCGCCGGTAGCTGCGTGCTCCAGCATTTTATCTACTTGGTCGGCCAGACCGATCTCAGCGTGTACCTGCTCCTTAAAGCCTCGGTTGAAGACGCGCTTTTTTACAGCTTCCTCAACCTTCGACCGGGTCGCTTTGACCCATACTCCGCGACCTGGGAGTACATTTTTGATGTCGGCAACAACAACCCCGTCGGGTGACACGACGAAACGAAGCAGCTCCGATACAGGCAAAACTTCCCGTGTCACGGCACAGGTTCGCTCTGTTATCTCGTTTTTCTTCGCCACTTCAGTGTACCCTATAAAAGCCGGTGTTGTCCTCCTTATTCCAATCAGGTGGCCTGTGCCATGAAAGGGGCAAAACCACCCAAAACCGGGGAGCGGAGGACCGCTCCCACCAATTCCTTGTCCGAAACCTTAGTTCTCGGAGACTGCCCCGTCTTTTGCACCGTTGTCTTGCTCGAATTCGACGGCGTCGTCAACAGCCACTTCTTCAGCTTCCGAGAATTCGCCCTCTTCAGGAGCGATTTCTTCCTCGGTTTCCTGAATAAGGTCTTCAGGGGAGATCCAGCCCGCTGCAACACGAGCGGACATTACAATATTTTCAGCATCTGCGCGGGAGAGGTTGAAGCCGGTGAGCGCGCCATCGACGCGAACCACTTCACCCTTTTTGCGCTCGGTCCAACCAATGAGATCGTCAGCGGAGCAACCAGCAAGATCTTCGATGTTCTTCACATCGTCCTTGCCAAGCGCAACGAGCATCGCAGAGGTCAGACCAGCGATCTCGAGCAGTTCATCAGAAACGCCCAGTTCGCGGCGCTGTTCAGCAAGTTCCGCTTCGATTTCTTCAAGGTGCTCACGAGCACGTGCCTGAATTTCAGCAGCGGTATCATCGTCGAAGCCGTCGATGGAAGCGATTTCTTCTGCATCAACGTAGGCAACTTCCTCAACAGAGGTGAAGCCTTCGGATGCCAGAAGCTGGGAAACCATCTCGTCAACGTTGAGGGTCTGCTGGAAGAGGTCAGAACGGATCTGGAACTCTTTCTGACGACGCTCGGATTCTTCTGCCTCGGTCATGATGTCTATGCCCCAACCGGTGAGCTGGGAAGCAAGACGAACGTTCTGACCACGACGACCGATTGCCAGAGACAGCTGATCGTTAGGAACAACAACTTCGATGCGCTCGGATTCGTCGTCCAGAACAACCTTAGCCACTTCAGCTGGCTGCAGTGCGTTCACGATGAAGGTCGCAGCATCGTCATTCCAAGGAATGATGTCGATCTTTTCGCCCTGAAGCTCGCCAACAACTGCCTGAACACGGGAACCACGCATACCAACACACGCGCCAACCGGATCGATGGAGCTGTCTTTGGAAAGAACAGCGATTTTAGCGCGGGAGCCCGGATCGCGAGCAACTGCTTTGATTTCGATTACGCCATCATAGATTTCTGGCACTTCCTGCTGGAAGAGTTTTGCCATGAACTGCGGATGGGTACGGGACAGGAAGACCTGCGGGCCACGCTGCTCGCGGCGAACGTCGAAGACGTAGGCGCGAATGCGGTCACCATTGCGGAATACTTCACGCGGGATCAGCTCATCACGGCGAACAACTGCTTCGCCACGACCTACGTCGATCACTACGTTACCGTATTCAACGCGCTTCACGACGCCGTTGATGATTTCGCCGATGCGGTCTTTAAATTCGTCGTACTGGCGATCACGCTCAGCTTCACGCACTTTCTGTACGATTACCTGCTTTGCGGACTGCGCAGCAATGCGGCCGAAGTCTAGCGGTGGCAGCGGATCAGCGATGAAGTCGCCAAGCTGCGCTTCCGGGTTGCGGGATTTTGCATCCTGCAGGGAAATTTCAGTAGAAACGTTTTCGACTACATCAACAACGAGAAGCAGACGCTGCAGGCGGATCTCACCGGTTTTCGGATTGATCTCGGCGCGGATCTCGGTCTCGGTACCGTAACGCGATCTTGCAGCCTTCTGAATAGCATCTTCGAGAGCCGCAATTACAATGGTGCGATCAATCGACTTTTCCCGTGCAACTGCATCAGCGATCTGCAGCAGCTCCAGTCGGTTTGCGCTGATGGCCATGTCTCGTCCACTCCTTACGCGCCAATTTCCCGTTTCGAATTGGCGTCTGACATATCTACTCGGATCGAAAAGCGGGCGCCAAACAGGCGCCCTCTAACGATCAATGGTTATAGTAATCAGGGTCTACCTCTTCACCCCGTGCGGCTTTTGCCGCTTTATCTGCTTTCAGGGCTGCGTCGATCAGCTCATCTGTCAATATCAGACGGGCATCACCAATTTCTTTAAGAGGCAGCTCTGCAGTGTCCGGCTCACCTGCTGGAACGTCGGTCATCTTCAATGAAACCAGACCGTCATTCATGGCAGTAATGAAACCGCGGAAACGTTTACGACCACCCTGCTGCGGCAGTGTCATCTCGATCTTTACAAGATGACCAACCCAACGTTCGAAGTCGCTGGCACGAACCATTGGACGATCAATACCCGGGGACGAAACTTCCAGATGGTAAGCACCGCTGATCGGATCATCAACGTCCAGCGCAGGGGAAACAGCGTGGCTAATTTCCTCACAGCCCTCAATGTGCATAGTACCGTCTGGCAGCTCAGCCATAATCTGAAGCGTACACCCGTTGTTTCCGGTGATGCGGATACGAACCAAACGGTAACCAAGGTCTTCGATGACCGGTTCTACAATTGCTGCCACACGAGCCTCAAGCCCATGTTCTTTTACAATTCTTGGATCGCTCTCGCTCACGTTCAACCTTCTTCTGTCGTCCGGCTACTTTAGAAATAGCCTTGTCATTTTCCTTTTTGGTCGGGCATTTACTGGCCAAACCATGGCCCAAGAAACAAAAAAGAGCGGGTCCTTTCGGTGCCCACTCTCCGATTGCTCTTCATGAGCCGATAGAGAACTCTTGCGCGCAATATAGTCATTTACCAGAGCTATGCAATAAAAAAACAGAGCTCCGGCAAACAAAAGCCGCAGTACGTACTCAACAACTCTTAGACGCGAAGAAAAGTCAAATAACGGCCAATACGACCTTCTCTGTGCGCCTTCGCCTCATAGCGTGTGCCCGGCCAACCTTCCCAAGGAGTACGCCAATCGCTTGCGCATTCAGCAGTCCATTCGAAGTTGGCGTGGTCGCGGCAATGGCCGAGGGTCCAATCAACGTAGGTGTCGATATCACTTGCCCACCGGAACTGAGCACCCGGTTTCAGGACACGAGCGATGCGATCCAGATTGACCGGATTGATAAAGCGGCGCTTCCAGTGCTTTTTCTTCGGCCACGGATCAGGATAGAGCTGATAGACCATGTCCACGGAGCCTTCAGGCATCCAATCGAGCAGCTTGATCGCGTCATCCTGAAACAGCCGAACGTTCTCCAAGCCTTCTTCGTCCAATGTGCCAACGGCTTTCGCCATACCACTTTGGAACGGCTCCACACCAATAAACCCGATATCAGGATTGGTGCGGGCGCGATGCATCAAATGCTCGGAACCACCAAAGCCAATTTCAAGACAGATGGAAGAGACAGGTTTGCCAAACAATTCAGCAAGGGTTGCTGGTGCTGGCTTGGTGATGTCTACCGACACGGTCGGCAAGAAGTCGTTCATCAAGTTGATCTGGCGCGATTTAAGCGGCTTGCCCACGCGGCGACCGAAGAATGAACCTGTGTAATGGTCTACCATGATAATCGTCGGGCCGGAGGCGTTACCTCCGGCCATTTCTTGTTTGTTGTTATTCGAGATTAGGCGAATTCTTTGGCCAGAAGATCTCTGAGGCCATGCACCAGATCGACCTTCTCCCAAGAGAAGCCACCATCTACAGTCGCTTCGCGGCCAAAGTGGCCGTAAGCAGAGGTGCGCTCGTAAATTGGCTTGTTCAGACCGAGGTGCTCACGAATGCCACGCGGTGTCAAAGACATGATCTCGCGAACTGCGCCTTCGATTGCACTGTTGGAAACCTTACCGGTGCCGTGAGTGTCAATGAAGATCGACTGCGGATCAGGGATACCGATGGCGTAAGACAGCTGAATGGTGCAGCGATCTGCAAGATCAGCAGCAACAACGTTTTTCGCCAGATAGCGCGCAGCGTAAGCTGCAGAGCGGTCAACCTTGGTCGGGTCTTTACCGGAGAATGCACCGCCACCGTGAGGGGCAGCACCGCCGTAGGTGTCCACGATGATCTTACGGCCAGTCAGACCGCAGTCGCCATCAGGACCACCGATTACGAACTTGCCGGTTGGGTTGATGTGCCAGATGGTTTCGTCAGAAATCCACTCAGCAGGAAGGGCTGCGCGAATGTATGGCTCAACAACTGCACGAACATCGTCAGAGGTCATGGTCTCATCAAGGTGCTGTGTAGACAGCACGATGGAGGTCACACCAACTGGCTTACCATCGCGGTAACGAACGGAAACCTGACTCTTTGCATCCGGGCCAAGCGTTGGCTCGTTACCGGATTTGCGAGCATCTGCAAGCAAACGCAGGATTTTGTGAGAGTACAGGATTGGAGCTGGCATAAGCTCAGGGGTTTCGCGGCATGCGTAACCGAACATGATGCCCTGATCGCCTGCGCCTTCATCTTTGCTCTGCGATGCGTCTACGCCCTGTGCGATATGAGCGGACTGTTCATGCAGCAGTACATCGATGTCCACGTTCTGCCAGTGGAAGCCTTCCTGCTCATAGCCGATGTCTTTGATGGCCATGCGAGCAGTGTGGGCAAGAAACTCTTTGGTAAGAGAGGCTGGGCCGCGTGTCTCACCAGCAATAACCAGTTTATTGGTGGTTGCCAGCGTTTCACAGGCTACACGAGCCTCAGGCATTTCACGCAGAAATGCGTCAACGATAGCGTCAGATACGCGATCGCAAACCTTATCGGGGTGGCCTTCCGAGACCGACTCCGATGTAAAAACATAATCTTGACGAGCCATTGGCGAGCGTCCTTCTGGGAAGATAGAAACAATTGAAGCGACGGGGTACCGCCGCTTCAGGTCTCATCAACCAATCTTTGGAAGAAACGTCAAGCCCATAATTTAATGGCTTGCGGTTTGCACAGACTAGTCGTCCTCGCCAGCAACCGCTTTGACCAACTCGACAATTTTCTTACGCACCTTAGGATCTTCAATGCGAACAAAGGCTTTGTTCAATGCAAGACCATCGGTGGAGGACAGGAAATCCACTACGTAAGTGGTTTGAGGATTCTCACCAATGCCATGCGACTCTTCAGGCGTGCCAGGCGCATCCTCAAAGAAAAAGGCTACAGGTACCTTGAGAAGTGTGGCGATATGCTGGAGCCGACTTGCACCAATGCGGTTGGTGCCCTTCTCGTATTTCTGAATCTGCTGGAACGTAATACCCAGGCCTTCGCCGAGCTTTTCCTGGCTCATTCCAAGCATCATTCGACGTAGCCGAACACGGCTACCAACATGCACATCAATGGGGTTTGGTGCTTTTTTGCTGGGCATTACAAAGGCCCTCTTCTTTCATCTTTACGGCCGAGGCCGTTGTTGGGTTTCTTGCCGAAGCTCTCTTTGCGGAGCATTTATTATTATTAGTTGCGCTGTTACGGCCCTAGCAGCCCCTTTTCGCTTTTGGCGCGAATAAGAGACCGACCTCACGCACGTACATGTTGACGATATTTCGGGCTTCTCGTCAATCTCTACGAGTAGGTAACAAGCCCCCTAGTACCAATAGGAGACAAATTATCGTGAGAATAAGCCCCCCAAAAATGGCATTACCTAGGCGAGAATAAGGGGTCGGCTCCAGTAGATTTGGCAGGTGTCCTTGAATAGATCCGGTTTCATTTACATCAATTTCTGCGAGTACCTTTCCTTTTGGATCAATAATCGCCGAAATACCTGTATTCGCCGAACGGACGACAGGAATACCTTGCTCGACAGCTCTCATCCTTGCCTGCGCAAAGTGCTGGTAGGGACCAAATGTTTCGCCGAACCATGCATCGTTTGTCACATTCGCAATAAAATCAGGGCGTTCTGATAACGGAAGGCGCGTATCGGTAAAAATCGCCTCATAGCAGATGAGCGGTTGCACGCTGAGACCATCGCCCCAATTAAGGGCTCGGTAACGATAGCCTGCTGTAAAATCCGACGGGGCTGGAACTAAACGTTCCACACCCAGAGATTGCAGGAGGTTGCGGAATGGTAAATATTCGCCGAACGGAACAAGGTGAACTTTATCGTAAACGTCCAGCACCTCGCCTCGGTCATTTATCGCGTAAACGCTATTATAAAAAAAATCTCCATCACTACGTCTTTCACCGCGAATCCCCCCTGTCAGGAGGATATTTCCGCCCCGAAGAACGTTACCGATCAGAGGTAGAGCGCCCGGCTCCTCCGTCAGCAAATACGGAAAAGCAGATTCAGGCCACACAACGACCGCAGGTTTTGCGGGATCAAGCTTTGCAAGAGCCTTGCTGGTAAGCTCCAGATAGTGTGGAAGCAGAAGGTCGCGATTTTTCGGCTGCCATTTCTCCGCCTGCGGAATATTGGGCTGAATGACCGTGACCTGCCACGGTGTAGGAGAAACTGTCAGCGCGGTATAGCGGTAGGCGCCTGCACCAAGACCAACAGCCAGCAGCAGCGCATAGCTTGCCAGCACCAGACCAGCCCGACGCCCACTTTGGCGCAAGAACGCCGCAGGAGCTGCAAAGACTAGCAGCACATAAAGGCTTAGGCCATAAACACCCAAGTAGGCTGATAGCTGGAGGAAGATGCTGTTTGCATCGGCAACATAACCCCATGCGTTCCAGGGAAAGCCTGTAAACAGGTGACCGCGCAGCCAATCCGCGCAGCTAAGCGCAACAGCAAATACCAGTACCCGCCGCGCTCCTGTACTCCAGAAAAGAGAAGCTAACGCGACAACCAATGCCGGAATAAGCGCAAGGCCTGCAGGCATCAAAGTGACCGCAAAAGGGATCATCCACGCATAGACATCCGCCTCCACCAAGAAGGCCTCCGCGATCCACCAAAGGCTTGCAGCAAAGAAGCCAAAGTGAAACCACCACGCGCTGGAGAAAAATCCCTTAAACCGCGCTCTTCTCTGGTGAGCCGTACCGGCGAACGCCCCATCGAGCACCCAAAGGAAGGACGGAAGGGTTAGCCAGAGAACCGGAAAGAACCCCACCGGAGGAAAGGCTAAAGCAGAAAGAGCACCCAGAAGGAAACAAAGTGCCCATCTGCGTGCTCCTGTATAGAGGAGGAATGGTTGCGCCCACTTATCTGCCAATGCCCGTGCTGCTACAACCATGCCCAAATCTCAGCTCTAACTAGATGCCTATTCTGCGGCAGCCTCCGTGCGTTTGGTACGAAGGCGCGCACTGCCGGCCCTTTGATCAAAGCGGCGGCGATAAATGCGCAGGCGCTTGATGCGACGTGGGTCGGCGTCCAGAACTTCAAATTCATAGCCCGGTAGGCGCTTGTCAGCAATCAACTCACCGCGAACCGGTACCCTGTCTAGCAATGTAAAGAGCATTCCACCCAGAGTATCAACTTCCTCTGCGTGCTCACCCACACTAAAGTCTGTGCCAAGCTCTTCTTGCAGGTCTTCAATATCAACGCGAGGATCAGCTACCCAAACGCCATCGGCGACCTGAGAAACCATAGCCTCTTCGTCTTTATCGTGCTCGTCTTCGATGTCACCAACAACTGTTTCAACGATATCTTCCAGCGAGACCAAGCCATCGGTTCCGCCGTATTCGTCGATGACAAGCGCCATCTGAACGCGGGTCACCTGCATTTGCTTCATCAGTTCAGAAGAAGACATGGATGGCGGCACGAAGTGAAGCGGGCGGATAAGGCCGGTCTGGCTTAGCGGGGTATCCAGATTAACGCGCGCAAGATCAGGCGTATCTTTATCGCCATTTTCTCCAGCACTGTCAGAAGTGGATTTATCCTGCTTGCGGCCTTTGAAAGACTTGTAACCCGCCTGCTCGGCGAAATAGGCCATAAGGTCCTTGATGTGGACCATGCCGCGTGGATCGTCGAGGTTGTCGTGATAAACCGGCATACGAGAGTGGCCGGATTCTTGGAACTTCTCCATCACAAGGCCGATGGAGGCAGTATCATCAACCGCCTGAATATCAGCCCGCGGGATCATAACGTCATCAACGCGAAGCTCGCGAAGCTGAAGGATGTTGGTCAAAAGTTCGCGTTCGGATGCGGTGAAGGCTGCATCAGCGCCCACATCTTTACGCGCAAGCTCGTCTTCAAGGTTGGCCCTGAGCGTGCCGGATGCCTTGCGGCGCATTCTTGCAAAAGGGTTGAGTGCGTTTTTCAGCCCAGCCCAAAGGCCAGGCTTTCTCTCCTGAGGCTCGCTCGTATCTTCGCCGAGCTTCTTGGAGGACGCTTCGCTACTCTCCGCTTTATCGTCTGCAACAGAAGCTTCGCTTGCTGCTGTACTTCGAGGTTCTGAACCAGTCATTTCTTTCTCTTAAATGGCGCACAGTTACGCTGTGCTGACCGCGATCATTCGTCGGCTATAAGCGGCGCATCCTGATAAGGGTCCGGTATATCCAGACGAGCTAGGATCTTGCGCTCTTCGCCTTCCATTTCTTCGGCTTCATCATCAAATTGGTGATCGTAACCGAATAAATGAAGAGTTCCGTGAACAATTAAATGAATTAAATGGTGTTCGAAGGGGATTCCCAGCTCCTGCGCTTCCCGTTCAACGGTCTGCCGCGCAAGGATAATGTCCCCTAAAAGCGGTCCAAATGGCGGCTCTTCCTTATCGTCACCGGGAAAGCTTAGCACATTTGTCGGCTTGTCCTTATTACGCCACGTGCGGTTCAACTCCTGCACGTGATCGTCATCGGAAAACACCAGAGATACCTCTGTCTCCGGCAATGCTTCCAGATCGGAAACCTCACAGGCCATAGCCATGGCCTTTTCAGCCAAGTGTGCAAGGTTATCTTCCGCTGGCCAGCCCTCTGCCGGAATCGAGATATCAATAATCAGCGGGCATGATGGCTCACTCATCATCGGTTTCCTGCAAGCGCTCGTTATTTTGTTTTTGGTTAGCACTCATAGCCTTGGCGGTGTCAGTCACACCTTCAGCGGCCAACAAGGCACGGCGACGCTCAGCGCGGCGACGACCATCCTCATCGTATGCATGAACGATGCGGGCAACCAGTTCGTGGCGCACTACGTCGCTTTCGGTGAAGTTGACGCGAGAAACGCCTTCAACACCATCGAGAATTTTCAACGCCTCTTTCAAGCCGGACATCTGGCCCGGTGGCAAATCGACCTGACTTGGGTCACCCGTCACGATCATCTTGGAATTTTCACCAAGACGCGTCAGGAACATCTTCATCTGCATGGATGTAGTGTTCTGCGCTTCATCGAGAATGACAACAGCGTTGGAAAGAGTACGGCCACGCATAAACGCAAGCGGCGCGACTTCAATCATACCGCTTTCAAGGCCACGCTCGAGCTTCTCTGGCGAGATCATCTCGTTAAGGCCGTCATAGAGCGGACGCAGATATGGATCGACTTTCTCGCGCATATCGCCCGGCAAGAAGCCAAGACGCTCACCCGCTTCAACAGCTGGACGAGACAGGATCATGCGATCAATCTCGCCGCGCTCCAAAAGGGCGGCAGCGTAAGCAACAGCAAGGAAGGTCTTACCGGTACCGGCAGGGCCGACACCAAAGGTCAGATCAGAACGATCCATTGCGCGGATGTAAGCATCTTGCGCAGCGGTGCGGGCAATCAAGGTTTTGCGACGGGTCGCGATCTGCGCAAAGGCCATTCGCGACTTCGGCTCCATCGTCGGAAGCGTCAACTGGGCCTCCGAGGACTGCGCCATGCGAATGGCACCGTCAACATCACCCGGATGTACCTCGTGTCCATTTTGTAGGCTGGCATAAAGGGATTCCAGCGCGAGCTTAGCCTGCTCGCAGCCACTCTTGCTGCCCCTTATGGTTACCTGATTACCGCGCGCGACCGCATCCACACCAATCTTCTGTTCAATAAGTGCTAGATTCTGGTCGAACTGGCCGAACAAGTCGCCAACCAGCCGGTTATCATCGAATGCCAATACCACGTGCATCATATCTGATGCTGCGATGGGTTTCATGGCTGCCCCTACGCGGGGGGAAGAATGGGCGGTGCCCTTCAAGCATTCCTCCGTCTTGAACACATTTCGCTACGCTAACCCTAGCACCTTTTTTCGTGCTGTTAAATAAGGCGTCCTTGTAGACTGCTTGCAGTAGCCTTGAGAATTTCTACAGTCGCAATTTCACCGTATAGCTCTTCAGGTGCATCGACATGCACCGGCTGAAGCCATGCAGAACGGCCAGCAAGCTGTCCTTCCATACGGCCTAGCTTTTCAAAGAGTACATCGATTTTTTGACCGACCAGTGATTTATTGAAGCTTTCCTGCTGCTCCATCAGCAGAGCCTGAAGACGGGCAAGGCGTTCGGTTTTTACCGCTTCCTCAACCTGTTCATCCATGGACGCACCCGGAGTTCCCGGACGCGGACTGTATTTGAAGGAGAATGCAGAGCCGTATGTTACGCGGCGAATAAGGTCCAGCGTGTCTTCAAAGTCCTGATCGGTTTCACCCGGGAAGCCAACGATAAAGTCGCCAGACAGCGCAATATCAGGGCGCACATTGCGGATACGATCAACAAGGCGGAAATATTCGTCACGCGTGTGTTTGCGGTTCATCGCTGCGAGAATACTGTCGGAGCCGGACTGCACAGGAAGGTGCAAGTAAGGCATCAACGAATCCAGATCCCGGTGCGCAGCAATCAGTGCATCATCCATATCACGCGGGTGGGATGTGGTGTAGCGCAGGCGCTCGATACCGTCGATCTTCGCCAGACGGAACAGCAGCTCACCAAGGCCCCATTCGCGGCCATCCGGACCGGTGCCATGCCAAGCATTCACGTTCTGGCCGAGCAGGGTCACTTCACGAACACCAGCTGCCGCGAGGCGCTCGGTTTCAGAAACGATCTGCTCTACGCGGCGGGAAACCTCTGCACCACGGGTGTAAGGCACCACGCAGAAGGTACAGAATTTATCGCAGCCTTCCTGAACGGTCACAAAAGCGGTTACGCCGCGCTTGCGAACAGCTTCTTTTGACGGTGTTGCCAGATGTTTAAACTTGTCCTGAATGTCGAATTCAGTCTCAACAACTCGCGAACCATTGGAGGCGCGGTGTAGCAATTCCGGCAGACGGTGGTAGCTCTGAGGCCCAACAACAAGATCAACAATAGGTGCGCGGCGGGAAATCTCGTCCCCTTCTGCCTGCGCAACACAGCCAGCTACGCTGACCATCATTTGCTTGCCTGTTTTGGCCTTTTCCTCTTTCACCTTACGAACGCGGCCAAGCTCGGAATAAACCTTCTCGGATGCCTTTTCGCGAATGTGACAGGTGTTGAGGATGACAAGATCGGCGTCTTCCATCGTATCGGTAGCAACATAGCCATCGCTGGCCAGTGCATCCGTCATACGGTCGGAATCATAAACGTTCATCTGGCAGCCGTAGGTCTTTACAAAAACCTTGCGCTGGGGCTTGTCCGCACCCACTGCGATAGCCACGTCCTCAGCGGCGCCTTCACCTGTCTTGTTAGAATTGGTGTCCATTTATCCCTCTGCGCTCAACTTCACAGGAGCGCCTGATTTCTAGCCATGCGCCGCCTCGCGCGCAGCACACTCATATCCATCTGTTGCGGCAGCTTTACCTGCTTTTTGAGCGAATGAGAAGTGTTCGTTTACATAGCAGGCTAAACGCTTGGCTTTACGCGGCTATTTAGTGGGTCAAAGCGGTAATTGTCATGGCCCTGACATCCTGCTCCAACGCGGTGGAGAGCGCCTTACGACTTGCGTTTGCCTCAATGGGACGCGCGTCTCCCCACGTTAGTGTTACGTCTACCCCGCCCTCTTTCAAAATGGCCCACAAATGAGGGGGTAGATCCATATCTCCATACCACGCGACATGCGGGCGCCACTGCCGTCCCATCGGCATGCCGTGTAGACGGGTGTAGGCAATGGAAAGCGGCTGTACGTACGTATCGCTGTTGCCGTCAGCATCCATGGCATGATGTACCGCGCCAATAATGGCGGAGCGGAACGGCTTCACCTCGTTCCCGTTGCTGGATGTCCCTTCGGCAAACAGTACCATGGCATCGCCGTCGGTCATGCGTTCTGCCACTTCCCGCGTTACCCGTCTGGTGTCGGTGCGCCGGGAGCGGTTTACAAACACGCTACGTTGCAGCTTGGCAAAAAGCCCGAAGATTGGCCAGCCAGCGACTTCTGATTTGGCAATAAACGAGAGTGGTCGCACTGAACCCAGCACAACGATATCGAGCCACGAGATGTGATTGGAGGTGATGAGAAGCGGTCTATGAGCTGCCATTGCGCCCACTTGCGTAACCCGAATACCCATCAGCCTTCGGGTTACCTGATGCCAATATAGCGGCAACTTGCGCTTGATCGACCAATTAAATTTAAGCGCAAGCCATTGTATGGGAATGAGAACCAGAGAGAGAATTGTCACAAGGATGAGGACAACAACCGCTCTGAAACTACCCATTACTCACTCTCATCCTTTTTGAGAGGAATGCCGTAAAGCTCCAGTCGGTGATCCACCAATTTGAAGCCTAAGCGACGAGCGACTTCTTCCTGAATTTTCTCGATTTCTTCGCTGCGAAATTCAATCACTTTGCCGGTTCGAAGATCGATCAGGTGGTCATGATGTTCTTCAGAAACCGTTTCATAGCGCGAGCGACCGTCACGGAAATCATGCCGTTCAATGATGCCAGCATCTTCAAACAGCTTCACAGTACGATAGACAGTGGAGATGGAGATGCGTGGATCAATCGCGGATGCGCGGCGATACAGCTCTTCAACATCTGGATGGTCGGAAGCGGATTCTATGACACTGGCAATGACACGGCGCTGGTCCGTCATTCTCATGCCTTTAACCGCACACAGCTCGACCAATGTCATTTCATTTTCTGTGACCATTAGGTGCCCTATAAATTTCCAAGAGCGTCATGGTTCGAACTGAATCGCCCAAAACGCGCTAATTCTTTGTTTTCGGGCGTCTTCTAATCCGCAAAGTGCGCCAACTTTCGGCTACACGCCCAAGAACTTTCAAACCAAACTTGTAAGCGCTTCGCGATCAGTAATCAATTGAGATCACAGCGCATTACCAAAGCTGTTCCTGCCCCTTCGCTGGCGCTGTAGTAGCTTTTGCGCTCGCCAACTTTGGTGAAACCCAAACTTTTGTAAAGAGATACCGCACTTGTGTTGTCTTCATCTACCTCAAGGAACAAGCTTTCCACGCGTTCCGAGTATAAATGGAAAATTCCGGTCTCCATCAGGGCACGGCCAACACCCCGCCCCCGACTTTTCGGGGAGACGGCAATCGTCAGCACCTCAGCCTCTCCCGCAACTGAGCGCAGGATTAAGAAGCCGATAGGGTCTCTGCTGGAAAGTGCACCTGTATATCGCGCGACGAAAAACACGTTCGTGCGCTGCTCGAACATTTTGGAAAGTTCAGAGGTGCCCCATTCATGCGCGAAACACTCGGCATGAACATTGGCAAGAAGCGGGAGTTCCGCTTCCTCTGCTCTTTCAACTATGAACGGAGACTTTTTAAGCCACCCGGTGATCATTGACGCCGAATTCTTCCTTTTTCCGTCGGTTTTGCATCTGGTGGACGCAAGTAGAGCGGCATAGGAGATTTCTCGTCCTCGGGAGCCTTGCTTCCCAAGCGGGCGACATATTCGATCGACGCACAAGCGGCGTGACTGCAAATGCGGGAGGCATCAAGCCCTGCTGCGTTTGCAATTGCCTGTGCGGCGGAACCTGCCAGAAGCGTTTCCGGATCTAGCGCGAATGCCAGATCCTTTACCGTCGATACCCGAGCCTCTCCTACCGGTTCACCATCAGCAGTGAAGTTCTGACAATAAACTTCATCGCGGCGCGCATCCAGTGCAACAAGCAGCGGGCGCTTTTCACCGGTTCTGTCCAGAGTTTCGGCAGCAATCGCTGCAAGCGTGGTAACGGGAACCACCGGCTTTTCCAAAACCAGACCAAAACCACGAGCGATCGAAAGTCCAACGCGCAGCCCGGTAAAGCTGCCCGGCCCGACGTTGACCACAACACGGTCTAGAGCGTTAAAGGTAGTCTGTGACTCGGCCATAACACTACCGACCATGCTCATAATTCTTTCGGCATGGCCCCTACCCAAGTCTTCGGACTGGGCAACAATATTTTCACCTTCTTCACCCTGCGTAAGAACAGCGGCGGCACAGGTGCTTAATGCAGTGTCAATTGCGAGTAGCTTCATGATGCCTCATTAACGTTGAGACAAGAAAATGTCGAGGGCGCTTTTCGATCTAGCCCTTTAGTAGCGCTTGATTTTTGGAAAAGCGAAAGGGCAGCCAAGCCGCCCTTTTCATTAAAACTTTATTAGACTTACTGGATTTGTCTAACTTCTTGAACTTCCGGAATAAAATGGCGCATCAGGTTCTGAATACCGTGGGATAACGTAGCGGTTGAAGATGGGCAACCAGCACACGCGCCGCGCATTGTTAGGTAAACTACGCCGTCGCGATAACCTCTAAAAGTGATGTCGCCACCATCCTGCGCGACGGCAGGTCGCACTCTTGTCTCCAGAAGTTCTTTGATTGTGGAGACGGTTTCTTCGTCACCCTCGTCAAAAAACTCTTCGCCAAGGTCTTCATCGCCTGCCGCTTCACCCTTCAGGATCGGCTGACCGGACATGAAGTGCTCCATAATCGCGCCAAGGATCGCCGGGCGCATATGCTGCCAGTCGGTATCATCCTTGGTTACAGTAATGAAGTCATAGCCGAAGAAAATGCCGACCACACCAGGAATGGTGAACAGAGCTTCAGCCAGTGCCGAAACGCTTGCTTCCTCAGAACTACGGAAGTCGCGGGTACCCTCTGCCAGTACCACGCGGCCCGGGAGGAATTTCAAGGTTGCCGGATTTGGCGTTGCTTCAGTTTGGATAAACATTTTCTCATTTCCAAAGATGACGATTTAGACAGCGCATTACGTTGCGCACTCTCCGATTAATCGGCACGCGCTACATATACCCTAAGGCGCAGGCTGTCATTGTCGTGCACACACGAACATTCTGTGTGCTCTCTAGCATAAATCAGGCTAGGGCGGCTATAGCATCATCGTCCAAGTTGCCCGGCACAATCGTGATCGGGATCGGGAACGAGCCCGCTGACTTACCCGCAATAGACGACACCAGAGGCCCCGGCCCCTCTTTGCTTGTACCTGCTGCAAGCACGAGGTTGGCAACGTCGGCATCAGTATCGATCAATGCCATGATCTCGTCGGACTTGTTGCCTTCGCGAATAACCTGCTCAGGTTCCGTTCGCGCCGCTGCCCTTACGGCTTCCGCCGCTTTTGCCAAGGTGGTTTCTGCCGCTTCCATTGCCTCAGCGCGCATAATATCTTCAACACCAAGCCAGTGCGAGAAATTACCCGGCGCTATCACATAGAGAAGCAGGACAACGCCCCCAGTGCGCGCTGCGCGCTTGGCTGCGTAAACGATGGCCCTGCCGCATTCGGGAGTGTCATCCACCACCACGAGGAACTTGCGTTTGTGGCCTTCCTCGTTACTTTTTCTGATCGCTACCATTAGGTTATGCTGCCATCACGTTGGCGGAGCGGCAAGCACAAAGACTTGCCGCGGTCCAATAATCGCTATGAAAACTCTTCTACGCACACATCAATTAGAGAATGAACTGCGATAGATCCACGTTTTTAGCCAATTCGCCGATATGCTGCTTCACATAGGCAGCATCCACCACAACGCTATCACCAGAGCGGTCCGGTGCGGAGAAGGAGATATCATCAAGGATACGCTCCATCACCGTCTGAAGACGGCGGGCACCGATGTTCTCGATCGTCGCATTCAAGTCCACCGCGATGGTCGCAATCTCGTCGATTGCATCATCGGTGAACTCGATGTTCACCTGCTCGGTAGCCATCAGCGCTACGTACTGTTTGATGAGGCTGACCTCGGTGTCAGTCAAAATGCAGCGGAAATCATCCTTGGTCAGCGCTTTCAGTTCAACGCGGATCGGCAGACGACCCTGAAGCTCTGGCAGCAGATCAGATGGCTTTGCAACGTGGAAAGCACCCGATGCAATGAACAGGATGTGGTCGGTCTTTACCGGTCCGTGCTTGGTAGAAACAACGGTGCCTTCGATAAGCGGCAGTAGATCGCGCTGAACACCTTCGCGGGAGACATCGCCGTGGCGGCCGTCTTTTGCGCAGATCTTGTCGATCTCGTCGATGAACACGATACCGGAGTTTTCAACGAGGCTAATTGCTTCCTGAACTACCTTTTCCTCGTCCAGCAGCTTGTCGGACTCTTCTTCCAGCAGCAGCTTGTGGCTGTCGCGAACGGACACGCGTTTCGTTTTGGTCTGACCACCAAAGGCTTTGCCCAGCATGTCAGAAAGGTTCATCACCCCAACGCTACCGCCCGGCATTCCCGGAATGTCGAAGTTCGGCATCTGAGGGGCCGCGCGGACCTCGATCTCGATTTCTTTCTCATCTAGATCGCCTTCGCGCAGTTTTTTGCGGAAGGTGTCACGGGTTGACGGGCTAGCGTTCTGACCAACCAGCGCATCAAGAACGCGTTCTTCTGCCAGAACATGTGCCTTGGCTTCTACGTTCTTGCGGCTCTGCTCGCGAACGAGAGAAATGCCAGCTTCAACCAGATCACGGACGATCTGCTCCACATCGCGGCCAACATAGCCAACCTCGGTAAACTTGGTTGCTTCCACCTTGGTGAACGGAGCATTTGCAAGCTTTGCAAGGCGGCGGGAAATCTCAGTCTTACCGACACCAGTGGGACCGATCATCAGAATGTTTTTTGGCAGAACTTCCTCACGCAGCCCTTCATCAAGCTGCTGGCGGCGCCAACGGTTGCGAAGCGCAATCGCAACGGCGCGCTTGGCATCGTGCTGCCCGATAATGTAGCGATCAAGTTCTGATACGATCTCGCGCGGAGAAAAATTCGACATACCTTTTTACTTTCTTGTCGGGGGCACAATTGCTGCAATCGGAGTTCCGGCCAGTGGTTTCATGATCCACTTTCTTGCAAGGGGCCAACCGGAACCAATCGACAAAACAAAAAGCCCAAGAATGAGCATAGCGGCAGCGATCAAGACTTTTTCGTCAACGCTAACCGCTTGGAGCAGCGTGAAAATCGCAACTCCCATATATCCAAGACCTGAGATGAGCAGCGCTCTACGGTCGACAATCAAAGCAACAACACCAAGCAGAAGCACCATGAAAATCATGATCAGCGCTTCGCCGCTGCTTTGTAAATTCTCTGAGAATGTGGCGAGTAGGCCATGGGCAATCAAGGGGGCTGCCACCAAATGCAGCCAAAACCCTTTATCAGCACTCAGTGTTTGGCGTTTCGGGTCGCGGCTATCATAGAACATCGCCACCAGAAAACTGGCGAAACCCGCCACAAGAACAAACACCTGCAGCTGACCATCGGAGACGGTTCCAAGACCGTCCTCCAAGAAGCCATAGGCCATAACGATAATAGCTAGCAAACACTGGGCAAGCGCTATCGGCACACCAAAACGGGCGTAAAACAGAGCCGAACCCAGAAGGGCTCCGGCACCCGCTGTCCATATTTCCTCCGGCGTATCCAGAATGATAAGCCGTGAGGTACTGCCATTGATCCAAGCCCAAAAATCAGGCGCAAACAGCGCTGCTCTTAGCAGCACAGATAGCGAAAGCCCTGCGAAAATCGCGAAGGAAAGGGAAAGAACAATGGAAGGCAGCGCCAGCCGCTGTTTATTTGCAAGCCACTCGGCCAAGCCCCAGCTAACCGCAGCCACGCCGCCAAAAATGACCAAGTTTGCCATTTCAAGCGCGTAGCCGCCTGTGAGCAGGCCGACAATCAGAATAACCAGTCCGGCGGAGATAAAGACATCATGAAAGCCGCGCACAAACCGCACATCCTCAAAGTCGGCAGAAGGGGTTGCCTCCCTCTGCTCTGACAAGAGGAAATCATAGAGGTTTTGTGCTGTGTCAGCTGTCAGGATGCCTTTGGAGACAGCCCTATCAAGACTGTCCCGATTGATCATCCAAACTCTCGATTGTGAGGCTATCGTTGGTGTAGACGCAGATCTCGGCAGCAATTGCCATGGACTTGCGGCAGATTTCTTCAGCGCTCAGGTCAGTATCCATCAAAGCGCGCGCAGCTGCGAGGGCGTAGTTACCGCCAGAGCCAATGCCCATCACACCGTTTTCCGGGTCGAGCACGTCGCCTGTACCGGTCAGAACGAGAGAGACGTTCTTATCCGCTACCAGCATCATCGCTTCCAGACGGCGCAGATAACGGTCTGTACGCCAGTCTTTGGCAAGTTCCACACATGCACGCATCAACTGGCCCGGATACTGCTCCAGCTTGGCTTCAAGGCGCTCGAAAAGGGTAAATGCGTCGGCGGTGGCGCCAGCAAAGCCCGCGATAACCTCACCCTTTGCCAAAGGGCGCACTTTGCGTGCAGTGCCTTTGATAACGGTATGGCCGAGCGACACCTGCCCATCACCGGCGATGACCACCTTACCGCCCTTACGAACGGTTAGAATGGTTGTTCCGTGCCATTGTTTCGGCTCATGATTTTCGCTCATACGAACCACTCCAAACTACTGATTTCTAATTGCGAAGCTGATCGTCAGATCGCGTAAGTGATCCATTATGTATGTGGTCCTTCCCGCGTTGCCAATGCAGGACCCTCAAAAAACTTAGGGTTCTTGTAGTTCTATGTAGCTTGCCTCACGCATAAGCCGGTTTACCAGCTTGTCGAGTCGTGCCTGAGCAGGCGGCTTGGCAAGGTCACCGTTTTCATCAAAAGCTTTGAGGCCAAAGTTTACGCTGATCATCTCTGGCAGTACCGTTGCCCCAAGCCCCATTTCCAAAACAGTGCGAAGATGCAGCAGACTGCGAATGGAGCCATAAGCCCCCGGAGAGACGCCGCCGATTGCATAGATGCCCTTGCCATAGACCTCTAAAGGCTCTTCCTCGGGCAGCTGGATGCGACTGATCCAATCAAGAGTGTTTTTCAAAAGCGGTGTGATAGAAGAGTTGTACTCCGGGCTGGCAATGAAAACACCGTGATGGTTCTCGATCAAAGCCCTAAGTTTGTAGACGTTGTCGGGAATCCCGTCATTTTCTTCAAGATCACCGTCGTAGATCGGCAGCGGATAGTCACTGAGGTTGATCATTGTCGTATCAGCGCCAGCAAGGCTAAGGCGCTTGGCAACCAGAGCAGCAAGTTGCCCATTAAGGGAACCGCCGCGTGCGGACCCAGAAAAAACAAGAATTCTTGGCATGGTAACGCCTCCCGCATCGTTCATTTGAACTGCTGAAAATTTGCGAACCTAGTGGCGACAATTAGCGGCTAACGGGGTGCCTGCGTCAATACCTGAAGAGCCGGAAAAGATATTATGGTTTTCGGTAGACCCATACCCGTGCTGGCGGAATATTCTGCAAAATCCAGCCCGAACGCTGCCACTTCATGCCCTCCATGTCCAGAGGCACTGGAGAGGCCAGCGAATAGGAGAACTGAATAAAGGGCGCGCCCGGCTTTAGAAGGTCGAACGCAAGTTCAAGACACTTCAAGCGCTCTTTAGGAGGACGGGTAACGAGAGGAAGGCTTGAGACGATGGCGCTGAGGCTCTCGGAACGAAGGCCCGGTATGGCCTTGTCCATATTGTAAGCATCGCCCTGAACCACCTTGAGCCCTGCAAAGTTCACGCGCAGGTGATTGCAAAAGTCGGTGCTGTATTCGAGGCAGATGAGCTTTTCGCGAGGTACACGGTGCAGAATTTCTTTGGTAACGGCACCCGTTCCGGGGCCAAGTTCCAGCACTGGACCATCAAGTTGTCGAGGAATGTAGCTGGCCATTCGAGCGGCCAGCTTAGGACTGGAGGGCGCAACGGCACCTGTTCTGAGCGGCGATGCGGCCCAGTTACGCACAAAACGCGTTTCTTTCAAAAGTCGCCGCCAAGTTTTATCAACGGCGACTCTAGTATCCTGCAGCATCCAGCCCTCCCTGCCCTGAGGATTTCCTCAAGAATATAGAGGCTGTTTCTACCTATTGGTAGAGCTTAGCCCTTTATATTTTCAAGAAAGTCTTTTGCTCTGGCGAAGAAACCCGTCGATTCTGGGTGGTTTTCGCCAGAAGATTCTTTCTCGAATTCCTGAAGAAGCTCTCTTTGACGTTTAGTCAATTTGGTTGGCGTTTCCACGACAACCTGAATGTACATATCACCGAACTGGCTAGAGCGCATGATCGGCATGCCTTTACCACGCAGACGGAACTGTTTTCCGGTCTGGGTGCTTTCCGGCACTTTCACGCGAGCTGTACCGCCATCAAGGCTCGGCACCTCAAACTGACCGCCAAGCGCTGCTGTGGTCATAGAGATCGGCACGCGGCAGAACACATCCGAGCCATCACGCTGGAAGAATTCATGAGGCTTGATATTGAGGAAGATGTAAAGATCGCCGGATGGACCACCGCGCAGACCGGCCTCCCCTTCGCCGCCCAAGCGGATGCGGGTGCCGTCTTCGATGCCAGCTGGAATATTGACCGACAGAGTGCGTTTTTGCGTTGTACGGCCGGTACCGCCACAGCTATCGCACGGATCAGTAATGATCTCACCGCGGCCCTGACAGGTCGGGCAGGTGCGCTCCATGGTGAAGAAGCCCTGAGCCGCACGTACGCGACCTACACCGCCACAAGTGGAACAGGTGGTTGGCTTGGTGCCCTTCTTGGCGCCGGTGCCAGTACACGCTTCACAGGTAACAGAGGTCGGAACCTCGATTTCAACGCTCTTGCCTTCGTAGGCTTCTTCGAGGGTGATTTCGAGATTGTAGCGCAGGTCAGCACCGCGCTCACGGCCCGGAGCCCCGCCACGACGACCACCGCCGCCGCCAAAGAATTCGTCGAAGATGTCGGACATCGCAGAGGCAAAGTCATGGCCGTGCTGGGCACCGCCGCCAAAGCCGCCGTTTTCGAACGCAGCATGACCATAGCGGTCGTACGCTGCACGCTTCTGGCCGTCCTTGAGGGTATCGTAAGCCTCGCTAACTTCTTTGAACTTGGCTTCTGCCTCATCATCCCCCGGATTGCGGTCAGGATGAAACTTCATAGCTAGTTTGCGGTAGGCGCTTTTGAGTGCTTTTTCGTCAGCGTCACGTGACACCCCCAGCACATCGTAGTAATCGCGCTTAGACATTATAAATTGAGCTCCAAAGACCTACGCGTCTGTGTCGGGCATTGCGTTTTCATCGACTGTTTTCCTTCTCGTTCGCGGGGTCTCGACTTGCAGCAATCAAAGTCCGCGCTCCTCATAGGGGAGCCTGTTGGAAAATGTCTTACGTCAATGCCTGTGTATTTTTATAGCCGCCTTACATAGAAAGCTGGCACTTGGCAATCCGTCAAACGGGCCAGATATCACTGACCAATCCTGCTGAGGGCACTTGTTGCCTCTGTCTCAACCCTTGGGGTTGTCAGCGGATTTGCGTCTTGCGGATCCCTTAACTCCCTGAAATCCTGAAAGGACCCCGCAGAGCGAACTCTGCGGGGTCTTTGTCATTAGCGGGACTTCTTGTCGTTGTCGTCGATTTCTTCGAAATCAGCGTCTACAACATCGTCAACCGGCTTTTGAACGTCGCCGTCGTCGCCATTGCCTTCTTCCTCAGCCTGAGCTGCAGCATACATTGCTTCGCCCAGTTTCATGGAAGCTTCGGCAAGAGCCTGGGTCTTCGCGGTGATGACTTCCTGATCGTCGCCGTCCAGAACTTCTTTCAAAGAAGCCATTGCGGTTTCAATCTTGGACTTGTCTTCATCACCCACTTTGTCACCGTATTCCTTGAGGGACTTCTCGGTGGAGTGGTACAGCGCTTCGCCCTGGTTCTTGGCTTCAACAAGAGCCTTACGTTTCTTGTCGTCTTCAGCGTGAGCTTCTGCGTCCTTGACCATCTGCTCGATATCGGTGTCGGAAAGACCGCCAGATGCCTGAATGCGGATCTGCTGTTCTTTACCGGTGCCCTTATCCTTAGCGGATACGTTCACGATACCGTTGGCGTCGATGTCGAAAGCAACTTCAACCTGCGGCACGCCGCGTGGTGCTGGTGGAATACCAACCAGATCAAACTGGCCAAGAATTTTGTTGTCAGCAGCCATTTCGCGTTCACCCTGGAACACGCGGATGGTTACAGCAGTCTGGTTGTCTTCAGCGGTGGAGAAAACCTGAGACTTCTTGGTCGGAATGGTGGTGTTGCGGTCGATCAAGCGGGTGAATACACCGCCGAGGGTTTCGATACCCAGAGACAGCGGAGTAACGTCAAGAAGAAGAACGTCTTTAACGTCGCCCTGCAGAACGCCTGCCTGAATTGCAGCACCCATTGCCACGACTTCATCAGGGTTCACACCCTTATGAGGATCTTTGCCAAAGAACTGCTTAACAGTTTCCTGGATCTTAGGCATACGGGTCATACCACCAACCAGAACGACTTCGTCGATCTGACCTGCAGCAAGACCTGCGTCTTTCAACGCTGCCTGCATAGGCTTGATGGTGCGCTTAACCAGATCTTCAACCAGCTGCTCGAATTTCGCGCGGGTCAGTTTCATGGTCAGGTGCTTAGGACCGGAAGCATCTGCAGTGATGAACGGCAGGTTGATTTCGGTCTGGGAAGCGGAAGACAATTCGATCTTCGCTTTTTCAGCAGCTTCCTTCAGGCGCTGCAGAGCAAGCTTGTCGTTCTTGAGGTCAATGCCCTGTTCCTTTTTGAATTCGGAAGCAAGGTAGTCAACCAGATGCATATCGAAGTCTTCACCACCGAGGAAGGTGTCACCGTTGGTGGACTT
Organism: Pseudovibrio flavus; assembly: GCF_009711345.1. GTDB lineage: Bacteria > Pseudomonadota > Alphaproteobacteria > Rhizobiales > Stappiaceae > Pseudovibrio > Pseudovibrio flavus. Next base: position 287,067 of record NZ_SMMA01000062.1, read on the forward strand.
AACTTCGAATACGCCGTCACCGATTTCCAGAATGGACACGTCGAAGGTACCGCCACCAAGGTCATAAACCGCGATGGTTTTACCGTCGTTTTTGTCCATACCGTAAGCAAGTGCAGCTGCGGTTGGTTCGTTGATGATACGCAGGACTTCAAGACCGGCAATTTTACCGGCGTCTTTGGTTGCCTGACGCTGAGCATCGTTGAAGTATGCAGGAACGGTGATAACAGCCTGTGTTACCGGCTCGCCGAGGTAAGACTCAGCGGTTTCCTTCATCTTCTGAAGAATGAATGCAGATACCTGAGATGGGGAGTACTTGTTGCCTTCAACCTCAACCCATGCATCGCCGTTGTCTGCCTTTACGATGTCGTAAGGAACCAGACCTTTGTCTTTTTCGACTGTCGGATCAGAATAGCGACGACCGATCAGACGCTTTACAGCGAACAGAGTACCAGTCGGGTTGGTTACAGCCTGACGCTTTGCTGGCTGACCAACGAGCTTCTCGCCATCATCGCTGAACGCGACCATAGAAGGAGTGGTGCGAGCACCCTCTGCGTTTTCGATTACTTTTGCTTCTTTACCGTCCATGACGGCTACGCACGAGTTTGTCGTGCCGAGGTCGATACCGATGACCTTTGCCATATTACTCTCTCCTTTCGGCAGACCGACCGAACCCATCAGGCGTTCGGAAGACGCGGACTACCTAAGTTGCCGCCGGCCCCCATTTTGATTGTTGTGCGGGCTTGTGGTGAACACAAACGCAAACTTCAAAGGGCTATATAAGTTGGCTATCAGGGGCCTGCAAGACGTCAACAGCTTTATAAAGCTACAAGATTTGATAGCACCCTCTAGAACTACGTGTTTTCCAATATTTTCTGTGCGAAACAATCTTAAGAATCCCTGTCCTTTTTATGGCGAAGAGGAAGTAACTCATCCAATGGTAGGGAGTATCCACCAGGTTGAACAACACGCACATGCTCTTTTGCCAACAAACGAGGCGAATCTACCCCACATGAGCGGGCAATCATTTCCACCTCCTCACGGATCTGCTGGCAGTAACGTGCAACGCGTTCGCTTTTTTCAGTAGGATCAAGGCCAGCCTGTAAAGCGCGGTCATGAGTGGTGATGCCAGTTGGACAGGTATTTTTGTTGCACCGAAGGGCTTGAATGCAGCCCAGAGCAAACATGAAACCGCGAGCCGAAACGGTAAAATCCGCACCGCAGCTTAGCGCCAATGCAACAGCGGAGGGTGTTATTAACTTACCAGAAGCAATAAGCCGGATGCGATGACGAAGGCCGTGCTCTCGAAGAATGTGGTCAACTAGCGGCAGAGATTCTTTAATCGTCAGGCCTACATTGTCCATAAGCGGCATGGGAGCTGCGCCTGTCCCGCCATCTGCAGAATCTATCGTGATAAAGTCCGGCGCGGATTCTATTCCCCGCCTATGGATCTCGCGGCACAAGTCCTCAAGCCAACCCGAAGTACCGATAACGGTTTTGAAACCGACAGGCTTTTGCGTTCGATCTCTCACATGCTTGATGAAATCGAGGAGCTGCTCAACAGTTGCAATATCAAGGTGTCGGTTGGGCGAATGGGATGGCTGGCCAACTGCAATGCCACGTATCTTTGCGATTTCTTCGGTTACCTTTTCTCCCGGTAGCAGCCCGCCTTTGCCCGGCTTAGCGCCTTGCGAGAGCTTCACCTCGATCATTTTTACTTGATCGTGCGCTGCCACCTCATCAAGCTTTTCATCGCTCAGGAGACCGTCCGGTGTTCGAACGCCGTACTTCGCCGTGCCTATTTGGAAGATGATGTCAGCGCCGCCTTGCAGATGGTAGGGAGACAGCCCTCCCTCTCCTGTATTCATCCAGCATCCGGCAGCTTTAGCCCCTCGTGACAAGGCCAGAACAGCAGGGCGAGAGATCGCGCCGTAGCTCATGCCGGAGATATTGAAGAAGCTAGCAGGGGTATATGGCTTTTCGACATAAGGACCGAGTGTCAGAGGCGCGGGCTCCTCCATATCCTCATCCAGTTTGCCGAACGGAGAGTTCACGAAGATCGCGGTACCGGGGAGATTCAGGTTTTTGGTGGAACCGAAGGCCAGCGTATTACTTTTACCTTCCGACGCACGATCCACCCAGCTCCTTAATGCACGGTTGAATGGCATCTCCTCGCGGTCCATGGCAAAGAAATATTGCCGGAAGAACTCACCGAGATAGGTGAACAGGGAGCGGAAGCGGCCAACCACCGGAAAGTTATGGCGGATCGCGTCCTTATGCTGGCTCTTATCGATGAAGTAGAGAACGATAAAGCAAACGACCAGTATGATCAGCAAGAGCGCGAACGCGGCCGCAAACAGGTTCAAGACCAACATCAACGAGGGTGGCAACAAGTTCATACTGGCCTCCGGCGGTTCGCTTTTCAAACGAGTGGGTCGGTGCTCCAGATCAGCTCAGATGGCAGCCTTTAGCCTTGGCGCGGTGCTTGAGCCGTTCAAGGTAGCAGTGCTAGTGTCGTGCTGATGAGTTAAGTCTATCCTAAGGGGCAACGCAGTGACCCAAACCTACGAGTTTCCGCAGGGATTTCGGTTATTAAGCGCTTACTTTGATCGCGCTTCGCAGGAAGCTCTTCTCGCACATATTCGAGAGGTTGTAACGAAGGCCCCGCTGTTCCAGCCGCGTATGCCGCGCACTAACGCTCCGCTCTCGGTTCGCATGAGTAACTGCGGGTCTCTGGGCTGGGTTGCCGATAAAAATGGCTACCGTTATCAACCAGACCACCCTGATACAGGAGAGCCTTGGCCTGAGATGCCAAAGATGCTGCTGGATCTGTGGGAGGGTGTTTCCGGCTACGAAGCGCCACCTCAAGCCTGTCTGATCAACTGGTATGACGGCGGCGCAAAGATGGGCCTTCACCAAGATAAGGACGAGGAAAATCTCGTCGCGCCAGTCGTATCAGTAAGCCTTGGCGATACCGGCGTCTTCCGGTTAGGCGGCCTGACGCGTAAAGCGCCAACTCGGTCAATGAAACTCAGCTCTGGAGATGTTGTGGTATTGGGCGGAGCTTCCCGCCTTTGCTACCACGGCATAGATCGCATCATGCCGGGTACCAGTACGCTTTTGCGCCAGTCTGGCAGGATCAATCTGACATTAAGGCGGGTAACGCCGCTCTAGGCGGCGCTAACGGGTAGTGTTAGACCGTTAGAGGATTATGCATCTTCCAACGCAGGCTCAATCAGGTACGCCTCGATACCGGAGATGGCAAAACGCATACCACGTTCAACAATCTCGTCGCGGTCTGGCGCAGCTTCATAGGCAGATGACGGTTTGCCGGTAATTGCGTGAAGAATTTCTATCGCCGAGCTGTGCATCAGCATCGCCATCAACTTTAGCTCCAGCGGACGAAGCTCGCGAGTGCCTGTAGCAGCAGACAGGGCGCGGCCAACACGCTGAAGAACCAACGGTGGCTCCCAATTATGCAGGATTTTCTGGCCCATATCAGGGTCGGCCATCAATTGGCGGAGCAACAATACAAATGGAACCATCTCGGATGTTTCGCGAGAAACGCCTTGCACGATCAATGGTTCAATGCAGGCTCTAACAATCTCGTCGACACTGGGCTTGCGACCACCGACCTCAAGCGCATCCAGCCTTTGCATACGCATATCGTCAATGTCGGCCATGCGACGCTCTAAGACTGCGCGAATGAGGTCTTCTTTACTTCCAAAATGATAGTTAACCGAAGCGACGTTGGCTCCTGCTTCCTCGGTAATCATTCGAACCGAAGTCGCAGCCATGCCGTGTTCAGTCAAAAGACGCTCTGCGCTGTCGAGCAGACGCCCCCTTGTTCCCGCTGCAGAACTGTCAGACACCTTGTTTTCTCCAAGCACAATGAATGCTGAAACTGTTCCACATAAGTTACCCAGAGGCAACAGCGTATTTCTGAGTTAATACCTCACCTCAAGAATTGATAGAGCAAACACAACTGAAGATTATTCAATAAAATTCACTAAACCATACCTAAGTATGAAGAGAATATATTGATGCCTTATGGGGTTAGTCTGTGCATATACACAGCGATCCACTATCTATCAAACGACAGAGGCCGGAGATGTGCATTAAAGAACACATCTCCGGCCTTCCAAAAGCACCAGTAACTATCTGGGGACTTAAAACTGAGAGTAAGCTAAGGTTGCCATCGCAATTGCGATCACCCAAAGGGCCACTCGGCCAGAGCGAGAATGGCGCGCTTCAGACTTACCGATAGCCTCTGCGGTGGCAGCATCAAAGCGAAGGCCGTTATTGACCATAGACTCCAACTCGCCGGAAAGCTTTTGAGCGCGCTCTGCCAGAATTGGCAGGCTCGTCACCATTTTGCCAACGACACCCATCGCCTCTCCCAGATCAGAGATACGCCCAGCTGGTCCAAGATTGTATTGGATCCACGAGCGGACAACAGGGTCAGCCGTGTTCCACATATCAAGATGCGGGTTCAATGAACGGGCAACGCCTTCAACTACCACCATGTTCTTTTGCAGCATAATCAGCTGTGGCTGAGTATGCATATTGAACATCTCGGTGACTTCGAAAAGCTGTGTCAGAAGGCGGGCCATGGAGATTTCACTGGCGTCATGCCCATGGATCGGCTCCCCGATGGCACGGATAGCCTGAGCGAAAACGTCAACATCCTGATCGGCTGGCACATAGCCCGCTTCAAAATGAACCTCTGCCACACGGCGATAGTTGCGCGTTATGAAGCCGTACAGGATCTCAGCCAGAAAACGGCGCTCAGCAAGCTTCAAACGCCCTGTGATACCCAAGTCGACAGCAACAAGCGTACCGTCATCTTGAACGAACAGATTGCCCTGATGCATATCCGCATGGAAGAAGCCATCGCGCACCGCATGGCGCAGGAAGCTCTGGATCACCCTGTCGCCCAGCGATGGCAAATCATGGTGCGATGCCTGCAGTGCCTCGGTGTCGGAAAGCTTAATACCGTCAATCCACTCCATGGTCAGAACTGAACGTGACAGGCGCTTCCAGTCCACAGAAGGCACTCTGTAGAGCTCATCGTCCTTGCAGTTGTCCGCCATTTCAGAAAGCGCTGCGGCTTCCATACGCAGGTCCATCTCCAGCGTAACGGAACGTTCAAGCGTTTGCACAAAAGCAACTGGACGCAACCGGCGGCTGGCGGGACTTAGCTTCTCGGCAAGGCGGGCAGCGAGATAAAAGCTCTGCAAGTCCCGACGGAAACGGCGACCAACCCCCGGACGCAAAACCTTGACAGCGACTTTTTGCAAAGACCCGTCAGGTCCTTTGATAAATGCTGGGTGAACCTGCGCGATAGAGGCAGCCGCTACCGGCTCTTCAAAGCTTTCAAAAAGCTCTTCGACTGGCACGCCGAACTGGTCACGGATCGTCTTACGAGCTTGCTCGGTAGCAAAGGCTGGAACATTGTCTTGAAGCGCGGAAAGCTCTTGTGCCGCAGCTTTACCGACAACATCTGGACGCGTTGCAAGGAACTGGCCAAGCTTGATGTAGGACGGTCCCAGGCGGTTGAGCGCCGTTGTCAGGCGCGCTGCTGCGGCATCCTTTTCAACGCCCTTACGCTCCAGCATGCGGGCCATGCTAATAGCAAGGCGCGGCCCCGCAGGCAGGTCTGGCAGATGAACAAGACCAAAAACGCCCTCACGCGCCAGAACAAAGCCAGCAACCACAAGGCGGTAAAATGGAAGAATAGAAGACAGCATGCAGACTTAGTACTTCCAGCCCGAATGAAGGGCAGCAATGCCGCCCGTATAGTTGCGATAGGAAACGCGGTTAAAGCCCGCATCCTCAATCATCTGCTTAAAGCGTTCCTGATTTGGGAACTTGCGAATGGATTCCACGAGGTACTGGTAAGGGTCCGGATCGCCCGTAACCATTTTGCCCATCGGCGGAATAATTTTGAATGAAAAGGTGTCGTAGACTTTATCAAGCGCGGGTACATCAACCTGCGAGAACTCCAGACACATAAAGCGTCCGCCCCGTTTCAGCACGCGGTGTGCCTCAGAAAGCGCCTTGGCAATCTTCGGCACGTTACGAATGCCGAAAGCGATTGTGTAAACGTCGAAAGAGCTATCAGGAAACGGCAGGTCTTCAGCGTTGCCTTGAACGAATTCAATATGGCCGCCCAAACCAGCTTTTGCTGCTCTGTCTTTGCCAACCGCGAGCATAGAGCCGTTGATATCGCAAACCGTTGACTGCGCGGTGCGCTGGGAGCGCTCAACAACACGCGTTGCGATATCTCCAGTACCCCCTGCAACATCAAGGTGGTGCATTGGACGTGAATTGGACTTTGGCGGATTGAGCGACGAAACCATCGCGTCCTTCCAGAGCCGATGCATACCACCGGACATCAAGTCGTTCATAAGGTCATAGCGGGAGGCCACTTTGTGGAAAACATCATCCACCAGCCCCTGCTTTTGTCCCTCATTTACGGTCGAAAAGCCGAAACTGACTGCCATTTCAGATGGATCGGTAACAGACTTACGTGGGTTGTAACGGGGTTCGCTCGCCATTTTTCCAAATCACTCCATTTCGAGCGCGACCATAGTACAGCTCTTAGCAAAGCGCTATTGTTGCACCTATATTTTAGAAGAGATGCACGAATAACTTTCGGACCAGATAATGCCAGAGCTTCCTGAGGTTGAAACCGTAAAGCGCGGCCTCGCGCCCTTTTTTGAAGGCGCCACCATTGTAAACGCAAGGGTAGGCAGACCAGACCTGCGTTTTCCGTTCCCTGAAAATTTCACAGATCGTCTGGAAGGGCGCACCGTTACCTCCATGGGCCGCCGAGCCAAGTACCTTATGGCCGACCTAGATTCGAACGACGTTCTGGTAATGCACCTTGGTATGTCCGGCTCCTTCCGCTGCGAGCATTTGGGCAATGCTCCTTCTTCGGCGAATGCTAGCGAACAAAGCTCAAAACTACCTAAACACGACCATGTGATGTTCGAACTTAGCGCACCGGACAAAGCACAGGTATCGCTAGCCGCGTGATCTATAATGACCCTCGCCGGTTCGGCTTTATGACGCTGGTGGAGCGAAACGAACTAGAGACCCACCCCCTCTTTGCTCAAATGGGACTGGAGCCGCTTGGCAATGCGCTGAATGGCGAATTGCTTGCAGAATTGTTCAAGGACCGGAAAACACCCTTTAAATCTGCCCTGCTCAATCAAAAATTCATCGCCGGATTAGGCAACATCTATGTCTGTGAAGCCTTGTGGCGGGCAGGCATAGACCCGCGCCGCGCTGTTGGTACACTTGCCAAGAAAAGCGCAAAATCCAAGGCAGAAGCGGAGCTATTGGCAGTGTCCATCAGGGATGTTTTGGAAGACGCTATCCGCTCCGGAGGCTCATCCCTAAAAGATCATGTGCAAACCGATGGATCCTTGGGATATTTTCAACACAGTTTTGCGGTTTACGATAGAGAGAGAGAAGTCTGCCGCAAGGACGGATGCTCGGGTATAGTCGAGCGGATAGTCCAAAGCGGACGCTCAACATTCTTTTGTCCTCGTTGTCAGCGCTGATTTGCCACGCCGACAATGATTGCGCCGTCCCCAAGCGGTGTCTATGTGGCTGAGAACAAGAAATAATTAAGCGTGCCCTACTTTCTTGGAGGCTAAAATGAAGGTTGGCGTAGTTGGTGTAGGCGCTGTTGGTAGTACAGCAGCTTATGCAATGGTTCTAAACGGGGTGGGTACTGAAGTTGTTCTTGTCGATTACAATCCAAAGTTTGCGCTAGCGCAGGCAGAGGATATTTTCCACGCAACTCCTTTTGCTCATCCAACTCGCGTTTATGCTGGTGGTTATGATGCCCTTAAGGGCGCCGCAGTTGTTGTAATTGCAGCCGGTGTTAGCCAGCGTCCTGGCGAGACCCGCATTCAGCTTCTGGCTCGTAACGCGGCAGTGTTTGCTTCTGTCATTCCAGAAATTCTGAAATATGCTCCAAACGCCATTTTGTTGGTGGCGACCAACCCTGTCGATATCATGACACAGGTTGCGACGGAGATTTCCGGCCTTCCATCCAAGCGCGTTATTGGTTCGGGTACAGTTCTGGATACCGCCCGTTTCCGCGCATTGTTAGGTCATCACCTCGGCATTTCTCCTGTTTCCGTTCACGCCGACGTATTGGGTGAGCACGGTGACAGTGAGGTTCTTGTTTGGTCTGGTGCGAAAGCTGGCAACACCAACCTTTTGGAATTTGCAGCTCAGACCAACCGCACAATTACACCGGAAGTTCGTGAACGCATTGATACAGGTGTTCGCCGCGCAGCCTACTCGATCATCGAGGGCAAGGGCGCAACCAACTTTGGTATTGGCGCCGGTCTGTCGCGCATTGTGCGCGCTATTGTTTCCAATGAGCATTCTGTTATCAGTTTGACAACTGAAACACCGGAAGTATTGGGTGTGAAGAAGATTGCAGTGTCCGTGCCACGCGTAATTGGCGCTCAGGGCATTGAAGCAACCCTCTTCCCGACCCTTGATGAAGATGAAGCAGCCAAGTTGCGTGCAAGTGCAGAGTCACTCAAGTCCGCAGCGAAAGAAGTTCTGTCACAGAGTTCGAACTGATTGGTCAGTTGCGCGCATTTTTGCGCCATCTGGTCTTGGCAATTCCTTCGTTTTCACTTAAGCCAACGCACAATCGAACGGAGGCAGATTGACGCTGCCTCCTCGTCAGCCACCCTTTGGCAAACGAGAAAACGCTGAGACGCGGAGAGATTTCAAATGACACAGGCAGACATTGGCCTTATCGGCCTTGGGGTGATGGGTGCCAACCTCGCCCTCAATATCGCAGATAACGGTTATAAAGTTGCAGTGTTCAACCGTACCGCAGCAAAAACCGATGCATTCATGGAAAATGCAGCGCATCTGAAAGACAAGTTCATTGCCTGCTATTCCCTTGAAGAACTGACCGCTGCTATCAAAGCACCGCGCCCGATCATCATGATGGTTCAGGCTGGTGAAGCTGTAGACCAGCAGATCGCAGCGCTGAAGCCTTTCCTCTCTGAAGGCGATATCCTGATTGACGCTGGTAACAGCTCCTTCCATGACAGTAACCGCCGCTATCGCGAGCTGGCAGACACCCCGTTCACCTTCGTGGGCATGGGCGTTTCCGGTGGCGCAGAAGGCGCGCGCCATGGACCATCCATCATGGTTGGCGCTTCTCCTGAAGCTTATGCCCGCATTGAGGACATCCTCAAGGCAATCTCCGCCAAGCATAATGGAGAGCCTTGCTGCGCTCTGATGGGCCCTGAAGGCGCTGGTCACTTCGTTAAGACCCTGCACAATGGCATCGAATATGCCGACATGCAGATGATTGCCGAAGTTCACGAGATTCTCAGCAAATCTCTTGGCCTTTCCATTCAAGAGCAGGCAGCAGTCTTCCATAAGTGGAACGAAGGTCCGCTGGCTTCCTACCTCATCGAAATCACTGCCAACGTTATGGACGTGGTTGACGAAGAGAGCGGCAAACCAATTCTGGAAGTTATCCTCGACACCGCAGGCCAGAAAGGCACGGGTCGCTGGTCCGCAGTTGAAGCGCACGTGCTCGGCGTTCCTGCAACCGGTATCGACGCTGCTGTTGCTGCACGGTGCATCTCTGCAAACCGCGCACTGCGTCAGGAAATTGCTGAGCTGTATCCGAACAACGAAGTACCTCAGACTTGGGCTGACAAGCAGGCTGGCATCGATGCGTGTGAACGCGCTCTGATCGCTGGTAAGATTGCAGCTTACGCAGAAGGTTTCGACGTTCTGGCTGCCGGTTCTCGCGACTATGATTGGAACTTGCCACTGGGCGACATCGCTCGCATCTGGCGTCAGGGTTGCATCATTCGCTCCCGTTTCCTTGATGAAATCGCACAAGCTTATGACGAGAAGCCAGAGCTGAAATCCCTTTATCTGGCTCCAACCATTGCTGATCGCATGAAGGATGCTGTTCCAGGTCTTCGCGAAACCCTTGCAAAGGCTATTTTGAGCGGCATTCCAATGCCTGCGCTTTCTGCTGCAATGGGCTCCTTCGACCTTTCCCGTCAGAAACGCACTTCCGCTTATGTCATTCAGGGTCAGCGCGACTTCTTCGGTCAGCACGGCTTTGAACGCACTGACAAGGAAGGCAAAGACTTCCACGGTCCATGGCCAGCAGGCGGCGCATAAGCCCGCCAGTTAGACGCTTTTTTGAGGAGGGGTTGCCTACGCAATCCCTCTTCTCTTTTATCTAACCTCCATTTGCGGTTAGTATGCAAAGGCAAAGAGCGAGAACGCTCTTAAACAACAGCTCATTTCAGGATTTTAACGTGACCTTATCGTCTCCAAACGGTGCCGAGATCTACCGCCGCTTAATCAAGGCCATTGAAACCCGTGAGTTGAAACCAGGAAGCCGCCTGAGAGAGGCAGAACTGGCTGAGCGATTTGGTGTAAGCCGTACGCCTATTCGTGAAGGTCTCAAGCGTCTTGAAGCGCAAGGCCTTGCCGTTCACGAACCGAACCGCGGTATGGTTATTCCGTCCCTCGATCATGACCAGATCAGCGAGCTGTATTTCCTGCGTGAAGTGTTGGAAGGCACCGCCGGCCGCTTGGCAGCGCAGCATGCATCCAACGCCGAAATCGAAATTCTTCAAGAGCTTGTGGCCTCGGATCAGGAAAACCTTGCCGATGCTGACCGCCTGATCAAATCGAACCGCGAGTTCCATCGCCGGTTCTACCTTGCATCCCACAATCGCTATCTTGTTGAGCAGATCGACCACATGCGCCTGTCACTGCTGCTGCTTGCCGGTACAACGCTGACGGATGATGATCGACGCCGGATCGCGATTGAAGAGCATGCTGAGATTGTTGACGCAATTGCTAAACGCGATTTCGACAGAGCCGATAAAGCAGCCCGTCATCATATCGCAGAGGCGCACAAGGCACGCTTGAGATTTTTCACTCGCCTTTGAGCGAATTTCTTTGACGATGGCACTTTATACTAATCATTGTTTTAGTTGGTGCCATCGTATCGCTTCTTGACAGACATATAAGCAATTATTCATATTTCCTATAAGTTCCAGCGCTATTGATCCTCTAAGGATACTTTTGAATTTATAGGTAGTTATCGTGTCGGATCAGCCGCTCTCTGATCGCCAGTCGAATATACTCAAGCTGTTGAAAGATAACGGCTCTGTCAGTGTCGACTTTCTCTCTGAAGCTTTCGCTGTCACTACCCAAACCATTAGGCGGGATGTGAATCGGCTAGGCTCTCTTGGCTTGGTGCAGCGGTTCCATGGAGGCGTTGAGCTTCCCAGAAGTCCGCGCAATATTGCCTATGGCGCGCGTAAAATCCTAAATCGCAGAGCAAAGCTTTCCATAGCAGCGCATGCGGCTCACCACATACCTAACCATGCAAGTGTAGCCTTTTCCATCGGCACCACACCTGAGATCGTTGCAGGGGCACTGGGCGGTCATGATGGATTAAAAGTATTCACCAATAATATGAATGTTGCGGTCGCAGCACTCAAAAACCCATCCTCCCATGTAACCATAGCCGGCGGGCGTTTGCGCCATGACGACTGCGATGTTCTTGGCTACAGAGCGGAGGATTTTTTTCGCGGGTACAAGTTCGATATCGGTATTTTCGGTGTTGCAGGCGTAGATTCAGACGGCACGCTGCTCGACTTTCATGAGGAAGAAGTGGCCGCACGAACGGCGATATTAAAAAACTGCCGTGAGGCTTTTCTGGTGCTGGATAGCTCCAAGTTTGGCAGACAGGCCCATGTGCGCGGTGGCTGGATTACTGATGTTTCCAAGGTATTTGTCGATCATGCGCCGCCATCAGCCATTGTCGATTGCCTAAACACAAGCGGCACTGAGCTGGTTATCTGCAACCAAGACCTTGCTGCGTAAACGACACCCTAAGAAAATTGAAAGGATTTACTCTCTAGGCTGCACCACTAAGTAGTTTTATTAGAGATATCCCTTGAATTCGATTTGTAGAATTTTGGCAGCTCTGGCTGCACTCACCCTTTTAAGCGGATGCGCTGCGGTAGCAGTAACAGGAGCTGCGCTATCTGTAGCCAGTACAGCAGTTGTCACCACAGCAAAGGTGGGCGGCGCTGCTGTGGGCGGCGCAATTGATCTTGTGACTGATGATGACGAGGAAGAAGAGTAGCCCTTATTTCGGCTCGCTCTGCTCCAGAGACTGAATAACCGTTGCCAGCTTGATGAGCTCTTCGTACTCGGCTTCGCTCAAAATTGCGCGCAGGTCGTCGTAGGCTTCCTTTGCCCGCAGCTCCAGCTCCTTGTTTTCAATTTCTTCTTCTGGAGTCGTAGAAGCAGCGGCGGCAGCTTCACCAGCTTCCAACGCCTCTTCCTGCTGCAAAATAGCCATACGGCTATGATCAACACGGGCATCTTCTAGAATTGCCCGCACCATCTCCCGTTTTTCCTCAGAGCTGCTCATGTGCTTAACCAGCAGATCGATCTGCGCGCTTTCAAGCACCAGCACATCCTCCAGCTCTGAGCTGGAAACGGACATGATTGAAATCGGCAAAGCAAGAACGGCAGCTAAAAGGATTTTGGCGAGAAGTGTCATCTATTGTTATTTGTTTCTTTATTAAAAATTTATCTGAGGTTGAACTCATATAGGACAGAGGTTTGCCAAAGCAACCGCTCTAGCGACGTCATTTTCGCATGCTCCTCAATAATCGAGCGCGCAAGTTCTGGAACGTCGGTGATAATGCCATCAACGCCCATGGCGATGTACCGCATCATCATAACCGGATCGTTAACAGTCCAAACATAAACCTGCTTGTCTTGTTTGCGGGCGCGGCTAACGAAGTTTGGCACAGCAACAGACGGGCTTACAGCAAAGAAATCGACAGGTACATCAACAAGGTTGCCAAGGAATGTTGCTGTGACCACACCGTTATCCCAGCCCGGCGCCAATTCTCTGAAAAGCCTTAGCGCGCCTCTGTCCAAAGACATAACCGCAACGTCATTCTGCATGCCATTGGCTTCTACGATATTGACGATTTTCTCTTCAAGGCCCCGAGGACTGCTAGGATAGTACTTCAATTCAATCAGCAGCTTGGCTTTGCCTTTTACCGCTTGTAGCGCCTCTTCCAATGTAGGGATCTGCTCTTCACTGAAAGCAGGGTCAAACCAGCTTCCCATATCAACGTTTCGTAGCTCTTCAAGGGTCATGGAGCTGATGAAATCACTGTTATAGGAAAGGCGCATCAGGTCACGGTCGTGGATCAGAACAACCTGCCCATCGGCTGTGAGCTGCGCATCCACTTCCACATAGTCAGCACCATCCGCAACGGCTTGATTGATCGCTGCCATGGTGTTTTCTGGTGCCTTTTGGGATGCACCGCGATGGGCGATCACCATAACGGGGTGCACATCTTCATCGAGGGAGACAATCACACCACCGGAAAAGGCTGCAACAGAACTGCCGAGCGCTAGAAACCCGAGTATCCGAAGCGGCGACAAACCACGTTTCTTGACCTCTCGTTCATCCAGTTCAGGCGCTTCTTCGAATGGGTGGTCCTTACCGTCTGTGATAAATAGCGCTGCTTTTTGCAAGATTGCCAGACTGCCAACAATGCAGATGGAAACAAAGAAACCGCCAAGCGCTGCCAGCAGCGCCAAGATACTGAGGGTGATTTCCAAGCGTGGCAGGCTATCGCCTGAAAAAGAGATAAAGAGAGAGCCGATCCCCTCAACGCCAATCAAAAGGCCCGCACTCAACACCAAGTCGCCAACCAGCCAAATGGTTGTTGCAGCTAAAAAGCCATTTATGAGAGGGCGGGTGAGAAAGCGGCTTCGCGGAAACGCGCTAGAGGGCCGGTTGTATCGAATAACGACCAAGGCCAGCGACAGGCCCCAGCCAACCAAGTGGCGCAGAGCGTAATACCCGCCTGCGATGGCGCCGAACATGGCCGTAACAAGTGCCGCCCAGAACTGCCACGGTTGCTCCTGCAGGTAGTAATTGATGTCGTAGCTTTGCAAAAACACCATGTACGCCGCCACGATGACGGCCATTCCCGGTATGCTAACAATGGCAAGGCGGATGGTGAGGTGCCCGGCGTATTCTATCAACCTTGGCAAGCGGATAAGCGTATTCAGCAGGCCGGCGCCAGCACTGATGATGGACTTATCACTACGGCCCAGAACGAAGAGCAGTGTCGCCTGCTCCAGCAAGAAGATAAGCGTAAATAAGCTTGCCAGCACGAAAGTGACGAGCAGCCCAACAGGGCTCAGAACGAACGAGAGGATTTCGTAGTTAGCAACGACCGGAACACCCGAGACATACAAAAGCCAAGAGCGCAAACCTGCCAGCAGCGGCGAAAATACACCGATACCAAGCACGACAAACGCACCATGCACGAAAGTCAGTCGCCAGAAGTTCTCGCGCCAGCCTTCGATCAGCAGTTTTCCAATTCGGGAAAGCTCCCCGGACATTCCTCGGCTCGCCTTTCATTATTCTTGTTGTCGGCAACCCTTCCGCTTTGGTCGGGTGCGGCACATTACAGCGCCCTTTCAGCCAATGGAACCGGTCACTTAGGCGCAACCAGTGAATAAAATGGCGTTCTTGCTAGGTATTTCCAGCAGGGTCAGAAGTAGATTATGGGTTTTTGTAGTGGCATGGCAACCGGCAAGACTTTGAAGTTGTCTCGATTTTTGATATGCAGCCCTTGAGAACAACACAATATAAGCCCATCGAACACCAACCCCCTACAGGGAGGGGGGAATAATGAAGATCACAACACTTGCTATCAGCGCAATTATGTCCAGCGCATCTCTTGGACTAATTGCAACTCACGCACATGCCGAAGAATCCAAATCCTGCAAGACCGTAAGGTTCGCTGATGTAGGCTGGACAGATATTACAGCAACTACAGCAACGGCAACGATTATACTAGAAGCACTAGGGTACGATACTCAGGTTAAGCTTCTTTCCGTTCCTGTAACGTATGCATCCCTGAAAAATAAAGATATCGATATCTTCCTTGGCAACTGGATGCCAACCATGGAGTCTTATATTGCTCCATTTGAAGCTGATGGTAGCGTTGAAACTCTGCGTACCAACCTTTCCGGCGCGAAATACACCCTCGCCGTACCTGACTATACTTATGAGCGCGGCATCAAAACCTTTGAAGACATCGCCAAATTCTCAGATGATCTGGATCAGGAGATTTTTGGTCTGGAAGCTGGCAACGATGGCAATAAGCAGATCCTCGACATGATCAACGCGGGTGATTTCGGCCTTGCCGATTTTGAACTGCGTGAATCTTCTGAAGCCGGTATGCTGTCTCAGGTTTCCCGCGCAATCCGCCGCGAGCGCGACATAGTGTTCCTTGGCTGGGAACCGCACCCAATGAACTCCAACTTCAAGCTGCGTTATCTTGAAGGCGGAGACAAGTATTTCGGCCCTAATTTGGGCGGTGCTGAGGTGCGTACCAACGTGCGTGCAGGTTACACGCAAGAGTGCCCTAACATCGGGAATTTCCTAAATAATCTTGAATTCACATTGCAGCTCGAAAACGAAATTATGGGCGCAATTTTGAACGATAAACAAAAGCCGGAGGATGCAGCTAAGGCATGGCTGCAAAAGAACCCCGATATTCTTGAGGAATGGCTCGAAGGCGTTACCACAAGTTCTGGTCAAAATGGTCTAACTGCCGTAAAAGCAGCACTTGATCTAAATTGAATTCCCGAAACTGATAGCGCTAACGAGGCGACAGGAGCATCCGTTGAACTGGCTGACCGATCATAAACTGCCTGCGGGAGAGTGGGCCCGTGCAGGCGTCGACTGGTTAACAGACAACGCAGAAGGCTTCTTCGACGGTATTTCCGTTGGCCTTGAAACAATCATTGATGGGGTGATGTGGCTGCTACAAGGCCCACCCCCGCTGGTAATGGTTGCGTTGTTCTCAGCGCTATCTTTCTACCTGCGCAGAAGCTATCGCCTGACGGCGTTCGTTCTGCTGGGCATGCTGTTCATCATCAACCAAGGTCTGTGGCGCGAAACGACAGAGACGCTTGCGCTTGTGCTTACAGCAACCGCAATCTGCATGGTCATTGGTGTGCCTGTTGGTGTGTTTTGCGCCCACCGGCCCAAGTTCTACGAGTGGATCCGCCCTGTTCTGGATCTCATGCAGACCGTGCCGACCTTTGTGTATCTCATTCCGGCGCTGGTGTTGTTCGGCTTGGGCATGGTACCGGGCCTTGTATCGACAGTGGTGTTTGCGCTTCCCTCTCCGATCCGCCTCACTCAGCTCGGCATTTCTTCAACGCCAAAGCATTTGCTGGAAGCTGGTGAAGCCTTTGGTGCAACGCCTTGGCAGCGCCTTACCAAAATCGAACTGCCGTACGCCTTGCCTAACATCATGGCAGGCCTAACGCAGGCGATCATGCTTTCCCTGAGCATGGTAGTGATTGCTGCGCTCGTAGGTGCTGATGGTCTTGGCGTGCCAACGCTACGTGCCCTCAATACGATGAATATTTCGCAGGGCTTTGAAGTAGGCGTTGCCATCGTACTTATTGCAATTATTCTCGACCGGCTGTTCCGTCCGATCCGCCGCAAAAAGGGCAAGCCATCGTGAACGGACCCATCCTTTCCTTCAAGAACGTCGATATCGTATTCGGTGACAAGCCGAAGAAAGCGCTGCCGCTTATCGACAAAGGCGAGAGCCGTCGTTCTATTAGAGAGGAAACCGGCCAGACCGTTGGTGTTGCTGGTGCGAATTTTGATGTTCAGCAGGGTGAAGTCATCGTTTTGATGGGCCTTTCCGGCTCCGGCAAATCCAGCCTTCTGCGCTCTGCCAATGGCTTGAACAAAGTCACCCGAGGCAAAGTCGAGCATTATGTTGATGGCAAAGTCATCAATCCGTCCAAATGCTCTAGCGAGGATCTGCGCTGGCTGCGCCGTAACCGTGTCACCATGGTATTCCAGCAGTTTGCGCTGTTGCCATGGCGTACAGTGCGAGACAATGTGGGCTTTGGCCTTGAGCTCGCAGGCATTCCTGCTCGCGAACGCCGCGAACGCGTTGATCAGCAGCTCGAACTGGTTGGTCTTACAGACTGGGCGGACAAAAGCGTAGAAGAGCTTTCTGGCGGCATGCAGCAGCGTGTGGGCCTTGCCCGCGCCTTTGCAACGAATGCCCCGATCCTGCTGATGGATGAACCGTTTTCCGCTCTTGATCCTTTGATCCGCAGCCGCCTTCAAGATGAACTGCTTGAGCTTCAGTCAAAGCTCAAAAAGACGATTTTGTTCGTGAGCCACAATCTGGATGAAGCTGCGAAAATCGGTTCCAGAATTGCGATTATGGAAGGTGGCCGCGTCATCCAGATCGGAACCGCTTCACAGATCATCCGTGCACCGGCAGATAACTACGTGCGCGACTTCATCGGTCATATGAATCCGCTCACCGTTCTCAAGGCTCAAGATATCATGTCCGAGCTATCTGGTGATGCGTCTGAAGTGACGCTGACTTGCTCACCTGAGATGCCGCTGGCTGACGTTGTAAAGCTGCTGGAGGCTGACAAGGGCCCTATCCTTGTTATCAAGGATGAAAAGCCTCTGGGTATCATCAGAGATAAAGACGTCCTGAACAGCCTGACCTGATTTTGGGAAGAGACGGGATTATCCCGCGACCTCCAAGTGTACCAGAGAGATCGCGGGACTTTTAGTAGGGTTAGATTGTTACCTGACTTTCACTTGAGCCATCGTCGATATTGATCGTCACCGTCGCTGGCATCATGCCGAGTGTGGCCGAGACCGCAAAGTTCTGGCCGTTCGACGAACCATCTACATCAACACTCAAGTTACCAGTGGCGTTGTCGTACTGGACGTAATCGTTGACGCTTCCGGCCACATCAAACAGCGCTGTCAGATCTACCACATCTCCATCAGCGGAGCTGTAGTCGGCGATAAAGTCGATAGCGTCTGTCGAGGAGATAACAAACGTATCTGCACCGCTGCCGCCTTCAAGGGTGTTTGCGCCTGCGCCGCCATCAAGACGGTCAGCACCGCCGCCGCCTTTCAGGATATCCGCTGCGTTGGAGCCGATGGCAAAGTCGTTGCCTTCGCCAAGGTCTACAGTGAAGCCGCGAGCTGCCTGAGACAGATCAACTAGATCCTGACCACTCAAGGTGCTGATTTCTTCAACCTCTTCGTAATCGCGGGTGCCATCAACTTCGACGACATCATTGTTACCTGTACCTTCGGCGACGTTGTATGTGCCGGCTGTACCGGTAACATCATCGAGCAGATCGCCTGTGACGCCATCTGTTACCTGCTGGTCGATGCCTGTATCAGCCATTTGCAGCTCAACGCGGTTATCGACGCTCACGGTTGCCATTGCAGCCGCCATTGCCGGCACACCGGCGTCATCGGTCACAGTATAGGTCAGAGGAATGTCGCCCTCAAACCCATCGTTGACGGTCACAACCCAAGTGCCTGGGGCAGGTCCTGCAACAATCATTGCATCAGGGGATGTAGTCTGAACGTTGGAAACGCTCATCATATCGCCATCCGGATCACTGTAGGTGCTAAGCAGATCGGCTTCGCTCAAGGTGAACTCGCCCACATCTTCCCTATCAAGCGTCAGCGGCGAAGCAGAAGTCGGCTGGCCGTTGACGTTGAAGCCGAAGTTGAACGGGGCACTTTGGCCTTCACTGCTCATTGCTTGCGCCTGAGCTGTGATATCGCCGAAGAAGTCACCCGGCAGTGTCGCCATAATGGTGGCGAGCGCTGTAATAAACGCCTGCTCACTACCAAAGGCACTGCGCGAGACTGTCAGCGTATCCCCATCAGGGTTCAACGTGCCAACGTTAAACGTTGTGCCGCTTGGCAGACCATTAAAGCTGATCGTCACTTCATCCAGCGTTTCTGCAACTGGGCCAACACTGTCGGTAACCGCTGCCGAAACATCGATATCTACCAGAATAGGCTGACCTGTTTGGGCCACATCCTGAGCCGATGCAGACAGGTCGATATCCGGTGCTGGTGCAACAGAAACCACAAGGTCTGCAGGCAGGGATTCTTCTGTCGCGTTCGCTGCATTTTGATCTGCAACAGTTGGCTCGGAAGAAACAGAGACCACTTTCAGCGTGAAGTCACCTGAAGCATCTGGCGGCGGAAGGAAGCTAACCTTGCCGATATCCGCTGCATCAATGGTTGCTTCTGCAGGACCAGTCGCAACGGCAATCCCGTCCACCAGAATCTGGCCACCAGCAGGAACATCACGAATGATGAACTCTGCGATTTCCTCGTGCGGGTCAGTGACCGCACCGGAAATACTCAAGGCAACAGCCATGTCTTCGGTTGTTGAGGTATCAGAGACACTCACAGTTGGAACATCTGCATCTGGCAGTACCTTGAACAGGAAGTCTCCAATGCCGAAGTTTGTGTCGCCATTGGAAAGTTCAAGCGTGTTCACTTCCAAGGTGAGCCGCACCTGATCTGGCAAAGTCGCATCCAGACTATCCGGCGTCCGAGCATTTTCATCCACCAGACCGATTTTCAGCTGACTGTACTCTGCTGGAGTGAGGGTGAAACTGCGCAAGCCGTTTCCGTCCAGACCGTTATCTGTACCAACGTTGACAGTCAGGAAGTCCGGAATGCCCGAGATCGTAATGTTATAGACCTCAGAACCGTCCGTATCTGGCGTCGAAGTCGAAATCACACTCTCAAGCAGGATATCAACGTCTTCCAGCGTCGTCACTAATGGCAGAATATCGCCATTGTCATTGCCAGTTGGCAAGGAGATGTCAACATCCACCAAACCCGTATCAGCAATGGCTTCAACACCAACCACCACTGTTGCAGTCGTTGAGGCTGTATCACCATTCGGCTCTACCGATGTTGCTTTCACATTGATCGGAATATCGCCGTGCAGATGGGTTGTCGGAATGAGGTTCAGGCTTGCGGTGCCGCTCGGCACTTCATAAGTCAGAACTCCTCCTGCCGAACTCACAGGCGTCAGAGGTGTGCCGCCAGCATCGGCAATGACGCCAAGACTTGCATCAATGGTGACTTCCAAGGTCGCTGCTATGGTTTCACCCGGATCAACAAGGGCGACACCGATGGAGAACGGAATGGTGTTGTCTTCCAGTCCGCCAGCGGAAGATACATTCACCTTCGGCGCATCTGCTACAGGCTCAATGTAAACCGTTGTCACCTGCTCAACGCTGTTGGAGAAGCCGCAATCTGCGTCCAGCGACAACGAGGTCACCGAGAACTCATCCAAACCGTCAAACGGTGTGTTCGCGCTGGAAACGTGCTCTGGGTAGGTGACAAAGAACTCGGTCGATGCATCCACAATAGCCGTGTTCACGAAATAGGTTCCCGTGACAGGGTTATAAGAGATTGCATCGGCAGGCTCTGCACGAACCAGCGAACCATTCGGAATACCTGTGATCTGGATAGAACCACCGTTCGGTATGTTGGAGAAATCACCGCCATAGTTGTTCAGCGTCAACGTGAACATGGCTTCTTGATCTTCAACGCCGACGATTGGCGAGATGGTGACATCTGGTGGATCAGGCAGATCATCGATATCACAGCCGTCTCCGCCACCGCCGCCACCGGCATCCGTCACTTGTACGTAAAAGTCTGCCTGCGCAATGGCAACGCCTTCAAGAGCTGCAGCATCGGTGAGCGATGAACCACTCGGGATCATCTCATCATCTTCAACCACAATTGCTGTCAGCGTGAACTGATAATCGGTTTGTCCGTTCACGTTGACCGGAACAAACTCCAGATTTCCGATGTCGGCGGCTGAAACAATGATCGCTCCTGCACCTGTATCAACCCCGTTCTGGAAGCTCACGCTTGGCGTACCGGTATTCAAGCCGCCGCCCGGCGCAACTGTCGACAAGCTGTCACCCGTAATTACGAAGAACAGGTTCTCCGAGCCATCGAAGTTGATACCGTCCGGCATGATTTCCTGCATCATGCCGCCAAGGCGTGTTGCTGCACCATCTGGTCCCAAAACGGACGTATCCAGCAGGAATGCGCCGCTATCATCACCGGTGTAGGCTTCAGAGGCTCCACCAGCAGGCACGGTGATGGTCGGAGTGTCTGCAACGCCCTTCACGTTGATGGTCAGCGTGCCGTTTTCGGTCTTCGTTGGCCCTGTCGGGTCAGTCGCCTCACGCACCGTGTATTCAATACCGAGTGTGAAGTCTTCGTTGCTATCCTTTGGCGGAACAACAAAGAAATCGCTGATATCAGCGGAATCGATGACCATGTCACCGTTCACATCAGGGAAGATCTCTGTACCACCACCAGCTGGATCACCAATGAAGAAACGTGCTTCCACGCCGAACGATGTTGGCAGTCCGCTATCCAGACTGATGATGACATTACCGACCAGTTCTTCTGGCGAGTCATCGCTCTTATCGATGAGGTTGCCATCAATACCCGGATTGAACGCTGTATCCTCAAGAATGTTGTAGGTCTGGTTCGGGTTTCCGCCATCAACGGAAGGCGTTACCTCGATAACGAGCGGGCCGGTGTTGGTTTGTCCGGTCTCATTATCGTTGAACTCACGCGTCAGGACCTGTGCGGTGATGTTGGTCGAGCCATCCGTACTGCGCATCAGCTCGCCCGTTACAGGATCAGCTGTAACAACACCGGAGAAGTGCTCAGGAATTCCGCGCAGAACCGCAGTAGACCACTGGCCGCCCTCAAGCACCCAATCTGTTGTGCCGTTACCCGGCTCTACACGAATGAGCTTTGCAGGCACCAGATTGCCGCCACCGTCTTCATAGAAGACAACAACACCCTTCGGAATACCGAAGATGGCAAGGCTCTCGATTGTTTCTGAGCCATCCATATCTGGATTTGCAGGCGAGAGCGGAATTTCCAGCCAGCCGCCTGCTGCATCAACGGTTGCTTCCGAAACCGCCACAGGATTTGGCAGAGTGGACGGATCGTTGACCGCTTCCACATCGATATCAACCTCGACGGAAACAGTCTTTGAGTTGGTGACCGTTTCTCCCGGATTGCGGCTATCGACAACGTTGAGATTCACTTTGATATCACCGAAGAAACCGCTGGAATCCTGTCCCGGCAATGCATCAGCTGCATCCACA
>NZ_SMMA01000059.1:0-49473 GCF_009711345.1 Pseudovibrio flavus
TAGTATCTAAAGGGTACTGTCCGGGAATCGAAACATGACTCCCGGACGGTTGTGTATTGGGAATGTCACAAAGGTGGGCAGTTTTTAGTAGCCATGACTGACAGACCAGATTTAAAGATACTGCTTGTTGAAGACGCCAGCTTTTTTGCCAGAATTATGTGTGGCGAGCTGGAGAAGGCCGGGTTCAAAAATGTTGAACTGGCCCGTAACTTCGCAGAGGCAAAAACATTTCTAGAGACGACACCAACAAGGCCATTTCTTGCTCTTGTTGATTTGACTTTGCCAGACGCGCCAAATGGCGAAGTGGTGGATTTGACCATTGAAGCCGGTTTGCCGACCATTGTGTTTTCCGGCCGTTTTGATGAAACCACGCGTGGTACGATCCTTGGCAAGGGCATCGTCGATTATATTCTCAAAGATTCACCTGCGAGCCTGAGCTATCTCGGCGATCTGGTTAAGCGCGTTGAAAAGAACGCTCGTACCCGTGTGCTGATCGCGGATGGCTCTGCGGCTCATCGTACTGTCTTGAAAGAGCGCTTGGAGCGCTACCGTCTCAATGTCACCACGACTTCAACGAGTGACGAGACTTTGAAAATGCTGGACAGGAACGAAGATATCCAGATGCTCATTCTGGGCCACACTCTGCCGGATCGTGATGGCTTTGAAACGCTGACCAGAATCCGCAAGCGTCGTGGCTTGCATAATCTTGCTGTTATCGGGATTGCAGAAGGTCCATGCCCTGAGCTCACCGCTAAGTATCTGAAATCCGGTGCAAATGACTTCATGACAAAGTCCTGTACGCCTGAAGAGTTGATCCTTCGCGTATCGCAGAACCTTGATAATATCGAGCATATTCGCAGGCTAACAGAACTTGCGAACCGTGATCCGATGACCGGCCTGTTTAACCGGCGTTATCTGCATGAGAACATCGAGAAAATGCACGATGAACTCATTCAGAACGGCGAGCCGATCCGCTATGCAATGATCGACATTGACCGGTTTAAGCAGATCAACGATCACTTTGGTCACGCCACTGGCGATCTTCTGATCAAAGCAGTAGCGAACCGCATTATCGACCTCCTACCTGAAGGCGGGGTCGCTGTGCGGATTGGTGGTGACGAGTTCTGCGTCGCTCTGCCGTCTATCGATGCGCAGACAGCTCGCTTTTTCCTCTCCGAGCTTCGCAGCTCCTTGCCTGTAACCGTCCCGGGAATGGACAACGAGGTTCTGACCTCCACCATCAGCGTTGGCTTATCTGCAGGGCGCGAGGCAACACTTTCTGATGGCCTTAGAACAGCAGACCGCTGTCTTTACGAGGCAAAAGAAAGCGGCCGCAACAGGATTATTGCGGCCTAATATCATTACAGATCAGTGCGTACTCCCGAGAAGGCTTTAGCTCCTCGGGAATGCGATTTAGATACAGCGCCCGCCATCTACTTCCAGCGCTACACCGGTGATGAACGAAGCTTCATCAGAGGCCAGCCATAGAGCTGCGTTGGCGATATCCTGCGGCGTCGAGAAACGGCCGAGTGGAACCGTTGAACGGAAAAGGTCACGCTTTTCCGGTGTATCCTCACCCAAGAACTGATGAAGCATACCGGTTTGCCCTGCGACCGGACAAAGTGCGTTAACGCGAATGTTTTTCGGAGCCAGCTCCACCGCCATGGATTTAGTCGCGGTAATCACCCATCCCTTGGATGCATTGTACCAAGTCAGCCCCGGACGCGGGCGCAGACCGGCAGTCGATGCGGTGTTGATTATGACGCCGCCACCTCTGCTATCCATTTCCGGCACCGCGATCATCGCAGACAGATAAATGGCCTTGGCATTCACGTCGAGAATACGGTCGAAGGTCTTCTCATCTACGTGCAGCATATCGCTGTTGTTGTGTGTGTAGCCTGCATTGTTAACCAGAACATCAATGCGGCCAGTCGCATGAAGAGCGGCAGCGACCATCTCCTTCACATCGTCCATCTTGGTAACGTCAACGGCTACAGCGACGGCCTGCTCGCCAATTTCCTCGGCGCAGCGCTTTGCAGCATCCCCGTCGATATCAGCAACGACGACAAAAGCGCCTTCGTCGGCGAACGTTTTGGCAATACCTTCACCAAAGCCAGAGCCCGCGCCGGTTACAATGGCTGTCTTTCCTTTTAAACGCATCATGTGCTTGCCTCCCCTTCCAGCGCGTTAGTCGTGTTTCAAAACCAGTGTCTTCAATGCGGAGAAGTCTTTGAGTGCTTCAAAGCCCTTCTCGCGGCCATGACCCGACTTTTTGAAACCGCCGAACGGAAACTCTACGCCGCCCCCTGCGCCATAGGCATTCACAAACACCTGACCGGCCCGTACTGCCTTGGCAACGCGCATGGCACGGCCGAAGTTTGCGGTCCACACACCGGCAACAAGCCCGTAAGGGGTACCATTTGCGATCTGGATCGCCTCTTCTTCTCCCTCGAACGGAATAAGTGAGAGGACCGGACCAAACACTTCATCTTGCGCAAGAGGGTGATCAATCGGTACTGGGCCATAAAGGCGTGCTGCGCAGTAGAAGCCATCTTCCGGAGCATCCGGCGCAATTGTGCCTTCTGCGATCAGCGGAATACCGTCTTTAGCTGCTTGCGAGCAGAAGTTTTCTACCCGCCGCGCCTGTGCCGGGTTGATGAGTGCGCCAATATCAAGGTCATGCTCATGCGGACCAGTAACAAGTGCGCGGAATTTCGCCCGAAGACGGGAGGCGACTTCATCCCACAATGATTTATGAACCAGAACGCGGCTACCAGCAGAGCATGTTTGCCCGCCATTACGGGTAAGGGCATCGCAAATAACAGGAATGGCCTTATCGAGATCTGCATCCTCAAAGAGGATTTGCGGAGACTTACCGCCCAGCTCCAACGTGCAGCCAATATGGTTTTTGGCAGCTGCTGACTGGATAATTGTTCCGACCTGTGGCGAACCTGTGAAGGTGATGAAATCCAAACCCGGATTATGCGCAAGAGCAGCGCCTGCCTCGTCGCCGTATCCGGTGACGATGTTAAGTACGCCGTCTGGGAAACCAACTTCCTTGGCAAGCTCGGCGACGCGAATAACAGAAAGGCAAGCATCTTCACTTGGCTTGATCACCAAGGTGTTTCCCATCGCAAGTGCAGCACCGGCAACGCGGGAGAAGATCTGGATCGGGTAGTTCCACGGAATGACTGCCCCGACAACGCCATGCGGCTCGCGGATGGTCACGGTGGTTACATCATCAACAAACGATGGAAGGGTTTCACCAGTAACCTTGTCTGCAGCTCCGCCGTAAAACTCGAAGTAACGCACCGCTGCTCTTACATCTGCAACACCCTGCATAACCGGCTTGCCGGTATCGCGGGCTTCCAGCGCGGCCAACTCGTCCTTGTGCGCTTCGATTGCCTGAGAAAGGCGCGTTAACAGCCGCCCACGCTCCACCGATGTAGTCTTTGGCCACTCTCCCGTCTCGAAAGCACGCCTTGCAGCAGTTACTGCCCGTCCAACGTCAGAAGCTCCGCATCTTGGAATACTAGCAAATTTCTTAGCATCCGACGGGCATACAACGTCTATCCATTCCTCACAGCTGGCTTTTGCCTGCTTTCCGTCAACAAATGTATAGAAAACATCCTGACCAGAAACGCCCTGTATCTTAACGTCGTCGCCCATTTAACTCTCCCCCGACTTCAACTTGAGGCGATGCTAGCGGAGCCAATCCTGTGACGCAATTGTAAATTACTAAAGTTTTCAACGGCTAAACATATAGTTGCATACGGGTTTTGAAAGTTCCGCTGCGCTGATTACGCAGCTGTTTCGCGGCGCAACCACGGCCTACCTTTTACGGCTTGCTCGCTAGGGGAAATGGACGGCTGAGAATACAGCGTCACTTCCATGCCAGAGCCTTCTAATAGCCCACGAAGAACAACCTCATTTGACGGCGCAAAACTGTCCACTCCGCAGCGTTTCAACATGGATACTTGATCGAGAATGAAAGCTCCTGTTGCTCTGATCTCTCCTTCAAAGCCCAGTTGTTCACGCAATACACGGGCAGATGAAAAGCCGCGCCCGTCCGTGAACTGCGGAAAATCAACAGCAACCAGCGACAGACCATTCAGGTATGGCTCCAGCTCTTTCGCGTCATCTGCAGGCGCTAGAGCAACGCCAATCTTGCTAGAGCTTTCCAGAAATCGCTTTGCATCCGCAAGGAAGTCAGTGAACGAGACGACGATTGCCTTTCCCGCAGGCAAAGGTTCGTCCGGTGAAACGGTAACCCACTCTTCTTCGGTTACTTGTCCGTTTTTGAATACGGTGGAGGCCATGCTCTTTCCTTTCACCTTCAAATCAAATTCCGCTGCCATCAATTTGCTTTCCGTGACTTGGGAGGTGGATACCGCACTCGGTTTTGCCTTTTCCGCGCCAACGCCCAGCGCGTGGGTCTTCTCCCTCCGCCACTTTGTCGGTGCAAGGCATGCAGCCAATGGAAGGGTAGCCTTGAGCCACCAAAGGATGCGGCGGTAGTTTGTTTTCTCTGGCGTAAGCAAGAACCTGCGCAGCATCCCAATCAGCTAGCGGATTGACCTTGA
This sequence comes from Pseudovibrio flavus, assembly GCF_009711345.1. Lineage (GTDB taxonomy): Bacteria > Pseudomonadota > Alphaproteobacteria > Rhizobiales > Stappiaceae > Pseudovibrio > Pseudovibrio flavus. Next base: position 4,584 of record NZ_SMMA01000059.1, read on the forward strand.
TGCGCGGCCCATCTGCCTCGAACCACGGCAAGCTCTTGCGCGTGTCTGCTTGATGGCGCTTTCGGCCAGATATCCATGCGGAGTATCCATCAAGCGCGGCATCAAGCGGCAGAACCTTTCTTATGTGGCAGCACTGGTCACTATCTCTCAGCCAAAGATCGCCCTTCGGGTCCTGCGACACCAAATGGGCCGACTCCGGCATAACCGAGCGAACGCCGGTGAGACCTAGATGCTTGATGAGCTGATCTCTATAGAAACGCGTCTCGCCGAAGTGCTTGCCGGTATCGACAAAAACAACAGGTGTTGCCTTATCGATCTGCGAGACCATGTGCAGCAAGACGGCAGAGTCCGCTCCAAAGCTTGAGACCATGACAATGCCATCAACAAACAGGTCTTCAATACTGGTACGCAGGATACTCATAGGCCCTGTTCGGCCATAGAGTTCGTCATAGGCGGCGGCTTCCAAGGGAAGAGCGTCCTCATGGTTCAAGGCCCGCACCGCGTTGTTACCCCGAGCCATAGAGCGCCTCCTTAAACGGAGCATCCCCCACACGCCGATAGGTATCGATGAATGCCTCGGCCTTATTTGCGCGGATGTCTAGATAAGTATCCACGAGCGTTTCAACCGCATCGACCACTTTATCGGCGGGAAATCCCCGTCCCAATATCTTGCCGATGGAGGTGTTTTCATCTGCCGAACCACCGATGGTGATCTGGTAGAGTTCCTCACCCTTCCGGTCCACGCCCAAGATGCCGATATGGCCTACATGATGATGGCCACAGGCATTGATGCAGCCCGATATCTTCAGCTTCAGATCACCAATATCGTGCTGGCGCTCAAGCGAAGCAAAGCGCTCGGAGATTTCTTGAGCAACAGGAATGGACCGTGCGTTCGCCAAGGCGCAGTAATCAAGCCCCGGGCAAGCAATGCTATCGGAGATCAGCCCAGCGTTCGCCTCTCCCAGTCCATTGGCTGCAAGAATTTTGAAGATAAGCGGTACATCTCTCAGCTCCACATGAGGGAAAACGATGTTCTGCTCATGAGAGACGCGAATTTCATCATAGGCAAAGCGCTCTGCAAGATCGGCAATGACTTCCATCTGCTCAGCCGTTGCATCACCCGGAGCGCCGCCAATCGGCTTTAGAGATATGGTAAGGCTGGTGTATCCCTTTGCTTTGTGCGGGTTTAGATTCCTCTTTGCAAAGTTGGCCAGCTCTCTACTCTCGGCCTTTGCTGCTTCAAAGGCACTTTCCGTTTCAGGCAGATCCTCAAATACCGGCGGAGCAAAGTAAGCGTTGATGCGCTCGATCTCTTCCAATGGAAGGTTCAAAAAGCCGTTTTTAACTTTGAGAAACTCGGCCTCTACCTCATTGCGGATCGTGTCCTCTCCACTCTCGTGAACCAGAATTTTGATGCGTGCCTTGTACTTGTTGTCTCTGCGCCCATGCAGGTTATAGACCCGCAGAATGGCTTCACAGTAGGACAGCAAATCCTGCTCCGGTAAAAACTCGCGAAGCTTACGGCCAATCATAGGCGTGCGGCCAAGCCCTCCGCCTACAAAGACGCGAAAGCCGCGCTCGCCATCTTCGTTCTGGTTTAGCTGCAAGCCGATGTCGTGCACCTGCACTGCTGCACGGTCATGGTCCGCACCAGTGATGGCAATCTTGAACTTGCGCGGCAGGAACGTGAACTCAGGATGCAAAGAGGACCACTGGCGCAGTATCTCGGCATAAACGCGTGGGTCAGCGTACTCATCTTCCGCAGCACCTGCAAAATGGTCTGCAGTCACGTTTCTTATGCAGTTGCCGGATGTCTGGATCGCGTGCATTTCGACAGATGCCAGCTCTTCCAGAATTTTGGGCGTATCGGAGAGCTTTGGCCAGTTGAACTGGATGTTCTGACGCGTTGTGAAATGCGCATAGCCCCTATCGTAACTGCGGGCAATTTCAGCAAGCTTGCGCATCTGTTTGCCATTGAGCGTACCGTATGGAATGGCAACGCGAAGCATGTAGGCGTGGAGCTGAAGGTAAAGCCCGTTCATAAGCCGCAAAGGCTTGAACTCGTCCTCGCTCAGCTCTCCCTTTAGCCTGCGCTCCACCTGATTTTTGAACTGCTCGACGCGTTGCTCCACGAAGTCCTGGTCGAATTCATCATAGCGATACATGGGCGATCCGTTTCCTAATGGGCATCTATATTCAAGAAGCGCGGGCTTGCTTACCGAGATCCGGCTTTGTGGTTGGGCCAGCAGCTCTGATCATTTCTTTAAGCTTGGCAGGAAGGATGCGGCCTTCATCTCGCACCACATCAATCTCATAGGCTCCAACGACTTCCTGAGCCTTTTCCGAGTGCTCCGCTGTCTTCAGTGCATCTTCAACGTGAGAAGGCTCTTCCAGAATTTCAGCTCGAGTGAGAACCTCAACCCAGTTTCCGTTTGGGCCAAGCCAGACAACTTCACCATCAAGCAGGCGATTGGCGGTAATTACTTTCATTGATTTCCTCCTCACGCCGCGGCGACGGCTTTCATCTGCGTATCTTTGAAAGGGGATAGCGGCTTTGCGCTTTGGGTATCGGCATAGGCGACAGTTTCACCAATCACGATAAGGACAGGTCCGCTCACATCATCGCGTGCTGCAAACTCTCCCAGATCAGAAAGTGTTCCGGCAAAGACCTGCTCGGTTTTCTGGCTGGCGCTTTCAACAGCCATTACCGGCGTAGTGAGGGAAAGGCCTGCATCATGCAGCTGAGAAGCAACCTTGCCTGCAACACTCCTACCCATGTAAACGGCTGTGGTTGCTCCGTTTAAAGTGAGGTGCGCCCAATCTGGCAATGTCTGGCCGTGTTGATCGTGCCCAGTTGCAAACACAAGGCTGGAAGCAACGCCTCTTAGCGTTAGTGGTAGCTTGGTAGAAGCAGCCGCTGCAAAAGCTGCGGTAATACCGGGAACAACCTCATGCGCGATGCCTTCACGGGAAAGCGCATCAAGCTCTTCGCCTGCTCTGCCAAAGACCATCGGGTCACCTGCTTTGAGCCGGACAACCTGAAGGCCTTTCTTTGCGCTCTCCACGATGAGCTCATTAATCTCGGCTTGGGAGGCTGAATGATGTCCCTTGCGTTTCCCAACGCGAATACGCTCTGCATCCCGGCGCCCCATAGACACAACAGCATCGGGAACCAATGCATCGTAGAAGATGACATCCGCCTCTTGCAGAACGCGCTGTGCGCGCAGTGTAAGAAGGTCTTCTGCGCCCGGACCTGCCCCTATGAGCCACACATAGCCATTTTGAGCCAAAAGCGGGCCATTAAGGAGCCGCTGCGCGTTTTTTCGCGCACCCTGCTCGTTCCCTGCCAGTGCGTTGGCTGCAACGCTTCCGGAGAAGAACCGCGCCCAGAAAACCCGCCGTTCCTTACCAGTTGGCAGCAGCTTCATAACCGTCTCGCGGAAGCTTTCGGCAAGGGAAGCGAGTTTGCCTGCTTCAAGCGGAAGCATCGCCTCAATCTTGGCGCGGATATGCCTTGCGTAAACAGGCCCAACGCCCGTTGATGTAATGGCAACAGCGACAGGCGCGCGATTTACCAGTGCCCCTACATAAAAATCGCAGAGTTCCGGCCTATCTACAGCATTGCTTGGAATACCTGCAGCTCTTCCCGCCTCAACCACTCGCGTGTCTTGCTCCAGATCTCCGCTTGCAGCGAATACCAAAGCAGCATCTTTTAGAAGGTGTGGTTGAAATACTTCAGCTTTCAGATCGGCAGAGGCTTTATCAATCGCTTCAAGCAGCGCTTCTTCCGGCTCCTGAGAGACGACAATGATGTGCGCTTGCGTTTCACTTAGAAGGCGAACCTTTGCAGCAGCCTCATCTCCATCGCCTACGACAACGACGGGACGTCCGGCTACCTTGCTGAAGGTCGGGAAAACGGCAAGCTTTCCTTCATTATTGCGATTACCCTCTGCCTTCGCCGACATAGCCTTACCCTCTGATCCAAATTCATCAGAGTAATCCTAGTAGTTTTCCGAGGTAGTTTCGGGGTACGGCGTTTCAAAGCTCAAAAGGAGCTTAGAAAAGGATTCCGTTTCTACAGATGGTCGCTTCTTAGCAATGCTAAATTAAAAGATCGCACTGGATTGACTTGGATTTTCGCCCGACAGTCTCCTTTAAAGAAGAGCAATCCATCTGCGGTTGCGTCAATGCAAAAACGGGCCTGCAGTTACCTACAGGCCCGTCTTCATAGAAATATCGTTATTGGCTGCTGCTCAGTTGCAGTAGCTTTTATCGAATGCGCTGCAAAATGGAGACGTAGTTGGCAACAACAGCGCCGCCCATATTGAAGATACCTGCAAGCTCAGCACCTGGAACCTGAATGCCGCCAGCAGTTCCCGTCAACTGCATTGCGCAGAGAGCATGCATGGAAACGCCAGTTGCGCCAATAGGATGGCCCTTTGCTTTCAAGCCGCCAGATGGGTTTACAGGCAGCTTGCCGTTCTTCAGCGTCCAGCCTTCCAGAATAGCGTCAGCGCCTTTACCTTCCGCAGTCAGCCCCATCGCTTCATACTCAATCAGCTCAGCAATGGTGAAGCAGTCGTGGGTTTCAACGAGGCTGAGATCATGGACGGAAAGGTTTGCCTTATCAAGAGCTTGACCCCAAGCAACGCGGCAACCATCAAACTTCAGCACATCACGCTTGGACATCGGCAGGAAGTCCTGCACATGTGCGAGCGAGCGGAAAGCTACGGCCTTCTTGGCAGAAAGTGCAGACTGGGTATCGGTGATAACAACCGCTGCAGCACCGTCTGAAACCAGAGAACAGTCGGTACGCTTCAAAGGACCCGCGACGAACGGGTTCTTCTCACTCTCAGCGCGGCAGAAATCTACACCAAGGTCTTTGCGCATCTGAGCGTATGGATTGTCGACGCCGTTCAAATGGTTCTTGGCAGCAATATGGGCAAGGGCTTCGGTGTTGTCGCCGTACTTATCAAAGTAAAGACCTGCGATCTTGCCGAATACGCCAGCAAAACCAGCAGGAGTATCGCCATCTTCTGGCAAGTACGATGCCTTGAGAAGGTTCTCGCCAACTTCGCGGCCCGGAGTCGTGGTCATCTGCTCAACGCCAACCACTAGAACGCGACGCGCCTGCTTTGCCTCAATGGACTTAACAGCCTGATGAATAGCGGCAGAACCAGTAGCACAGGCGTTCTCTACGCGAGTAACCGGCTTGAAGCGGAGGTCATCGCTAGCCTGAAGAACAAGACTTGCGGTGAATTCCTGCTTGGAGAAACCAGCGTTGAAGTGGCCGAGGTAGATCTCGTCGATATCTTTGGCTTCAAGGCCCGCGTCAGCAATTGCTTCGCGTGCAACTTTTGTCACCAGCGACTCGACGGTTTCATCAACCAGTTTTCCGAAAGGCGTGTGCGCCCACCCAATAATCGCAGCCATTGTCCCCTCCCTAGGTCAAGGCAATCAGGCGGGCCATAGGCCCGCATTCAAGTTGGCGCGATGGTTTCACCTGATTGCTTCTATGACAATCCTACGGAAGTTGAAGCTTGAAGGATTGAATCCCCTTCATTCAAGAGGCTTTCAGGGGAGCTACGGAAGCACGGTAAACAAGCTCTGCCTGCCATATGGTTTGCAGGCTCTGCCAGCTCTCACCAAGAAGGTACCGGTTGACGATAGAAGCAACTTCGCGGCCTGCCGCTCTAATAGAGGAGCGCGTAACAGCCAAAGGCGGGTCAAAAGACATCGCGGATAGAAAGGGCAGCTCATCATCATGGGCCGTAATGGAAACATCTCTTCCGACCACCAACTGCAATTGACTGCAAGCGCGATAAGCCCCTGATGCTAAAAGTGTACTGGAGCAGACAAGCGCGGTTGGGCGATCCGGCCGTGAAAGCAGCTCCATGGCCATGGCAAAGCCCTCAGCTTCAGTCATGCGGGCATGAGCATCGTAACCGGCAGGAGCCTCTATCCCTATTTCAGCCAAGGCATCTTGCCAGCCTCGCAGACGCTCGTTCGTGTAATTGCGGTTGCGGGGGCCATTTAGTATCGCGATGTTTTTATGCCCTAGATCAATGAGCATTTTGGTTGGCTGATAAAAAACTTGGTAGTTGTCTATGTCCAAGAAGGCATAGTCGTTTCGGTCCTTCACTCGACCATGAACGACGAAGGGAATGTCCAGCGACTTAACCAGACTGATCTGCTCCCCGCTGACATCGACACTGGGCAGAACCACCAGATCGACCGTACGGCTGGAAACAACGCGTTTCAGCCCTTTCCAGTCATCTCCCTTTGTGGCGCTTAACAAGACATCATAGTCATGCTCCGCAGCTCGTTCAGCCAAGCCGGAAAGAAACTCCGTAAAGTGCGGGTCTACGAGTTTGTTCTCGTCTGTCGGAAACGCGACACCGATAATATTGGACCGTCCAGTCGCCAGACGCCGAGCGCTTTCATTGGGCCTGTACCCCAACTCTTTCGCAGCAATAGACACCCGTTCTCGTGTTTCTTTGGAAACATCGCTGTAGCCATTGAGCGCCCGACTAACTGTTGTTTGGGAAAGGCCAAGGTGCTCCGCCAACTTCTTCAAGGACATGTATCTTCCAACTTTCAGTTCCTGCGGATTGCCCACCAATAAACCCATGGGAATTTAAAGCGCTTTGAGAAATCAAAGTAAATACCCTTAGTTCACACAAAGAACGGAACTGTTGGATAATAGCCATTTTCAGCCGAACCTCTTGGTCAATACCGGCATTCCAACACGAGCCTTGACTCTGTGAAAATACTGAGTCAGGCTTATCTTCCAAAGCGCTTTGGAAACTTGGTCGCTTTTGCCTGCACAACGCGGGGAGGGAAACCTGCAAGCGGTTCGGGAGGACGTTATGGGTCGCTTTTGCAGGATCAGTAGGAGGGCAATTCTGTGAAATTCAAAAGTGTATTACTCACTTCGGCATTTCTTTTGGGCGGCTTCGGCGGCGTCGCTTCAGCAGCTGAAGTTACCATCACCTGTGGCTCTGTCGGTAAGGGACAAGAGCTTTGCAAGTCTGCTGTAGCAGAGTGGGAAAAGAATACGGGCAACACGGTTAAGGTGGTTTCGGTTCCCTCTTCTGCGACTGAGCAGCTGGCACTCTTCCAACAGATCCTTGGCTCTGGTTCGGACGATATCGATGTCTTTCAGGTAGATGTGATCTGGCCGGGAATTCTGGGTAACCACCTTATTGATCTCAAGCCTTATTCCAACGGCGCAGAGAATGATCACTTCCAGCCGATCATTGAAAACAACACCTATGAGGGCAAGCTGGTAGCCATGCCTTCCTACACCGACGCCGGTTTGCTGTACTACCGCAAAGACCTGCTAGAAAAGCACGGCCATTCTCAGCCTGAGACATGGAGCGATCTGGCAAGCATTGCCCAAGACGTTCAGGACAAAGAGCGCGCAGGTGGCAACGACAAGATGTGGGGCTTTGTTTTTCAGGCAAAAGCCTATGAAGGCCTGACCTGTGATGCCATTGAATGGGTTGATAGTTTCGGCGGCGGGGCGATTGTAAACCCTGAAGGCGACATCACCATCAACAACCCGAAGGCTGCCAAAGCCCTTGATATGGCCGCGAGCTGGATCGGCACCATCGCACCAGAAGGCGTGCTGAACTATCAGGAAGAAGATGCTCGCGGCGTATTCCAGTCTGGCAACGCGGTATTCATGCGCAACTGGCCTTATGCTTGGTCCCTGGCGCAGGGCGCAGATTCTCCGGTGAAGGATAAGGTAGGCGTGATGGCTCTGCCTAAAGGCGGGGAAGAGGGCAAACCAACCGGCGCTCTTGGTGGCTGGCAGCTTGCTGTCTCCAAATACTCCAAAAACCCTGATGCAGCGGCTGATCTTGTTATGTGGCTCACCCGCAAAGACGAGCAGAAGCGCCGCGCTATAGAGGGCTCATATAACCCGACGATTGTTTCTCTCTACAACGATCCAGACATTCTGGCAGCGAACCCGTTCATGGGAGAGCTAAAAGACACGTTCACTAATGCAGTTGCACGCCCATCCCGCGCAACGGGAGCCAATTATAACAAGGTTTCCAATGCCTTTTACAATGCGGCTCACAGCGTTCTTTCTGGAAAGGTTTCGGCTGAAGCCTCCCTTTCCAAGCTGGAAAAAGACCTGAAGCGCATCAAGCGTAAAGGCTGGTAACGACCACAAAGCGGAGGGCCTCGTTGTTGGGGCCCTCCGTTTTCCCGTTGCTTTTGTCAGGTTAAGGACGCCCCGATGGCTCTTGCACTTTCAAGTGGTGAACAAGTCGGCGCAGGCGGAAACCGCTCCCAGTTAACGACAGCTCGCATACGCGCTGCATGGCTCTTTCTTAGCCCTATGCTTATTGCGCTGGCTGTTGTGGCTGCGTGGCCGCTGGCACGAACTTTCTGGCTTGGTTTTACCGATGCCAACCTCTCCGACCTTTCGCAGAGCCAGTTCATCGGCTTTGAGAATTTCTATGCCGTTTATGACGGAGAAGCCTATGGGTTACTTGTTGACCCTGAATGGTGGAACGCTGTCGGAAACACCCTGTACTTCACCGTTGTTTCGGTTGCGCTGGAAACTGTCTTCGGCCTTGTCATTGCCCTTGTTCTGCACGCCAACTTCAAAGGCCGTGGCCTTGTAAGAACCGCAGTGCTTATCCCTTGGGCCATCCCAACTATCGTTTCTGCCCGCATGTGGGGCTGGATGCTTCATGACCAATTTGGCGTAATCAACGCGGCGCTGATGACGCTTGGTATCATTGATACGCCGATAGCGTGGACCGCCAACCCTGACACGGCAATGTGGGCCGTTATTATCGTTGATGTTTGGAAGACAACGCCGTTTATGGCGCTGCTTATTCTCGCTGGCCTTCAAATGCTGCCCAACGACATTTACGAGGCAGCGAAGGTCGATGGCGTCGGTCCGGTTCGCGTGTTCTTTCGTGTAACTCTGCCGCTTCTTCGCCCTGCTATTGTTGTGGCAGTTGTGTTTAGGGCGCTGGATGCACTGCGTATTTTCGACCTCATCTACGTTCTGACATCCAATTCCACGGACACCATGTCCATGTCTGTCTACACCAAGCAGCAACTCATTGATTTTCAGGAGATGGGGTACGGCTCGGCGGCGGCAACCCTTCTGTTTATGATCGTCGCGTTCATGACCGTCATTACTCTCATTGCCGGAAAACTGCGCTTTGATGGGGAGGGTGAGCGATGAAACAGCTAGTTAAAAACAGCCTCTTCTACTCACTGGTCTTAGTGATCGTCTTTGCCGCTGTTTTTCCGTTTTACTACGCGATTATTACCTCGTTCAGGTCTGGCTCAGAGTTATTCAGCACCTCGCTTTTACCGACATCCTTCAATTGGGACAACTATACCGGCATTTTCGTCGAACAGCCCTTCGGCACCAACATTTTGAACTCGGTGATCGTTGCAACGTCGGTCGTTGTTATCTCTCTAGCAATTGCGGTGACAGCCTCTTACGCCCTAGCACGCATTCCATTTAAGGGCCGTGGGTTGATGCTGATGACCATTCTCAGCGTCTCCATGTTTCCGCAGGTCGCGATCCTATCCGGCATGTTCGAGCTTATCCGCTCACTTGGCGTCTACAATAGCCTGACCGGCCTGATCATTCCCAACACGGTTTTGATGCTGCCGTTCACGGTTTGGGTGCTTACCACCTTCATGCGTGAAATACCGAAGGAACTGGAGGAAGCTGCAATTGTTGACGGGGCCTCGTCCTTCACAATCATCTGGCGGGTCTTTCTTCCGCTTATGTGGCCTGCCCTCGTTACAACCGGCCTACTGACCTTCATCGGCGCATGGAACGAGTTTTTGTTTGCGCTCACCTTCACCCTTTCAAACGAAGTGCGCACCGTTCCGGTTGCTATTGCATTGCTTTCGGGCGCTAGCGAGTTCGAGCTGCCGTGGGGCCGCATTATGGCTGCATCGGTTACCGTTACAGTGCCGATTGTCGTTCTTGTTCTCATTTTCCAGCGAAAGATTGTGGCTGGCCTGACCGCAGGCGCCGTTAAAGGATAGCTTTATGACCACTTTAGATATTGTCGAAGAAACCAAGGAAGCAAGCGGCCTGAAGCGCGATCCAGACTGGTGGCGCGGCGCGGTTATCTACCAGATCTACCCTCGCTCTTTTGCTGACAGCAACGGCGATGGTATTGGCGACATTCCGGGTATTACCGAGCGCCTGCCCTACATTGCGGATCTAGGCGTTGATGCCATCTGGATTTCACCTTTCATGAAATCACCAATGGACGACTTCGGCTATGACGTATCCGATTATCGTCAGGTCGATCCAATGTTCGGCACACTGGATGACATCAAGGTTTTGATCGATAAGGCCCACGAACTAGGGCTTCGTGTGTTGATGGATCAGGTGATCTCGCACACCTCCGATCAGCACGCTTGGTTTACCCAGAGCCGCCAAAGCAAGGACAACCCCAAAGCAGATTGGTACGTGTGGGCGGACGCAAAACCAGACGGGACGCCGCCAAACAACTGGCTTTCAGTCTTCGGCGGATCTGCTTGGCAGTGGGATACGCGGCGCATGCAGTATTACCTGCACAACTTCCTTCGCAGTCAGCCAGACCTCAATTTCCATAATGCTGAGGTGCAAGACGCGGTGCTGGAGGAAACACGTTTCTGGTTGGACCTCGGCATTGATGGCTTCCGCTTGGATACCGCCAATTTTTACTTCCATGACAAGGAGCTAAGGGACAATCCGCCTCTTTCTCCTGACATGGAGCTTTCTTCTGCGCGGCCTAACAACCCCTACTCTTTCCAGCAGCACATTTATGACAAATCCAGACCGGAAAACATCGCGTTTCTGGAACGTCTGAGAGCGCTGATGGAGGAATATGAAGACCGCACCACTGTTGGTGAAATCGGCGCGGATGATGAAAGTGCGGCCCTCATTGCTCAGTATACCGAGCAGGGAACACGGCTTCATATGGCCTACTCCTTCGACCTGTTGGTCAATGAACCGACCCCGGATTACATTCGAAGCAAGGTTGGCAAGCTTGAGAGAATTGTCGAGACTGGCTGGCCGAGCTGGGCAATGTCGAACCATGACGTTGTACGAACTATGTCGAGATTGCCGGAGGGGACAGATAAAGCCCTCGCTGCGCCGCTGCTGCTGGCGGTGAACACCTGCCTTCGTGGGTCACCTTGCATTTATCAAGGCGAGGAACTTGGCTTTACCGAGGTGGATGTGCCATTCGAGCATTTGCAGGACCCGTATGGCATTGAATTCTGGCCAGAATTCAAGGGCCGCGATGGTTGCCGCACACCTATGGCATGGGATGATACCGCCAATGGCGGCTTCTCTACGGCTACACCTTGGCTTCCAGTAGCACCAGAACACATTGCCATGAATGCAGAGCGCCAGCAGCGGGAACCTAGCAGCGCCCTTAACCGCTCCTCGGCGTTTCTTAAATGGCGCAGGCAGCAGACGGCTCTCGTCAAAGGTAGCTCGCATTTCGTTGACCTAGACGCCGGGGTGCTTGCTCTTACCCGCAGCCATGAAGGGCAAACAATACTCTGTGTCTTCAACATTTCCTCAGATGCGGTAACTCTTCCGCTCCCCGCGCCTTACACAAATTGGCGTCATCTTTCTGCTGATGGCTTTGCTTCGTCCCATGATGGCACGTCGCTGATGCTTTCTGCTTGGCAGGCCGCCTTCTTCATACAGCCGGAGGATGGGAAAAATGGCTGACGTAACACTTCGATCTGTCAAAAAATCCTTCGGCAAAACTGCTGTTATTCACGGTGTTGACCTAGTCATAAACCAAGGGGAGCTGGTTGTTTTCGTTGGCCCGTCCGGCTGCGGAAAATCAACACTTCTGCGCTTGATTGCAGGCCTTGAGGACATCAGCGGTGGCGACATACTGATCGGCGGCGAAGTGGTGAATAACCGCTCTCCGAAAGACCGTCAGATTGCCATGGTCTTCCAGTCTTATGCGCTCTACCCGCATATGAGCGTCTTCCAGAACATGTCGTTCGGGCTTCAACTTTCCCGCCACTCCAAGCAGGAGATCAAGGAGAAGGTTCATGAAGTTGCAAAGGTTCTGGAGCTAACGGACCTGCTGGAGCGAAAGCCTAAGCAGCTATCGGGCGGACAAAGACAGCGCGTCGCCATCGGCAGAGCCATTGTTCGCAACCCCCGGGTTTTCCTTTTTGATGAACCCCTATCCAATCTTGATGCAGCGCTGCGCGTTCAAATGCGCATCGAGATTGCCAAGCTCCACCGCGAGATGGGTGCAACAATGGTGTACGTGACCCATGACCAAGTGGAAGCGATGACACTGGCAGACAGGATTGTTGTTCTATCAGCAGGGCGGATCGAACAGGTTGGCGCACCGCTTGAGCTCTACCACAAGCCTTGCAACAAATTCGTTGCCGGTTTTATTGGCTCGCCAAAGATGAACTTCATGCGCGGCACACTGATGGAAGCGGGAAGCCAGACCACCACAGTTAAGCTCGATGCAGGCCCTGTGATCACTGTAGGCGTAGATAGTAGTGGCGCTGCGGTTGGCAGCGCAGTTACGGTGGGCATTCGCCCCGAGCACATCTTAGTAGATCAAAACAGTAGCCTTGAACTACCTTTGGAGGTGATTGAGGAGCTCGGCGAAAGTCACTTCCTCTACGCTCCGCTCAGTACTGGCGAGATGCTTACTATTCAAGGACGCGGTGACACCACCCTTGCTGCTGGCAGTGCGATACGCATTCAGTTTCCTGAGGAGCACTGTCATCTGTTTGACGCTGATGGAAAAGCCTTTGCCAGAACCGCTAGTGCCAAAGCCGAGGAACAGTTTGATTTTCGCACTCTCACCACCCAACAGTGAGGCTGCCTATCAGGGAGAGCGCTTTTCTGTTTTTAGCGGTGGGGAGTTTTGCGCGTGCAATTGCTGAAAAGCTTGGTATGAGAGGCTATCAAATAACGAGAGCCTGAGTAATGCCTAGGGAAGTTGCCATTATTGGAGCGGGACCTGCTGGTCTATTTGCAGCCGAAATTCTTGGCGCACACGGATATGCTGTCACTATTTACGAGCATATGCCCTCCCCTGCCCGCAAATTTCTTATGGCTGGCCGTGGCGGGCTAAACCTTACCCATAGCGAACCGCTAGACGCTTTTCTTAAGCGATATGAGCCCCAGAACGAGCAGCTACTGAGCGCAATTTCGACCTTTCCGCCGCAGGCATTGCGGGAGTGGTGCCACGGTTTGGGGCAACCAACGTTTGTTGGTTCAAGCGGCCGCGTTTTCCCTGAAAGCTTCAAAGCATCACCACTTGTTAGAGCATGGCTACAGCGCCTGACTTCCTTGGGCGTCAAACTTGAAACCCGAGTGCGCTGGGTCGCTATTAATGAGGACGGCGCTCCGGTCCTGCAAGATACTGATGGTAACCGCAAAGCCATTGCAGCGGATGCTGTGTTTCTTGGGCTTGGCGGGGCAAGTTGGGCAAAGCTGGGCTCTGATGCTGCATGGGTCCCCATGTTGGAAGCCAAAGGCATAAGTATCGCCAAATTCCGTCCAGCAAACTGCGGATTTGATATTCAGTTCTCGCCGTTTTTCCAAGAGCGCTTTGCTGGCCAGCCTCTTAAGCGCATAGCGCTTGCCCACAATGACAAAACCGTTAAGGGCGAAGCCATGGTGGACCCGACGGGACTTGAGGGGAATGCAATCTATGCCCTGTCATCAAGCATTCGCAATTGCTTGGAACAGAACGGCAGCACCGAAATTATTCTTGATCTTCGACCAGACCTCTCTCTGGATGAACTCAGCCGCCGCCTATCAAAGCCAAAAGGCAAGCAGTCCTTGAGCAATCATCTGCGCAAGGCCACCGGTTTGTCTCCGGTGGCTATCGCACTTTTACGAGAAGCTGGACCTCTTCCAACCGATGCAAAAGACATTGCGCAGCGCATTAAATCCCTCACTCTTACCGTTACAGGTGCCAAGCCTCTGGAACGCTCCATCTCATCTGCGGGCGGCGTGTGCTGGGAGGAAATTGAAGCAAACTTCATGCTCAAGAAGTTGCAAGGCTACTTCGTAGCGGGCGAGATGATGGATTGGGAAGCACCGACCGGCGGCTACTTGCTGCAAGGGGTGTTCGCAACCGCCCGTGCTGCTGCGCTCGCGATAGACGCGCATCTTTCCAAGTAGACACAGCGGGCAGGCCCGTCCGACAGAAACATCATTGATTTAGATAAAAAAAACAGGCACCGAAGAGGGAGGTTCTTCGGTGCCTAACACGGGACAGATATCCAGGCCGCTAGGGAGGGGACGCGGCCTATAGTGTTGGGGCAATGGATATCCGTCCAATGCACTGATTAGCCCAAGGGCTATCTATAAAAATTAGTCACCCCCTGCCGAAGCATTGGGTTTTCGCCCGTTTTCCGGGTCTCATTCTTTTCCATCTTTCGATGGATGGGGTCACGTGCATCAGGAGCCAAACTCCTGTGGTGAGCTTTATTCTTTTTATTGGTCTACCAATATGAATATCGGCCGACAATTCCATTCGGAATGTCGATTTTCTAGACCTCGATCATGTTCAAAAAATGGCATTACGCCGCCTTAAAACGATATTCAATAAAAGTTTTCGTCGCAGGCTCCGTAAGTCACAAGACTATCGCTAATCTACGAAAATTTACGCCTCTACTCAGCGCGGGCTTACATCATGAGGCAAAAGAAATATCACACAAATCAACACCTTGTGATATACTATTGGTTGCGTGATATATATTTAAAATTGCAACACCTGCATGTTCCACCAAGCGCGACTTACATTAGAACTCTCAAACTCCTAGCCCACTCCCCTTAGGAAGCGAAGCAGACAGGGCCTATTATTGGAGTGCTGCCAATTGGCCAAAGTTGGCGCTCTAAAGCCGTCATTATTGGTAGACCAAAATAAAGAAACGCACCTTGTTAAGGGCATTTCCATCGCCTGTGGCGTGCTCTGTTAGTCTGACAGAACAGGAGAGACTCTTGCCCCCAACATAGTAGGGCGTACAAATTTTAGATTCCTGTTCGTTTTAATTACTCACTACTATGAGGTGGACATTTGTGAAAACAGTTATGAGCCAGATAACGCAGAGGAATAATGAACGCATTTTTTATCCAATAAATTATTGATTTAATTAAATTAATCAAACTCCCCTAAAATCTCTGAAATAGGCACCTTTGCGCTTAAGGTCTATGAGTTTTTCTTAGCTGTGGCTTTTTGCTTGCAGCGGGCTGTTTTGAATACCCGGCTATTGCTGTCACGAAGACGTACGCTTGCCATAATTTGATTACAGTCCTCACAGACCATCTGCTTGCCTTTGCAGGCTACACTTTTAGGAAAGAGGACATTTCCAATGCGCCAGAATGGCACTTTGAAGTTTTTCAACCACGATCGTGGTTTCGGTTTCATCACTCCAAAAGATGGCGGCAAAGACGTTTTCGTCCACATCACCGCCTTTGAGCGGGCAGCTCTAGCAGTACCAACAGAGGGCGCATCGCTGACCTTTGAAACAGAAGACGACAAGCGTGGTCGCGGCAAGCAGGCAACTCAGATCGAACTGGTATAGCCGGTTTTTCATTGAAGCATTGCAGCAGGTAAGAGCTTCCACACCTGCTGCAATCGCTGTTTTTAACAGTAGCATTGGAATTATCTGTTCAACCTGTGGCTACTAAGCTTTTCTAAAATTTCCGAATATGACAATACAAAGCTAGCTAAACCTCTTGAATTCGGAACGGCTTGGAGGCCCATTTGCCTAGCGACACTAAACCTTCTTCCACGCGCCACCGCATTATCAATGCAGCGATTGAGGTTGTGAGCGAGCATGGCGGGCCTACGTTTTCTTTAGAAGAGGTCGCGAAGAAGGCTGGCATTTCCAAGGGCGGACTGCTTTACAACTTCCCCACCAAAGCCGCGCTTATCAAGGGCATGATCCAGCAGTTTGTTGGTGAACTGCAAGCCATGATGGAGAAGTCTGAAGCGCAGATTGCAGACGACCCGTACCCTAACAAGCTGGCTCGGGCGATGCTGGTGAGCCTCAAGGACGTTATTCTTCAAGAATCCAAACCAAAGCTCGGCATTGTCGCTGCTATTGGAGAGGACGGAAGCGTTCTAGACCCTATCCGCCAGTTTAATGAGGAACTGTTTGCGCGCATTGAGGCTGAGTCTGACAACCCTAACCTTGCCCGCACAGTATACTTTGCGGTTGAGGGCATACGCGCAACGCGCTTCTTTACCTTGATGCCTCTTTCCGATCAGCAGACCGCCGAGCAGCTTGACCGGATGATTGATGCACTAAAGAACGACACTCTTTAGGTGTATTTCACTAGACTGCTATTTCAAGTTATCGACCAATACGGCTAAACTCCTATGTAAAATTATCAGGAGTGGAGCGAGTCGTGAAACGTAGAACTTTTCTGACAGGCCTTGGTGCCGCCGCTACAGGCGCTACTTTAGCCTCCCCTGCCATTGCAACGGGCAATCTCGAGATCAAGCTCGTCGGCGCATTTCCAAAAGGGTTTCCCGGTGTTGGCACATCGGCAGAACGCTTGGCAAAGCGCATTGAGGCTATGTCTGATGGCACCATAAAGGTCGCCTATCATGGGGGCGGTGAGATTGTTCCTCCCTTCGAGGTTTTCTCTGCTGTTTCCTCCGGCACAGTAGAGATCGGCCACAACGCGCCGTACTATCAGGTCGGACAGATCCGCTCCACGATGTACTTCACTGCTATGCCTTACGGGCTGGACGCAACAGAACAGTCCGGCTGGCTACGCTACGGCGGCGGACAAGAGCTCTGGGATGAGGCATACGCACCCTTCGGCGTAAAGCCGTTTTATGCTGGCAACTCTGGCACTCAGGCCGGTGGTTGGTTCAAGAAGCCAATCGAGAAGCTTGACGATCTTGTGGGCCTAAAGATGCGCATCGCTGGCCTTGGCGGCGACATCATGCGCAGGTTGGGCGTCAGTACGGTGCTCACCCCACCGCCAGAAATCTACCCTGCCCTTCAGTCTGGCGTTGTTGATGCAGCCGAGTTCGTTGGCCCATGGAACGATATGGCTCTGGGCCTCTATCGCATCGCGCCTTACTACTACTTGCCTGCCTTCCACGAGCCGGGCGCGGGCCTTGAGATGATCGTCAACAAAGACTTCTACGAGGGGCTGACCGCTCAGCAGCAGACAATTCTTGCAAACGCTGCGATGGCACAAGCAGAAGATACGACAGCTGAGTTCCGCTACAACAACGCCCGTGTTCTAACTGCCATGATAGAACAGGGCGCGAAGGTCTCGGCCTTCCCTCCGGATGTTGTTGAAGCTCTTGGAGAAGCAACGCGGGAAATTCTGGCGGCCTATCCGGGTGATGATGAGCTAACCCAGCGCATCCATAACTCCTACATCGAGTTCATGCGACAAGCCGCCTTCTACGCCAAAAACGTTGAAGGCCAGCTCTACAAGGACCGCGCGACAGTCTGGGGCGTATAACCAACGAAGTTTGTGGGAGGCGGTCAAACCGCCTCCTTCCATAATCAGGCAAAACAAGGCCACATTCATCTTCGTCATTGACGAGGTCTGCAAAGCTGCTCATAAGGTGCGCCATGCAGAAAAGAGATGTCATTGTGCTTGGCGCTGGCGCCGCTGGTTTGATGTGTGCCATAGAAGCCGGAAAACGTGGACGGTCCGTCCTTGTACTGGACCATGCTGCGCGCCCCGCAGAGAAGATCCGCATTTCTGGCGGTGGTCGGTGTAACTTCACCAACCTGCACGCTTCTCCAGCCAACTATCTTGGCAAGAACCCTCGTTTCTGCGTTTCTGCACTAAAGCGCTACACCCAGCACGACTTCATCAAGCTTGTCGACTCCTACCGCATTCCGTGGCACGAGAAGACACTTGGGCAGCTATTTTGCGACAACCGCTCGCAAGACATCATCGACATGCTACTGACCGAGCTGGAAAAGGCTCGCGCAAAGCTATCTCTTGAAACCAAGATCATCTCTGTTTCGAAGCAGGCAGATGGCAGCTTTCATCTAGAGACCTCGAAAGGCGCCTACACCTGCCAGTCTTTGGTGATCGCCACTGGTGGGCCGTCTATTCCAAAGATGGGCGCAACAGGCTTCGGCTATGAGGTTGCCAAACAGTTCGGTCTTCCGGTACTTGCGCCTCGCGCAGCTTTGGTTCCGCTAACGTTCAGCGAACAAATGAAGGAAAAGACCAAGCACCTGTCCGGTGTTTCGGTGGATGCTGTGGTGACCTTCGGCAAGACCAAATTCCGCGAGGGTTTGCTTTTCACCCATCGCGGCTTATCCGGTCCGTCTATTTTGCAAATCTCTTCTTACTGGAATGAGGGTGAGCCGATCCGCGTGAACCTGTTACCGGACGGCGATGTATTTTCTGCCCTAAAGGAAGCAAGAGGTAAGTCTCCTAAGCAAGATGTCCGCACAGCCCTAACAGAGCTGCTACCAAAACGCCTTGCTCAGTTTCTATCCGAGGAAGAAAAACTCGGCGGCCGCTTGGCAGACCATTCCGATAAAGCTTTTAGAAAGATCGCGGCTCTTGTTCATGAGTGGAACGTCAAACCAGTGGGCACCGAAGGCTACCGCACCGCTGAGGTGACCATCGGCGGTGTCGATACAGATGCCCTTTCCTCCAAAACGATGGAATCGAAAGACGTACCGGGCCTATACTTCATTGGTGAGGTTGTTGATGTAACCGGCCATCTAGGTGGGTTTAACTTCCAGTGGGCATGGGCATCCGGCCACGCAGCTGGGCAGTTTGTTTGATTGTGCGCTGAAGACCGTTTTTATCTAGAGAGTTACCGTGCCAGCCACCCAAAACTCGTTTTTCCTCGCAGAAATGCGGGTGGCTAGAAAGTCCACGAAGAGGCGAACACGGGCAGTGTTGCGCAGGTCTCTATGCAGCAGAAGCCAGAGGCTTCTGTAGGGCAGCGGTTTTTGGAACGGGGCACGGATGAGGTCTGGATGACGGTCTCCCAGATTACATGCGAGATAGGCCATCCCCAATCCAGATGCTGCAAGGGTTATTAGCGGCACCAGTTCCGACACGCGGTGACGAAGCGTGGCTTTTGGGTAGAAGCTAGACTGTAACCAAGGCGCGGTCACAGCTTCCTCCGCCTCATGCCAACCAATAAACTGCAGGCCTTCTCCCTCATTGTCAGTTATTTGCTCTGCATAGCGGCGCGAGCAATAGGCAGCCTGAGACATTTGCACCAGCTTACGGCCAACAACATCCTGCGTAACTTCGCTTGATACGCGCAAGCTCACATCCGCTTCGCGACGAGTGAGATCTGCAATGGAGTTAGAGAACGTTAGGTTAAGCTCAATCTCCGGATATTGATGAGAAAACGCTGATAGGTCGTCCATAATTGACGTCATCGCAAGCCCGTGTGGCATGCTCACGTATATCGTCCCGCGCGGTTCAGCATCACGCCCTACAATGACGCGCGATGCTGCATGCATTTCCTCTTCCACCTTCTGCGCATAAGGCAGCAGATCTTCGCCCAACTGTGTCAGCACCAGCCCCGCTTTTGAGCGGTCGAACAAGCGACTTCCAACCCGCTCTTCCAGCACTTCGATCCGCCTTGCCAGAGTTGTGTGGTTTACGCGGATATTGCTGGCGCCACCCCTGATGGTTCCACTTCGAGCAACGGCTAGAAAGTACTTCAAGTCGTCCCAGTTCAACGAATAACTTTCGTGCATGCGGCCCGCTCTTTGATGGTTCATTTTTGAAACACAGCGTCCATTTTTACCCATCTACCCATCAAAATTCAACCATCGTACGTTCTCTGCATCAAACACAACCATTCGAGAGTTATTCAGATGAACCCCGTAAATTCCGTTTTGATTACTGGAGCAAATGCAGGTCTAGGCCGAGAAGCTGCCCGTCAACTTGCAGGTATAAGCAGCATTGAGAAAATCTATCTCGCGTGCCGAAGCAAAGACAAAGCCCTTGCGGCCAAAGCAGCGCTGGAACGCGAAACAAAAAGGTCCATTTTCGAGATAATCCTGATGGATGTCTCTGACCCATCCTCGGTTCGCGGTGCTGTTGCCGCAATGAAAAAGCCCGTTGATGCGCTGCTGTTGAATGCCGGTGGTATGGGAGGCAGATCGTCCAATGCGATGACCACGCATGGCGTGACAAGCATCTACGCCGTGAACGTTTTGGGTCACGTTGTGCTGGTGGATGAAATGCTGGAGCGACAGCTGATCACCTCCACCGTTGTTTACGCAGGTTCCGAGGCTGCACGGGGTATACCCAAAATGGGCGTTCCGAGACCGGCACTTCGCTCTGCGACCGTCGATGAATTCCGCGCTATGGCGGACGGTAGAACCTTCACCGAAAGCAGTGACCCGATGGAAGCATACGCGGGTATTAAGCTGACTGCTGCTCTTTGGATGTCTTCAATGGCTCGCAAGCACCCTCACCTGCGCTTTGTTACCATGAGCCCGGGCGGGACGACCGGCACCAATGGTATGGACGATCTGCCGTTTCTCAAGAAGCTGTTCTTCAAGCATATTGGCGGTGTGCTTATGCCAATGCTGGGCATGATGCACGGCATTGAGGATGGCGCAAAACGCTATGTTGATGCGCTGTTAGACCCAAAGTTTGAAAGTGGCTCTTTTTACGCAAGTGCCGGTGAGGCCGCCGTTGGCAAACTGGTGGATCAAGCCACCCTCTTCCCGACCCTTGGGGACCCCCTCGTTCAAGATAACGCCAATCTGGCGGTTCATCAGATTGTCACCGTCCAAGCATCCTAATTTCAAATCATTTCAAAACTGGAGATTTTTCAATGGAAACCCTTTTTCAAATTCTCGTTGGCGCGGCTACCCTCATGCTTCTGGGCCTTGGTACAACTTCCATGTTCGCCCCGCGCAAGATGACTAAAAACTTCGCGCTGGAACCGATTGGGGCAGCCGGATTGAACACCATTCGCTCTGTGATTGGCGGTCTATTCCTGACTAGCGTGGCTCTTCTAGCCTACGGCCTTATTACGGGCACCAGCCAAACATTCGTTGTTGTAGCTTTGTTGCTAGGCGTAGTCGCGCTGGGACGCTTAGTCGGCATTCTTGCAGATGGTTTTGACAAGGCTGTCGTACCGCCTCTGCTGGTTGAATTCGTGATGGTGGCAATTCTGCTTGGTGCGTATTTTCAGCCATTCTGAAGCACAGAGTTTCTCAAGCTCGTGGCAGAGCGAGGACCGTTTAACTGAACAAAAAACTATCCCAGTCACGCTTCTTTTACCGAAAAGCGTGACTGGGTGTTTTAACTCATCAGCCAGCAAGCTGCTGTTGCGGCTGGTCGCGCTGGCTACAACAATCACTCTTTGCCTGCTCTAAACCTTCGCCAGAAAATTCAGCCTCTATTTTCATTGTGGGCAAGAGCTTTCTCAGGCTATCGAGCGCAATTTCTACCGTCAAAAAGTCGCCAACGGTTCTCAGCCCATATTTAGGCTGCTGCGCTGAGTGTATTGCCAGAAGCGTTGCGACGATCATGCCAGCGGTCAGATCCGACTGATCTCCCGCTTTCAATGTTCCTTTGCCGAGCAATTCGCCCGAAACGGAATAGCTCTCCGCGGTAATCCGAGAGTTCGCACCGCCAAGGGCTGGTGTTTTTGTCAAAATCTTTGCAAGGGGTTTAGACCACTTCGCAAAAAGGCGGCCAAAACCGAGCTTCAATAGAACAGAGAGCACGCGGGTTACATAGGAAGGGTCAACCGCCAAGAACGTGCGAACAGTTGCGGATTTACCAGCAGGGGCGATGCCTTGATCGGGGAAGCCTATTCCAACAGCAGGCCGTCTTTTATCCTTGGCCTCGAAACGGAAAGAACGGCTTAGGCTTCCAGAAGTGATGGCTTGAATGTGGCTTCCTCTTCCGATGGAATAGGAAGAGCCGACGCTTTCAAAAAACCACTCGGTAGCAGCAGGGCCGTAGTGGCGCCCCATACCCAGCTCAATTCCCACGTCCACCGACGCAGCGCCTTCTGCTTGCGCAGTGCGTGCAGCAACGAGAGTGCTTAAGCCCGGAGCCGTTCCGACACAGATAACTCCAGAGCCAAGGCTATCAACTGCGGCGACTTCGTCTTCAATCGCAGCCACATACTGAGGAGAAGCCGAGATATCCAGAAACGTACCGCCATCGCCCACAATCGTACCCAGAAGGCTGGGAGGCGTTGCCTCTGTTAAATTTACCGTGACTGCATTTGTTGGAATTTTCTCTCGTGCTTTCGCATCACTAAGATCCAGCGCCAGTTTCTTAACGCGCTTGGTATCAGTCCCGCCTCGCCTAGAAACCAGAACCACATCGAAATCTGTATGAGTGAGGAGTAACTCTACAACTCTCTTACCAACGTCACCCGTGCCGCCAAAAAGAACAACCGATGAAAACATAATTCTCTCAATACCAATAGGTGTCTCGCAAACAGTCCTGAAACTCGAAAATACGCTGCACCGAATAAAACAAAGCGACAGCATTTTGGGCCCATTAGCGCGCACCCGCCTTTTAGGGGAGGTAGCAAAGAAAGCCGTTCTCAAGTTTCGGATAAAGACGTTCTACCGGTTCCAGTCGCAGGAAGGTCAAGCGGATTTTTGACTGCTGTTTTCCTAAGTTTTCAGAAGGGTATGGGCGTTCTTTCTTCGAGAGGCTCAGAGAGGCCAATTGGAAGGGGAAGCAAGTAAAGAACACCTTGTTATAGCGCATATAAAACAGAAAGGCCCGAACGCTCAGAAATGGGAGCATTCGGGCCTTCGATTATCATGCCGGTGGGAACGCTAGAGGCGTTCCCCGCTAACTATAAGATTAGTTAGCGTTCACCTGAATCAGTTGCTGTGCAACCAGATCGTGATCCAGCCACAGAACCGGAGCTTCTGGAGCGCTTGCTTCACCGAAGATCAGCATGCCAGTTGCAGTAAGAACGTGCTGGCTCAGCTCATCGCTCACCAGTTTGTTGCGTTCTTTGTGCAGCTCAACGATTTCCTGAGAAGTACCAACAGTCAGATCAACCTGTTCAGCGGAGTTTGGCATTGGCCATGCTTCGAAGTTGTAGAATGGCTGCATGACCGCATCGGTCTGATAGTCATTTACCTTCTTCAAAATAGCTTCAACGCTAACGTCGTCTTTCAGCATGTCCTGACAACGCTGCCACAGAGCGTCAACCCAAGCGCCGCCGCCTTCTTTCTTCAAAGCGCTCAGCAGAGGCAGAAGAGAAAGCTCGATACCTGCAAAAACGTCAGAAGAGTTGGTGCGGATTTCAGGGCAGTTGAACACGGTTGCTTTTACGCCGTTGTTCCATGCTTCAGAAGCATGGTCTTCCAAGCGCATCTTTGCAAAGCCCTGAGTGTAATTGGTGTAGGTCTGCCAGCAATATTCATCATCGATGAGCACGCGAGTGCCGTGGTAGCCATATGCTGTGTAGCGAACTTCACCGCCAGACGCTTCAATACGCTCACGCAGCGCTTTACTTGCCTGCAGCAGGTAGCCAAAGCTGTTCGCGGTCACTTCTTCGAAGTTCTGCAGGATCAGCTTGCCCAGATCGCTTTCAACCAAAGCCTGAGACGGCATGTAGCGCTTACCGCGGCCTTTATAGATGCGGTTTGCGATCGCCATAAATACCTTAGCGCGC
Source organism: Pseudovibrio flavus (assembly GCF_009711345.1). GTDB lineage: Bacteria > Pseudomonadota > Alphaproteobacteria > Rhizobiales > Stappiaceae > Pseudovibrio > Pseudovibrio flavus. The sequence goes on from NZ_SMMA01000059.1 coordinate 28,223, forward strand.
GGAATACCGCCAGCCATGGTGTGTGCGAAGAAAACGTTCTTTCCTTCAGGAATCATGCCATCAAGCTGTTCCATGATCTGGGAAAGAGCAGTGTTGAAACGCTCGGTGCCGATTTCACGGCATTTCGCCAGATGATCCCAGTCCAGCTTGTGCTCCTGCCAGCCGTCCAGCGTCATTTCGTTAACGAGGTCGGTCGGGGTTGCAGTACCGGCTGGCGCGTCCAGTTCGAAACCGGCGCGCAGTGGAATGTTGATGATTTTACCGCCAAGATTCGCTTCTGCTTCAGCCAACTCTTCTGCGGTCAGTGCGCGCAAAGCGTTGTCAGCATCAGGACGACCAACGGTAATACCGATCACCTTCATGCCTGCTGCTTTGGCTTGATCCAGAAGGCCAGTTGCATAACCACGGCCAAACAGTTCGCCAAAGAGTACAAAGACATCCCCTTCACCAAACAGGGTGTTCTGAGGGATTTTCTTTAGTGGTAGCGATGTTTTCATCTATGTTTCCTGGAAGTTAATAGTTGTTGTTCTCATTAGGATGCAGGGTCTACGCGCGACTCTCCGCCCCTTTTAAAAATAATCTGACAGCTCTGGAAACGTGCCTCGAGAGCTCTTCATCCTCAAACCTATCAATACCGGTTAGCAGCATTCGTAACTGGAAATCTCCCCTCACCATATCAAAAAACATGCGTGCGGCTGAAGGAATATCCTCTAATTCCAGTGTTCCATCTTTGGTTCGCGCTTCAAAGTAAACTTCTAGAGCCCGATTAATTGAAGCTGGTCCACTATTATATGCACGAATACCAAGCTCGCGATGGGTTTCGGCAATGGTTACGAACTGGCGCATAATCGTAATTGAGCTGGCCTCCAGCAGTTTATTTAGAAGGCCATAAGCAAGATTATAAAGGTCCTTGAAGATATCACTGCTTGGATTCGCTAGGCTTTCCAAGGCCCCTGCTTCTTTCACGTTTTCGATCAGATCTTGCATCACTGCTTCGAAAAGATCTTCCTTGCCGCCGAACAGGTCGTAGACGTCGCGTCTTGACCCTCCAACCTCATCGATAATCATCTTGATGGAAGTTTTTTCGAAGCCGTGAGACAGAAAGAGCTTTCGCGACACGTCGATGATTTGTTGTTTTCGCTGTTGTCTGTCGCGCCGTTCCCGGCGCATCGAAGGCGCTACCAAGCAAATCTCTCCATGCTACTTTCGGCTTGGTACCTATCAGTACCAAACAGTGTTTTCAAGATCTTTTAGAAGGAGAGTGTTGCGGGCGAGCGCTGCGCTAATTTTGGCGCTTGAGGTCCAGAAAGGCAGCAACAACCTTACGCAGGAGCAATTACCAGTGCGCTGGTTTTAAGGGAAGGTGTAAATGCGAAGCCTTTAGAAGGCAGGGCGGCCTCTAGGCAAGCCAATGAACGACATAGAAAATGAGTGTCGTTTTACAGAACTAAAAGAAGAAATATCGCGGTAATAAGGCGGCGCACAATGAGTTGCCTGCCATGCTGGAGCGGGTGCCAGAGGCATAAGCCCCAAGCACCCGAAATCGCTTAGTGAGCTGCCACTTCTTTCCAGTGGAACACGTTTTCTTCACCGGCAGCCATCAGTCGATCAATCAGATCCCACTTGAACTGCTGGTAAGCCAGCTGCTCTTCCTCAGAACCGGCGCGTGGCTGGAACTTGATGACCATTTCACGGAATTCATCAGTGAAGAAGCCGTCTTTCGGCCAAAGCGCGATGCGGCGGTCTTCGTACTGGAACTCGTAATAAAAACGACCGATCAGCGCCAGAGGTGCTTCTTCCGGCAGGTTTTCCGTGACCGCGGTGACGTTCTCGGCGTTGCGGGTCAGACCGCGCAATACCAATTCAACGCAATCCTTCACACCAGGACCAGGGAAGCCAAGCTGGACTTTGATCTTGTTACGCTCAAGCACTTCACCTTCCTTCGCAAGTTTAGCAAAGGCGAAGCTGAACATGTTGAACATCAAAGCTGTTGCAATGATCTGATCTGGGCCTGCGTAGGCAATCAAATCGTTGCGGGTAAAGGAAAGAGGAAGATCACCCTCTTTCAGCTTGATGGAGCGGTCATCATAGTAGCGTGGAGTCATTGTACTCTCTTAGTTTTCTAGTGCGCCAGCAGTGAAAAGAGATGGGATTTCGACCTTCTCACGCATCATTTCGTTTTTGATGAGGAACGCCATGTCGTCTTCCATGGAAGCCAAATCGTCAGCGTTCATTTTGGTGGTGAAGTTTGCCCAGCCAGCCAGTTTCTCAGCATCAGCTACGGAGATACCAGAGGCTTCGGCACCAAGAGCGATAGCCTCGGTAGGGTTTTCGTTGATCCAATCCATTGCTTCTTGATGAACTTTCACAACGCGTTCCACGATCTCTGGGTTCTCTTCAACGAACTTCTCATGGGAAGTCAGTACGAGAAGCGGGCGAACCAAACCCTTTGCAGTCGCAACGACGTGCGCGCCTTCTTCTTCAGACTTGATGACGAGGCTTGCAGCTAGCAGCGCAGCATCAATCTGGCCGGCAAGCATTGCAACACGTGCTTTTGGCAGAGGCATTGCCACCATGTTGATGTCTGCTTCGCTCAGGCCTTCTTTTTCAAGACCGGCAACCAGCAGCTGGTGAAGAACAGTGCCTTTTGGACCAGCAACGGTTTTACCCTTTAGGTCTGCGAAGCTGCGGATTTCATCATCTGCGGAAACCAGAGCGAAGGTGTCGTACGGGCGTGCAACGCCAGCAACAACCTTGATCGGGTTACCTGCTGCATTGGAGATCAGCAGAGAGGTGGTGTTCATCACCATACCGAAGTCAAGGGAACCGGCAGCCATTGCCTGCGCCTGCTTTGGACCGGATGTGATTTCGTGCCAGTTGATTTTAATGCCGTCTTTTTCGAACTCTTTTTCCAGCAGTTCGTTCTGCTTGGTCACCATAACCTGAAGGTTGAACGGCGATGTAACGTAGGAAACGTTCAGTTCTTTTAGAGGTTCTGCAGAAAGTGGCGCGGCGGTGAGGCCAAACGCAACTGCTGCCAATGGGGCCCAGAGCTTCTTAAGCATGATCTTGTCCTGTATCTCGGTATTTGTTTGAAGGTGCGTCCAAATGAGGAGCGCCGATGTCGAGCGCTTGCTCCAATGTGTTGCGAAGCTCGCGCATCTGCGGCGAATAAAGGTCTCGCGGTTTTGGCTGACTAACCGCGATGTCTGTTCTGATAGTGCCCTGATCCATAACGATAATGCGGTCTGCGATGAGGCACGCCTCTGCAAGATCATGGGTAACGAACAAGGTGGTGATCGGTTTTTCTTGAGTGAGCGGAAGCAACAGGTGCTGCATATCTGAACGGGTAAGCGCATCCAGTGCTGCAAACGGCTCATCAAGAAGGAACAGTTCTGGCTCCAGCAGTAGCGCCCTGCCCAAAGCAACGCGCTGCGCCATACCGCCGGAAAGTGCCGCTGGCATTTTCGTCAGTGCCGCTTCCAGCCCCAATTGCTTGAGGACGCGCAGGACACGTCTGCGTTTTTCACTGGCATCCAAGTCGCGGCGATGGCGAAGCGCCAGAGACAGGTTTTCTTCTACTGTCAGCCACGGCAACAAGCGGTGATCTTGGAAAACAACGCCGCACTGCTCTGCAATGCCTTCAGGGCTTATAACGCCTGCATCCGGCTCTAACAGACCTGCAAGCATATGAAGCAGAGTGGTTTTTCCGCAGCCGGAACGGCCAATTAGAACCGTAATCTCTCCCGCCTGAAGAGTAAGGTCTACAGATTTTAAAACGCTCAGGCGGCGGGATTCATCCTGCTGTCCTTCGCTATAGGATTTAGAAACGCCATTAAGCTCGACAGTCTTCATCAAAACACTCCTTTCAGAGCGCCCTGACGCTTATCTTGAGGCAGCAAGCGACGGAAAATGGCGTCCAGCAACAGGCCCGTAATTGCGATGGTTGCGATACCGACGAAAACGCGATCCGTGCGGGCAAGTTCTTCGCTATCGATGATGAGGTAGCCAAGGCCAGCGGCTGCGGCGATCATTTCCGCGCCAACCAGAGCCCGCCATGCATAACCAAAGCCCAAACGAAGGCCTGTCATAGCTCCCGGCAATATCTGCGGCACTGTGATAAGGCGCAGTCGTTCCAACTTGGTCAACCGCAGAGTATGCGCCATCTGCATAAGCTTGGGATCACACAGCGACAGGGCTGTGCGCGTGCTGAGATACACAGGGAAGAAGCTTGCAAGAACGATAATGGCAAGCTTTGAAGCTTCCCCGATACCAAGCCAGAGTATTAGGACTGGAACTGTTGCAAGCGGGGGAATTACGCGGATGGCCTCAAGCGGAACACTCATGAACTGTTCAAGGCGGGGCATGGAGTGATGGCAAGCAGCCAGAAGCAGTGCGCAGCTTGCGGAAATGGAAAAGCCAGCGAGCACTCGGCCGAAAGACACGGCAAGGTGCTCTTGCAAAGCGCCCTTGGACCCAAGGTCTTTTGCCGCCTCTAGCACTTCCCAAGGTGACGGGAGTAAAAATGTATTGGTCCACCCGGCTGCAGAGGCTCCCCCCCATACTGCCAAAAGCAGCAGAGGCAGTAACGCCGGCAGTAGGAATTTACCCCACCAGTTATTGCGACTGCTATTGCGAACCATTCCCACCAACTAAGCAAAAAAGAAGAGGCCGAACGGCCTCTAATCAGCTGGTAGTTAAGCCAAAATTATCAGATGCGAATAGTTCGCAATAGCACATAAGGGTAAATATGAGGGTTACAGTCCAATTTGTGACGACTTAAACCACAAACGAAAAGGGCGGCCCATCACGGACCGCCCCAATTCCTAAATGCTGAGCAGAAGCTCAAATCACCGCGCCGCGCTGCTCTTTCTGAAAAACAGCGCATCCACTGTGTAAACGAGGATAGCCATTCCAACAGCACCAACTGCAGCAACGCCCAGCAGAACGATGACATCAATCGGCCCGCCTATATCGGAGAACTGCGAATGGGTGATCGCTTGTAGGAACAGCACCGCCCCAACAGCGCCAAATGGCATCGAGAGCTGCGCAAGCAAGAATTTGCTCCAGCTGATATGCCTGTCACGAATAAGAACGTAGATGTAAGCAAGCGTCACAGCGCCTGCTATTGCCACCAAGGCCCAAAACAGACTTGCGCCAAACATTTCGTCAAAAACCGCGATAAGGGTTTCGAATGTAAGCTCTTTCATTGTCTTGCCTCCCCGTTATCAAGCCTGACCGCGCAGCATTGCGTTGTAGGTAGGCTTGAGGGCTACAGTCTTCATAAGCCAGCTAATCCAAAGCTCTTCTAGTGGAGCGATGATGCCCGGGAATGACGGAACAAGATCGTTCTTGTAATCAAACTCAACGAGCATGGCCTGACCGATACGGGTGATCATCGGGCAGGATGTGTAACCATTGTAAGCCTGCGTTCCTTCCTTGCCTGCAATGGATGCAACAAGGTGATCTTCAACAACAGGCACCTGCCACTTTACGCTGGCTGCGGTTTTACCCTTTGGAACACCGGCAACATCGCCAACAGCGAAGATGCTGCCGAAGCGGCGATGACGAAGGGTGTACTGGTCAACTTCAACCCAGCCCTGATCGGTCCAGCGTTCTTCCCAGCTCAGGCCAGATTGGCGCACAAACTCTGGTGCCCTCTGCGGCGGGATGACATGGAGATAGTCGTAGTCCATTTCCTTCTGGCCATCGGGCGTATCAAAAACAGCGCGTTTCTTGCCCGCGTCTATAGATTTCAAAACGTGGCTATAAACACTTTCAATGCCTCGCTCACCAAACAGCATACGCACCTTCTCGGCGACGATAGGCACACCGAAAAGGCTGTTGTTGTTGGCCGCGTAGATCATGTTCATCTTGGAACTGTTACCAGCACGGCGAGCGATATCATCAATGAGGAAAGTGTGTTTCAGCGGAGCGCCTGCGCATTTCATCTCCGTTGCCGGACGGGTGAAAATGCCTGTGCCACCGGTCTCGGTGAACTTTTGCGCTGCCTCCCACGTTTTGGCTGCATATTCCGGTCCGGCGTATAGAGCGCCTATACCGTTTTTGCCCACCATATCGAGTGAAAAGCCCTCGATAGCATCGTGGTCCAGAACAAGCCCCGGAGCTACAACAAGGTAGTCATAGGAAAGGGTCTGGCCCTTCTGCGTGGTTACCGTTTTTGTCAGAGGGTCAACCTCCGCTACGGCTTCGTCCAGAAGAGTTACCCCGCTTGGCAGCCAGTCTGTGGTTTTGGAAATGACGTAGTCCGGCCCGGCAAGACCGGCAGCAACCAGCGAAAGCCCCGGCTGATAGAGGTGCCTTTTGCGTGGGTCTATTACGGTGATTTTCGCGCCAGTCAAACGACGCAGCAAGCGATTGGCAAGGGCAGCACCGGCAGCCCCCGCACCGATTATGATTATCTTTGCTTTGGTGTTGAGCGAATTTACCTTAGCGTTAGCAATCGTAGATTTAAACGTTAAAGTTGCACCACAGGCCGCACTGAGCCCCAGAAAACGACGACGGTTCAACATTCTAGTTCACTCCCTAAAATGCAGGGCGGTCGCGAGACCGCCCTGCGAAAATCCTCGCGGATTAACGTCCAGAAGAAGAACTGTTTGCCCCTGTATCTTCTTCCATCAGTTCACGGTCGCGCTGCATTTCGATCCACATCGCGTTCATCACCGCAAAAACTGCTGCCAACGGCAAACCAAGTAGCCAAGCAAAATACCACATATCCGATAGCTCCTCTTAGTAGACCGTGTCCGAGTTTTCTTCGACGCTTTCAGGCGTTACCTTGCCCCAGAGCACTTTGTAGACCCATGCGGTGTAAGCAAGAATGATCGGCATAAAGATCGCCGTGCTTACCAGCATGATAAACAGTGTCAGATGCGAAGAAGAACTGTCCCAAACCGTCAATGAAGCCGTCGGGTTCAATGACGAAGGCAGAATGAACGGGAACATGGTCAGGCCAACGGACGAGATAACGCCCAGAATTGCCAGCTTGGACCATAGCAGGGTGGAAACTTCCTTACCCTTGCGAAGACCAAGCACGGTCATAGCCATACCAATGAAACCAAGTGCCGGAGCAATGGTGATCCAAGGGCGGGCGGCGTAGGCAGTTAGCCAAGTGTCAGTGCGCACAACTTCGGAGAACAGCGGGTTGGATGGGCCATTTGTGATGACCGGACCAACAAGTTCATAACCCTGAATGCCATAGGCAAGCCACAGGCCAGCCAGTGCATAACCGGTCATGGTTACAAGACCTGTTACAGAGCCAATTTTGCGGGCGCGGGCTGCCACTTCACCTTCAGCTTTCAACGAAAGCCAAGCTGCACCGTGGGTGAGCAACATGGAAAGCGACACAACACCAGCCAGCAAAGCAAACGGGTTGAGCAGGCCAAACAGCTTGCCAAACACCGAGCCCTCGTAGCGTGCAAACAGCTCTGGTGTCAGCTCGAACGGTACGCCCTGTAGAACGTTGCCGACAGCCACACCGAAGATGAGCGCAGGAACTGCACCGCCAGCAAACAGTGCCCAGTCCCAGTTGTTACGCCAGCGAGCGCTTGGCTGCTTGGAGCGATATTTAAACGCAACCGGACGCACAATAAGCGCAGCCAGAACGATAAACATCGCCAGATAAAAGCCGGAGAAGCTGACCGCATAGAGTGGTGGCCAAGCGGCAAAGATCGCGCCGCCGCCAAGAATGAACCAGACTTGGTTGCCTTCCCAAACAGGGCCAACGGTATTGATGACAACGCGGCGTTCAAGGTCAGTCTTTGCAACAAACGGCAGGAGCGCACCAACGCCCATGTCAAAACCATCTGTCATGGCAAAGCCAATCAACAGAACACCAAGAAGGAGCCACCAGATAAGACGAAGAACGTCATAAGAGATAAGTTCGTAAAGTACCATGTCGCTTACTCCGCTGGCTCGATTGCGAACGGACCTTTGCCGTCATGTCGACGAAGACGACTTTCATGACGGGTTGTCCATTCGTCCGTTTCTTCAACGTCCATAAACGGCCCTTTGCGGATGTATTTGATCATCAGGCCCACCTCGATCACGAAGAGCACCGAATAGAACAGTACAAAGCCGAACAGGGTGAACAGAAGATCTCCAACCGACAGGTGGCTGACCGAAAGTGCTGTTGGCAGCACACCGTCAACCGTCCACGGCTGGCGGCCATATTCAGCAACGAACCAACCAAGTTCTGCTGCAATCCAAGGGGCCGGTATCATCGCCACTGCGGCGCGAAGAGCCCATTTTGGATACTGCTGTCCCTTGAAGCTCGATTGCCAGAAGAAGTAGCCCATGAAGATGATGAAGAGCATACCGAGGCCCACCATGATGCGGAAAGCCCAGAAGAGCGGGAACACCTGAGGAACTGTGTCCCAAGCAGCCTTTTCGATCATGGCATCATCAGCAGTGCGAGGGTTATCGGTGTAGCGCTTCAGCAAGAAGGCGTATCCAAGGTCCTTGCTGTGCTTTTCAAAGGTTTCACGCATTGCTTCCGGCGCGCGATCACGAAGCGTGCGGATATTCTCCAGCGCGTCGTATGCGATGATACCGGAGCGGATACGTTCCTTGGAAACATCTACAAGGTCTTTGATGCCCGGAATTTCCGTGGTCAAAGAGCGAGTGCCGATAAGGCCCATCATCCAAGGAATTTCGATGGCGTAATGGGTCTCACGCGCTTCCTGATCTGGGAAACCAACAGCGGTGAATGGAGCTGGCGCGTGGTGGGTCTCCCACATGCCTTCCATTGCTGCCAGTTTCATTTTCTGAGTGTGGGTGGTGGAGTAACCGGACTCATCGCCCAGAACCACAACAGACAACGCCGAAGCCAAACCGAAGGATGCTGCAACCGCGATAGAACGGCGAGCCAATTCCTGATGGCGGCCCTTAAGCAGGTACCAAGCAGACACGCCCATTACGAAAACCGCAGCGGTTACATATCCGGCAGAAACCGTATGCACGAACTTGGCCTGCGCGACCTCGTTGAAGACCACATCGAAGAACGAGGTCATCTCCATACGCATGGTATCTGGATTGAACTGAGCGCCAACCGGATTTTGCATCCAGCCGTTTGCAATCAAAATCCAGAGTGCCGAGAAGTTGGAACCAATGGCAACAAGCCAAGCAACAACAAGGTGCTGTACCTTAGTAAGCTTGTCCCAGCCAAAGAAGAACAAACCAACGAAGGTTGCCTCAAGGAAGAAGGCCATCAAGCCTTCAATGGCAAGCGGTGCACCAAAAACGTCGCCTACGTAGTGGCTGTAGTAAGACCAGTTCATACCGAACTGGAATTCCATCGTAATACCTGTTGCCACACCCAGCACGAAGTTGATGCCGAAGAGTGTGCCCCAGAATTTCGTCATCTGCCGCCAGATAGGGCGACCGGTCATTACATAGACCGTTTCCATGATCGCTACGAGGATGGACAAACCCAGCGTGAGCGGAACAAACAGGAAGTGGTACATAGCTGTCAGCGCAAATTGTAAGCGCGACAGCTCTACGACATCGAGTTCCATTCTAGACCCTCATTATTTTTATCGTTTCATTATCTCACGACGGGCGCGCGCAGCAGATGAGATTGATCAACCCAAAGCCTTGCGGGCCATTAAATACAGCTTGAAGCTGTTCACATAGTGGTGAAGTCACCACAACATTTGAACTCTTTGTTCGAATAGCGGATGGTCTGATCCGCGATGCATTGCTGCAATGATGGTGGCATCAGGAAGGAACTGGCGTATTCCATAAAGAACCCGCTCTGCCGTCACCTCGTCCAAACCTTCTGTCGGCTCATCAAGCAACAAAACCTGTGGTCTGCGAAGGATCGCACGGGCAAGTGACAAGCGCCTTGCCTGACCTCCCGAGAGGCCGGATCCTGCCTCACCCAGACGGGTATGCAGGCCACCTTTTTGTTCGATGTCATCAGCCAGCTCTACCGCGTGCAGAGCCTGCCACATGTCGCTCTCATCGGTGCATCCCGAGAGAGCCAAATTGTCGAAAATGCTTCCAGCAATAAGGCCGCTTCTTTGCGGAACCATCGTTAAAAACGATCTCAGATCGTTTTCGCCCCACTCACTAACACAGCTTCCGTTAAGGTCAACCCGTCTTGCGTCATCACCAAGCCCAGCAATCTGCATAAGCAAAGTGGTTTTACCGGCACCGCTTGGGCCTGTGATCACAAGCGATGCGCCCCTACCTACCTCAAAACTCAGCGTTTTACTGGTTACGCGCAGAATGCATTCATCAGCGGCTGCGCCTAAATGCGTGTCCGCTTGCTTGGAAGGAAGACTATGTTGCTGCTCACCGGAAATGCGCTGTGCTGCACCGAACATACGCCCGAGGTCTGCAAATCCGCGGCGCAGAGGCAAAATTGTCTCTGCAAGTGCCAGAGCAACAAAAACACCAATCGTAGCAAGTGGTGCACTCACTGCTCCTTGCTCAATCAAATAGCCGCCTGCAACAAGCGCTGCCGCTGTCGCCAATGAAACCAGAACGGTTAGCTGCATACCAGCGATCCGCTCGCGATGGTCAAGAAGCCTTTGCGCCACTCTGGTCTTGGCGTCCAGATCAAGCAGCTCGCCTTCCCGCTGGCCAAGTCTGCCGCTCAGGATCAGGTCTGTGCGATCACGGATCATATCGATCACACCGCGTCGCAGGGCCTGTTGGCATGCCTCCCCTGCCCGCGAAGGTTCGTTCGTGCGTGAAGCAAGATGCCACAGAATGATCGCAGCGATCGGCAGATACACAAGCGCGATTGTGAGCGCGACGGTGCTACCAACCAGCCAAGCCAGCATGAGGAAGGCAACTACGTGAGTGATGATTGCAGCGGAAACTGGAAGCAGTAGGCGCAGAACCAACCCGTCCAGAATATCAACATCAGTGATAATTCTCGTCAGGGTGACCTCGCCGCGCAGCTTGGAAAGCGCTCTTGCACTCTTCAGTGCTTGTCGCTTGAGGAGGTCAACACGGAGAGCGGCCAATGCCCGTAGTGTAGCGTCATGGGTCAGAAGGCGCTCGCCATAGCGGGCAGCCGTTCGGCCCAATGCGAGCAGGCGCACACCGGCTGATGGTTTGAACACATCAAACATGATGCCGATACCGGCAAGCCCTGCAAGACCTGTGGCGGTAATGAACCAACCAGACAAGCCCAAAAGGGCCGCACCCATGAGCAGCACAACAACTGCCAGAGCTGCACCGCGGGCCATTGCCCAAGGGGCTGCCCCAATGAGGATTTTGATGATGCGAAGCACTGCGATCATGCGGCGACCTCCACAACTCTATCCATGGCAGCAATGAGTGCCGGATCGTGGCTGGCAACAATGAGCGTGCATCCGCGTTCTTTCAAGTGCACCAGACTGTCGATAATCAAGGCTGCCGTTTCAGGATCGAGATCGGCGGTTGGCTCGTCTGCAAGCAGAACTTCAGGGTTACGCATCAGCGCCCGCGCCAACATCAATCGCCGTGCTTCACCACCGGAGACACCGCCGCCGGTTTCACCCAGTGATGTGTGGAGACCATCTGGCAGGTGCTCAACAATCTCGCTGGCGTGGGTTAGCCGCAGCACAGGCCACGGATCCTGCTTTTGCTCGTTAGGATCCAAATAGTCAGCAAGAATTGTGTCGGCAAAATGAGGATGTTGGAGAACCAGTGCAACACGGGCGCGCCAAGCGTCGGCGTTGTCTTCGCCCAGACGTTGGCCACAAACTGTGAGATCACCACTGTGCAGCGGCAGCAGGCCAGCGAGTGCAAACAGTGTGGAGGTTTTACCTGCACCACTTGGGCCAACAAGAGCAACGGCTTCCCCCTGCCCGATTGATAGATTAGGTAGTGGGAGTTCTGCCCCGCTTCTCATCATCGACGCACCAGAAAGGGTTATCTGAATGTCACCGCTCATAGGCTCGACAGACTCGGCGCGGCCAACGAAGCTGGTACGCTCAGCACGGTCTAAAGCTTCCAGCTCTTCAACCACAGCAAGGCCGGAAGCACGATCATGCCAAGCTGCGGCAAGGTCACGAAGCGGCTGGAAATAATCAGGCGCGAGCAGCAGCAGGAACAAACCGCCGAATAAGGAAAGCGGCTCACCCCAAGTGCCGAACTGAATTTCGCCCAGCAATGTGAAGCCGACGAAAACCGCAACCATCGCCACGCCAAGAGCTGCAAATAGCTCCAGAACGGTGGAGGAAAGAAACGCGACCTTCAAAATCGCCATGGTCTTTTCGCGCAAGGTATCCGCGCGATTTTGAAAATCGTCGATGGCACGATCTGTAGCGCCCAGAAGACGGATATCGGTCATCGCGGAGAGGCGTTCCATCAGCATGCTGTTGATGCTGCCGATTTCGATAACCTGTTTTCGCGATGCCTCTTCCGCAGCCATGCCAACCAAGGCCATGAAGACAGGAATAAGCGGGCCAGCCACCAAGAGAACCAGACCGATCACCCAAGAAAAGGTGAAGGTGAGAACCAGATAGACAATCGGCAGCACATAAACCCGCAGCATGGCGACGTGGTATCTGGTGATCCACGGCTGGAGCATGGGGAGCTTTTGCACGACTATAGCGGCGATCTCGGCGGACCCAGCAGAGGACGGTTGGCGCGCTTCGCGCTGCAACAGGTTCTGCCGCTCAATGGTGATCACCTTATCAGCCGCTTCAAAAAGCCAGAAGCCAGCAGTCTTCTCCAGCTGCGCTTTCACAGCGCCTAGACCTACGAGACCAATGGCGGCCGTGACAGTTGCAGAAAAGTCTGTCGTACCTAATGCCCAACCAGAAACAGTCCAAGCGATCAGAAGAGCTTGCAGTGGCCAAATAAGCCCGCTGAGAACAGACAACACGCCAGCCTTACGCAACTCGGCTGAAACCGGCGCAATGATCCGCTTTTGCAGTGTCTTCTTGTTTGGCTGTGGGCTGCTTTGCTCACTACCGGACATGTTCTGCGGCCTTCCTGACCCTTTAATTCGACTGTATTTGCCCTAATGGAATTTTCAATAACCTGCATCATTTGGTCGCAACGGCACAGTTAGGTAACTTACTGATGCCGCAGGGTTCGTATAGCATCCACTCGTTACAAAATGACTTCTCCAACGCCACGCCAAAAACATGGTGATTACGGGCTGGTACGCATGGACACTAATTGCGAATGATTTTCATTCGCACAATACTTGAGGACATAATTCAGGTTTAGTTTTCACTGAGGCCACCCCTGCTTGTGACGAGGCTTGCTCTGCCCCGACACACAGAACAACAAGAATCCAACCAAAGCCAATTGATGCACGGACTTCATTCTCTTTTTGCCGAGACCACCGGCAGCCCCATACAAAACGCGTTTAAAAAACGCGGTTCGCACATGCCCGGTTCTGCGTCGAAGGAAGTACCGGAAGACGAAAGACAACAGCTGTTTGCACGGCTAAAAACGCAGAAACGTCAAGGGCCTGCGGTTATGTACCTGCATGTTCCCTACTGCGCGAACCACTGTCTTTTCTGCGGCTTTTATCGTAATAAATGGACCGAGGATTCTTCGGCTCCCTACACGGATGCATTGATAAAAGAGCTGCGTATGATGGCCGATACAGAGGCCGGTCAGAGCGCGCCCATCAATGCCGTTTATTTCGGCGGCGGCACACCGACAGCGCTGCACGCCAAGGATCTAGCTCGTCTTATCCGCGAAATCCGATATCTCTACCCTCTCGCGCCAGATTGCGAAATCACCGTTGAAGGCCGCATATTCCACTTCGATGATGCAAAGGTCGATGCCTGTCTGGATGCGGGCGCGAACCGGTTCTCAACGGGCGTTCAGTCCTTCAATACCCGCGTGCGTCAGCGTATGGGCCGTAAAGCGAGCGGCGAAGAAGCGCGTCGTTTTTTTGAGGGCCTTAGAGATCGCAATCGCGCAGCTATCGTCTGCGATCTGATTTTGGGTTTGCCCTATCAAGATGACGAGGTTTGGCACAATGACCTTCAGACCGTTATCGATCTGGAGCTTGACGGCGTCGATCTCTACACACTTGCAGTGTTTCCCGGCAGCCCACTTTCCCGTTCAATTGAAAAGGGTAAATGCGAAGCGACCCGCCCGCTGCCCGAGCAAGGTTTGATGTACCAGCACGGCCTTGAGTTTTTGGACCAGCACGGTTGGCGGCAGCTTTCCTCCAGTCACTGGGGACGGCGTACGAGAGAGCGCAACCTATACAACGGGCTCGTTAAATCTGGTAGCGACTGTCTCGCCTTCGGCTCTGGCTCCGGCGGCAATCTCAATGGCTATTCATACGGTGTGACGGGCGACCTTGCTGCCTACTTCGATCAGATCGAAAACGGCTTAAAACCGCTTAGCCGTATTCAGGCACAAGACCCACTTGCGCCAGCGCTGAATGAACTGGCAGGCGGCATTGAAAACATGCGCCTCGACCTTGCGCTGGTTGAAGCTGCCCATCCGCTGGCTGGCGGCTTTAAAGACACTGCTCTTCAACTCCTCGAAAACTGGCAGGCTGCTGGCCTCATAGAAGGCTCTGCCGTCATCAAGCTCACCACTGCGGGCAAGTTCTGGCATCAAACGCTTTTGACCAATCTGAAACTTGCTCTGCGCCACCACATTTCTCTCCAACCCTCCTAAGAGACGATATGACTGATAAACTTGCCGCCCTTTCTGCAAAGCTTGCTGAAAACCCTGCTGTTCTGCTGGAAACCGTTGCAACCGAAGAAGGTATTACACTTCTGGAAGCGGTCCGCTGCTTGCCTGAAACCATGTGGCACGAAATCGAAGGCGATGCCTTTGACCGGATCATCCAAGCCCTGCCGTCTTTGGGCGAGGTCACCACCGTTTGCAACACAGGTTCCATGATTTTTGAAGTCTCCGGCGTTTTCCCTGAAGGGACCTACGCGCGTGGTTTTTATAACCTGAAGAAAACTGCTGGCGGCTTTTCCGGCCACATCAAGGCTGACGCATGCACTTCCATCGTGTTTATGGAGCGCCCATTCTTCACCAGCAAAACCGCGTCCATCAACTTCTTTGATGCAATCGGCGCCTGTTACCTGAAAGTGTTCTTGAAGCGCGATGCTGACGGCAACATTCTTGCCGACCAGCTCGCGACCTTGAAGTCGTTGGTTGGCTGCGCTGCCTAAAACAAAAACCCCGCCTGAGCAATCAAGCGGGGTTTTCTTTTACCGGTCTGATGGGGCGCTTATTTTCGCGTACCGTTGCGATCTTCACTGATCACGACTTCAAAGCCTTCGAACTGCGGGCCACCCAGATACAAGTGCTTGCGGGCACCTGCACCTTTGTGTGCTTCTTTAAATGCCTCAGACTTTGTCCAAGCAACAAAGTGGTCATATGTTTCCCAGATAGTATGGGAAACATAGAGGGTGTGGTCCTCAGCTTTAGGGCCTTTGAGCATTTTAAATTCCACATAACCTTCCAAGCCTACCAAACGGCCCTCACGGCTACGCCATACGTTTTCGAACTCTTCTTCGTGTCCAAGAACAATCTTGAAGCGGTTCATTGCGATATACAAAGCGCGTATTCCTTTGCTTTTAGTAGGTGCGGATTAACCGCCAATGCGGGTTTTGAAAGTGAACATGACGGTACGACCGCGTGAGTTTTCCTGGAAACGGTAAGGGCGGTAATTCTCGTCGAAAAGGTTATCAACGTGCAGGCTCAAGGTCGTGCCTTCTTTAGGCTCATAAGCCGCGAAGAGGTTTACGACGTTGTAGCTATCGCTGGCATCCGACGCACTCGCAACATCATCCTGCGCGGCAACCGCTTCCCACTGAACACCGAAGCGTGCTTTTTCTTCCAATGCGCGGAAGCCCAAGGTGGTTACGAACTTGTTGGCAGGAATGGATTCCAGATAACCACCATCAGTCTCGTTGTAGCCTTTCTGGATTGTTCCAGCGACACCTGCAAACATCCAACCAGTATCGTATGCCGCTTCCAGCTCGACGCCTTCGATGCGAGCGTCTCTGATATTACGATTTTGGACTGCATCGTACGGCAGGCTGGAGCAACTACCTGATAGACAAAGGTACTCGTAATCGATGAAGTCCTTTACGTCATTACGAAATACAGTTGCTTTTACACGCAGTTGATCTTCTGGCTTAAAGAGACCTTCTCCCGCATAATTAACGCCAGCTTCCAAATTTTTTGCAGTTTCTGCTTTAAGGTCCGGGTTAGGAATAAACTCAAAGGGAGCTGAGGGGCCATGGCTTCCGCTTATGAGCGTTTCTGTAATACTTGGAGCTCGGTAGCCTTCCGCGTAGGTCCCGTAGAACTGAAGCCCAGAGAACGCTGTATCTTCAAATGGGGTTACACCCAAAGTGATTTTAGGAGAGAGACGATGGCCCGTATTTTCAGTAGTTCCACCCTCGAGCTGATATGCATCAAAACGCAGACCACCGATTACCTGAAGCCACTCGCTGTACTCTACAGTATCTTGAACAAATGTGCCAAATACTTGAAGTTTACCAGACGGCGTGTAAAGGCTGCCCACGCCTTTCGGATCGTAGGTATCGACGGTATCCTGATAGGCATCCAGTCCATACGTTAAGGCATGGCGGAAAGAACCTGTTTCCAGAAGGCTAGTATTGTTTAGATCAAACCCAATCGTATTGACTTCGAATGTACGAGCTTGGCCTGCAAGCGCAGGATCCTGAAGATACTCTTGTTCACGATCTGTATTGGTCCAGTAGGCACTGGCTCGCAAGTCTAAGAGATCGCTGGAAAGGCTCGTAAATTCATAGTTGGCGGTTAGAGTGTTATCAACAATGGTATCTTTGTAAGTCGAGCTTCCGTATTTGGATTCCTTGTGGTTGATAAAGTCATCGGTGTTACGAATGTAACCAAGAACTAAACGCTGCTCATCATTAAGATCAATCTCGGCTTTAAACATTCCACGCAGAATATCGCTGCCAGAGTCGGCGACTTCTAAACCATTACCATCCTTATAATTAAAATTTCGACGCAAGGTCATCGAGCCAAGCGCTGCGACATTCTCGTTCAGCCGAACCGCTGCGGTGTGCCCTGTTGCCCAGCCGTTGTTCGTGCTGTAGCGCAACATGGATTCCAGTGCCCACGTCTCATCCCCATGAAGGATGTCGCTCGGGTTTTTCGTGCGGAAACTGACCACACCACCGATAGCGCCCGAGCCATAGGCATTGGCAACAGGGCCCTTGATAATCGTCGCGTCTACAAGGAACTCAGGCTCAACGTAGAAAGAGCCACTAGACAGACCGTGGCCAGACTGTTGGAAATTCTGTCGTGCACCATCGATGTTAACTGCTACGCGCCCCTGGCCTTCAAGCCCTCGAAGGTTAACGCTCGCACCTGTGTCATCGGAATTGGCAGCAATCGCGATACCCGGAACGCCGCGCATCAGCTCCAAAACGGTGTTCGCGTTGGTCTGTTCCTGCGCCTGCTCACCGACAACGCTTACAGAGGCCAGCTCTTCAATTGCTGCCCCTTCGCCCTTGGAGGCTGTAACCGTAATTGTGTCGAGTGAAGTGATACCTTCTTGCGCGTAAGCGCTGGAAAAAAGGCAAAGCGATGCCAAGGCTGTTCCGGCACGAAACATCCCTAGCCGCACGGTTCTACCGCCCATGAGGCCCCCAAAAAACCAATTTGACAATACCCTGCCGACTGCTTGAACACCCCGTTCAAGTCACTGCAAGTAAAATGATATTTTCCCCGCGAATGCACAAAGCATGCGTTCGCCGATGTTGATTTTTTATATAAACCTGAATTATAGAGTCAAGATATAAATTGCAAGTTATTCGCAATTGCAATTAAGGGGTCGTGGGTGTGTCTGCCTTTGCTGCACTGTGCACGCTCGCCAAGAAGAGTTAGGGGATTGGCGATGATCAATTATGTCAAATCGGCGCTTCGATTGAGCTTAAGCTCTTTGTTTTTATCTGTTTTTGCCATGCCACATCTGGCAGCTGCGGAAGATACCGCACCACAACGGATTACATCTGTTGGATCGTCTATAACTGAAATTATCTATGCTTTAGGCGAAGAGGACCGACTCGTAGCGGTAGACACCACTAGCCTTTACCCACCAGAAGCGCAGAAGCTACCAAATGTTGGTTACATGCGCGCCCTGAGCGCTGAAGGTCTGCTTTCTGTCGAGCCTGACCTTGTGCTCATGGTTGAAGGCTCCGGACCGGAAAACACTCTGGACGTGTTGAAGGCTTCTTCGGTTCCGATCATCCCTATCCCTGAAGAGCATTCTCTGGATGGCGTGAAAGCAAAAATTGAGAAGGTTGCAGCTGCTCTTTCCGTTGAAGACAAAGGTAAAAAACTCATCGCCGCTTTTGACAAAGATGCAGAGGCACTTGCGAAAATTACAGCAGCAATGCCAGCAAAACCTTCTGTCATGTTCGTGCTTTCTGTTGGCTCGGACCGTTTGATGGTTTCTGGCCTCAACACGGGCGCAAATGCTGCAATTGAGCTTGCTGGTGGCCGCAACGCCATGGATACCTACGACGGATACAAGCAGGTAACCGTTGAAGCAGTAGTCGAAGCGCAGCCGGATATCATTTTGCTAAGCAAGCGCCTTCAAACGGACAAACCGGAAGAAAAGCTTGCTGCAATTCCGGGCATTGAATTGACGCCTGCTGGCCAAAATGAAGCGTTCGTCACCATGGACGCGGTCTACCTTCTCGGGTTCGGTCCACGCGCTGCAAGTGCAATCAAAGACCTTTCTGTGAAACTCTCCGAACTGGCATCTTAGAGGCGCAGTACGATGTCTTTATCCGCTACCGCGTCTTCCATGGATAAGTCGGTTTGCACCTTGGGCGCATCCCCTGCCCGCAGTTATGCCATTCCGGTTTTGGCGGGGGTGCTGCTCAGCGTTATTGTCGTCTCCATTGCCATTGGTCCATCATCGGTTTCATTCAACGCGCTCTTCCAAGGCATCATGAATGCCTTTGGAGCTGGTGAGCCTATGTCCATGCGCGATCATGTGGTGCTCTTCGACATCCGCTTACCGCGCACCATAATGGGCTGCATGATTGGCGCATCTCTTGCGGTATCCGGCGCTATGATGCAGGGGCTGTTTCGCAACCCGCTTGCTGATCCTGGCATTGTTGGCGTCTCTTCAGGCGCTGCTTTTGCTGCCGTTTCCGTAATTGTTTTGGGTTCCATGCTTCCCGCAAGTATCGCAGCGCTCACAGGCTCCTTCCTCCTGCCTTTAAGCGCCTTTGGCGGCGGTCTGATTTCCACCCTACTGCTCTACAAAGTCTCAACGCGGGGCGGAGAAACGTCCGTTGCGACCATGCTTTTGGCGGGTATCGCGCTGTCCGCTATTACCGGAGCATTCACGGGTCTCATCGTTTTTCAAAGCGATGATAATCAGCTTAGAGACTTTACGTTTTGGTCCATGGGCAGCCTTGGTGCAGCAACATGGGGCCGGATCGCTTCCATTGCCCCTTTTGTACTAGCACTGCTTATCTCCATTCCGTTTCTAAGCAGGGGCTTAAACGCCCTTCTTCTTGGTGAAGCCGAAGCCTTTCACCTAGGCTTTGATCGCCAAAAACTGAAACGCTGGATAATTCTTGTGGTAGCGGCTGCAACAGGAGCTGCCGTTTCAGCAGCAGGAGCGATCGGGTTCGTTGGTATTGTGGTGCCGCATATTCTGCGGTTGGTTTTGGGGCCAGATCACAGGCTGCTACTTCCCGCTAGTGCCATGCTTGGCGCCTCTTTGCTTGTGGGAGCTGATGTCGCTTGCCGCATAATCGTTGCACCTGCCGAGTTACCAATCGGAATATTGATGGCGATGATCGGGGCACCGGTATTCCTTAGTATTTTGCTGAGCAAACGCTCACTCTTCACTTTCTAGCGCGGCTGGAACACACAGGAGAAAAACACATGTTTTCAGCCAGTAAGATCAGCTTGAAGCGCGGTGGGCGCAACATTCTTCATGATCTGGACTTTGAAGCAAAGGCTGGTGAGCTGACGGTTATCATTGGGCCGAACGGTGCGGGCAAGTCTTCCCTGCTCAAGTGCCTGAGCGGCGAAACTACTCCTTCCAGCGGACAAGTTTTGTTGGACGGCATTCCTCTCCAAGAGCTGCGCAGCGAGCAACTCGCAGCACGGCGCGGAGTGTTACCACAAGCATCATCACTGAGCTTTCCCTTCACCGTTCACGAGGTTGTTGGCCTTGGTATTGGAGCAGGTATTTCCGGTTTGCACGGACGTCAGCGGGACCTGCGAATAATGGAAGCGCTGGAGACCGTTGATATGGCAAGGCATGCCAATAGCAGCTATCAGGTGCTCTCCGGCGGGGAAAAACAGCGCGTTCATCTGGCCCGCGTACTCTGTCAGGTATGGGATCCGGTTCGAGAGGGAAAGCCAAACGCCTTATTTCTCGATGAACCCACTTCCAGTTTGGATTTAAAACACCAGCTCGATTTGTTGGGATTGGTGAAAAATTACGCCAAGGCTGGTGGCTGCGCCATCGCCATTTTGCACGATATCGACCTTGCAGCCGTTTATGCAGACAAGGTTTTGGTGCTGAGTGATGGTACCTCTCACTCATTCGGAGTGCCCAAGGATACGATCAACTTCTCAATGCTTCAGGAGGTCTATCACCTCTCCAAGGAGATGATCGAAACCAAATGGGCCGCGCAAAACACTTTTGCGATGGCGGGTTAGATTGCCAGCACTGCAATAACGAACGCAAAAAAGGCGGGCTCGACCCGCCTTTTCCTATTCGTAATGGCCTACTTCATCTTGAAGTCTATCGGCAACCGAAGCCCCATCGGCTTGCTTCCTAAGCTGTTTGGGAACTTGCCAAAAGGTGCTGCCCGCTTAACCGCAGCGAGCGCCGCCTTATCAAAAAGCGGGTTTCCACTTCCCCTTACGACCCTAAGACCGCTAATGCTGCCGCTTGGCTCTACGGAGAATGAGACAACAACCGAACCCTCCAAACCACGGCGGCGAGCCTTGGAAGGGTAGCTACGCTGCACAGCCCGCTCCAGCTTTCTAATCAGCCGTCCCTTGTAGTTCTCGCGGTCTGCATTACCGCTTTCGGCTGACTGATTGCGTTTACCGCTCGCCTTCGCCTCACCTTTAACTTGCTTGCCTTGGGCACCCTTTACGCTGTTATGCGCAGCTCCCGCCACTTTCGGCGGCTTCTTGCTTTGGGTGACCTTCGGACGAGGTGGCGCAGCACGAGGCACAGGCACAGCCGCCACCTCGGGTTCATTCAGCTCTTCAGCATTAACTTGTGCCGCCTGCTCTGGCTCTGGCTCTGG
>NZ_SMMA01000059.1:49732-155737 GCF_009711345.1 Pseudovibrio flavus
CAGGTGTTTCTGGAGCCTTTTGCACTTCCAATTCTGATTGCAGATCTGTCAGGAATTCAAGGGGAGGCGGAGTTTCCGGTGGGACTGCTACTGGCACCACTGGGAGTTCCGTTATTGGAGTTTCCAGTTTATCGACTACCTCTTTCTGAACTGGCTCATCGAAGGGTTCTGGCTCCACTTTTACGACGGGTTCGTCCTCAACCAGCTTATCTTCTCGCGGCTGTTCCTGAGGCTCTGGCAGAACGGTCTCGGTGTCGCCAGCGATCAAGTCTTCTAGTGAACCAGCCACGGCTACAGTCATAGCATCAGCGCCAACTGTCATCGGCTTATCTTCCGGCTCCGGCCATGAAGCGAAGAGCGCACCGTGAAGCCCCATCGACAATGCAAGGCCGATGAAAACGGGGGCGATATCATAAAGATATTGGCGCCGCATCAGCTCGCCCTCCGCTGAACCAGAAGCTTGATCTCTTCTGCGCCGCGTTCTTTCAGTACCTGAAGGATCTCGGTAAGCCGCACTCCAGACAGAGCTTTATCAACCACCAGGTAAATCGGCAGATCGTCTTGGGTTTCCAGCGGAACAGTGTGTTCGTTGTAGAGCTGTTTTCCCTTGAAGATGTCGCCGCTATCTTTGATCAGCAGCGCGTTTTCTAGTGCTTGCTTCTCCCTAGTCGCAGGGCTCTCCGGCAATGCAATATCGCGAAGACTCGTGGTCTCGATGGTGCCTGCAACCATGAAGAAGACCAACATCAAAAACACGATATTAATCAGCGCAATAGTGCTGTCGATCTGGTTCTTGTTGGAGCGACGTTGAAACTTCATCGTGACATTGCTCCTGCATCTCCAGACGCCACTAGCGTCGCGTCCAGCCCCACGCTTTCAATCGCCTCAAGAACATCAACAAGCTGCTGCACAGATGCCCCTGCTTGCGGCTTTACGGCCAAGATAGGCAGAGGATCTTTAGGCAATGCATGGAGGTATGCAGGCAGAACCGCGAGGGACATTAAACTCCCGTCGATGAGGAGATCGCCCGTTGGCGCTACAGCAATAAGAAGCGCCTCACGCTGAGCGGCAGTTTGGGAAGGAGCCGCGCCAGCAAGGTCGATACGCTGATACTTGGCAAAAGAAGAACTCAGCATGAAAAACATCAGCAGCAAGAAAATCACGTCGATCAACGACGTGAGAGAAACAACTGCTCCTCTTCTATGCCTGCGGTTTAGCTTCATCATCAATGGCTAGGCTGGAAGAGGACTACGCTGCGGATTTGCAGTAACGACGCGCGTCACGAGCTGCTCCATCGCGACCTGTTCACGCTCCACGCGGCTTTCGAAGAAGGCCAAAGTGATCGACGTCGGAATTGCGACAGCCAGACCTGCGGCGGTTGTGAGCAGCGCGACCCAAATGCCGTTTGCAAGGTCTGCGGGGTTTACCTGCGCCCCTGCATCAGCCATCGCCTGAAACGCAGTAATCATACCCAGAACAGTGCCGAAAAGCCCAAGAAGCGGGGCGATCTGTGCAATCACCTCCAGCCCGCGCAGGTTACGGCGCAGCTTTGAAATATGCTCGCTGGCAACGCGTTCGATATCTTCTTTAAGCGTTTCCAACTCGCGCTCACCATCTGCCAATTCCTGCAAGGTAAATGAAAGCACTTTGGAAACCGGTGAACGATGATGGGCGGCAAACGAAATAGCGGCTTTGGCTTTTCCGGCGGTCCATAGATCTGCTGCCATCGCACTTTTGCGCCCGCGCCCAACACCGCTCAGCATAAACTCCATCGCCTTTGCGAGAATAAGCGTGAGTGAAATGACGCTCAGTCCCAACAGGATGGCAACCACAGCTCCGCCCATCTCGACGAACTCGGCGAGTGGCTTCAAAATCAAAGATACGTGGTTTAGCAGCTCGGTATTGACGATTTCCGCGGGCATAACAATTTCGGCTCGGGTTGTATGAACAGCACTATGCCCGAACGCTATATGCAAACGCCATTCATTCGCAACTTAAATATGACGCTTATACTCATATTTAAGTACTATCCCTAGCTAAACCCGCAGTTTTCAGCCATATTTTGTAGATGATAATACTGGAAAGAGTGCAAAACTGCACGGAAGGGAGACAACTTCTCGCTGCCGTCTCCCCTTCGATCGAAGTGGCTACATGGCTTTTTTGACGCCTTTTTTGACGAGGAACCAGTTCATCGGATAGGCGGTCAGGAAACCGCAGAACATCGCGATCTGCATCATCAGCCAGAAGCGCGGCTCAAGAGGTGTCATAGGACCAACAAGGCCGAAAATTGCGATAGCCATCCAGCCGTACATACCAACCTGCCATGCGGTGAGCGAGAAGAAGTCGATCTTGAGCGCACGCCAAAGAAGGGCAACGCCGGTTTCAGGCACCATTCCCAGCAAGCCGCCACGCTGGAACCAAACACCAATTGCAAGCGCCAGAACATAATCGAGCACCCATTCACCAAACACGTAACTGCCGAGGAATGTGAACGGGATGAAGAGAAAGAACAGCCAAGGGCCGATCATATCCGCCAGCGAGCAGCCAGCGCCACAATGCATAGTTCCGGCGACAATGCTCTGCCAGAAGGGCCTTTTGTGCCCTGACATGTGCATGCCTTCCATGCCCTTCATGCCAGACATACCCTTCATGTCACCCATGCCTTCCATGTCGTCCATGGACTGACCGGGTTTCATGCCCTCCATACCGCTCATTTTGCAGTCATCATCCATGTCCATGGAGGACATATCCATTCCCTGCATGGATGAATGGTCCTGATGAGGTGCGTGGCGATCAATTTTCGGCATCCCTCCGGTGCCAAGGGTCTTGTAGGCCCAAATAACCAGAGGCCCTGCCCATAAGGCATTGATTGGCCAAACCCACTTCATAATCGCCATCATTGGCGGCGGGCGGTCTCGCTGGTCGATGAGAATGTACAAGCTGCTGGCTACGCCGAGTAAAATGGTTAGTACAGCCAAACTATCCAACATGGGTTGGTCCCCTGTTCTATTTATTGTTTTTATTCGCAGATCACGGTTCAACTCATTTTAAGTCTAACAGGTTCCCTAAAGGGAAACTAAGGCAAGTTCTGGATATGGAAAACGCGCCTTCAAATAATCATGAAGTAGCAGGCTATTTGCCATTTTCTCCCTTCTAACACCTTGCAATTACGCAGTTTCACATATTACGGTAAAGGTGGTTGCGTTGGGAGGGATTGCATCCATGAGTTATTGGCGAGGCGTCGTCAAATTGATGCCGGAGCTGCGGGCCTATGCGCGCTCTGTCGCCTCCAATCCAGAGGAGGCGGAGGATCTCGTCAGCGATGCTATCGAGCGCTCGGCAAATGCAGCCCAATGCCCGCAAGCCCTTGATGAACTGCGCCCTTGGCTTTTTCGCGTCATTCGCAACCTTTACATCGATGAAAAGCGGAAACAGAAGGTCCGGCTGGAATATTCCGCAACCGCCGTACGTTTATCAGAGGGACTGGTTGAAACGGGAAGCAAGGCCGAAGAGACGGTGCTGCTAAGAACCGCTTTCGAGCAGCTTTCCTCTCAAGAACGGGAAGTCTTGTTTCTGGTGGACATAATGGGAATGAAATACGCAGAAGCGGCAGCGATTATTGAAGTACCCACCGGCACGATTATGAGCCGGATCAGCCGCGCCCGCAAAGCTTTGCTTGAGCTGGTCAACCCATTACAAGCGACCGAAGAAGAAGCAAAAACCGGCAAGGAAAAACTCTACCTGTGACTGAACAAGACTGGATGGAGCTGTGCGCGTATGTGGACGGCGAACTGACCCTCGACGAAATCAAACGCTTTGAAGCCCGCGTTGCGAACTCCCCTGAATTACAGGCGGAGCTGGCGAGTATGCAGCAATACAAAACGGCCATGAAAGCCCTGCGCCCTGCCCCTTTGCCGGAGGCAGAGGCGAGTGCGGACAACGACAACGGCGTACATGCAGACAGTGGACTAGGGTTTATCGCGCCAATTGCAGCTGCGCTTTGTGTTGCGGTTATTGCTCTCTACGGCGTTCTAACCTTCTCCCAGAAGAGCCATCCGCTTAGCACCATCGCCTTGCACGACAGCCTTTCGAAAGAAGAGTATGTTTTGCAGCAAGGCGGCACACCAACGGCAACGGCTGTTTCCGCTGGCTTTCTTAGTGTGCCAGACCTGACGCCTGCGCGGCTTACACTTGTTGATGTGGTCTTTCCACGAGGCGAAGCCTACGGCCAAGTGGCATTGCATTATCGGGGGGAGCGTGGATGCCGTTTAACGCTCATCGCGCAGACCAACGAAGAACCGCTTGAACAGCGGGACTATATGATCCGCCAATGGACCACCAACGACATTCATTTTACGTTGGTTTCTAAGGGTATGGATGGGCTACGTTTTGCAGCGATTGCGGACTTTGCTCTGGTACAGTCCCGCTTGCTTGGCGGAACTGATCCGTACCGCGTTGCTATGAAGCAGCGCACGAACGCTGGTGGTCCGTGCGCTTGATCTTGATTTAGTTCGGGAAGTTTGGCCTGTCGGTATTATAGTTCGCCGCCAGATAGTCGAGGATGATTGTGCGTTCCTCGTCGTCCAGCTCATACATGCCTTGATCTTCGATCATCCAGTCGATCAGCTCATCCCAATCTGACCTTGTAAGGCCCTGCTGTGCGATGATCCGCTCGGAATGGCAGGAAGAGCAAGCATAAAAGGTGTCTTCAACGCCCGGTGCATCAACCAGTAGTCCAAATTCGTATTCCTCTTCCTCAGCATCTGTTGAAGAGGTGTCGGCTTGTGCACGGTTAAACCCGTTGCCGCCAGCCATGAGTACGCCGGCACCGGTCAAAACCGTCACGCAAGCAAAAAATGTCCGTCTGTAGGAACTGGTATCAAACCACCTACCCATAAAGTTCTCCGTCAATTTTGGGGAAAGAAGAGGCGGAGGAGACCGCCTCTCTTTAATTGATTAGCTAACCCGAACCGCAACGCGGTGCATGGTGTTGTTGAGGTAGCCTTTCGGGTTCCAGTCGATAGCGAATGGCTGCATTTCGCCTGCGCTGTCGGTGGCACGCGCCCAAACTTCATAGTAGCCCTTCTGAGGGAAGGTCACGTTTGTGCGCCAGTTCTGCCAAGCACCGGAGTTCACCGGAGCGTCCAGCTCTGCCTTTTGCCATGTCGCGCCAAAGTCGATGGAAACTTCCAGATCCTCGATGGAGCGATCGCCAGACCATGCATGCCCGCGCACTTCGACGGTTTCGCCCGATGCAGCACCGTTTTCAGGGAACGTGATGATGGACTTAACCGGCATACGTTCGATGATCTCAAAGTCCTTCGTCTCAACCTTCTCACCCGGCTCTACCGGACGGTTAGGTACACGATAGGCTTTACCGGTCATCTTTGGACCGTCATGGACGATGTCGCGCAGGTAGATGCGCTTGAGCCACTTGTGGGAGAGCGACCCCGGCCAACCCGGAACAACAAGACGAAGCGGAGCACCGTTCTGCTTATGGATCGGCTCGCCGTTCATTTCAAAAGCGATGAGCACGTTATCGGTCATTGCTTTTTCAATCGGCATACCGCGGGAAATCGGCATCTTTTCCGGATCACCGGAAAGGTGCGCATCTGCGCCTTCATGTGCGGTGTAGATAGCGTTGGCCTGAACGCCTGCTTTTTCCAGAACGTCTTTCAGACGAACACCGGTCCAGTTAGAACAGGCTACTGCACCGTTGGTCCACTGGTTACCCTTTGCTGGCGGATTAAAGAAGGCACGGCCGTTACCGCCGCATTCAATTACCAGCGCCATTGTCACCACCTCGAACTGGTCTTTGAGGTCGGCGATGGAAAGGGTCATCGGATTGTCGACCAATCCGTCAACGGTCAGCGTCCAGTTGGCAACATCAACTTCTTCTGGCGGAATGCCATTGTTGCGAATGAAGTGACGGCTTACCGGAGTAATCGGATCATCCAGCAAGTGAGCTGGCGTCTCTGCGTTGATAGGCCGGTCGTTGAGCAGGGTCAGTCCGTCCTTACCGACCAATACATCTTCACTCGCCATCGCTGCTGGAATAAAGCCCTGAGGCATATTGCGGTGGAATGGAATGCTCATGCCAACCATTGCGCCCATGGTTGTCAGGCCAGCTCCTTTCAGGAAGCCCCTTCTGTCCGTGTGTGTAACACGGCCAAAAAACTGGCGATCAGCCTTTTCTGGATCCTCAGAAAAGAAGCTGGATAGCGTCTTTTGCTTGTCGTCTTGAGCCAAACTTATCTCCTCCCAAGTCAATCTGACTTTGAATAACGAACGGGAGGCTAGGTTTATTCCCTAGGGGTACACATTTTTCTGTGATGGCTGCGGTGCGAAGGAGAGGCACCGTCTCGTTGGGGCTAATGCAGTGGCTGCTAAGCGTGAGTTTGGGCACAAAAAAGCGGGACCGAAGCCCCGCTATTGGTTCTCTCAATTTGCAGTAGATTAGCTATTCAAGAACTCTGCAAAGCGGGCGTAGACCTGCTCGCATTCCTCTTTCACAAGGTTTTCAAGGTTCATGAAGGTATGCGGCATGTCATCAAAGTGCATATGCTCTGCACGAACGCCCGCTTCCTTGACCTTCTCGTAGTAGAGTTTGCCTTCGTCACGCAGTGGGCAGAACTCTGCTGTAATCACCAGCGTTTCCGGTAGACCGTCGGTGAAGTCTTTGAAGTAAGGCGATGCATCTTTGCGGCACGCACCGCGCTTGATGTAATTGTCAAAGTACCAAGCGCATTTTGCCGTGTGCAGCAGGTAGCCAACCGCGTTTTCGTGATAGGACTTCTCGCTCACTGTCATGGTGTAGTCCACGCATGGATAGATGATCGCCTGCTTTTTGATATGCAGGTTGAAGTCATACTGAGCGCGAGAGGCAACTGCCGTACACAGAGCGCCACCGGCAGAGTCGCCTGCGATAGAAAGCTCTTTCTTGTACTTCATTTCGCGGCGGTTCAGCGTATCCCATACACCCAGAAGAACAGCGTAGGCGTCTTCTTCACCCGCAGGATACGGATTTTCAGGTGCAAGGCGATATTCCGGTGCAACAACAATGTGCTGGGTTGCCAGAGCCATGCGGCGGCAAATCGGATCGTACACTGTTACGCTGCCTGCCATGTGACCACCACCGTGATAGTAGATCAGTACTGGCAATTCTTTTTCCGGTGCCGGGTTATAGATGCGAACCGGTACATTGTAGCCTTCTGCAAAAGCCAGATCATCCTGCACAATCGCGACTTCTCTTGGCTCTGTCACAAAGCCTTTGGTGAGATTTGCGAGGCCTTCGCGGGCGTTGGTAGCGTTTGGCGCGAACCCGGCTTCAAGCATCTTTGCGACTGTGGCGTTGAACTGTTCGAGGAACGGGACGAGTTTTGGACTTACTTGACGCATTTTCTTGTTCCTTAAGCTTTAGCAGGTTCTGCAGCTACAATTTTTGGTTTGCCGGTTTCTGGCAGGAAGAACGAAGCGATGAACAGTGTGGAAGAGCAAGCTACCGCAAAAGTTGCAGCAATTGCAATGTTACCCGTCTGGTCAGCCAGCACGCCAGCGAAGTACATAAGGATGGTCTCGATGATGTAGGAAACGGACCAGAACATCGCGAATACAACGGTCACGCGGCCCGGGTTCATGCCTGGCAGTTCCTGAGGCAGGGTTACCAGTGCGGTCATTGGAACGAACATGAAGAAGCCAGCGAGGAATGCAGAGACAGTTGCCAGCATCGGGTTCTGGGTGGTGATCATGATCGCTGCGAAAGCAGTCATTGCAACGCCACACCAACGGATCACAGGAACGCGCATCGGGTACTTCTTGGCGACCATGATACCTACGATCGTACCAACCATACCTGCACCGATCATGATGGAAGACAGGTACTTGGCTTCAACTGCGAAGGTCGGGATCATCGGGAAGAGAGCGAACACTGCGATGTAGCAGAACAGAACGCCGGAGTATGCGATAGGGAGCCACCAGTTTACGGATTCCTTCACACCATCAGAGAAGGTGTAGGCTTTTTGTGGGGCCTGACCGGACTTCGCGCCGGACAGCTCGAAGTCTTCAGAAATCATCCACCAAACAATGAGGACGATGAAGCTGACGATAGAGATTGCTAGAACAACGTTCTGCCAGGTTTCGAAATAGGAAATAAGGGAACCGGTGAACAGGATAGCAAGCAGGTTACCAGTGTTGAAAGCCGCAGCGTTAAGGCCGTTAACAAGCGGGCGTTCTTCTGGAGTGAAGTAGTTCACCACGATTGGGTTGAAGTACACGATGACGAATGCACCACCAAAACCGAGAACAAGGCGGGTGAAGACGTACATTGGGTAGGTAGAAGCGAAAGCGCCTAACGCGCCGGCCACGATCAAAGCAGAGGCAAATGCAAAAGCTTTTTTAGGGCCAAGTTTTGTGAGGAACCATGCAGCGATCAGGTTACCGATGATTTTTGCAATAGTGATTGCGTTGGTCATCCAGGTAGCTGCGGCAACGCCTTCGATTTGATAGAAGGCCATGATGTCCTTTGTCATCATGTTGCCAGCAACCCACGACATTGCGAAGAGCGCATACGTCGTAAAGATCACGAACTCGATTATGTTCTTTTTCATTGGGCAACCTCCCTGTTCCCAGTTGGTTAATCAAGCATGGGAAGAAGCATATATCGATTTTTAAGATTCCATTTTCCCGATTTCAGGAAGGTTTATTGTTGAAAACGAATAAAGGACATGAATTGATCTACAGCAAAACCTAAAAAAAGGCCCCGCTACTATAGCGAGGCCCACATTTTACTTTATACGCACTATTTACGGATTTATACTTACATACCTATTCATATCAACCGGCTCTGAATAGTTCACTTTCTCAAGAGAGAACCCATTCAGATTGAGGAAGTCCTTCTTGTACCCCTCGTAGTCACCGACCTGCATGAAGTTGGCTCCATCCATGCCATCCAGCAGTTTTCGTACCTTCTCCTGAACGTCGGCGCGCAGCTCCCAGTCATCGACACGGATGAGGCGGTCTTCATCTGTACAGATGTGTCCAGAACCGGAATAGACGCAGTGCGAGAAGAGCCTTTGCATCTGCTCAATACAGCCTTCGTGAATGCCCATCTCTTTCATCACACGGAACAGAGCGAGGATGTATGGCGACATTGCCGGAATGAACACACTGGCCTTGGTCACCAGCGCTTTACACACTGCCACATGGGCTGTGCCGCCGATCTCCGCCATCTTCTCATTCAAAACATCGGCGGTGCTGTGCAGATGCTTTTTGGCGCGCCCAAGCGTGCCCTCATGATAGATGCGGTAGGTGATGTCAGAACCGATATAGGAATAGGCGAAAGTCTGGCAGCCATTGGCAAGAACGCCATTATCGCTCAGAAACTCTATCCATTCAGCCCAGTCTTCACCACCCATAACGCGAACGGTGTCTTCAATTTCCTGCTCCGATGCGCAATCCAGAACGCCTTCTTCCAACGCATCAGTTTCCAGATTCACGGTGTAGCCGGTAAGCGGAGAGCCGACTGTCTTGAGAGATGAACGGATCATCTCGCCGGTTTTCGGATCTGGGCGAACACCAGTTGCCAGCGAGTAGATAACGAGATCAACCGAGCCACCGAATTCGTTTTTGATGTACTCGACAACCTGACGGCGCATGTCAGGAGAGAAGGCATCGCCAATAAAGTTCTTGGCGATCAAGCCTTCTTTTTCTGCCTCTTCGCGGAACGTAAGGGAGTTATACCAGCCCGCAGAGCCAATACCCTTCTCGTTTGGTCCTCGCTCGAAGGCAACGCCGATGGTATCTGCGCGTGCACCGCCAAAGGCGAGCGAGACGCGCGAGGCAAGACCAAAGCCAGAGGAGGAACCAAGCACGAGAACCTTCTTTGGGCCTTCTTTGATTTGCTGCGCGTTACGCACATAGTTGATCTGGTCGAGAACAGCCTCACGGCAGCCGACGGGATGACAGGTCTTGGCAACCTGCCCTTTGATGACGGGTTGGATAATCATAGCAGTCTCTGGGGTTTGGCAGTGAACGTTGAGGGTTTTGTTTGTTTTTGGTTAGGCGGCAAGGGGTGGTCTTACGGTTGCCACGCCTTCAATAACGGCTGCGCCGTTCTGGTTGAAAGACACAGTGCGAAGTTTGGCTATTTTCTTATCCCTATTGATTTCAATAACCTCCACTTCAGCTCGAATTGTATCGCCGATAAAGACAGGGGCTTTGAAGCGCATTTCCTGAGACAGGTAGATAGTACCTGGTCCGGGCAGCTGCATTCCAAGGACCGACGAAGTCAGCCCGCTAACCAGAATGCCGTGTGCTACACGCTTGCCGAAAATGCTTTCTTTAGCCGCGACCTCACTAATGTGAACCGGGTTTACGTCTCCGGTAATACCGCAGAACATCAGGATATCGGCCTCGCAGATTGTCTTTTCGAAAGACGCTTGTTGCCCTATGAAGAGCTGGTCCAGTGTATAACTCATGATAACACTCGTGTAATGCTAGGCAGGTTGCTGAGGCGCCAGAACAGCGCCTCCGGCAGGATTATTCGGCACCCCGCAGCGCCAGCCCCATTGGCTCCTCAAGAAACAGGCGGGGGTCCATTTCTTCCAAATGCGGGCTAACGCGCGGAGTAAAGTCCATCTGTTGCAGTACATCCCGCTCCAGATCGACGCCGGGGGCGATTTCCACCAGTTCAAGCGTATCTTCGCCCAGTTCAAAGACGGCACGTTCTGTTATGTATTTGACCGGCTTAACGTTCTTGCGAGCTTGATTGGCGGAGAAGGTGACTTGCTGCACTTTTTCGAGGAACTTTTTGATCTTGCCCTCTTTCAAGATAACCAGCTTGCCATTTTCTGTTGCCACATCCAGTCCGGCGGCGGTGAACGTACCGCAGAAAAACACTTCCTTGGCGTTTTGCGTGATGTTGATGAAGCCACCGCATCCGGCGATCTTTGGACCGAAACGGGAGACGTTCAGATCGCCATTGGCATCACACTCGGCAAGACCAAGGAACGCCTGATCCAATCCGCCGCCGTCGTAGAAGTCGAACATCTGATCTTGTGTGATGATTGCTTCTGGAAACGCCGATGCGCCAAAGCTGAGGCCGCCCGCTGGCGTGCCGCCAATAGCGCCCGGTTCCACTGTCGCGACCATCTGGTCGGTGACGCCCTCTTCATCGGTAACCTCTGCAATCACCTCCGGTACGCCGATGCCGTAGTTCAAAACAGCACCACTGCGTAGTTCGAGTGCGGCGCGGCGAGCGATGACCTTCTTGGCGTCCAGCGGACGTGGGCCAGCTTCTTTTGATTTGCGCTCACCGCGGCCGCAGTAAGAGTGGTTCATGGCTTCAGCGAAGGTTTGCATATGCTCTTCGCCTTCTTCATCCGCCACGACGATTGCATTAACAAAAATGCCGGGAATGCGGACCTGCTGCGGATCAAGGGTACCAGCCTCGACAAGCTTCTTAACCTGCACGATGACCGTACCGCCCATATTGGTGACAAGCTGGGCTGCGGCGAGGTTTTCAAGGAAGAGGCATTCGTCTTCCATGGTTACGTTGCCGTTGGTGTCGGCTGTTGTGCCGCGCAGCAGCGCTACATTGGCATCGATACGCTTGTAGAAGAGGTATTCCTTACCGCCCACTTCCATAAGGCTAACGCGGTCTTGCTGGGTCTTTTCATTGACCTTACCGCCTTCCAGACGCGGATCAACAAAAGTACCAAGGCCGACATGGGACAGAGTACCGGGCTTTCCCGCTGCGCTGTCACGCATCAACTGGGCAATAACACCTTGAGGGAAGTTATAGGCTTCGATCAGGTTACGGTTCGCAAGATCCTGAAGGCGCGGGATGAGACCCCAGTGTCCGCCAAGAGCCAGCTTTACCAAACCTTCTCGTGACAAGTGGTTGTTGGCGCGGTCCTGTCCG
This sequence comes from Pseudovibrio flavus, assembly GCF_009711345.1. Taxonomy (GTDB): domain Bacteria; phylum Pseudomonadota; class Alphaproteobacteria; order Rhizobiales; family Stappiaceae; genus Pseudovibrio; species Pseudovibrio flavus. The sequence goes on from NZ_SMMA01000059.1 coordinate 61,653, forward strand.
TCACCTTGCCCAGCGGTGAAGTACAGTTCCAGATTTTTTGGGTGACCTGTGCTCAAAAAACGATCGCGGATTGCTATTTCAATAGATTCAGGAACCACCGCTCCAATAAACCCGCCAAGGATTACCTTATCCTCGTCTTGAATGAGGTTTGCAGCCTCTGGTGCAGTCAACACTTTAACTTGCATCGTATGACCTCTCGTTAGCGCCTCAGCAAATAACCGCTCCGTTTGCGCTTCGGAATTTCTTAGTGATGCAAGTGTAGATTGATTGTTTGATGCAAAAAATAGTCAATCCTCTAAAAGAGAATTGCAGAAATGGGACAATTCAGCCCCTCATTATTTAGGGGTTTTTGCATCCAACAGGACACACCTCTCCCGTATCTTGAGAAAGGCCGGTCAGGTCTGAATAGAGAGAGGGGTTAGCCGATCTCTCTGGTTCTCTTGATAAGATAGTCTTTGAAGTTAGTGCACATGAGCGGCATTTGTCTGCTGCGCCGGAAATAGAGGTTAAACTCGAACTCCGCGTCGATGTAATCACTCAAGATGGCGATCAATCGTCCGTCCGCCAACTCTTCCTGCAAGATGCTGATAGGCAGATAGGCAATGCCGCCACCGGTCAGCGCGATGGACTTGATGATCTCGCTGTCTTCCACTTCAACGGTTCGGGCGATCTCTACAGCGCTGCAATCCCCTTCATACTCGAACACCCACTTGTTACCGCCAACCAGCGTATGCGCGAACAGGCAGTTATGCTTTCTCAGTTCATCGGGAGATTGGGGCACGCCGTAACGCTCTGCATACTCAGGAGAGCAACAGGCAACCAGCGGATAGCGCAGCAGTGGGCGGCGCACCAGCAAGCTATCCTTCTCTTGAAAGCCTTGATAGGTGGCGTTGGCACGGACGAAGAAGTCCACCTCTTCCAGCATATCGACGTCATACGCCGTTTGCAGAATGCGGAAGTTCACATGAGGGTGGTCCAGCAGATATTCCCCTGCGATCTGGGCAAGGAAGTTTCTGGCAAACAATGGCGTTGCCGCGATGCGAATGGTGCCGCGCTCTTCCTTACCGAGGTTCTTGATCTCGGTGAAGATATCTTCAATTTCGGCATTCACATCGTTGAAGCGTTCGTAGAGGCGCTGACCTGCTTCTGTCACCACAACCTTTCGCGTGGAGCGTTGCAGGAGGCTGACACCTAGCTGCTCTTCAAGCTCGATAATCCATCTGCTGCCTGCACTGGCGGAGATACCATAGACCCGCGCCGCCTCGGAAAATGACCCCGTGCGAACAACATAAAGAAAGTAGACAATCTTATCGAGCATGGCCCCACCAACCCCGTTAACTGCCACAGTATGCCCTCCTAACCTGCTGAAAGCAGTGCGCTTTTATGCGTATTCAGCCAAGTAATCTACATTTCACCCCACCGCCCGTGAGGTTTTGCCCGCGTGAGCCAGAATTGGCCTTACCTAGCGCTAGAAAAACCGTCTAGTAAAGCTCTGTCCCATTTCCTCATTACTGTTTTGCGAAGCTGTCTGTAATCAAAACCGGCGTTTCGTGCAAAGTTTACTGCCAGTTTTCTATGGCGATCCCAGATCGTAAAATAAAAGGTGGTATCACTATGCTTAGGGACAAAGTCTGCATTGTAACAGGTGGCGCACAGGGTATTGGTCGGTGCATTGTAGAGACCTTCGCCAAACAGCAAGCGCTTGTCGTATTTGCCTGCGATATGAACCCCCAGTCCATGGCCGATTATCGCGAGCGGTTCCAGAATGTTCAGCCTGTTGAACTCAATGTCTGTGACCGGAAGGCTGTTGCTGCATTCATCGCTGAAATCAAAGAACAGTACGGCCATATCGATGTGCTGGTGAACAACGCAGGCATTACCCGCGATAATCTACTGGACCGAATGAGCGAAGATGATTGGGACGCTGTGGTGAATGTGAACCTCAAGGGCGTGTTCAATATGACCCAAGCCGTCGCTCCAGCCATGATTGAAGGCGGTTCGGGCTCTGTCATCACCATGTCGTCGGTTGTTGGCACTGATGGCAACATCGGGCAGAGCAACTATGCAGCTACAAAAGGCGGCGTCATTGCTATGACCAAGGGCTGGGCCAAGGAGTTCTCCCGAAAAGGAGCGCAGGTTCGCGCCAATTGCGTTGCACCGGGCTTCATCAAGACACCGATGACAATCAACCTTCCCGAAAAGGTTATTGCTCATATGGAGAGCAAGACACCGCTTGGCCGCATGGGAGATGCCGAGGATATCGCAGAAGGCGTTCTTTTCCTTGCCAGTGACCGTTCACGCTTCATCACCGGGCAAACGCTCAAAATCGACGGTGGACTGGTAATCTAAGGAGAGAGCGACATGACACGAGTATTTATCGTCGGCGCCAAGCGTACGCCTCTTGGTAGTTTTCTTGGCTCTCTCAGCACCGTTCCTGCCGCTCGCCTTGGCGCGGTGGCCATAAAGGCTGCTCTTGAACAAAGTGTAATCGTGCCAGAGCACGTTGATGAAGTGATTGTCGGCAACGTTCTAGGCGCAGCACAAGGGATGGGTCCGGGTCGTCAGGCTGCGATCTACGCAGGCATCCCGCAAGAGGTGCCCGCTTACACGCTGAACATGATCTGCGGCAGCGGTATGAAGAGCGTTATGGAGGCGGCTGCCCACATCAAGGCCGGTGATGCCAACGTTGTAGTGGCTGCAGGTATGGAGGCGATGTCACAAGCGCCTTTCACACTGAGCGGGACCAGCCGAAGCGGCCACAAAATGGGCAACCAGACCCTTGTCGATACAATGGTCAACGACGGTCTTACCGACGCCTTCAACAACTATCACATGGGCATAACCGCCGAGAACCTTGCACAGAAGTTCGCCATTACCCGAGAAGAGCAGGACGCGTTTGCTTTACGCAGTCAGCAACGGGCCTCCAGCGCTGTTGCCATCGGCATGTTCGATGCGGAAATCTGCCCCGTTGAGGTAGAAGTGCGTCGCAAGACCTTCGTATTTGCTAGAGACGAGTACCCAAGAGCAGATGCGAGTTTGGAAGGTTTGGCCAAGCTGCGCCCCGCATTCAAACCTGACGGCACTGTAACTGCTGGCAACGCCTCTGGTATCAACGACGGCGCGGTTGCGATGGTTCTGGCCAGTGAAGCCTACGTGAACGAACACGGCCTTGCCCCTCTTGCCGAGATCGTCAGCTACGGACAGGCAGGCGTTGACCCGTCTATCATGGGTTATGGTCCTGTTCCGGCTATCGCTAATGCCCTTCAAAAGGCTGGACTTCGCCTTGACGAGATGAACCGCCTTGAACTCAACGAAGCCTTTGCCGCCCAAGCGCTTGCGGTGATGAAAGGCCTTAGCGAAGAGCATGGAGTGCCAATGGGTTGGTTTGAAGATAAGACCAATCTGACAGGCGGCGCTATCGCACTTGGCCATCCTCTTGGGGCTTCCGGCGGACGTATCCTCACCACTCTGCTTTATGGCATGGAGCGCGACAACTGCCAGTACGGCCTCGCCTCCCTTTGCATCGGCGGCGGCATGGGCACCGCTGTCATCTTGAAGAAAGCATAACGCGCAAGGCTCTCCACCTCCTTTCGCGTCACCCAGAACGTGATGTCCGCTCTGCCATGCTCCCCGACAGAACAGCGGGCATCACGTTTTCAATTCCGCTTACCAATCCATTTATTTGTGAGGCAGCTCGCTGCACTTTACCACCGCCACAAGCACTGGTACCGGCTTGCAAAAGCCAACCGCCAACGGGCTAATTTGTCGATTCGAACAAAAAATGACCTAACGGAGGCAACGCTCGGCATACATACACACGTCACGCACAGTTTTAAATCATTCTAAACTAAGGGAAGATTTAATCCTGACTTTAGAAGCCATATTTTTAATTGACGCTGCTTCTTATCCGTCGCATAAATTTGGGTATGCGCCTGACACAACAGACAAACTATGCCGTTCGCACCCTTATGTATTGTGCTGCGAACCCTGACAAACCAAGCAAGGTTGCCGAAGTTGCAGCCTCCTTTGGCATGTCTGAAACGCACCTCTTCAAAATTATGAAGGTGCTTGTTGATGCTGATTTGATGAAGACCATTCGTGGCCGCAACGGTGGTATTATGCTACCGCGCCCTGCTGACCAGATTACGGTTGGTGAGGTAGTACGAGCGACCGAAGAGGCCTTTATTCTCGCCGAGTGCTTTGATAGTGGCAGACAGGATTGTCCGCTCGTCAATCACTGTGGCTTCAACAGCGTGTTGCACAAAGCCCTTCAGGCCTTTCTTGCTGTGCTTGATGATTGCACCATTGCAGAGCTTGCAGAGAACCGTCACTCCATTCGCCACTTGCTTCAGATCGATCTTGAAGACAACGGCGCGACTGTTGCTGCGCACTAAAGCCTAAGAAATTGCTGGGCCACAACGCGCAGGTGCGCGGGGGGGGCCCGTGGGTGGCGCGCAGGGTGCGCGCCGAAATCTCCCTAATACAGCCTCCGTTTGCGCGGCCTATGTCTGCTTGCCAAGCCACCGCGCCAACATGCCGGTTACACTGGCCTTTGTAACGGGTTTACTCAAGTAGTCGTCCATTCCAGCTTCCAGACAGCGGCGCTTATGCTCCTCTGTAGCGTTGGCCGTTAATGCGATTATCGGAACCGGCTGGCTATTACTTTCCGCTTCAAAGCCTCGAATTTCCCGCGTGGCTTCATAGCCGCCCATAATCGGCATGGACACATCCATCAGCACCAAGTCAAAGCGCTGTTTTTTAAAGGTTTCCAGCGCGGCAAGTCCATCTTCGACTATGGTTGTTTCAATAGGCAAACCATCCAAGAAAGCCTTGATGACCTCTTGGTTTGTTGGCGTATCCTCTGCAATCAAAAGCGAGCTGGTTTCGGGTAGGAGGCTCGTGAGATCAGCATACTTAACCCCTCGCTTATTCTCGTGCGTAGAAAGGCCGTCTTTTTTAGCTGGAGCACTTTGATCAGCAGCGATGAACAGCGGCAGTTTAACAGTAAAACAGGAACCCTCTCCTTCCTTGGAGGTCGCCTCAATGGTTCCGTTCAGAAGCTCGATCAGCGACTTCGTAATTGCCAGCCCAAGTCCTGTTCCCGCATACTTACGGCTTTCAGAGCTGTCAATTTGTTGAAATCGCTTGAATATTTTCTCGATACGATCTTCAGGAATCCCAATTCCCGTATCGCGCACGGCAATTGTCGCGTAGGCAAGTTTTCCCGCAGGCTTGATTGAGACATCAAGGGTTACGCTACCTTTTTCCGTAAATTTAACCGCGTTACCGACAAGGTTGGAGAGGATTTGGCGCACCATTGACTGGTCGCTCATAAACATGCGCGGGCCATCGTCAGGGTAAATTACCTTAAGCTCCACACCCTTACTATTGGCTCTGTGCCAGTTAATATTGACCACAGCGCCCAGCAGTTCGGTAAGGTCGAAGGTTGACACATGCACCTGCATCTGTCCGGCCTCGATCTTGGAGAAGTCTAGTATATCATTAATGATTTCAAGCAGCGCCTGCGAGCTATCATTGATCATTTGCGCGTAACGGCGCTGTTTTGTGTCAAGCTCGGTTTCGAGGATAAGTTCCGATACACCGATAACGCCGTTAAGGGGCGTGCGAATTTCATGGCTCATAGTGGCGAGGAACTCGGATTTCGCCACACTCGCCCGCTGCGCTTGGTTCATTGCCAAACGCAGTTCTTTGGTACGGTCATCAATTTGGTCTTCAAGGGCCTCAAGGGTTTGCGAAAGCGTCTGGTTGGCCAAATAAAGCTCTCTCGCCTTATCCTCCAGCAACCGTTCAGCTTCTTTTCTTGCTTTTTTTTCCCGCTCCAGGCGCCTTTCGAGGCGATTGATATCCATCTGCCGTGATCACATCCTCTCAAGAGTGAATTTGGCATGGTTTCCGGTGCCGCCATCCGTATCCGATGTCAGCTTGATCTCGTCACCGAAGTGCTCCATTGCACCGCGAATAAGCCCCAGAGCTAGCGCAGAAAAAGGGCGGGAAGACGAGTATTCCATCACAAGGGTGTTTTCGTCCGGCTGATAGCAGTCAAATCGCGGCAACTCCGCCTGCGGATAGAGCTTTTTCACTTCCACATGGATGTGGTTTTCAATGCCGGAGAGGAATTTGAAGGTATCATCAACACTGCCGAAGAAGACAGGGTAACGCTCTACGAAGCGAGGGAACAAGTGCTTTCCGAATGCTTCCACCAGTGCGGGGATGGGCAAGTCCGTTCGCTCACTGAGCTTGGTGACAAGGAGGAGCATCTCGCCGTGATCATATTCGCCAACAGCAGTATAGACGCCGCCACTTGGAAGCTCGCTTTCGACAGCCTCCATGATTTCGTCCGCTACATCTGGAGAGAAGTTATCCTCTACCATCTCCATAAATTCGGTAAAAACGATCCCGAGCATCTCATCGACTCCGTGCCGTATCCAAGGCCTTCATCAAGAGTGTACAGAGTTCACCTTTGTTTTTTACTTATCGGAGCATTGGATTTAAGCACGGCGATTTAGAGATCTTAAAGGAAGAACGAGCGGGTTACACCAGCAGGCCACCGCTGTTACCAATTGTATTTAACCGTTGCAAAATCAGCCTTGAATACGAGCAGATCATCGCGCCTTTCTACGTTACCTTCCAGTGTAACTAGCCTGCCAACCACATCATAAATCGCTTCGGGAACCGGATTACCAGCGGGATCTGCCAGGAGGAAAAAGTTGGTGCCTTGAACTGCTCCTGTGGTAACGAACACCGGCGGAATACCGCCTATAATACAAAGGTTTGCGCAGGCTTTATGGGCGAGACCTATACCGGGACGCATAGCTCCGCTGTAGCATTTACCGTCGCATATCTCTCCTGTTAGTCGCCATTTACCGAGGTCTTCAGCGGCTTGCGGCGTGTAACTATCCGCCGGTTTATCCAATGGCGTGATCTGCACTTTACCACCAACCTGCAGCATCGAAATACTACCCCGCTCTAACATAACACCGCCAACTTTGACGTTCTGACCATCCAACGGATCCGCACGAGTTTGAACACCGCGCTTACCTACACCGGATAGTAAAATGGTTTTCGCGGTGTCTCCAGCTGCCTCGGGCTTCACCCTTAGAACCGGGTAAGGCTTTGATTCAACAACACCTTCCAGCACTTGATAGCCCGCACCCCATTGGAACGATCCACTACCTGGATCGGGCACCGAGACACCCAAGCCGAAAGACACACCAGCCGCCGCACCGATAAGTACTGCCGAAATCGCCCAAAGAAACGGACGAAGCCCTTTGGGAGGTTTTTTTGCCCAACCGATAAAGAAGGCTTGGGCGCTCTTTAATGCCATGGCGTGATCTCCCTAGCCTGATAGTTGGACGGGTTCTACATAGGTACCAGCAGGCAGCGCTTCCGGGTTCAGCTGCAAGCGACCCTTTTCCAAACGCAATCTGTAAGTTGGAATCTTCTCTTTAAATGGCGGTGGTGAGCAGCCATCTTCCAACCGGTATTGATAACCGTGCCAAGGACAGGTCACACAGCCGTAGACGATTTTACCCTCGCCTAGAGGGCCATTTTGGTGGGCACATACATTTGAGATTGCCGAGACTTTTGTTCCGTTGCGAAATACGGCAACTCTTTCGCTCTCATCGATGGAGACAATGAGCGCGCGCTTATCCGGTATGGAGAGCGGATCACCCAAGTCTAGCCACTTAGTATCCTCCTTATCCTCTGGCGGACTGTCTGTGTCTGTAACTTTCTCTTTCCGAGCTGCAACGAGATGAAGAGAGACAACGAGAGCGACTGAACCAACAACAACGGTAGACATAAGCGGTCCTGCAGCTCCTTGCAGCGCCCCCAAGGCAACATGTCCAACGACCAGCGCATAGGCAAAGTAGATGCCCATATGCAGGGTTTTCCATGTCGGTGGACCGAGGAAATGAAGCCAGAAATCGTGGCTAGTACAGGCCAAAACCAAAAGGATTAGAAGCGCGAAAAGCCCCAGTATCTCAAAGGGAAAACCAAGAAACTCGGCGTAACTTGTATTGCTGAATAGGACTGCGGCGTACTTATTGATTGGAGAGAAGGCATAGTACCAATCAATAACATAGCTCACATGAAAGAGCGCCAGAACGCAGGTCATCACGCCCAAATGGCGACGATTATAAAGCAGTGGCAGAAACCGCTTATCCAGCCGCGCTAACGGACCTACGCAAAGTATGACGGTGAGCAGAAGAAAGACGCAGCTGCCAAAAGCTTGCGCCCAATAGATGTGCCCATCAATCGGTTTCGTTACGCTTTGAAATGCAGGAGCGATATAGAGATATAGGCCAAGGTAGGTGCCTATCATGGCAAGCACTACGGCATCGTACGCAAACTTGGTTCTGTTCCATATTACGGGAACGTACTTTACGCTCATCCAGCCTTCTCCCCTATGGCTTTCGCCCGTTCATCGAGCGGTACGGCTGGCTCTTCCATCGTTCCCGTTACCCTTTCCATTTGCGAAAAAAGCAGCAGCAAGGGGATGATGAATGCTAGACAAAGCCAGATATAGCGGTGGGCTCGACGGTGCCTACGTTGCATCTGCATCCTCCGATATTGAACGGCTAGCAGAGCGCCAATGATAGATAACCAAAGGCCAGAGCAGAACGAGGCCGGGAATTATCTGAAGCCTGAATAAATAGGCACCTCGCGCGGCTTCTTCTACCTTGTCCAAGCCAAACACAAGGAAGAGAAGGGCAACGGCCAGCCCCATTACGCCGTAGACAACAAGACAGTAGTAGATGACTTCTATAGCTAGCACGTCACCTCCTATAACCGTTGTTCAACGCCAGCATAAGAAACGCCGGATAGGCGAGACATTTCCGTGCTGAGTGTCGTCAAATCATCCGTGCTGAACTGATTGAAATGGCTGTGTCCGCAGGCTCTCGCCAGCACCTTCATCAGATCCACACTGCTTTCAAAGAAGCGCGTCAAACGCGCTGCCGACTTCAAAACGTCAAGGCGAGCAACCAGATGATCCTTTTGCGTTGCAACGCCAACCGGACAGTTGTTTGTGTGGCACGCCCGCATGGCTATACAGCCGATCGCCTGCATTGGCGCATTGGCGAGCGCAACCGCATCTGCCCCTAGCGCCAAAGCCTTCACAAAGTCCTCTGGCTTTCGCAGCCCCCCTGTTGCCACAAGAGACACGCCTTTCGCCTTGCAGTTGTCTAAGTGCCTGCGGGCGCGAGCCAGAGCTGGAATGGTCGCTACCGAGATATTATCGCGGAAGATGAGAGGCGCGGCTCCTGTCCCGCCGCCTCGTCCATCCAGAATGATATAGTCCACGCCGATCTCTAAAGCCGTGTCTATATCTCTTTCTATGTGCTGGGCTGAAAGCTTGAAGCCTACGGGAATGCCGCCGGTTTTATCGCGCACCTTTTCCGCAAAGTCTCTGAACTGTTCTGGCGTTGTCATATCGGGAAAACGAGCTGGCGAGATCGCATCCTCTCCCGCTTGGAGATGGCGCACCTTAGCGATTTTTTCCGTAACCTTGGCTGCAGGCAAATGACCACCCGTTCCGGTTTTAGCAGCTTGCCCGCCCTTAAAATGAAACGCTTGTACTTTGGTGAGGAGGTCCCATGAAAAGCCAAAGCGTGCAGATGCTAACTCATAGAAATAACGGGAGTTTGCTTCCTGCTCTTCCGGTAGCATACCGCCCTCGCCAGAGCAGATGCCGGTCCCTGCGCCCTCTGCGCCTTTTGCAAGGGCTACCTTTGCAACCTCTGACAAAGCACCAAAGCTCATATCGGAGACAAACAGCGGGATCTTCAAGGTAAGTGGCTTTTGCGCATTGGGCCCAATTACAACTTCGGTGCCGACTTCATGGTCGTCAAGCAGTGGAGGTTTATGAAGCTGAGCGGTTAGGACCTGAATGTCATCCCAATCAGGCAACTGCGAACGCGGTACGCCCATCGCAGCCATGGGCCCGTGGTGGCCAGTTTGTTTAAGACCGCTTTTGGCAAGGCTTGTTATGTCCCGATTAAAGGGTTCCTCCGGCCCACCGTGAATATCGGCATAAAGGCCCAGATAGGCTTTGCGAAGGTAAGGCTGAGGGTGCTTTGCAGCCCAATCAGCAATCTCGTCTTCATCGACAAGAACATCGTTCCCATCAACCCAATGGGAGAACTTTTGAAGAGCTTCGGCGTTATTGTAGGAACTTACACCGCTTTCGAGACGGTAATCCCAATTGTGAAGGCCGCACATGAGGTTTTTTCCGCGTACGTACCCGTCTGACAACAAAGCCCCCCGATGTAGGCAGCGGCCGTAAAAAACCGAAAGCTCGTCGTCAAAGCGCACCACGACAAGGTCAACTTCTCCAACCAACGCATAGGCCGGAACGCGGTCTTCCAGCTGGTCGAACTCGGCAACCTTGCACTTTTTCATGCCAACAGCACCTCCATTTCCATCGCTAAGCTAACTGCTTCAAGAAGGAGGGTCAGGTCCCCAAAACACACTGCCGAAAATACCAGTAGCATTCACTGCGACTGACGCAAGCGTAGGGAAACGCAACAAACTTGGGGACCGGAAAGGCTCAGGGTTCACAGCCGCTTGAGAAGACAATCAGAGCGTAGCAACAATGGGCGACTAGGTATTTTGCAGGAGCCCACCCATGAAAATTGCATCGGTAACCATTTCTGATCGAGCAAGCCAAGGTATTTACGAGGATAAAAGTGGCCCTGCCATTATGGCGTACATGGAACAAGCTGTTGTTACGCCATGGGAAAAAGTGAGCTGCGTCATCCCAGACGGGATCGATAGCGTAAGAGATACGCTGCTGGACCTGTGCGATAATCAGAAAGTGGACCTTATTCTCACCACCGGAGGCACAGGCCCTTCCCCACGCGACCTTACAGTGGAAGCAATGGCAGATGTGATTGAAAAAGAACTGCCGGGTTTTGGAGAGCTGATGCGTAAGGTGAGCCTTGAAGAGGTGCCAACCGCTATTTTGTCCCGTCAGACTGCTGGTATTCGCGGAAGCTCGCTCATTATCAATCTACCGGGCAAACCTGCAGCGATTAAAACGTGCCTTGATGCTGTGTTCCCGGCAGTACCTTACTGCCTTGATTTGATCGGCGCGGGCCGTATCGAGACTGACCCGGAAGTCATCAAGGTGTTCCGCCCGAAAGGTGCATAATAAATGGACGTGGCGCTTTGCTCACCAGTCGGAGAGCAAAGCGCTGGCATCGAATTGGCGGGGTTTAGGGCCCCGGCTATCCGTTCCTAAAGAGATAAAGCAGAGAAACCGCTCATTTGCTGCAAGGCTCAAGCCCCTATGCATAAGCGCAGAGCGAGCAGACTGGCCGCTGGTCACACGGCTGGCAAAGCCCATAGCTGTCGCGGCAAGCAAGAAGTTTTGAAGCGCAGCCCCTGCTGCTGTGATCTGCTCATCGGCCGGAATGCCCGTTTCCAGCTCATCCTTGATCGATGCGACTAGCACCAATAGCTCTGGGCCACGATGGGCTTTTTCTCTTGCCCGCTCCACATCCTCTGCCGAGGCATCGGGATAGCGGTCAATCAGCGCCTCTTCAAAAAGATCAGCAAGATCTGCCCTTTTGTCCTTGGCGATATAGATAAAGCGGAAAGGTTTTAGCCGGCCGTGATCTGGCGCGGTAGCAGCTGCGGCAATCATCTGCATGATTTGTTCGCGAGATGGCGCTGGCTCGCTCATTTTTTTCAAGGAAGCGGAGTAACGGCTCTCCAAAAAATCCAGAAGCGTTTGTAAAGATTGCGCCATGCTTCGTCCTCGCACATAAACCAGAGCGGCAGAAATGCCTGTTGCGAAATCAAGTTTATAGGGAACGCTTGGCCTAAAACGCAAAAAAACGCCTTACGGCGCTTTCACATAGTCATTATTGGGGAAAAATGGCGCACCGGGGAAGATTCGAACTCCCGACCCCCAGATTCGTAGTCTGGTGCTCTATCCAGCTGAGCTACCGGTGCATCACTTGTTCGCGCCGCCTCTTGGCGTTGGGCGTTGCGCCCTTGGAACGAGGGCCTATGTACTCACCTCTTGAGCACTTGGCAAGCGCTTTCATCGATTTTTATCAGGACATCTGTGAATTGGGGATAAAGAAACTCGAAAGTGAGGAAAAACTATCCAAATCCACGTATCTATACCTAACAACACCGCAATCATAAGTAGCTAAGTTGCCGGAATATATCGTAAAAATTTCTTACCCGCGCTCACGTCGTTCCACTGGAAAGAGCCTAGTGACCTGCTCTGACGACTTTTCTATGTGTCGATAAGGCAAAAAAATCTCAAAACACGCGCCAACAGCGTTTTCTGTGTTGAGTTTTATCTCTCCGCCATGGGCACGAACGATCTCCGCAGCGATAGCAAGGCCAAGACCTGTTCCGCCAACCTTGCCAGAGGATTGGAATGCTTTGAACAAACTCGCGTGCTGTTTTTCAGGCACGCCCGGTCCGGTGTCGGTTACAGTGAGCCTTATCTGCTCTCCGCCGGTCTGCGCCTCAAAGGTAATGCGCTTGACCACTGACGCGTCCTTATCGCCAGCAAGGGCCTGCTCCGCATTGCGGCAAAGGTTTTGAAGCACCCGGAAGAACTGTTCCGGGTCCACCTCTAGCTCAAGGTCCGTTGCGATTTTGTTTTCCAGCTGAACGTCATCGTTGGCATTAAGCCCCTGAACCTCGGAAACATCGTTTACGAGGTTATGCAGGCGGACGAGACGCAATTGCGGTGGTGCCTCCTGCGCTTTGCCGTAGGAAAGCACAGCGCTGGTGTAGCGGGCAGCGCGGTCAAGCGTTGCGAGAATTTTAGGAGCGACGCGCTGAACAGTCGGGTCCGGCAGTCCCTCCAGCCTTTCAAGGAACAATTGCGCGGATGCAAGCAGGTTGCGCATGTCGTGGTTGATCTTGGAAACAGCCAAGCCAAGATCAGCCATGCGCCTTTGCTGATGCAGTGCCTGATTGAGGCTTCTTTGCATGTTGGCTAGCTGGCGCTCCGCTTCCCCGAGCTCATCAGAACGGTCACTCGGCTTTAAGAATGTTCGCGCGTTTTCCGGTTCGCGGGCAAAAGCACCCATGGATTGGAAGATCTGCTGCATAGGACGCAGGAAGAGCCAGCGCAGAGCGAGAAACACAAGCGTTGCGGTGAGAACCGAAATGACAAGCGACAGCTGCAAAATGTTGAAGGAATAATCGAGCAGGTCTTTGCGCATGTAAGAAACGGGGATAATCATATCTACCGTGCGCCCCTCACCCATTCCAACAGCGCCGATAACGCGAACCGAGCCAGACTTCAGCCCAAACAGAGTTCCAAAGCTACAGTGGATCGCCTCCCAAGGCGTTACGGACGACATATTGATTGTGCCGGTAACTGGTCCAGTCTCAGCATCACGAGCGATCAGATAGCGGGTATTACCCTCAGTGTAGGCAATTGCTGTCGCGCCCGTCGTTTGCAGCAGCTCCTGCTTCAGTTCAGGCGAGAGCACCTTCGCCTCGGTCATCACCGTTGCTGCCACACCTGCAACGGCGAGCTTGTCCCGCAGCCATGTGTTTCTGAAATTGGCGATTGATGGAACAAAGATGAGCACTTCGCTGATCATAACGAAGGCGACCGTCAGCAGCAGAAGCTTGCTAGACAAGCCAAGCGAAGGCCGCCACCGTTTCCATCTGGAAGCGGGCACCCCTTCTGCATTACGCGGCGTGTTACTGTCCTGCATACCTACAACAAGGCCCTTTTGCCCCAACCAAAACACTCACTCATTAATATCAGAACCGGAAACTAGTTAAAATACCGGAGAGGCAGCCCCGACATGCTATCCGAGCCTTTGCAGAAGCGAGATGAGTTTGCGCACCAGAGGCTTTTTCGGTGCTTCACTATAGTAGCTCAGGGCCGCGCGTTTAACGATTTCAGCCCTTGTCGGATAAGGGAAGATGACGGACAGCAGGTCAGAAACTTTCATGCCCTTGTTGATCATCACTGACAGCATGGAGATGATCTCGCCCGCTTGTGTTCCAACCGCATTAGCGCCAAGCAGCTTGCCGCCCTTGCCAACGATCAGCTTTACACCACCTGCAGTATCGCGCTCTGCTACAGCTCTATCGTTGCCGCTAAAGCTGGCGGAAAGAACCTGAACCTTATCGCCAAACTTCTCCCGCGCTTCTTTTTCGGTGAGCCCGACTTCGCCTAGTTCAGGCTCTGTATAGACAACACGGGGAATAACCAGCTTTGTGTGATCTACAGGCAAGCGGAAGAGAATGGAGCGAATTGCCAGCGAGCCGTGAGCGCCTGCCAGATGCGTAAACTGCTGCCCACCAATAGCATCACCAATTGCATAGACGTGGCGATTGCTGGTTCTAAGGCCCTTATCTACTTCGATGCCTCTTGGGCTATGGGTGATGCCAGCCTCATCCAGACCCAACCCTTCCGTATTGGGTTTACGGCCAGTCGCGACAAGAAGGTGAGAGGCATCAAGCTCTTGAAGTGCACCAACGCTGTCCTCATAGACAACGGTTATGCCACTCGCGGACTTTTTGATTTCCTGCACCTTCGCATTCTCATGGAAATGCACGCCATCGGATAGCAATCGGTCTACGACGATTTCTGACCCTTCCTTCTCGAAAACAGCCAATGCCGTTTGCGCTTCCAGAATTGTTACCTTGCAGCCAAGACGGGCGTGCGCCTGAGCCATTTCCATGCCGATAGGGCCTGCGCCGATAATCGCAAGGTGCTCTGGAGCATCCTTTAGATCAAAGAGGCTTTCATTGGTAAGATAAGGCACATCTGCGAGCCCTTTAATGGGCGGAACAGCCGCTCTTGATCCTGTAGCCAATACAAACCGCCGCGCTTTAATGCGGGTGGCGCCGACAACAACCTCGTTTTCACTCACAAAGCGCGCTGCTCCTTGCAACACAGTTACCCCTAGCCCCTCAAAGCGTTCAACCGAGTCGTGCGGCTCGATTTGGGCAATCACGTCATGTACGTGCTCATTCACTTGCTCAAAGGCGGTCGTCGGCTGTCCTTCATGGATGCCAAACGCCTCCGCCTTTTTATAGGCAGCAGCAGCCTTGCCAGCAGCCAGCAACGCTTTGGACGGTACGCAGCCATAGTTCAGGCAATCACCGCCCATCTTGCCTTTTTCGATAAGAACAACATCAACGCCAAAGGCCGCAGCCGCAGCTGCTACTGTTAGGCCGCCCGACCCAGCACCAATAACGCAAATGTCCGGCTCAAGAAGGGTTGTTTCGGTCAGCACAGCATGCTCGGAAATATTCATTGTTATCTATCCCATTCAAAAAGGGCGCTTAGCGTAATGAGCGGTCAGGCTTGAGGTTTGCGTAGCTTCTTCACGACAACCGGAATTAGGGCCACAATTCCAAGAGCAGCGAATGCAAGGAGAAGCTGAGGCGTGATGAGCGCCGCGATATCCAGCTGGCAACGCCCCGCTGATGCACAGCCCGGATCTGCTGCCTCTTGTGCTGCGATGATGCTATCCAGACCAGACCCTACGAAACTGTATGCGAAGGTGCCGGGAATGATGCCAATTGCCGTTGCAAGCACATAGGGCGATAGCTTCATATGGAAGAGCGCAGGCGCGATATTGACCAGCCAGAATGGAAAGACCGGGGTCAAACGCAAGAACAGAAGGTACGAGAATGCGTTCTCCTGAAAGCCGTTGGACATCTTGCTCAGGAAGGGTCCAGCTTTCTCCTTGAGAGTTGTTCCAAGGGAGGTTCGTGCGGCAAGAAATAAAAGAGCCGCCCCAATTGTTGCCGCGATAACGGTTGCCGTACCTGCAAGCCACCAGCCAAACAAAAAGCCACCCAAAATGGTCAGGAATGAAGCACCGGGGAATGAAAGAGACACGGCAAGGATATAGACACCCATATAGATGAGCACAGACAAAACAGGATACTCAACCACGGCGTTTTCAAGCAGCAGCCGGTTCTTTATCAACTCGCTCAAAGTCAGCTGCTCGTGCCAGCCCATAGAAAAGCCGAAAGCCATCGTGCCGCCAATTACGACAAGCGGCAGCCAGCGTTTAATTACGCGCCAATTCAGCAGAACTGCCAAACCTCTGGTTTCCTCGTTATTTGTTTTTCCCATCAGCGCCATTCCCTAGTCTCACAGAGTGAGAACACCTGCATAATCACGTAGATCGAAAGCTAGGAAGCACCGCGAATCTCTCGGATCGCTCTCTGACTTTCTATTTTCTCATTTCTACCTAATTTTACGGTAAACCTGTAATCACAGGTTTGTTGGCTCTGGATTAATTCAACCAAATTTCGGAAAGACGGAGCTTGGGACAGGAGTTAGTTGGCCCATTTGCTCGATTCACTTCACTTTCATCAAGCCGACGCATTGACTTGACTACTGTGGACGCATATAAGCGCCGACGACGAAGAATAGCGACCCGTGCCGCGTTTAGCCCGTGGCCTCCCCTGAAAAGGGCTCGGGGGTAGCTATCAAGATAACATTTACAGTCAGGGTTCTGCCCTGAATACTAGGTAAAAGAAGATGAAGCGTACTTTCCAACCAAGCCGCCTCGTGCGTAAGCGTCGCCACGGCTTCCGCGCTCGCATGGCAACCAAAAGCGGCCGTCAGGTTCTCGCACGTCGTCGTGCAAAAGGCCGTAAGCGTCTCAGCGCTTAATGGCTTTGCGGCGGAGACCACTTAATTTAACCCATAAAAGTGCGATATTCGCCGCGAATAAACGATGAAAACACTTAAAAAGCGCTCCGAGTTTCTGACCGTCGCAAAAGGCGGGCGGACAGCTCGGCGCGCTTTTGTGCTTCAAGCAGCAAAAACGAGTGTCGATGACGCTCCACGTATGGGTTACACCGTAACCAAAAAGACCGGTAACGCCGCAGAGCGTAACCGGATCAAGCGCCGGCTTCGCGCAGCAGTGCGAGATGTCGGAGTGGCCGCAGGTGCTTCAGGAGCAGACTACGTGCTCATTGGACGCAGGGGCGCGCTCTCCCAACCCTTTGAGTTACTCGTCAAAGATGTTACCGGTGCCTTGAAAACTGCGTTCAAGAAGAACAAATCTTCAAACAGAAATTCGGGACATAAGGCGGCGCAACGAAAATCTAATGATTCCGTGGCACGCTCTGACGTTACCCACCCTATGAATACGAGTGATCTAGTCGATGAACGATAATCGGAATATGATCCTGGCGATTGTTTTGTCGCTGGCTGTACTACTGGGTTGGCAATATTTTTATGCCCAGCCTCAGCTGGAACAACAGCAGGCTGCCCAGCAAGCGATCCAGGCGGAACAAGCCAAGACAGCCGGTTCCACGACCCCTGTCGTGGGTGCTGACGGCGCAACCGTGAGCGCGCCAGGTGCAAGTGCCTCTCAAGGAACTGTGCTGCCGCGTGATGCAGCTCTGGCGCAGTCTACACGCGTTAAGGTCGATACCCCTAAGCTTTCCGGCTCCATCAATCTGGTGGGTGGCAAGTTCGATGACCTCCGTCTGAAAGACTACAAGCAGACCGATAATCCAGACAGCCCAACCGTTGAGCTGCTGTCTCCTAAAGGCACTGCTAACCCATTCTACGCCGAATACGGCTGGGTAGCTGATCCGGGTGCATCCCTTGCTCTGCCTAAGGCAGACACCGTTTGGAGCATCGACGGCGACGCAACCCTTACCCCGAATACTCCGGTAACCCTTAGCTGGGATAACGGTCAAGGTCTTGTGTTCAAGCGCACCATCTCCGTTGACGAGAACTACATGTTCGACGTTGACCAGAGCGTTGTGAACAACACCGACAAAGACGTTCAGCTGTACCCATACGGCCTGATCGTTCGTCACGGTGAGCCGCAGACCTCTGGCTACTTCGTGCTTCACGAAGGCATGATCGGTGTATTTGGCGAAAAAGGTCTTTCCGAAGTCGACTATGAAACCGTTCGCGAAGACGGCGATGTTCGTCCGCAGAGCGTTGATCAGGGCTGGCTCGGCTTTACCGACAAGTACTGGGCAGCAACTCTCATCCCAACTCCGGGTGACAAGTTCCAGCCTAGCTTCACCTACAATCAGGTTTCTGACAACTATCAGTCCGACTTCCTCGGCGAAGCTGTCAAGATCCCTGCTGGTGGCACTGGCGAATCCGCTTCCATGCTGTTTGCTGGCGCGAAGGTTTCCAACCTTCTGGACGGCTACCAGAGCGCTGACAACATCAAAGACTTCGAACTGCTGATTGACTGGGGTTGGTTCTACTTCCTCACCAAGCCTATGTTCTGGGTCATTGACTGGCTGTACACGATCACCGGTAACTTCGGTGTTGCTATCCTGCTCGTGACAGTCATTGTGAAGGCAATCTTCTTCCCGCTGGCGAACAAGTCCTACGTCTCCATGAGTAAAATGAAGCTCGTGCAGCCGCAGATGAACGAGATCCGCGAGAAGTACAAGGATGACCGCCAGAAGCAGCAACAGGCGCTGATGGAACTGTACAAGCAGGAGAAGATCAACCCGCTTGCAGGCTGTCTGCCGATCCTGATCCAGATCCCTGTGTTCTTCTCGCTCTATAAGGTTCTCTTCGTCACCATCGAAATGCGCCATGCGCCGTTCTTTGGCTGGATTCAGGACCTTTCCGCTCCAGATCCAACCACGATCTTCAACCTGTTCGGCCTCATCCCTTGGGATCCGCCAAGCATTCTGATGATCGGTATCTGGCCGCTGATCATGGGTGTAACCATGTTCTTGCAGATGAAGATGAACCCGGCTCCAGCAGAACCTGCACAGCAGATGATCTTCAACTGGATGCCTGTGATCTTCACCTTCATGCTGGCAACCTTCCCTGCAGGTCTCGTGATCTACTGGGCATGGAACAACTTCCTGTCCATCGTACAGCAGGGCGTGATCATGCGTCGTCAGGGCGTAAAGCTGGAACTGTTCGACAACCTGAAAACGACCTTCAATCGCAAATCCGGCGATAAAAAAGAATAGTGGTTCTCAGGACTGATGAATTGAAAACGGCGCGGGCTTCCCGCGCCGTTTTTGTTTTGGCCATTGGCTCGCGCTGATGATATGAAACGAGCTACCGAGAAAGCCAAGGAGCCGGACCAGTGAACAATTAGGCGCACAATTATTCCTGCCAATTTGTATTGATCAAACTCACTGGAGCTTTCATGCTTGGACCGAGCCCTGACACACGCCATCCCTTTAATGGCGAACCCCACACCGTCTTCTTGAAGAACATCATCACCCACCCAATGATCGAAGTGGGCGACTACACCTATTTCAATGATCCTGAGTTTGCCGCCGAATTTGAAAAGCGCAACGTGCTTTATCATTACGAGAGCGGGACAGGACGTTTGGTGATTGGCCGTTACTGTGCTTTGGCGACAGGTACAACCTTTCAGATGAACGGTGGCAATCATCCCATGGATGGTTTCTCAACCTACCCATTCAGCATCTTCGGCAATGGCTGGGAAGAAGGCTTCGACCCTGCCACGTTTGCGCAAGCCAACCGCGGAGACACAATCGTTGGCAATGATGTGTGGTTCGGACGCGACTGCCACATCATGCCGGGTGTGACCATTGGCGATGGCGCTATCATCGGCGCAAAGGCTGTGGTGGCAAAAGATGTGCCTCCCTATGCGATCGTCGTTGGCAATCCGGGCCGTATTGTTCGGCGCCGCTTTGATGAAGCCACCATCGCAGAGTTGCTCGACATTGCGTGGTGGAACTGGCCCGCAGACAAAGTGAAGCGCAATCTTGATGCTATCCGCGGTAATAAGATTGAGCTTTTGCGCGAGGCAATATAACAGAGGGCAACTGATTTTAACTGCAGGCGGCAACAGGGCTCGACTGATGCCCTTTTCGCCGCTACAAGGCGTGCCATGACACAAGAGAAAGAACGAACCGAAGAAGAACTTGAAGCTGGGCGCCTTCTGTTTGCCCGCGAATGGTATTTCGTAACCAGTGTAAAAGAGATGCGTCAGCTGCCACCTTTGGGGCCGCTTGAGATTGCCTTTGCAGGCCGCTCTAACGTTGGTAAGTCCAGCCTGATTAATGCGCTTACGAACCGCAATGCTTTGGCGAAGACTTCCAATACGCCGGGCCGCACCCAGATGCTGAACTTCTTCTACGCAGATGAATCCCCTGTCGCGATTTGCGATATGCCGGGTTACGGCTATGCAGAAGCTCCAAAGGGGATGGTTGATGCGTGGACGAAACTGATTTTCCAGTACCTGCGTGGCCGCAGCACCCTGCGCCGCGTGTTCACCTTGATTGACTCGCGCCATGGCATCAAGAAAAACGACATCGAAGCTATGTCCATTCTTGACAAGGCGGCTGTGCCTTATCAGGTGGTGCTTACCAAGGCCGATAAGATCAAGGCATCCGAGCTGGAAAAGGTGAAAGCAGATACGCTTCAGCTACTTTCCAAACGGCCAGCAGCTTATCCGGAAATCATTGTTACCTCCTCTGAAAAAGGATGGGGCCTTGATGAGCTTCGCGCTGAGATCCTGACGCTCACCTCCAATGGCTGAGTAATTTTTGAATGTGTGGTTCTGCCCCAGAAGCGGAGAATCACACATTCTACCCTCGATCACTTTTTCGAGCGCATGAACGTTTTACGCGCTCCTTCCCCACTGTTTCCCCAGCACCGCCGCCCCTTACTTGACGATAGGTAACTTTCCTCAAGATACTATAGTAAACGCTAGCTTAATGCTGGAGGGGAAACGTGGGTCAGCAACTGTGCACTTCCAAACTAATAATCACGGCAGATCCTGAATACTCGAGGGGACGCCATGATGACACCTAGTTCAAAACAAGTGCCTTCAAGGCTGACCTTTCCAGATGGGAAAATAAGGCTGCTCATGCAGTATTCCGGCTGGATAAGGGGGTTTGAAAACCAGTTCTTCAGAGCCAAGAAACATAGAGCTCAACCACTTCACCTGTTTCCCGAAGATATCCGCCGCGCCATGGACAATGGAGAATTTGTCCAGCACTATCAGCCAATCGTAAACCCGAAAACAGGCCACATAACAGGCGCCGAAGCACTGCTTCGCTGGCAACACCCATATCTCGGCCTACTCTGCCCTGATCGCTTTCTTCCTAAGGTCCCCAAGTACCTGCACAAGCGGCTTGGCGAGCAGGTCATAGACAGCGCTCTTTCATCACTCCAAACCATCAGATCAACCTGTTCCGATGGCTTTAGGGTATCGGTGAATATCAACGCCGTTCAGCTGGAAGACACGAAGTTTCCCAAGCACGTATTGAGCAAGGTCCGCCAGCAGGGTCTTTGCCCGAAGTCTTTGGAGTTCGAGGTGCTAGAGGATGTAAATCCGAACGCAACGTTCTACACCTCCTATGTTCTGAAACGATTGCATGACTACGGTTTTTCCATCGCGCTTGATGATTTCGGTGCAGGTAAAAACCGCTTGTCGGCCTTACGCACGCTTCCCATCGACCGAATTAAGATTGACCGTAGTCTCGTGAAAACCGAACGCCCCGTTCATTGGCACATTTGTAAAAGTTTAATTACAAGCGCCAAAGCATTGGGCCTACGAGTAACTGCGGAAGGCGTAGAAACCAAAGAGCAACTGACGCGCCTAAAAAGCTATGGCCCTGTTGAGATTCAAGGCTTTTACTTTCACCGCCCTATGCCGCTTGACCAGCTAATGAATAAACTTTCGCAACAAAGCAGTGAATCTACTCAAGCCAACATGCCAGTAGCGGTTTGAGCAATAAGATAAAGCACGTTATAAGCGCATGCAGGCGGGCGGCATTCTTCCGCTCGCCCCTTACCGTCTTATCGACACTGTTTAGTTCAGGTATAGGCTCCCATGACTTCGATTGATGCAACAAACCGCGCCCATATAATCGCTCAGGCTCTTCCGTATATGCAGCGCTATGACAACCGACGTGTTGTCATTAAATATGGCGGCAACGCCATGGGAGACGATTCACTTGCTATCGCTTTTGCCCGTGATGTGACCCTGCTTCGTCAGTCAGGTGTTCACCCTGTTATTGTGCACGGCGGCGGCCCGCAGATCGGCGCGATGCTCAAGCGTCTCAACATTCACAGTGAGTTTAAAGGCGGTCTTCGCGTTACCGACAGAGAAACTGTCGAGATTGTTGAAATGGTTCTGGCAGGCTCCATCAACAAGAGCATTGTTCAGGCAATCAACGCCGAAGGTGGCCGCGCGATCGGTCTTTGCGGTAAAGACGGTGACATGGTTATCGCCCGCAAACTGGTTCGCAAGCACCGTGATCCAGACTCCAAAATCGAGGAGGTTCTCGACCTCGGTTTTGTGGGTGAACCGGACACAGTAAACGCGACCACGCTGGAAATGATCCTTGAACAGGACCTCATTCCGGTTATCGCTCCGGTTGCACCGGGCCGCGACGGCGAAACTTACAACATCAATGCAGATACCTTTGCAGGTGCCATTGCTGGCGCGCTGGATGCAAAGCGTCTTTTATTCCTTACCGACGTACCAGGCGTACTCGATAAGAACGGCGAGTTGATCAAGCAGCTTACCGTGGCCGAAGCTCGTGCTCTCATTGAAGATGGAACCATCTCAGGCGGCATGATCCCGAAGGTCGAAACCTGCATTGATGCGCTGGAACTGGGCGTTGAAGGTGTTGTTATTGTGAACGGCAAAAAAGCCCACGCGGTTCTTCTGGAACTGTTCACCGATCACGGTGCAGGCACACTGTTGGTTCCTTAATCACAGACAAAGAAATCAATAAGCTGGATCATAGTCCCTTTCTTAAGAGGGGCTATGAGACTATGCTGCTGAGCCCAATGTAACTGTCGAGGCACTATGACACCTACGGATTTTAAGGGCGTAACCAACTGGGTCTTTGATCTGGACAACACGCTCTATCCTGCCCATTCGAACCTGTTTGATCAGATCGACAAGAAGATCAGCAGCTACGTTCAGAAGCTTACTGGCAAGAACCCTGTTGATGCTCGCAAGCTGCAAAAGGACTACTACAAAACCTACGGCACAACGCTGCGCGGGCTGATGATGGAACACCAGATCGAGCCCGACGACTTTCTCGAGTACGTGCACGATATCGACCATTCCTGCCTGCAGGTAGATGATGCGTTGAGCGATGCTATCCAGCGCCTTCCGGGCAAGCGCTACATTCTTACAAATGGCACGCGCAAGCACGCGGAAGCAGTAGCCGGCAAGCTGGGTATCACTCATCACTTTGACGATATTTTCGGAATTGTCGAAGCAGATCTCATTCCAAAACCTGCCATGGAAACCTATTCGAAGTTTCTGGAGCTGAATTCCATTGACCCTAAGCAGGCTGCAATGTTTGAGGATCTGTCACGAAACCTCATTGCACCTGACAAACTAGGTATGCGTACGGTCTTGGTCGTTCCGCAAGGAACGAGAGAGGTTTTCCGTGAAGCTTGGGAAATGGAGGGCGAAAACCAGCCCTACGTACACCATGTAACGGACAATCTGGGCTCATTCCTACAGCAGGTCCTTAGGGAACTTTAATAAGCGAATCAAATCACTTGAACGCCTCGTTTTTCTCTGACCAGACCGCTAAATTCACAGGGGCGGAGCTGGTCGGAGTGAAATTGCCGCATAATTTTAAGAAAAAATCCCCAGAACGATAGATACTAATACCCATAGCGCAGCTTTCCTTGGAACTTGACCGACCACTCGTATATTGAGAATTGTTCAAGAACATGTTTACCAATGTAGGTCGCTTATGGTTTCTCTGCGCGCTCTTCACGCCTTCTCCCTTCTGGCCAAACATGGCCGCGCTGCCCGCGCAGCGGAAGATCTTGGCGTAACTCCTTCAGCGCTGACGCACTTGCTGCGTTCTTTGGAAAATGAACTGGGAGCGGCTCTGGTTGTGCGCGATGGCCGAGGCCTTGCGCTAACTGAAGAAGGGCAACGCCTTTCATCCAGTCTGGGCAACTCCTTTGATCAAATCGAGCATGCTGTAGAAGCATTCCGACGCCGCAGCCGTACTGAGCTGCGCATCTCCACGCTCTCTACCGTTGCAACGCGCTGGCTTATTCCGCGCCTGCCAGACTTTCAGGCAAAGCATCCTGATATCGAGCTTCTGATCTCTACCAGCATGCGCGTCGTCGATCTGGACCGTGAGTCCTACGACTGCGCAATTCGCCTCGGAAACGGCGCATGGCCTCATGTAGAACGCCACATGCTGTGGAATGAGGACCTTGTTGTCGCGTTTGCTCCTGCATTGGCCAAAGGCAACTCTAACCCGGATATCTCGCTGCTGGATAACCTGCGTTTGCTGCACACATCCTCCCGCCGTGATGACTGGCCGATCTGGCTTGATGCTGCAAAGCTCAACCACTCTGACCGCACATCCGGCGCGATGTTTGAAAGCCGCAACATGGCTATTCAGGGCGCTGTTGCAGGTATGGGCGCGATCTCTATTGATACCCATTTTGTAGAGCAGGAAGTAGAAGCTGGTCACCTTATGGTTCCAGACTGGCCGAAGACTTCTATGGAAACGGGATACTGGTTTGTGCGCAACGCTAACAAGCCGCTGACCCGCCCTGTTGCTGCATTCCGCGATTGGCTGATCGAGCAGGCTGCTGCCAGAAACGTATCGCAGGACTAAACAGTCGTAATACTCCCCGCTGCTTCCATATTGACGGAAGGCCAGCGGGGCGTGTACCTCATTCCTACGAGAAACTGACAAAGACTTTAAAGGAACTCCCGTCCATGAGTCAGAACGACCTTGCTGCGCTCGAAGCAGTGATCAATGCTGCATTCGATGACCGCGATAATATCAACACCGAAACCACCGGCGATGTGCGTGACGCTGTCGAGAAAACGCTTGATCTGCTCGATAAGGGTATCTTGCGCGTTGCTGACAAATCCTCCGGTGACTGGGTCGTAAACCAGTGGGCGAAAAAAGCTGTTTTGCTTTCCTTCCGCCTGAACCCAATGGAGCTCATTTCCGGTGCTCCTGGTGGTGCCAGCTGGTGGGATAAAGTTCCTTCCAAATTTGATGGCTGGAGTGCGCTTGATTACCAGCAGGCCGGCTTCCGCGCTGTACCGGGCTGCATCGTTCGCCGCTCTGCATTCGTTGGCAAATCCGCAGTTCTGATGCCTTCCTTCGTGAACCTTGGTGCGTACGTTGACGAAAACACCATGGTAGACACATGGGTAACCGTTGGCTCCTGCGCTCAGATTGGTAAAAACGTTCACCTGTCCGGCGGCGTTGGTATCGGCGGCGTTCTTGAGCCTCTTCAGGCTGGCCCGGTTATCATTGAAGACAACTGCTTCATCGGCGCACGTTCTGAAGTTGTTGAAGGCGTTATCGTACGTGAAGGTGCTGTTCTTGCGATGGGTGTGTTCATCTCCGCAACCACCAAGATCGTTGACCGCAACACCGGCGAAGTGTTCGTTGGTGAAGTTCCTGCATACTCTGTGGTTGTTCCAGGCACTCTGCCAGGCAAGCCGCTGCCAGATGGTACTCCAGGCCCTAACCTTGCCTGTGCGGTCATCGTGAAGCGCGTAGACGCCCAGACCCGTGCAAAAACTTCTGTGAACGAACTTCTGCGCGACTAAGTTTAGAAACACATTCGTTTCGACAAAGCCGGAGCCTCTGCTCCGGCTTTTTTGTTAGACCACCGGATAGGTCACATTGATCCCATATCCCGGTTGGGCGGTCATTCGCAAATCATCTTCACTGAAGCTGGTATTCCCTGCAACAGGAATTGCAATTGCTGTTTGAAGCCCATGAGGGCCACTTTGATCCAACGCTATTGCCTTGAAGGTATAGTTGCCAGCAGGCACATTCGGGTTATAGAGACCGAAGTCTTGCATGGTGCCACGCTCCCAAGTGAATGCTGCGCCACCACCACCGACAGGCTCCAACGTGGCCTTTTGTATCGAGTTGCGTCTGGTTCCACTAGCAAAGCAGGTTATATTTGGCATTATTTTCGCTCCTCTTACGGATTAGGTTACTTAAGGCACAACCCATTGACGGAGCGAATGAAAGGGCGTGAAAACAAGCGCCCTTCATACTCAATGCCTTCTGTTTTTATTGGTAAAAAATTTAGGAGAGTCACTGGCTGTATTGCGTACAGCAAGATCACCGCTATAGTGCCGCCAAATAAGAACCTTGCGCCGGAACGCGAATGCCTATGTCAAATAATCAAAACGTTATGAAGATGGACTTCCCTCTGGATCCAGAGGAGTGGCATGGAGCTGGCAAGGAAACCCTTTGGGTTACCCCACTTGGGGGAAATCGCTACCGCGTTGACAATATGCCGTTCCTTGCAAAAGGGGTGAGCCTCAATGACGAGGTAACGGGTGTACGAACCAAACGCGGCCTACAGTTTTCCGAGATCTTCAAGCATCGCGGCCACTCGACATTCCGCATTCTAGTGGAAGAAACAGCAACGCCTGAAGAGTTTCAGGAACAGTGGCTTAAGCTCGCAGCACTTGGCTGCACATGCGAAGACATTGATGGCGATATCCCGCTATTCAGCGTGGACGTGCCGCCGACCGTCAACGTAAAAAAAGTAATCATCATCCTTGAAGATGTCTCCCACATGAACATCTGGGAGTTTGAAGAGGGCCACTGCTATCAGGCAGAAGCGGCCAACTCAAAGTAATCTTATTAGCGATAAGAGCGCCAAGGGATAAGCGTATCCCTGTTGGCGCTCTGCCTAATTACATTCCTATAAGCTTCCAAGCCTCGGCTGGCACAACGCCTGTTCGTTAAACAGGCAGGCCCATTGCCTTAAGCTCTTCACGCACCTGCTCTGGAGACTGGAAATGCACCGCATGCATTCCTAGAGCCTGCGCGGCCTCGATATTCGCTTTTGTATCATCAATGAAGACCAGATCAGCGGCATTCAGACCGTTGCGCTCAAGCAGCTTGTCATAGATCGCACGGTCCGGCTTCAGAAGCTTTTCCTCGCCAGAAATCACTGTATCGATGAAGGAATCCGCCAAGAACGGGAAGATGAGCTTGGCGTGCTCGAACTTATCGACCGAGAAGTTGGTGATAGCGTACATCGGCACATTATGGGCTTTGAGATCCTGAAGGATCGCGACAGTCCCTTCGATGTGCCCATCCAGCATTTCTTCCCAGCGGTCACAGTAAGCATGGATGAGCGCTTCTTTCTCGGGATGCTGCTCTACCAGCAGTGCAATCGCTTCGTCCCAAGGGCGACCTCGGTCCTGCTCCAAATTCCAAGGGTACGTGCAGATGTTTTCCAAGAAGTGCTTACGCTCTTCCTCATCAGGAATGAGCTTTTTGTAGAGGTTCTCGGGATCCCAGCGGATCAGAACATTGCCGATATCAAAAACAACGGCAGTCGGACGTGACATTGCAGGTACCTTTCAGCATTTTGACTTTACGTCATTATTTGTACCTGCATTGCGTAGAAAACAAGGCCTTTTGGGCCAAATTTTAGGGCTCAACCATCTTACCGGTCCTGTAGCAGGCACAGTTCGTATCGCCGCCGCCATGCCAGTTACAGCCCCTTCCATATTTTCGCCGTTGCTAATCTATGCGACCAGCGAAGCCTTCCCCACATGCCTAACCGGGGGTTTACAGAGGTCTATGCAACAAAAAACCGCCCTCTCCTTTCGGAGAGAGCGGCTTCAAACAAGCTATTCTTCTAGTGAAGAAGAAACTTATGCTTCGCAGATTGCGCGGGTCTGACGTGCAATCATGCCTTCTTCGTTGGTAGGGATCGCCATGATCTTTACGCGGGAAGAAGGTTTGGAGATGGTGATCGCGTCTTTTGCGCGAGCCTTGTTTGCTTCTTCATCGATTTCGATGCCGAGGAATTCAAGACCTTCACAAACGCCAGCGCGGGTCAGGGAGGAGTTTTCGCCGATACCACCGGTGAATACCAGTGCGTCGATACCGCCCATCACAGCTACCAGAGCACCGAGTTCGCGCTTAACGCGGTTGTCGTAGTACTCAAGAGCTTTTTTAGCAGCTGGGCTGTCAGAGTTTTCCAGATCGCGCATATCCTGAGAAATGCCGGAAAGACCCTTCATGCCGGACTCTTTGTTCAGCAGGTGACCAACTTCTTCAACGCTCATGCCTTTTTCACCGATCAGGTACAGAACGACGCCTGGATCGATAAGGCCGCAACGGGTACCCATTGCAAGACCGTCAAGTGGGGTGAAGCCCATGGTGGTGGTCACGCACTTGCCGTTTTCAATCGCGCACATGGAAGCGCCGTTACCAAGGTGAGCAACAACAATCTTACCGTTTGCGATTTCTGGAGCAACGTTGTGCAGTTCTTCAGAAATGAAGTGGAAGGACTGACCGTGCATGCCGTAACGACGTACACCTTCCTCATAGAACTTCAGAGGAATAGCGTAAGCTTCGTTCTTGAACTCCTGAGTGCGGTGGAAAGCGGTGTCGAAGCAAGCAACGTTTGGCTTGCCTGGGAACGCAGCTTTAGCACCTGCAATACCTGCAAGGTTGTGCGGGTTATGCAGAGGAGCAAGGTTGTTGATTGCTTCCAGTTCTTTTTCAACTTCTTCAGTTACGAGAACTGGGTGAGTGAACTGGGTGCCGCCGTGTACAACGCGGTGACCGATAGCATCAACTTCAACGTTCGGGTCGAACTGGTGAACGAGAGCCAGAATAACCTGCAGAGCAGTGTTGTGATTCTGAGCTTCTTCAGCAGTCAGAGCACGATCCATAAGGGTTTCGCCTTCAGCAGACTTGCCCTTAACCCATGCGTTTGCGCCCAGACCGTCGATCTGACCGGAAAGTACGGATTCTTCGCCTTTAAACAGCTGGAACTTGATGGAGGAGGAACCAGCGTTCAGTACAAGGATAGTTTCGATGGACATACTAATACTCTATTACTCTGCTGCTTGAGCCAGGTTTTCGCCGGTGAAAGCTTCGCCAGTGCGGCTGTAGAAGTCGAAGAGGCTTGCCAGTGCGCAAGAAACCAGACGTGCGCGATCGTTGTCAGCGCGGGAAGTCAGGATAACAGGCACGCGTGCGCCAACTACGAGGCCAGCGGTTTCTGCATGTGCAAGGAAGGTAAGTTCCTTAACAACCATGTTACCAGCTTCGAGGTTAGGAACGACGAGAACTTCAGCCTGACCAGCAACAGGGGATTCGATACCCTTGGTCTGAGCAGCTTCCATGTCGATCGCGTTGTCCATAGCCAGAGGACCGTCAACAATACCGCCCTTGATCTGACCACGGTCTGCCATTTTGGACAGAACTGCAGCGTCGATGGTGGAAGGAATTGCTGGGTTAACGGTTTCCAGAGCAGACATGATAGCTACTTTCGGTGGGTTAAGACCGATAGAGCGACCGATGTTGATGGAGTTCTGGGTGATGTCAACTTTGGTGTTCAGGTCCGGTGCAATGTTGATTGCAGCGTCGGAAACCAGAAGCGGAGTTGGGCGACCAGGAACGTCCATTACGAATACGTGGGAGATACGACGCTTAGTGCGCAGACCGCCTTCACGCTTTACAACGTGACGGAGCAGGTCGTCAGTGTGAAGGTGACCCTTCATCACGGAGCGTACGCGGCCTTCGTGAACCAGAGCAACAGCGCGAGCAGCTGCTTCGTTCTCGGTAGGTACGTCGATCAGTTCGTATGCAGAGATGTCTGCGCCGATTTTTTCTGCAGTTGCCTGAATGCGCTTTGCAGGACCAACCAGGATTGGAACAATCAGGCCAGCCTGTGCAGCCAGAACCGCACCACCCAGAGAGTTTGCATCATCAGGGCAAACAACGGAGGTTGGGATAGCAGGAAGCTTAGCAGCCAGCTTTACCAACTTGTCGAAGTGCTGGTGGCGCTTCATCAGCAGGCCAGGCAGTTCTTCTGGGTCGTAGTTAATGGTTTCGGTTGGAGCCAGAACAGTCGCTTCACCTTCTGCAACCAGAGTGCCATCGGAAAGCTTCACGGAAGTTTCCAGACGGATCAGGTTTTCAGGGAGCTTTTCAACGACAGTTGCGGTTACGTCCAGAACCTGGTCAACACGAACTTTTTCGTGGAACTTCAGGTTCTGACCACGGTAAACGCAGCCTGGGCCTGGAAGGAAGTTACCGACCAGAGCGGAAATCAGGGAAGCAACCCACATGAAAGGAGCGGAAGGGCCGTCTTTTGCAGCGATGCCTTCCCACTGGGTGTTAGGCAGGTGAAGCGGGTTCACATTGCCAGATGCGTGGGCATACACATAAAGGTCGTTCGCCGTACAGATACGGGAACGTGTCACGGTATCACCGACCTTGATCTGGTCGTAAGTCCTGTTGGTAGCCATTGGGGCCTCTTTTTGTGTGATGTGCTGTCTACAGTGACTGGTTCCGAAATTTCCCCGTGCGC
This sequence comes from Pseudovibrio flavus, assembly GCF_009711345.1. Lineage (GTDB taxonomy): Bacteria > Pseudomonadota > Alphaproteobacteria > Rhizobiales > Stappiaceae > Pseudovibrio > Pseudovibrio flavus. Next base: position 91,945 of record NZ_SMMA01000059.1, read on the forward strand.
AGAGAAATATCAGTTTTGAATTCTTTCTTATCACCAGCAAACAGTACGCTAAGGTATTCAATTCGCCATGCTGGAGGGCTTATTGACCATTTGCGCCTGTTCTGCAATTGATCCTTGTCAGTTTGTCAGCGTTTTCCAATCTATCAAGGCCAACTGCGAAAATATGACACAGCTGTATTTAGCACAATATTGTAACAGTGAGTTACCTTAACATTGTGGGTCAAACACAACAGTTGCTGACTGTCTTGGACGTAAAAAGTAAGTATCGCCCAATGTCAACTGGCCTAGTGACAAAGAATCCGAAAGAAATTGGGAAAAAATAGGACTGTAGATATATGAGGAATTAGCGATGATTATGCTTATTCCTTCTTCGGCAATACCTTCAGGCAGTGATATTCCAGCTGGAGCCTCACCTACAGTCCAAGGGCCTGAACCGCATGATCCTGACCCTTGAGCACTCTTGCTCCAGCTCCAGTCTACCTTTGGATTCAAATCACTATCGTAGGTTATTTGACCTACCTCAAGGACGAGGCCATTATCGGTAAATGGCTCCATAATGAGTGTGACAACGTCCAGAATATTGCCCATTTCGTTCGTGACATCGGCTTCACGGCCCACCAGATCTCCAATGGAGTTGGTGACCTGCGCCACTTTTCGGTCTTGAACCAGTACATTGGATAGTTCCACGCTACCCACAAATAAAAGCAGCAGAACGGGAGCGATCAGCCCGAACTCAACCGCAGCAACGCCGCTAACAGAACGGATATAGGCAGAAATCTTATTCGTTAGGCGTGCCAGCATAACCGCTCTCCCCGCATACTCTAGAAAGGCTCGTTCTTGAAAACAGAGGTCGAGACCAGAAGGCGGTCACCGTCAGCGGTATCTTGAAACGCGTCACGGATCCAGTTGGAGATCATCGGCCATTCGTAAACAGCACGCACAACGACAATCTCGTTGCGAGCGCCGGTATTGAACTGGAAGCCGGTATTCACTTCGCCCGTGGCGGGATCAATAACTGAAGTGGTTCCAGATGCTGCTTCGCTGAAGCTATCGAAGTTCAGCACTTCCACATGCAATCGTGAGGCGTCGCTGCAAATGACGCTGGTCATGTTCTCGCAGATTTTCTGCTTGAATGTGCCGGCATCCATTCCGCTGTTCTGCGCTTGTCCGGTACGAACCAGACGGGCGCTTTCATGGGTTGCATGATCAAGAATAGTACCGGCGAAGAATACCAAGCCGATTTCCAAAATCGCCATGATGAACATAAAGAATGGAATGCCAACCATGGCAAACTCGACCGCAGTAGCACCCCGCTGGTCACGCCACAACTCTCTTAATCGAACCGACACTGAGAATTTTCTGCAACTCGAATTCATAGCAAGCCCGCCGCGCTAGATATTACTCCGGTAGAATTGAGGAAGCTGCCACTTCACCCGAAGATGCCAGAGAATTTCGGTCACTGACCTGACTGCCCGTATTGGAGAAGAAGTCTTTATCATCACCGATGCGAACTGTGTTTTCACAATCGGGGTTACAGGTGTAGGTCTGGCGCTCTGCCGACTTATAAAGACTGACCAGATTTTCCGTGTCAGCACGAACCACAAGCGTTTCGTCGACAATAGGCTCGGCGTCCTGATTGAGGATGATGAGATTGGTACGCCCAAAGGACTTGCCGGTCACAACCACGGTTGTGCGGTCATGCATAATAGCATCGGCAATGGATGGGTTACCGACAATCACAGTGTAGGCTGGCTCATCAATGCGGAAGACTTTCGCCTGATCAGCAATCACGTCAATCTCACCGGCCTGCGCGATGCCGATCAAAGATGCAGCCGCTCCGAGTGCCGCACAGGTTATAGCGCTTGCGCGACGTACCCAGTTCACCATGGTCCACCTCTAGGGATTTATACTCCCCATCATTCTGGTGGCATTTAATGAACGAAGCCCTAATAAATTGTATTGGGGTTCATCGCCTTACTTTAAATAGCAGCGATTTGGCGCTAGGCGCTGACAAGTCGGCGGACAGAAGTCAGTTCCCCGAACTCATTTTTGGCAATGCGCGCAAGGGCATCACGTAGCGGCTCATAGGCAACGCTCATGGTAAAGCCATTTGCGTGGAGAAGTGTATCAGGGTCACTCATAATGCCGACATGACCACGCCAGAAGAGTAAATCCCCTCTCTGGAGCGCAAGATTCTCAATATCGAAGGGAATCGCTGTCCCTGCCCCAGCTTCTTGCATGTCCGCATCACGAGGTAGGCTGAAGCCACCAGTTTGGGCCGATAGCTGGACTAAGCCCGAGCAATCCGTGCCAACCGTAGAGCGACCACCCCAGAGATAAGGTGTGCCAACCATGCTCTCTGCAACGCTCACCCAATCCTCGACTTTATGATCGAGACCAACCAGATGGCGGCTTACGACCCAGCTTCCATCCGATAGTTTGGAGTATTCCAGACCGCGTGTTTCGGCCTGATCTACGACCTGCACCATGCTTCCCATGGACAGCATCCCCACGGGCGGGCGTTTTAATTCTGCTTCAGGATAGCGATAGGTGCGCAGCGCCAGAACGCGGTGGGTAGCGTTGATTGCAGTTCCCAGCGAAGAAGATGGCAGCCAGCCAACATAGCTGTCTGTTAGGCTTTGCGCCCATGACCTGCCATCAGAAGTTTCTTCAAAGACCCGCAGCGTTTCGCCGTAGAGCACTTCTGTATCGATGCCAGAATCCAAAGACGGCTTGGCTCTCAATGGCTCCTTATCGGTCACCAGAGATTTGAGCGTTCCTTCAACATATGATGAGGCCTCAAAGCGCCCCCTATACTCATCTGCAGCCAACTCAGGACGAACAGGGTGTAAGCGGCGGTCAAAAGTCTCTGTCATGATAGGCCCACTCAACAAGAGAATATGGAATCAGCGCGGAAGCTCTGCGGCCTTCTCAGTTACCACATCGCCCAGTTTTTCCAAAAACAGGGCACCTTCCAAGGTACGGGTAATGATCACGTTGCGGCGGTCAGCTTCATCGCGGCGACGTGACAGCAGCTTTTGAGAACCCAGAGTATCCAGCGCTCGTGTAATGGCAGGCTTGGTCACGCCCAGCTTTTCAGCAAGGCCGCGCACGGTATGCGGCGGTGGCTCAAGATATACGCTCAACAAGATCGTCAGCTGGCGAGCAGACAAGTCCTGATCTTCACCGCGAACCAACGTCAGTGTTACATCGTGCCAAAGTTTGAGTGCCTGTGCCGGTCGAATGTCAACTGGCATGATCTGAATATCCCAAGTCCCTGTTCCAAAAGCAGGCTAGTAGAAATTAATTTCCGTTCAGTTAGTGGAATGACCGCCTTCCATACAGGAAGGCGACCCAAATTGCTTAGCCGTATTTTGTTTTCAACAGGTCAAATAGGGCGCGGGCAGCCTGACATTCGCCGCCCTGTACGCGGATATCCTTTTCAATCGGTGTCCAGCCGTAGATGTCGAAATGCGCCCAGCTCTGTGCGTTTTCAACGAAGGATTGCAAGAACAGAGCCGCAGTCATAGAGCCTGCAAAGCCTGCGCCGCTGGTGTTTACGTTGGCAATGTCCGCGATCTTGGAAGTGATGTACTTGCGGTACGGCTTCCAGAGCGGCAGACGCCAAAGCGGGTCAAACACAGCTTCTGCATGGATTGCAATGTTTTCTGCCAGCTCTTCGTCATCAGTGTAGAACGGAGGCAGGTCCGGCCCCAGAGCCACACGCGCAGCACCGGTGAGCGTTGCAAGATCGAGCAGCATTTCCGGCGCTTCTTCGTCAGCCAATGCAAGCGCATCGGCCAGTACGAGACGGCCTTCTGCATCTGTATTGCCGATCTCAACCGACAGACCCTTGCGGCTGGTGAACACATCGGACGGACGGAAAGAAGTCCCCGACACTGCATTCTCAACAGCAGGAACAATAACGCGCAGACGAATTGGAAGCTGGGCCTCCATGATCATCGCAGCAAGACCGAGCACGTTGGCAGCACCGCCCATATCTTTCTTCATCAGCAGCATGCCGGAGGCTGGTTTGATATCCAGACCACCTGTATCGAACACAACGCCCTTACCGACCAAAGTCACTTTCGGCGCGTTTTCATCACCCCAACGAGCATCAATCAAACGAGGCGCACGGGCACTACCCTTACCAACCGCATGGACGAGTGGGAATTCGCGTTCAAGGTCCTCACCAAGGGTGATGGAAACGGAACCTTCGAACATATCAAAGAGTGCCTGCGCTGCCTGAGCAAGCTCTGCAGGGCCCATATCGTTTGCAGGCGTATTGATGAGATCACGGGCAAGCTGAGCGCCGCCAATTACCGGAGAAAGGTCCGCCAGAGCAACAGCTTCTGACAACATCAGCTTAGCGTTAGCTGGCTTGGCTTTGGCGTAGCGATCGAAACGATAAGACGCCAGCGCAAATCCAAGCGCGAAGCCTGCTTCGTCTTCACAGCCATTTACAAGTGCATAAACACCTTCCGGTGCACCGCGAGAAAGCGCAGCACCTGCCTGCATCGCAGTACCTTCGCTGTCTCCAAGGCCTGCTAGCACCAACTCAACAGAGCCGTCTGCCGATGGAACAACCAGAACGGAATCAGAGGTGCCCTTGAAGCCACTGAGCTTCGCCCAGCCCGCCGCTTTCGGCCCCAGCCCTTCGGCTGTTTCAGCGAAAGTCTGCGTAGTTACAGCGTAAACGGGAACAGGTTTCAGCGCCGCATCAAACGGTACAAGGGAAGTCAGCACTTAAAGTCTCCTAGTGCATGAGGGCTGCATGAGCCTAGGGCATGAAATTTGGTCAAAGCACACTACTTGCACGGCCCCAAGCACGCAAGCAAAGAGCACTATCAAGGCGACAGCATCAACGATCATCGTCATTATTAACCACCTATTAGGGTTAATACTTCATTGATTAACCTGTCATTATTGCAGTGGAATAAATTCGCATTCCGGCTCACGGGGGAGAGCGAGCAACTATGAAAATGCGCAGGTACCAAAGATTCTCCAGAGGACCACTTGTCGGTGTTCTCTTAAGCTCACTCGCACTGGCGGGCTGTGTTTCAAGCGGGAAGCCGACAACTACAGGCCTCAACAAGAGCTATGAGCCGGGCTCTCCGCACCTGAGCCGCGCTTTGGCTTCATGGAGCAAATCCTACGCGAATGATCCAAGCAACAAAACCGCGGTGCTTAACTACGCTGCCGCGCTGCGGATGAACGATCAAGGCGAGCAGGCCGAAGCCATTTTGCGGCGCGCGATGATTGACATGCGCGGCGACACACAAATCGCAGCAGCCTACGGTAAGGTTTTGGCAGAGAACGGGAAATTGCAGGAAGCGCTCGGCGTTCTTGATGCCGCAATCGATCCGAAGAAACCTGAGTGGCGAATGATGTCCGCGAAGGCTGCTATTCTCGATCAGTTGGGCCGCACACAAGAGGCGCGGCGGCTGTATCAACTAGCGTTGAAACAAGCGCCGGGTGAGCCAACCATTCTCAATAATCTTGGCATGTCCTACCTCTTGGCAGGCGAATTAAAGATGGCCGAGGAAACCCTTCGTCTGGCTCTGCGCTCCCCGCAAGCCAACAGCCGCGTAAGGCAGAACCTTGCCCTCACGCTTGGATTGCAAGGGCGCTACGAAGAAGCGCTTCAGATTGCGGAAGCGGAAATGGATCCGGTTCAGGCAAGGGCGAATGTCGCCTACCTCAAACGAATGCTCTCCAAAACCTAAAAAAGCTTTACAGCGACATAACCTGCATGATCGTGGGGCCGATGATAACTGCCATGAGAACAGGCAGGAAAAACACGATCATCGGCACTGTAAGTTTTGGAGGCAGGGACGCCGCCTTTTTCTCAGCCGCTTGCATTCGTTGCAGGCGGTTTTCATCTGCCATAACGCGTAGCGCATAGCCAAGCGGCGTACCGTAACGCTCCGCCTGAATGAGTGCGAGCGAAACGTTCTTCACGCCATCAAGACCCGTTCTGTCAGCAAGGTTTTGATAGGCCAGTTTGCGGTCTTCAAGGTAGGAGAGTTCAGCGTTTGCCAATACCAACTCCTCGGCAAGTTCCGCCGACTGTAGACCAATCTCTTCAGCAACCTTTTTAAAGGCCGCCTCAATCGACATTCCCGCTTCCACACAGATCAGCATCAAGTCCAGTGCATCAGGCCAAGCTTTGCGAATGGAATCCTGCCGATTTTGAATCTTGTTCGAGATGTAGATGTTTGGCCCGTAAAAACCGATTGCAGTTACAAAGAGCGGTATGAGTAGCCTGACACTTCCTGGCAGCATCTCCTTTAAAACAATGAAGGAGTAAAACGATGCAATGACTAGCAAAATTATGGGCGCGACGATACGCATAAAGAGAAATGTATATAGCGGACCAGTGCCACGGAAACCCGCTTGCCTTAGGGTCTCAATGGTCTTCTCGTCAGACAGCAAAGAGCGCAGATTGTATTTTTCGACAAACGCCTTGATGTTCTCTTTGGGCTGCATGCGAATGTTTACACGGTCGCTTTCTTTTTGCAGCGCCAGGCGGGAACGTTCGCGGGCGCGGATTTGATCGCGCTCCAATGCAGCTGCCTTCATTCTGGTCTTGATCTTATCGCGCTCCAGAAATGGCTGCACCAGAGTGTAAATCGTGCCCGTGACAGCGACCATAGTAAGGACTGCGATAATTGCTTCTTGAGAAAAAAGAGACGCCAAACTGTTGAACATAGAAGCTCCCTAGATCTCGAAGTTGATCATTCCGCGCATGATCATAACGCCGATAAACATCCAGACTGCGCTAACACCCAGAATGATATTGCCCGTCGTCTCTGTGAAAAGCAGCATCATGTATTCTGGGTTCAACAAATAAACGAGTAGGCCAACAATCACTGGAAGTGAGCCGATAATCGCGGCTGATGATTTCGCTTCAGAACTCACCGCTTTGATCTTGCCCTTCATCGCTTTTCTGTCTCTGAGAACCTTAGAGAGGTTACCTAATGCCTCAGACAACGAGCCGCCAGACTGTGATTGGATTGCCACCACGATCGAAAAGAAATTGACCTCCGGCAGCGGTATCCGACTGGCCAAATTCTGGGCAGCTTCCGAAATATGAATGCCCAACCCTTGCGCCTCGCTCATGCGGAAAAACTCACTTGCAACAGGCTCTTTAGCTTCCGAGGCAATAATTCTAATGCAGTCATTTAGCGGCAAACCGGCCTTCACGCCGCGCACAATCACATCAACAGCGTTTGGAAATTCTTCCAAGAACGCAGCAAGACGCTTCTTTCTCCTATGTGATACGAAGACACGCGGCGCGCCAAATCCGCCGACAAACAACGCGCCAATCTTGATGATCAAATGCTGACCGGTGAAATGAGCGACTAGGAAAAAGACCACCGCAACCAGCGCACTTACGGCGTAGAACTTCTGCTTCGACCACCCCAGACCTGCTTGGCTCATCCAGTCCGAGTATGCTGGCTTAGTGCTTTTCTTACGGCGGGCTTCCTGCTTTTCTTCAAGAGCTTTGAGCTGGTTCTGAACCGTCTTTCTGCGAGCATCTCCATCAGCTCGATGGGAAGTCTCATGCTTGACGGTATTGTGCCCGCTCATGACACTTCCCAAGCGCTTGTCATGGTTCTTGTCTGTATTCAGGCGCGGGTAAAGGACAGCATAAAGCAGGCCGCCAACGCTAAACATGGCAAGCACTGCTATAACGATGGCAACAGTTGCTGGAGATAAATTTGCAAGAGCATCAAGCATGCATCGCCTCCCCTTGGTCAGCAGCATCAAGAGCTTCAGCTAGGCGGCGCTCTTCACCAAAGTAACGGGCACGCTCCCAGAACAACGGACGGCCAATACCGGTTGAACGGTGACGCCCCAGAAGACGTCCGTTGGCATCCTCACCTTGAATGTCATAGACGAAGATGTCCTGCGTTGTGATGACATCACCTTCCATGCCGACCACCTCGGTAATGTGGGTGATGCGGCGGGAACCATCGCGCAAGCGAGCTGCCTGCACAATCACATCAACGGAACCAGCGATAATTTCGCGTACCGTTCGGGAAGGCAGACTGAAACCGCCCATGGCAATCATCGATTCCATACGCTTCAAGCATTCACGAGGAGAGTTGGAGTGGATGGTACCCATGGAACCGTCATGGCCTGTGTTCATTGCCTGAAGAAGGTCAAACACCTCGGAGCCACGAACCTCACCCACGATAATCCGCTCCGGGCGCATACGCAGGCAGTTTTTGACCAAATCCGTCATAGTAATCTGGCCCTCACCCTCCAAGTTCGGCGGGCGGGTTTCCAGGCGTACCACATGTGGCTGTTGAAGCTGCAGTTCCGCACTATCCTCACAAGTGATGATGCGCTCAGTAGAATCAATGTAACGGGTTAGGCAGTTAAGAAGGGTCGTTTTACCCGAGCCTGTACCGCCTGAAATAATGACGTTACAGCGAACACGACCAATGATTTCGAGAATGCGTGCGCCTTCTTCGGAAATAGACCCGAAGCGCACCAACTGGTCGAGTGTTAGCTTGTCTTTTTTAAACTTACGAATTGTGAGCGCTGGCCCGTCCAATGACAGAGGCGGACCAATAACGTTCACACGAGAACCATCTGGCAAGCGGGCATCACAGATCGGGCTGGATTCATCAACACGGCGGCCAACCTGAGACACGATACGCTGACAGATATTCATCAGCTGCTTGTTGTCTCGGAACTGAATGCCGGTTTTTTCAACCTTGCCGCTGGTTTCGATGTAAACAGTATCTGCGCCGTTGACCATGATATCGGCGATATCATCGCGTGCTAGCAGCGGCTCAAGCGGACCATAACCAAGCACATCGTTACAAATGTCGTCGAGCAGCTCTTCCTGCTCAGAGATCGACATCATCACATTTTTAAGGGCGATGATATCGTTCACGACATCGCGGATTTCCTCACGCGCATCATCCGGCCCAAGACGTGCCAACTGCGAAAGGTCGATAGCCTCAACCAATGCATTGAATATTGATGCCTTGACCTCGTAGTAGTCATCGTTGCGCTTGGATGGCGCTGCGCCCCCACGAGAAGAAGGCAGTTGCTCTTCTGTCTTGAAGGCTTGCACGTCTTCTTGAACAACAACTTCAGCATGCTGTGACTGTGTCGGCGCTGGTGCGGCAGCAGGTGATACGCCGCCTAAACCCGCGCCGGTCGGTTGTGCCGTAGTTTTTGGAGAACCGCGCTTTCCAAACATTGCCAAGGCCCTATACGCTTACTGGTTTAACCGGCTTTCTTGCGTGTCAGTTTCGCAAGGAGTGGTCCTAGAAGAGAAAATTTGGTCAGTTTGCCTTCACGGCGACCTAGAACGACGGACGCCACTTCATCAAACAACTGTGTGATCTGATGCTTTGGACTGTGCTCACCAATCATCTGCCCGTTGTTTGCCGCTGTTCCGAAGGTCTGCCCGTCGAACGGGATTGGCGGCAAGGCATTCACCTGCAACGCGCTGACAAACTCTTCCGGCTTGATTTCCGGACGCTTTGGCAGGCCGGTTTTATTGAGCAGAAGAAACGGTTTTTTGTCGTTTGGACGAAGTTGAAGCAGCGTATCGACAATGTTCTTCGCGTTACGCAGGTTTGCCAGATCTGGCTCGGCAACAATGATGACATCATCAACCGTTGCCAAGATACGCTTCGTCCAGCCGTTCCATGAATGGGGAACATCCAGAATAACGTTCGGCGTTCCTTTGCGCATGACTTCTACAAGGGTATCAAACTGATCCTCATTGAAGTCATAGGTGCGATCCAAACTTGCCGGTGCCGTCAGCAGGCTAAGGCGATCATTGGACTTGAAGTACAGGCGGTCCAAAAGGATTTCATCAAGACGCTCAGGAACAGCAATGGCCTCAGCTACCCCTTGCAAAGGGTCCTGATTGAAATCCAGCCCAACAGTTCCGAACGGCAGGTCCAAATCGGCAAGCGCTACATCGCTATCCATGCCCTTTGAAATCGCCCAGGAAATATTGTGAGCAATAGTGGATGCACCGCAGCCGCCACGCGCACCGATAACCGCAATGATACGACCAAGCGGGTCGGCATTCGGCTCGCAGTACAGGTGAGAAATATTGGAAATGAAGTCCTGAATTCCAACCGGACCAACGAGGTACTCGCTGATGCCGAAAGAGATCAACTCACGGTACAGGTTCACGTCATTGATGCGGCCAATGATCAAAACCTTGGTTCCAGAATCGCAAACTTCTGAAAGCTTATCGAGCGCTTCCATAAGCTCTTGAGTGGACATATCACTTTCAAGAACAAGCAGGTTCGGTGTCGGCGCTGTTTCATAAAACGCGATAGCTGCGCTTACGCCGCCCATCATCACCTTGGTGTGGGCCTTGTTCATTCGGCGGTCCAGCGCGGCCGCCTCGATCATGTCTTTCGTGTCACCAGAAAAACAGAAAGCCTGAATTGAGATACGCGGAACAGGCAGGTACTTGTAAGGTGCCAGATTGTTCTCGTTCTCGCCGGAATGCTGATCCAAAGAATATGCGTATTCGCTCATCCCGACCTCCTACTTAACGTCTGAAGCAGTCGCACCATCACCTTCCGCCACTTGGGACGATGTGGTCTGTCCACCCCTATATTTCTTAAATACCGTGTCGCGGCGCACACCATCTGCCGGAGTAGATGCACTCGGGTAGATCAGGTCGGACGGATTATCGACCATGGCTGCAAGATTGGCTTGGGTCGCGCAACCAAAGTTCTGATAGTTCGTGTTTTCGGGTGACCCGATGAGGTTCTCCGGCCACTGTCCGCACTTCTTAACGACAGCTTTCATGCGTGTGTAAGAGACGCGAACCGGCCCAGACGCCTGCGCATCACCGACCGGATAGGTTCTCACAACAACTTTGGAAGGCTCAGCGCCACCCTGCTTCAAGGCTGAACGCATTGAAGGAACAATGGCTTTTGCAGCACGAGAATTTGCAGCGCCAGAAGGGATTAGCACTTCGATGAAGCCATTGCCGTCCGCTTTCGCTTGCTGGGCAAAGGCGGTCAAAGCGCCCTTCATCTGGCGACTCAACCCGCGTGTGGATGCGCCAATCGGCAGATCCATGTTCTCTTGAGCCTCAGTAATTACAATCGGATGGTTCTTCCGGTAATCGAACGCGGAGAGCGGGAGCGGTTCTACCGGCGGCTCTGCTTTATTGCAGGCAGACAGAGCCAAGGAAGACAACACCACGGCAGCAAGAACAAAGCTGCCTTTTTTGGGGTTGGAAACGAACATCTTTATTCAGCCCCCTACTCGTAAATGTATCCGATCTCGCCGCGATACTCGCCCTTCACAGGGGCATCGCTGTTGCTGTAGATCCGGTTCAATTGATTAAAGAATACGGTTCCAACATCGCTTGGAGGTGCCAAGTTGTCTGTTGGGCGTGCCATCTGGGTTTGCGATACAGCCCGCACCACGTAAGGCGTTACGAACACCACGAGTTCGGTCTGGTCGTTGATGAAATCGCGACTTTTGAAGAGCGGCCCCAGAACAGGCAGATCACGAAGACCTGGAACGCCGGAAATCTGCTGCTGGTAGTTATCCCGCAACAACCCGGCCATAACGATGGTACCGCCGGACGGGACCTCAACGGTGGACTCTGCACGGCGAACAGAAAGCGCGGAGACCGCAATGCCGTTGGCAATATTGATGGCACCGTCTGAAGAAAGCTCACTAACCTCGGTTTTCACCCGCAGCTTAATGCGGCCACTGCTCAACACCATCGGTGTAAAGTCCAGTCCGACACCGTAAGGTTTGAACTCAAGCGAGATTTTGCCATCTTCATAGCCGGTTGGAATAGGAAATTCACCACCGGCAAGGAAGCTAGCGTTCTCACCCGAAACAGCCACGAGGGTTGGCTCGGCAAGTGTGCGCATAACGCCGTCTTGCTGCAGTGCCTTTACACGGGCCTGAATTTGGGTCGCGCCAGCTGAGAAACCTCCGCCAAGTACAGCTTGGTTTGTAACGGCCGGGTTCACCTTGAACGAATTCTCGTTGATGAAGCCAACACCAAAATTACCAAATCCAATAGAGCCGGATAGATCCACACCTAGCTGTTTGACAATGGTGCGGCTTACTTCCGCCACCTGAACACGAAGCTGAACCTGATCTTTTTCTGCAACAGCAACAGCGCTGTAGACCTTGTTTTCATCGCCAGTAAACTTGCGGGCAATATCAAGCGCGAGCTGAGCATCATGGGCAGAGACAGCCGTACCACTCAAGATCACATTGTCATTGATCATCTCGGTTGTGATTGCCGAGTTAGGCAGTAGGCGGTCAAGAAGCTGGGAAAGGTCCGTCGGATCGGACTGTACGGTTACACGCAACGAGGCTATCTGCTGCCCGCCGTCACCAAACAGCACCACACTTGCCTGACCAACCTTTTTGCCAACCACATAAAGCCGGTTTTTGCTTGTTACCACAGCATCAAGAATGGTCGGCTCGGAAACCAAAACATCGCGCAGCGCGCTCTGGCTTTCGATAACTACCGAACGCCCCGCGCCCACGCTAATTGCTTTGGGCGTAGATGCGCTATTCTTCTCAATAAGAATTGAACTCGGAAACCCCTGAGCAGCGGCGCTTAAAGGTACAAACGCCGGTAGCGCCAAGAGGAAACAAGCAATGAGGGACCAAGCGGACAAACGTGCGCTAAACCCCCGAGCCAACATTTCTTTAAAAACAGTCATGTGCTCTCTTGCCCTACCTTAAAACTATTGATTAGAGCCGGCATGTGAAGGGATGCCGTACTTAACGAAAGTGAGTGAACCACGCCCTTCAACCGGCTCGTCATTGCCGTCCTCAGAATCTTCAGCGGAGCGAAGGGCAAGTGAAATCGTTCCCATGTTTTGTGCACGGGCCATGATTTCGGTTTGGCGTGGAGTGAGTTCCAGTGTGGCGGTTTTTTCCGGTGTCAGCGTCTTGTCTTGCTGCTCGCCAGCTGTCTTGTCGTCAATCGCCAAGACGCGCACGTTCTCTAGAACTGTTTCGCTGTAAATGCCGCCGTTGTTGTTGCGCGTAACGATCACATCAACCTTGTCACCGGGCAAAACAAAACCGCCTGCCATGGTCACCAGCTTTACGGAAACGCCAATGGCGCGCTTGCCCTTTGGCAAAATGGCCGCCATAAACCCGCGCTCGGTTGCAATCAAACGTTCCTCGCGGATCGGCTCACCGTGGTACATGGGAGCGCGAGCAATACGTCCGATAAGATCGCTGCGGGCTTGTGGGTAGGACGCTTTAACAATCGCTCCTTCAGAAAGAGCATCTGAAGGCCATTGCACCCATTTGAGGTCTTCGGGCTGGAGCGGCTGTCCCAACTTGATATCGCGAGCGACAACCAGCAATTCGTCAGTTTTTACCGCTTCTGGCTGTGACGCAGCAACGTCAGACCGCGCTGGTCTATCACCCATACGGAGAACCAGAAGGGAAGCAATCAAACCGGCGCCAATTGCAACCGCAAGCACTAGGAAACGCCCAACTCTCATGTCTCGACAAACCTTTTCCGTTCTGCCTCATTGGCAAATCATTAACCCTAAGGCTCGTCGAAATTGGTCAAGACATAGTTAATATTGACCAGTTTATATTAAATTGGAAATTAGCGCATAATATTCATGACGTTAGGATAAGATATATCAACCAACGCCCGAATGGTTACTGCCCATTAATAATTAAATTGAAGTAGCTATACTTTAGTCTAGAAGCCAGAGGCTGCTATCTCGAACCAGAAAGTCTTCGGATAAACCTGAAGAGCGGCAATAGCTATCGCAATACCGTAGGGTATGCCGGTTTTCTTATCATGAAGTTTGAGAACCCAATCATAGCGCTGAGCAAAAGCAGGAATGACTGGAACACTGCGAAACACGAGCAAAACGAGAGTGAGGATCGCCCCGTAAATAGCCATCTGGAGAAGGAAGGCGATAGTTACGGAAGAGTAGCCAAGCCAGAGCGCGATACCGGCTGCAAATTTTGCATCTCCACCACCCATCACGCCCAGAGCGAACAGGCCAAAGCCCGCTGCCAAAACGCAGAATCCGATAAGCAGGTGTAGTCCTACATCCTTGATTGGGAGGGGAATAGCAAAAGCAAGAACAACGAAACCGGCAAGCAACAAGAGTGAGATCTTGTTTGGAATAGTCATCGTGAACAGGTCCGAGAATGCTGCATACAGCATTAGTAGCGGAAACAGAACCATGAGTGCTGCCAAGACCATTCCAGATGCATCCGTCGTTAATACGTAAAAACTACTCACAACCATTAATGGGGGTGATTTGGATAATACAATGTTAACGAGGCTACGAAGTCTTAACTAAATTTATCCGGTTAGTCCCATTGAAAGTGTGAGCGCAGAGAGGATCTGCGAAAGATGGGAACCTTCGATTGAAGCTGTTGTAATGAGGGAAATGGCGATTAAACCGCCGATCAGACCGTACTCTACGGCTAAGGAACCACGCTCTTCCCTTGCGAATTCTGCTAGTATTTTTAACAGGTTCATTCCACTGCCTTTCAAAACTTTGCTTATCACAGAGTAGAAAGGCGGAGTTTCGCAGTGGTGAACAAAGAGCACCGCGCGGCCCTTGGATTTTTAGGGACGCGTGGCGCTGCCATTGATTTTTGGTGGGTTAGTAACCGGCGCTACGGTTCACGACGTTTTTCAATGGTCGTCCAGCTTCATATTCTGCAATCTGGTCGGCCACATAACGACTCAGTGCATCCGGTTCGCTTTCAGCGGCAACGTGTGGTGTCACAATGCAGTTCGGCAATGCCCAGAGTTCACTTTGGGAATCAAGAGGTTCAACTGCAAAGACATCAATGCTCGCGCCTTTCAGCGTTCCATCTTTGAGCGCCTTTACAAGATCGCCTTCAACCTGCGTGCCACCGCGCCCTGCGTTTACGTAGACTGGAGCGCCGCCTTTGCCATCCTTTGCCAGTTTGGAGAGGAAGGCATAGTCGACCAGCCCCTCTGTTGCTGGGGTAAACGGGAGGAGATTAACGAGAATATCTGTTCGCGCCAAAAAGGCATCCAACTGATCTGCTCCGTGGTAGCTATCAATGCCGTCCACGTGCTTGGCAGAACGGGACCAGCCAGCAACTTTAAAGCCTAAACCAGCCAATGCCTTAGCAGCATCTGCGCCAAGCTCACCTAGCCCCAAGATACCAACACGAATGTCAGAAGCTGCCGGCTGGGAGTGGCTTTTCCAATTCGCCTGCGCTTGCTGGTGCGAATAAGTCAGCTGATCGCGGTGATGAAGAAGAACTTGAAGTGTAACCCATTCGGTCATACGCATAGTGAGGTTTTTATCGACGATACGAACGATTGGTACGTCTGGTAGTTTCGCACTGCCAAGAAGGTGATCAACCCCCGCTCCAAGGGAGAAGATAACTTCCACATTGGGAAAGGCATTCAAGGCTTCTTCCGGTGCCTTCCACGCCAGAAGATAGCGAACACTTTCAGCGGACTGCGCGGCCGTTTCCCATGCTTCCACAGAGCGGTTCGGCAACACCTTTTGCATGCGCTCTACCCACGCATCGGGATCAAAGTTCTTTACAGCAATAGCGAGAGACATCCGCGGCCTTTAACAATTAAAATCAATTCGTTAGAGCGCGGCAGAATCTACTCCGCCGCACTACCCCAACGCATTTTTAGCGCTGTTTAGTCATCAATGAAAGTCGCAACACCTTGGCGGGTACGATCAACCACCAAACGGGTTACATCAGGCCTGCTGTAGTGTCCGGTCGGATCGAAGTTCTGCCGTTCACCGCGCACCAGAGCATGATCGATCTCAGCGGTGATAAGCACTTCCTTACCAACTTGAGGCTCAACCACGAATGAGCCATCCGGAGCTGCGATACACGAGCCACCATTTGCGAAAAACTCGTCGCCGCCAGCCAGAATTTCATCGAGTGCTGGCGTATCTTCAGGAAAGTCCTCCGGGCGCATAAGTCCACTTGCCGCGACCACGTAAGAGCGAGCTTCCTTGGCAATTACCTGCATTAAATCAAAGGTGTTGTGCAGACCGCCCGGCCAAACGGAGATGTGAAGATCTTCCCCTTGCGCGTAAAGAGCTGCGCGGGAAAGCGGCATCCAGTTTTCAAAGCAGTTCAAACCGCCAACCTTGAACGCACCAAGATCATGAACGCGAAGGCCGTGACCATCACCTTGCGCCCATGCCAGACGCTCTTCGTAGGTCGGGTGTAATTTACGGTGAACAGATCCGATTTTACCCGCGCCCGTTATATAGACAAGCGAACAATAAAGGCTGTGTCCGGAGCGATCACGCGCGCGCTCCATGATGCCTAAGTATACTGAAATACCGTAGGTTTTCGCCATCTCACAAACGCCGTCGAGATGACCTGCATCGATATCGACACCTTGGTCTACGTACTGGGCATAAATGGCTTTTTGCTTGGCGTCGTTAAATCGTGCGCCGTCGGTGCGCTCCAGCCAGAACGGGTATCCGGGAACCAGCGCTTCACCAAAACTGACAAGTTTACAATTCTCTTTTCCAGCAAGTTCAATGCAAGCACAGACCTTTTCAAGTGTCGCATCGCGCTTCAGCCAGACTGGTGCCATTTGCACGACGCCGATCTTCAATAGGTCCGCTGATGATGGGTTTGAGCCCTTACTTTGTGCGCTAATAATTTCCATCAATTCACTCATCACTTGCTTGCAAAAATACCTTCATCCGAACCAAAGCCTTTAAATTCCAAGGCGTTGCCAGATGGGTCGAGAATAAAGAACGTTGCCTGTTCGCCAGCTTGTCCCTCAAAACGGACTTTCGGCTCCAGTACCCATTTGATGCCTTCGGCAGCTTTCAGCCGTTCAGCCAGTTCGCGCCATTGCACCATGGTGAGCACCACCCCGAAATGGGGGATAGGTACCGCGTCTCCATCAACAGCGCCGCAGGAATCATCATTACTATTCAATGAAGTAGGTCGAAGGTGAGCGGACATTTGATGCCCATAAAGATCGAAGTCGATCCACTTTCCTGCACTTTCGCGGCCAATATCGCAGCCAAGAATATTGCAGTAAAAGTCTCGGGTCTTTTCCAGATCTACTACCGGAAAAGCCAAGTGAAACGGACGTATCATTTTATGTAACTCCCCACCAGACAAATAGGAGTGCCTTTTCGGCATTCGGTTTATCTGTAAGGGGTTAAACACATATAGAAAAGCACTTACACCAACTTTCATTCTCGATAATTGGCATAAGACTGTAGCGCTTCAGCCGTTATTTGCGGCGATACAAACTGTAAAGCGGTGGAAGTTCGTCTTCTTCCAACTCCGGCGCATCAACGGGGCGAATATAGTCTCTCGGCTCTTCTAGTGGCAGCTCTGGCGCAGGGTGGGCAGGTGGCGCGCTCTCGTGGGTTACAACAGGGGTGCCCAGCTCCAGCTCCTCAATGCGTTCTCCCCGCTTCTGGATCTTTCCAGAAGAGACCAGAATTTGCTCTATGTCTTTGTTTGTTTGCGCATAATGGGTTTGCAGCTTAGAGACGCGCTCTGTCAGTCTTCCTACATCCTCAAGCAGCTTGGAAACCTCTGCCTGAATGGTGTGGGCCTGCTCGCGCATGCGCGCATCACGCAAAACCGACTGAACAACCTGAACGGAGAGCATAAGCAGCGATGGCGAAACGATCACCACATGCTGGCGGAAAGCCTTCTGCACCAGATCAGGAAAATTCTCGTAGATCTCGGCAAACACGCTTTCGGAGGGCACAAACATCAGCGCCGTTTCCTGCGTCTCTCCCGCGATGAGATACTTGGAGGAGATATCGTCTATGTGACGCGTGATATCACGACGAAAACGCGTTCCGGCAGCTTTATAGTCTTCCTGCGTTTCAGCATCTTGAAGCTGGTTATAGCCCTCAAGCGGAAACTTGGCATCGATAACCAACTGCGGCGCGCCCGCTGGCATATGCACCACGCAGTCCGGTCTTGTGCGGTTAGATAGTGTAAACTGAAAAGAGAAGCTGGAAGGCGCGAGCGCATCCTCGATGATCTGCTCCATGCGGCGCTGGCCAAACGCACCGCGGGCTTGCTTGTCAGAAAAAATCTGCTGCAAGTTTGTCACCTGCCCCGCAAGCTCGCCCATAGTTTTGTGAGCGCGATCCAGCGTCGCCATACGCTCATGCAAACCGCGCAGGCTGTTGTGGGTTTGGCGATGGGTTTCCAAAACCGATGCGCCCAACGTTTTGCCCATGCCGTCAAGACGATCATTGACCGTTCGCATGAGATCAGCCTGACGGGAGCCAAAAATCTCCGCCATGGTTTGCATGCGTCCCGTCATTTCACCTTGGGCTTCCATCAAACGCTCAAGCTTGGCTTCCAGATCATCCTGCCCGCCAAGGTCATAGCCGTAATCGCGTTGCTTTAATGCCTGCCGCGCTTTGTAGGCAGACCATAAAGCGCCAAGACAAGCCACCGCCAGTATGACGATGAGCACGGATTGCATGGAAAAGGCGATAGACCCAATGGAAAAAACGGTATTCTGCATGAAACAAAAATAGAACAAAACTGGTCAACAAAGTATTGCCAGCTAAAGTTTGTCCAAGCAAATTACCAAGGCATCGCTTAGGAAGCGGCCTTAGCGGCCGCCACCTGCTTCTAAAATAGCGCCAACACAATAAGAGGCGTCGTCAGACAGTAACCACATAATTGCTTTGGCAATTTCGTTTGCTGTCGCCACGCGTTTGATTGGAATAGTCGGCGCGATGGTTACAATGCGCTCGGGATCGCCCGTGCTTGCATGCAGCTCTGTATCTGTCATTCCCGGACGCACGCAGTTAACGCGGATGCCCTCACCTGCCACTTCCTTGCCAAGGCCGATGGTGAATGCCTCAACCGCGCCTTTGGAGGCTGCGTAGTCGATATTCTCACCAGCTGCACCATTTTTGGCCGCGACAGAACTCACATTGACGATTGCACCGCCCTTGCCGCCGTTGGCGATGGACATGCGCCGCACGGCTTCACGAGCGCATAGCATAGTGCCGAGCACGTTTACTCTCAGCGTTCTATCGATGCGGCCAAAGTCCATAGCATCGAGACGGGAATTGCGTCCCATAACACCAGCGTTATTGACCAAACCACCAAGCGGACCAAGCTCAGCCTCGCAGCGATCAAACATGGCGACAACTTCATCTTCACGGCTTACATCTGCCTGTGCGATGATTGCCTGACCGCCGATTTCTTCGATCTCGGTTAACAGCCTGCGGGCCGCCTCATCGTTTGCCGTGTAGTTGATGCAAACGGGATAACCAGCCTTTGCAGCCATACGCGCAACTTGTGCGCCAATACCGCGACTTCCCCCAGTAACCAGCAGTGCTCCCAGTGTCATTGTTTCCTCGCTTGTTGTGGCCTGTCTTGCTGCGAATAATGCTCAGGTTCACCACCTATGTCTATGGTATAAGGCCCAGACCCGCGTAAACCTGCATTTTGCTGTGTTTCTGGCGTTGACGTTCTGCCAGTGATTTTCTATCTGATCTGCATGACAAAACGCGAAATTTATTTGGTGCCTGATGCCTGCCTTCGTACAAAATGCGAGCCGGTGGCAGAGGTCAACGACGAGATCCGTGCACTAGCTGATGACATGCTGGAGACAATGTATGCTGCTCCTGGCATTGGCCTCGCTGCACCTCAGATCGGCGTGACCAAGCGCCTTTTTGTTCTCGATGTAGCCGAGCGTGAGGCCGGTGAAGAGGACAAAAAAGAACCTATGGTTTTCATCAACCCGAAAATCACATGGGCTTCTGAGGAAACCTCTTTCTATCAGGAAGGCTGCTTGTCTATTCCTGATGTGTACGAGGACGTCGAGCGCCCGGAACGTGTTCGTGTTTCTTATCTGGACCGTGATGGTAAAGAGTGCGAGATCGAAGCTGATGGTCTGCTGGCAACATGCATCCAGCATGAGTATGACCACCTCGATGGCGTTCTGTTCGTGGATCACCTCTCCCGCTTGAAGCGTGAGCGTACCATGAAGAAGTACTCCAAAGCCCAGAAAGCAAAGAATAGCGACTAATCGGGCTTGGCGCTGCCTTTCGCCGCCCCTTGCCACGCAAGGATGAAAGGAAAGCTGCCGCGATAAAACCCATAGCGGGCTTGCTGCTATGGGCCTTGCAGAACCGCCCCATATTGCGCTTCTGCTCCCTGCAATGAAATTAATTGATACTCCAAGCAACAGGCAGGCTTAACACCATGTCCCTTCGTGTCATCTTTATGGGTACACCCGACTTTTCCGTTCCAACTCTTATGGAGATCGTTGGTCAGGGCTGGGATGTCGTAGCCTGTTATTCGCAGCCTCCGCGCAAAGCGGGCCGCGGTATGGAGCTTAAAAAGACCCCTGTTCATGAAGCAGCCGAAAGCCTTGGCATTCCCGTCTTCACCCCAACTTCGCTGAAGTCCGAGGAAGAACAGGAACGTTTCCGTTCGTTTGACGCCGATGTTGCTGTCGTTGTTGCCTACGGCCTGCTGCTGCCAAAAGCCATTCTTGATGCGCCAGAACATGGCTGCTTGAACGGTCACGCTTCTATGCTGCCACGCTGGCGCGGCGCAGCGCCAATCAACCGCGCGATTATGGCGGGCGATAAAGAGACCGCTATTCAGGTGATGCGCATGGAAGAAGGGCTGGACACCGGCCCAGTTTGCATGAGCGAAACCGTAGCTATCACGGAAAACATGACCGCTGGCGAGTTGCATGATCGCCTCTCTACCCTAGGCGGTGATGTGATGGTGCGCGCACTTTCCGCACTCTCGCGTGGCGGCCTTGGTGAGGTCGCTCAGGCAGAAGAAGGCGTGACCTACGCCAAGAAGCTGGAAAAGAGCGAAACACGCATCGACTGGTCGCAGCCTGCGCAGGCGGTTCACAACCACATTCGCGGCCTCTCTCCATTCCCGGGTGCTTGGTGCGAAATGCCGCTTGGCAGCAAAATGGAGCGCGTGAAGGTTCTACGCAGCGCATTGGCTGAAGGTCAGGGCGAAGCAGGCACCGTTCTCGTTGCAGAAGGTGACACTCTCACCATCGCTTGCGGCGAAGGCGCGGTTAAGCTGGTGCAGGTTCAGCGTGCCGGTAAGCGTGCAGCGCCTGCTGAAGAGTTTTTGCGCGGTGCCAACCTTAAGGCCGGAACCACTGTTTCCTAAGACGAAGAACTCATCTAGTGTAAGGCGATGAGCCCGACCCAGTGAGGTATTTATGGAGCAGGACATCACATCCTTCACGATCCACCCGTTTACAGCGGGTGAAGACGGCGCTGTCGATGACTTGCTTAAACGCTGCTTTATCAGCGGATTGGAGGCCAGCCTTGTGGCCTCCTTGCGCGGCTGCGGCGCGATAATCCTTGAACTTGTTGCCAAAGATAATGCCGGAAACATTATCGGCTGCATTGTTCTTTCCCGCGTCACCGGTAGCGGACCTGCCCACGCGCTTTACATCTCCTCCCTTGCACCTGTAGCCGTTGATCCAGCTTTTGAAGGGCAAGGCGTGGGATCGGCGCTCATTCAAGAGGCGATTGACCAGCTGACCGGCATGGGAGAGGATCTCATTTTGGCCCTTGGCCCATCCGCTTATTTCTCCCGATTTGGCTTTGATGTCGAGCTTGCCAAAAAGGTAACCGGCCCCTACGCAGGCCCTGTCTTCATGGCTCTTGCGCTAACGGCCAAAGGACGCGCTGACCTTCCCGCAGAGGTTTCCTACCCTACCCCGTTTACGGATATGGATTAGAGCGCACCGCTTCCCATACGAAAGTTTTTTCCGGCTGTCTCGCTGCTGCCATTATCTGCCCGTAGAAGCTGCGCGGCGATATTCTACGCGTGCGGGCTACACCTTGTCGCAGAGACTTTAGCCAGCGGTATCGGCTAGTTTATCGGCACTTACAAAAATGGTGAGGCGCGCAGGCTCAAAGAGCCAATTTGAGCGCAGCCCCCGAAAGGACCAAATAAAAATGACAGTGATCACGGTAAGGCACGGCCTGCCAGAGCACATGCGTGTGCGCGGGGCCGAGCTGGTAATGCATGCGGCAACAGACGAATTTCTCGGTATTTTGGGTAGCGAGAAAGCTTCGCTCGCTCTTATCGAGGGTGCGTTGGCCAAAACGCTCTGCCTGACCGCTGAAAAAGATGGCGAACTGGTTGGCTTGCTTACACTCGGCACAAGCGAAGCCCCTGCTCTGGACATCACTATGGATGATCTGAAGCAGCACTTTAGCTGGGTGATGCGCGGTTTGCGTGCGTGGCTGCTTGAAGAGCTGATGAACACCAAGGTGCATCCAGGCAGCCTTTACGTTTACACCATCGCAGTTGATCCTGCGCATTCCGGTCAGGGTATCGGCAGCCAGTTGTTTGATGCGCTGGAAGCCTATGCAGACGAACAGTTGATCGACTGCTTGCAGCTTAAGGTGACCACGACCAACGTCCGCGCTCAGGCTCTTTACCAGCGCCGCGGCTATAGCATCGTGAAGACCATCAACATTCGTCCATGGGACACGTTGCTGGGTCTTTCCTACAATGCTGACTACCTGATGGAACGTCAGCGTATGCTGATGGCAGCAGAGTAAGAAACACCAGAGCCTACCGCCTTCTACCCCTTGCGGGTTGTCATAGAAGGCGGAGTGCGCTAACAGGCCTTTACATTTCATCGCTCTGCCTTAAGCAGGGCGATGTTTTTATTCAGGCAGTAGAGACTAGAGAATGCCCCGCTATAAAGTTACCGTTGAGTATGATGGCCGCAATTTCTTCGGCTGGCAGCGACAGGATAATGGCCCCACCGTTCAGGGCTCCGTCGAGCGTGCCGTAAAAGCGTTTAGCGGCGAAACGGTAACCATTGGCGCTGCGGGCCGCACAGACTCCGGCGTGCACGGCATTGGTCAGGTTTGCCATATCGACCTTTCCAAGGAATGGCCGGAAGACACTATTCTCAATGCGCTGAACTTCCATTTGCAGCCCGATGCCGTTGCCATTCTCAAAGTAGAAAAAGCTGGCGAAGGCTTTGACGCACGCTTTTCCGCGATCCGTCGCCATTACCGCTACCGCATCGAAAACCGCCCGATGCCGCTGACCCACTACCGTGGTCTTGCTTGGCATGTGAAGCCGGAACTTGATGCCGAAGCCATGAACGATGCTGCGCAGGTTCTGCTGGGTCATCACGACTTCACCACCTTCCGCCACACCCGTTGTCAGGCCAAGAGCCCGTGGAAGACCATGGAACGCGTTGTGGTTTATCGCCGTGAACAGAGCGTTTTTATGGAATGCTCTTCGCGCTCCTTCCTGCACAATCAGGTGCGCTCCATGATTGGCTCTTTGAAGCTGGTTGGCGAAGGCCGCTGGACCAAGGACGATCTGCGTAATGCGCTGGAAGCCAAAGACCGCAAAGCCTGCGGCCCCGTTGCTGTGCCGGACGGGCTATATCTAACACAGG
The DNA here is from genome assembly GCF_009711345.1 of Pseudovibrio flavus. Taxonomy (GTDB): domain Bacteria; phylum Pseudomonadota; class Alphaproteobacteria; order Rhizobiales; family Stappiaceae; genus Pseudovibrio; species Pseudovibrio flavus. The sequence goes on from NZ_SMMA01000059.1 coordinate 115,367, forward strand.
TTGATTACCGCTCGCCTGAAGAAGATCTGCGCTCGCTGCGTGAGTATCAGGAAAGCCAGAAAGCGCAGGCGGACAGCGCTGGCGACAATGCCCGCGATCTGGAAGAGGATGCAGACGCTTAAGCGCGTCTTCTAAGAGATAGAGCTTATGCAAAGGGCCCGTCACGCGGGCCTTTTTCTGTTTTGGCAAGATTACCTGATACCGAAGCAGCGCTGCTCCTTGCCATTCTGGCAGTGAGAGCACCCGCTCATTTACCCGATGCGTTCGTTCGCACCCAGAGTTAGGATTTCGTATCCGGTCTCGGTCACCAGCACCGTATGCTCCCACTGGGCAGAGAGTTTTTTGTCAACGGTAACCACTGTCCAGCCGTCTTTCTTGGTGCGGGTTCTTTCCCCGCCCTGATTAAGCATCGGTTCGATTGTGAAGGTCATACCCGCCCTCAGCTTCTTACCAGCGCCGCGTCGGCCGAAATGCAGAACACTTGGCTCCTCGTGCATTTCTCGCCCGATACCGTGACCGCAATAATCACGCACTATGCTGTACTTGCGCTTTTCCGCGTAGCTTTGGATAGCAAACCCGATATCGCCCAAGGTCGCACCCGGTTTAACGACCCTGATACCTGCCAGCAGCGCTTTATAGGTCGTATCAACCAGCTTACGAGCCGCGGGAGAGGCCTCCGGCATTACATAGGTTCTGCTTGCATCAGCGATGAAGCCGTCCTTCTCCAGCGTGATATCAAGATTGACGATATCAGTGGCAGCCAGCTTGCATGTGGCGCTTGGCATACCGTGGCAAACCACATCGTTTACTGATGAGTTGAGCACATAGGCGTAGCCGTATTGGCCTTTACTGGCAGGGCGTGCCTTTAGCTCATTGACGATAAAGTCTTCTACCTTATCGTTGATTTCCATCGTGGTACGACCAACCACAACGAACTCGTCAAGCATATCGAAGACCTGAGCCAGCAGCTTGCCAGAAGCGCGCATCAGCTCGATTTCAGCAGGGCTTTTAATCATCAATCTTGTCCTTGGTCGGCAGAACATCGGCTTCTTCCAGCAAGCCCTCGATGATTTGCGTGAACGTCTTGTTCGGGTTCAGCTCTGCCAGCCTGCCCATCTTCAACCAGAATTCCGCCTGCGAATTCATAGACCTAGACATCACGATGCTGGCCTTGCGGACCTCATCATGGAGATCATCCGAAATTTTTACGATACCCATTGGTTACCTCTGGAAGAGCATTTCCCCTCGCTGTAGACCAAATGGAAAAGATCCGCAATAAATTATTATTAATTGCTATATATCGCTACACAACACTTCATGAGAAGAAGGAGGGTAGCTACCGTAAGTCGCATCGAGAGGGCGCTGGCCCATATGTATCATCGTAGATCTTAGTCAGAGAAACATCTCCAACGAACCAATACTTGTTGGCGTCATTTGGAATCCCCAATTCGGCGCAAAGAGTTTCCCGAAGGGGCGTAAGATGGATCTCCTGCCCGCGCCAATAAAGCGTGCGCTCGGTATAGACCTCGATGTCTTCGTCAGGAGAGGCAGAAAACGTTAGTTTGTCACCAATAGACAGCCCGCATGTGAAGTAATTAATAGGCGGGCGGCGCTCTTTTGTGCTTTCCAATCTTCCCAGTTGAAGACCAGCCTCCCAAAGTACCAAGCTAGCTTTTTGGTTCTCGGCATCCTTATTCAGGAGCCTGCGGGCATTTGAGATGAGCGTTTTGAGCTGCTCTTCAGACATCTTTTCGTAGTTCATGGTCACTCCGATGGCACACTATTTTGCCTGAGCATTCAAAGAACTACATCGATTCTGGCCAGAGCCATATATAGTTGAAACAACGACCCTACCAGAACAGGCGGGTGACGAGCTGCGTGATGACCAGCCCTAGGAAGAAGTCCATTACCACCATGCCCACTGCTAGGCCAAAGCTGGCCTGAGCAATCTTGATGGCAATAAAAAAGCGGAACCACATAATCCAGCCAACAACCAAAAGGCTGCTGAAAACGAGAGCCTCGCCAGACAAAATACCGATCAAAAACAAAAGGTTGAGAACGGTATAGGGAACGATGACGAGAATGGTGGTCCAGTTTCGTACCGTTATGTACGGCCCGTAGGTGGACTTGATGCCAATGGTTCCGGCAAGGAAGGCCAGAACGACCGGATAGGTCACCCAGTCCATCACCAGAGCAACCATCTTGGCCGTGTAGAACGAAGCGCCGGACATGACCGCTTCTTGATCACCAAGCACGAGGCCCAGCTTTCTGTCAGCGGCCACAGCGACCACGTAAAATGGCAGTAGAAGGAAGAGAACGGAGAAAGAGCGCCAGAACCCATCTACCGTCAGATCGAACCTGTTGATGCCCTGTGCGCGTCCACGCACCAGTTCCCAAGAACCGATCAAGGCATTTTCAATTTCCTGACGAGATGGCAGCATTCCCGCTATTTCCGTTCCCCTGTCTTTCGGTACTACGCGGACTTAAAATAGTCCTGTAGGAATTTCAGATAGATCTCGGCAAGCTTGTCGAGGTCATCTACGGCCACGCACTCGTTCACTTTGTGCATGGTCTGACCAACAAGACCGAATTCCACCACAGCGCAGTAGTTCTTGATGAACCGTGCATCCGAGGTGCCCCCGCCCGTTGAAAGGCTCGGCTTATGGCCGGTGACCGCTTCAATAGAGGCCGATAGTGTATTGATAAGCGCTTCATCATGCGTAAGGAAGCTATCGGAATGGTCTGGTGCAAATTCAATAGACCATTCCAACCCTTCTGGAGCTGCTTCATTCAGCACCTCGGTCAGGTGCGCTTGAAGCGTCGCCACAGACCACATGTCGTTAAAGCGGATGTTGAAGCGCGCCTTGACGCTGGCCGGAATGATGTTGTTGGCCGCATTTCCAACATCAACAGTGGTGCATTCGTAGTTGGAAGGCTGGAAGCGGTTGTTGCCTTTGTCCAGCTCCATTGCTTCAAGAGCACCCAGCAGCTTCAACATACCCGGAACAGGGTTTTCTGCCAGATGCTGATAGGCAACGTGCCCCTGCACGCCGTTGACAACGATGGTGCCGGAAAGCGAGCCGCGACGGCCGACCTTGATAGCCTCGCCCAGATAATCAGGGTTGGTAGGTTCGCCCACAATGCACGCATCAAACTTGATGCCGCGCTCATCAGCCCACTCAAGAAGCTTCTTGGTGCCGTTGATCGCAGGGCCTTCTTCATCACCGGTGATGAGGAAGGAGATGGTGCCCGGAACCTTGCCTTCGTTTTCTTTAAGGTAAGCAAGAGCTGCTGCTGCAAAGGAAGCAACGCCGCCCTTCATATCCGCAGTACCACGGCCATAAATGAAGCCGTTCTCGATCTCGCCGCCGAACGGATCATGCACCCATGCCGCTTCATCACCCACCGGAACAACGTCCGTATGGCCTGCGAAAACGAAATGGGGTTTGCCGGAGCCGATTGTCGCGAAAAGGTTCTCTACGTCAGGCGTGCCTTCCTGTGTGAACACAGGACGCTCGACGGAAAAGCCAGCATCAACGAGGATTTTTTCTAGTGTTGCAAGTGCGCCCGCTTCTAAAGGGGTCACGGATGGACACTTGATTAGATCACGGCAAATAGACACCGCCGGAGATAGAAAATCAGTCATAACAGAGGTCTAACGACCCTGCTCGGCTACGTCAATTCTACTCGTCACCAGCGCAGAGTAGTAATGCACCACTTCTGCACCAGTTTCGTTTTCACTTATTACGAGTGCGTGTGTATTTGCTGTCCGGTGTCGGGCCGTATTTGTTAGGGCCCTTCTCGCTTGGCTGGATACCAACGAAGAAGATGAACAGGAAGTTCAACAACGGCAGGAACGTAAACAGTGCGAGAAAGCCGTTCCAGCCTCTATCCTGCAAACGCTTGATAACCAGAGCCAGCTCAAACACCTTGGTTGCCGGAATCATAAACGGCAGCAACGAGTTCTGGCTGATGAAGTGATCAATGGTGATAGGCGTGGCCGTGTTCGGGTCAATGCTGGAGAGCACCTGCCCTGCCGTAACATTGAACGCAATGAACATAATGCACCACATCAAGCCCATTGCCAGCCAGAATGGTTGGCGGGACAGACGGCCAAAAGGCGACAAAAACAGCCATAAAAAACCGAGTTGAGGACGTGGCGACTTTGGCATTTACCCTATCACTTGCGTTTGAGTTTCTGCCTTGATCTACGCGCTCTCCCCTTGCCTTTCAAGGGGCTACCGGTGAAATGACTAGTCCTGCCGCCTGTGGCTGACGTTTTTTCCAAATCTATCGGGTAAACTGACTAGCCTTCTTCGAAGGCGGTCAAAACGTTTACGCAATTGATTCCCAAATCCTCAACAGCATAGCCCCCTTCCATGACGAAGAGTGTTGGCTTGCCAAGTGCCGCGAGTCGTTGACCGAGGCGCAAGAAGTCATCACTTTGCAGCTTGAACCAAGAGATCGGGTCTTCCTCAAATGGATCCATGCCCAAAGAGATAATCACAACATCCGGGTCATAGCGTTTGATCTGCTCTAGAGACTGGTGCAGCGCCAACGACCACGTATCCCAAGCAGTGCCAAGCGGCAGAGGATAGTTGTGATTGAAACCCTCGCCTGCACCAATGCCTTTTTCATCCGCATGGCCCAGAAAATAGGGAAACTCTGCCTTCGGGTCGGCATGGATAGAGAGGAACTGCACATCTGCGCGGTCATAAAACAGAGCCTGCGTACCGTTCCCGTGGTGATAGTCCACGTCGAGGATGGAAACCTTCTTGGCTCCACTATCAAGCAGAGACTGCGCCGCAATTGCTGCGTTGTTCAAAAAGCAGTAGCCACCAAAGAACTTGTTATGCGCGTGATGCCCCGGAGGGCGACAAAGGGCAAACGCCGTGCGCTCACCGCCAGAAATGAGCGAGGCTCCAGTCAGAGCGGTATCAGCACTTTTTCGGGCGGCCTTCCAAGTGTTAGGCCCTAGCGGCGAACCGGCATCAAACGAGTAGTAGCCAAGTTTTCCGTCAATCTGCTCTGGCACCACGTCGTTACGCAACTCACGGACAGGCCAGACGAACGGGAATGCTTCCTCTTCCTTTCGCCCTGCTGCAAGCCACTCTTCCCAAAAGCCTTCCAGAAACCGGAGGTAGCCTTCATCGTGAACCTTTTTAATCGGCTCTAAAGAAAAGGTATTGGGTTCAAATACTTCTCCCAGCTCAACCGCATGGATACGATCCAGCACCATTTGGGCGCGGGTTGGAATTTCCTTTGCCGGTTCAAGGCGGCCGTCCGACACCTCAAAACGCGGCGCATGCAGAAGCTGGTCCTGCGAGAAAATAGTCTTCAAAAATAAACTCCAAAATCAACTTTTTGAGCTGCCGCTCCTAACAAAAGCGGAACTCGGTAACCTGCCTGTATGGCTTGTTCCGGCTCATTGTCTCCTCAGAATACTCTCGGGCTCCTGCCCGTTTTTGCCAGCTACGCGGCTCAAGACAAATGCCGCTGCGGTTGCCGAATGGTGATGACAGGTGGGCTGGCCCCTTTGCCTCATGGCCCTGAACATCTTGAAAATGCACGCCCGGCTCTGTTGACCAGACCTCCATCTTCAAACCGCTTTCCGGCTCTTGCACTACGGCGCTAAGACCTGGAAACGACAGACGCTGCATTCGCAGGCAGTAGTCATGGTCGTAGGCTTGCTCTGCCCCGATCTCACGCATTTCGCGCAGGCAGTAAGGTGTTCCGGCCACATCTTCGATATGTTGGCTAGTTGCGCTATCTGCCTTGCCCGACACAATACCGTCTGCAGGGATCATGATGCGGTGATGATTGACGTGAGAGCCGCCGCCTAGATTGAAGTAGCTATGGAAGCTAGGGCTAAAGCGCGAAGGCTTGTCTGCCTTGCCAACAATCTCGATACGCAGTGTATCGCGATGGGTGAGTGTAAAGCGGCAGGAAACCTCTACAGCATTGGCAGTGCTCTTTTCACCTGCATAAGAAACACAGGAAAGAAGCACGCTATTGCCGGAGACTTCCTCCAGTTGCCAAACGCGTTGATGAAGGTCCTTTTGCCATGAGGCGTCAGAAAGGCCCTCCGCAATAATAGAAGGGCTAAAATCACCAGAATGCAGACCGCAGTGGGCATCATTGGCAAGGTAATCCTCAAGCTTGTCGAAGCTGAGGATCAACGGCTTTCCATCAAGTTCAAGTGAGCGCAGCACAGCGCCGTATGTCAGCACCTTTGCTTTCATCCGGCCACCGGAAAGGGTGACTTCCTCAACGGATTTTCCGCTTGGCAAGGTTCCAAATTCACGAATGGTCATAGCGCACGCTCCCCTGAATCTTACGTCCCCCCTCAGACGGATGTCCTACGTAGAATCATGGTGCCTGCGATATGCAGGTTGGGCAAGCCCTTCTAAAGAATAGATATTCTGCGTTGCACGAAAGCCCCAATTAACGCAGCGACAACAATAGTCCATCATCGTTGATGGTGAACTCATCGAAGCGTTCAAGCACGGACATTCCCACCAGCACAACCGAAAGCGCCCCATCGGGCAGGACAGCTGCCTCCACATTGCGCACTTCAAGCGGTCCAAGCTCAAGAACATCAATATGGATGAGAGCAGCTCTTACCGTGCCGTTGGCGGTTTTAATGCGATGGCGAAATGCGACGGGAGATGGCTCGTGGCCAATTTGGCGGGCAACGCTCATTGGAAGAGCCAGTAAGGAAGCTCCGGTATCAATGAGCGCGTTAACGCTGGTGTTGTTCAAGTAGACGCGGGCTTCAAACTGGCCCATGCGGTTGCGGGGAATTGAGATCTCTCCCGCTTTCTTGCCAGTGCCGGCTGTTTGGATGCGCTCTTTCTGGCCCTGACTGTCAACGTATGACTGGAGCAGCGGCGGCAACGCCAACGCAGCCACCACAGCAACGATCAGAACTGACAGAAAACGCCCCATCCTACTTCTGTGCCCCTGTACCAGTGCTTTGCACTGGTTCCCACTTACTGACGCCGCTAGGCTGCCGACTTGGTTACCTCGATTTGCAGAGCGAGCGCTGCGATTTCTCCGGCGTCCGGCGCGCTGGACTGCGCTCCGGTTTTCGTGCAGGCAAGCCCGCCCGCTGCACTTGCTTCTTTCAAAGCATCTTCCAGAGTTCTGCCTGCATCAATTGCTGCTGCAAAGGCCCCGACAAATGCATCCCCTGCCCCTGTTGTATCAACCGGAATGATTTGCGGTGCTGACACAGCGTAGGCATTCTTGCCATCGTGGGCAATAGCCCCTTTTGCACCCAGCGTAACAACGGTGGTATGGCCCAGTTTGCCCATTGCCTCAGCAAAAGTTGTGAGATCGGTCGGCAGACCCTTTGCCGCCGCGATATCCATCGCTTCGGTTTCATTGGCGATTACAAAGTCAGCAAGGCCTGCAAGCTCCGCCGTTTCCGCCCCCTTTGCAGGAGCGGTGTTAAAGATGATCTGCACGCCGCGCTCTTTGGCAAGCTGCATTGCTGCGCGGGTTGCATCTGCCGGCACTTCCATCTGTGTGACAAGCACGCCAGCTTTTGCAAGGAGCGGCTCCAGCCAATTCGCCTCAACGCGGGCGTTTACGCCGCTTGCAACGATGATCTGGTTTTCGCCGGAGCTTTCCACGCCGATCATCGCGATGCCGGTCGTTCCTGCCAATTGGTGAAGAGCAGAAAGGTCAACACCGGTTGCTTTCAAGTTCTCAATTGCGAGTGTTCCAAAAGCGTCCGAACCAATCGCGCCGACCATTGCAACATCAGCCCCAGCACGGCGGGCAGCCAGCGCTTGGTTTGCGCCTTTACCGCCTGCAAAGTGCTGGTGATCCGGCCCAATGACCGTTTCTCCTGCTTTTGGCAGTTCGCTGACAATGACAACAAGATCAAGGTTGATCGACCCGAACACGGTAATCATAGTTTTCCTATGCCCCTCAATGATTTGCTCTTTTTTGTAAGCGCAAAGGAGAAGAAGCTCAAGCGGTGAACTTAGTCTTTTCGCTTATCATTGAGGCCCATTTGCAAAGCTGTCAGATCGGCAGTGATGATTACCTACTGGCGATTGCGGTCATGAACTCCGATAGCATCGCCTCGTCCAGCGCCAGCCCGCGACGCACGCCAGAGCAAACATCAATGCCATAGGGGCGAACGGTGCGGATCGCATCACCTACGTTTTGCGCATTCAGGCCACCAGCAAGGAAGACTGGAACCGTTACGCTTTCAACGATTGCGCGGCTTAGTTCCCAATTGTGGGTTCTTCCAGTCCCGCCTAGTTCATTGGCAGAAGGGCGTCCTGAATCGAGGAGCAGCGAGTCTGCCTTGGTGGCGTAGTCCTGCGCCAGTTCGACAGAGTACTCATCTTCCACATGCACCACTTGAAGGATGCGAGTAGCGGCGGGAAGATCCAGCCGAAGGTCCTCGTAGATCTTGGGAGAGACATGATTGACCACCTGTATGGTGTTGGCTCCGCAAGCAAGGACATGAGTGACGATATCGCCAGCAGTCTCGTTGGAGGTTAGCAGCACGGTCGCCGTTGGCGGAGGTACCTGTTTGGTCATGGCGAGGATCGCGTCATCGTCCTCTACGACACCCGGACCACTTGGCATAGGACCGACAAAACCCAGAGCATCCGCGCCATACTTCAGCGCCAGACTGACTTCCTGCGCATTGGAAATACAGCAGATTTTTACCCGTGTGCGGTGAGCGTTTATTGGCATGGCAGGCAGCACTCCCTCCAGACTGATTTGCGCCAGCGTACAGCGCACTCTTTGCCAGAAAAAGAGGGACCTACGAAAAAAGCAGGGTCGTTTCCGGCCCTGCTTTTAGAGATCGTAATTTGTTTCCAGCGCTTACTTGGTGCCGTACATACGGTCGCCAGCGTCGCCAAGACCTGGAATGATGTAGCCTTTGTCGTTCAGCTGCTGATCGATAGCAGCGGTGTAGACAGGCACATCAGGGTGCGCTTCGTTGAACGCTTTAATACCTTCAGGTGCTGCCAGCAGACATACGAAACGCATGTTACGTGCGCCGCGCTCTTTAAGGCGCTCAACTGCTGCAATTGCGGAGTTCGCAGTTGCCAGCATCGGGTCAACAACAATCACCAGACGCTCGCCCATTTCGGAAGGCGCTTTGAAGTAGTATTCAACGGCGGTCAGGGTCTTAGGATCGCGGTAAAGACCTATATGCGCTACGCGAGCGGATGGGATCAGCTCCAGCATACCTTCCAGAAGACCGTTGCCAGCACGAAGAATAGAAGCAAAAACAAGCTTTTTACCAGCAAGGATCGGCGCTTCCATTTCCATGATCGGTGTTTCGATCGTGGTCGTGGTCGTCTTGAGATCGCGGGTCACTTCATAGCACAGAAGGTGGGAGATTTCGCGTAACAAACGGCGGAATTCCTGAGTTGACGTCTCCTTCATCCGCATGCGGGTCAGTTTGTGCTGCACGAGCGGGTGGTCTATGACAGTGGCTCCAGACATCGTCTTCCTCTTTATCTGGCCCCTTCCAGCGTTGGTTTGACTCGGGGCCTATCATCCTCGCAAAAATCCTAGCGCTTTTGCCTCAGGCATTGCGTATTGTCCAGCGTCTTGGCCGTTAAAATACGGTTCCGTCGCTAATAATCTCAATTGGCGGTGTACCGCCCTGCCGTTTCTCGGCGGCAATCTGCCGACCTGCAGACCAAGTTCCGCCTTCCAGCACGCAGCCAAGTGGCAACACGTCTGCTCCTACACCAAGATCAGTGCGGATCCAGTCGGCCAGTTTGTCGAGCAGCGCAACGGTAAGGGCGCGCCATTCAACGACTAGCTCGTTGCTGACCTCGTAGGTTCGCAGCGCTGCAGCAGGGTCTTTGAACTTCAAAACACCTGTATCGATAAACAAACCGCCATTTCGGTATTCGGCAAGGCCAGTCAGGCTATCAAGATCTGTTACCTCAATGCCTGCCCACGCCAGAGGCTCGATAAGGGAATAGGCAATCCACTGGGAGAGCTTATGGAAAGGCATCAGGCCCTTGGTCTTTTCAGAGCCGGTTACCTTTTTATGACGCCAAACATCACCCAGATTAACGCCGTCGATCTCTACAGGACCGCGCCAGATCGGGCCGAGACCATCAAGCACAAGCTCAAGAATACGCTCGCCAGTCAAAGGGCCAGCCTGCCCTTCATCATAGAGGATATCGAAGAGACCACCCGGACGCGGCTCGTCTTCTTCGCCAAACAGATCAGGACGCAAGGAAACCGCTTCACCCAGACGGCGCAGCAGTTTTGCGCGCCCTTCAAGGCCAACGAGAGGATTGTCTTCGCTCACCTGAAAACCATCTGCCAGTTCATCAGGGTCCATGCGGAACAGCGTTACGGCATCGGCCCGCAGAGGGTCCAGCGCCTTGCCGGAGAACATGCCGGAGGCGAACATAGACAAAGACGCAACGGCCAAGCCTTCCGAGCGGGAGAAGGTTTCACCCGTCACCGCCTCATGATAGGTCCACTTGCTGCCCGCGCCTGCATCCAGAACCACTGAGGTGATTGCCAGATCATAGGCAGCGCGTCCCATGCCGCGCACGTCGGAAAAGCGGCGGGCACCGGCCAGCATCGCCCATCGGTCTACGCCATCAATCTCGAAGTGACGCCAGCGCGAATGCAGCGGGATCTGCATATCCGGATAATTGGTCCGCATACAGGCCAGCGTTCTGCGAGCTGCTTCAGAAAGGCGGGATAGATCCACCTCGAAATGGTCGAGCTGACCTTGCAGGCCGAGGTCCAAAAGCTGGTGGGCACGCTCGCGCACAGCTTTGGCGGTAAGAAGCGAAAGCGCTTCTGAGGCTTCGTTTTCAATAGTCATCGTTTGATCGACCGACAATCTTCTCCAGATCGTGCTCTTCAAGCACTGGCGACTGAGTGTAATATCCGGCGGCCTTCTTGGCCTCCATTTCAACTCTTGCATCCAGCGGAATAAGCTCTTCAGGAAGAGGCACCCGCTCAAGAATTTCGATACCGGAGTTTACAATTGCATCGTACTTCATATCTGACATGGAAATGAACCGATTCAAGCGGGTTATCCCGAGCCAGTGCAAAATATCTGGCATCAGCTCCTGAAAACGTGCGTCTTGCACACCTGCAACACACTCTGTCCGCTCAAAATAGGTGGCTGCGCTGTCGCCGCCTTCCTGTCGTTTACGCGCGTTGTAGACGAGAAACTTGGTGACCTCGCCCAGTGCACGGCCTTCCTTGCGGTTATAGACGATAAGCCCAACACCGCCGTTTTGTGCTGCTGCAATGCACTCTTCAATGCCGTGGAGCAGATAAGGGCGGCAGGTGCAGATATCGGAACCGAAGACGTCTGATCCGTTGCACTCATCATGCACACGGCAGGTGATTTCCTTTTTGCCGCTTGCAAGGTCTTCAACTTCACCAAAGATATAGAGCGTTGCCCCGCCAATGGGCGGTAGGAACACAGAGATATCGGGCCGCGTGACCAGTTCAGGATACATACCGCCGGTTTGTTCGAACAGAACGCGCCGCAGGGCCATCTCGTCAGTTTCAAAGCGGGCGGCAAGACCGGGCAGATACCACACCGGATCAACCGCCACTTTGGTCACAACAGCCTCGCCATTGTCCTTGACGATCTTGCCGTCTTTTTTCAGGCGGCCCGCCTCAACAGCGCTCTTAATCTCCGGCATATCGAGATTGGCTTTGGTAATGGCAATTGTAGGCCGTACATCGACGCCTTGGGCGATGAGATCCTTGAAATCCGCCGCCACGCGGTGACCGAACGGGTCGAGGGAAACGATTTTGTTTTTGGCAAACCATGACTTATGTGGACCAACCTTCACCGTTGGGCTGGTATTTTGCAGGTCAGGCGTTTGCATGGGATCAAGTGAACCGGAAGAAACCGCAAGAGCGCGATAGAGCGAGTAAGACCCGCCGTGCACACCGATGGTGTTGCGGTTTGCCGGATTGGTCACTGTTGCCACGATAGGTCCGCGCTTCTTGGCGGTGCGCTCCCCCCAGTGAATGGGGAAAGCAGCAGTATCATTGGCATCAGGATGGCTTGTAAGCCGAATGTGCGGTGCCTTGGCTGTCATGGCATTGGCAGTCTAACAGACCCTCCATACACTTAGGCATTACCCTGAGGGAAGGTAGTGTGCCCTTTTTGACAGGTGATGGAAAGGCTCTTGTTAGACTGTGCCAGACTTGCGGTTAATCAGCGGTTCCAGCTTCCAGCTTTTCGTAAAGCTTCTTCTTCGTCGCTTCATCACAGAAAGCAGCATCAATCGCTGTCTTGGTAATTTCCTTCTGGATCGCACGATCCCAGCCGAAAACCCTTGAAGTCTCTGCGTATTCATGGCCAAGCGTGGACTTGAAGAACGGCGGATCATCAGAGTTCAGTGTGATTTTCACGCCTGCCTGACGAAGAATATTGACCGGATGGAAGCGCAGGTTTGTGTAAACGCCGAGGCTGACGTTAGAGCCCGGACAGACTTCCAGCACGATGCCTTCATCAACGAGGCGTTTCACCAGTTCAGGGTCTTCAACAGCACGCACGCCGTGGCCGATGCGGCTCACGCCGAAATAGTCGAGAGCGCCGATAACGCTTTCCGGTCCGCCAAACTCACCAGCATGAGCCGTTAGGCCAAGGCCAGCCTCTTTCGCCATTTTGAAGGCTTTGGCGTAGTTGGACGGGTGCCCCTCGCGTTCATCACCTGCAATGCCGAAGCCGGTAACCATCGGGTGCGGCTCGTTCACTGCGGTAAGGGCAGCATTTTCAACGGACTTGGCACCATAGTGGCGCACGCCTGTTGCGATCATACGTCCTTCAATGCCTGTTGCCTCGTTGGCCCGCTTAATACCCTCGGCAATGCCTTCCACGTAGGCGCGGTAACTCAGACCAGCGTTGGCAGCATGGTCGCTAGAGATAAAGACCTCACCATAAATTGCGCCTTCTGCGGCCAGCATGCGGAAGTAGGTTTCCGCCAACTCGGCATAGTCTTCCTGCTTGCGGAAAAGCGCTGCCGCTACATCGTAGGCCTTCAAGAAGGTGGTAAAGTCGTGCCACGCGTATTCACCAGCGCTGTTGAACAGATCGCCTAGATCCACGTTATAGCGCTGCGCCATTTTGCGAACCAAGGTTGGAGGTGCTGCGCCTTCGATATGACAGTGAAGCTCGGCGCGCGGTACTACAGTTGGTTTGGTAATCATAAATTAAAAGCCTTGCATCGGGTTGTCTTCACTGCGAACCAGCCAGTTATCCTTTGACCACTTGGCCTTACCATCCACCATATGCACGGCATAAGCATGACGGGAACGGTCAGAGCGGTTTGGCGCGGACTTATGCGGCACCTGACCGTGCAAGATGACCAGTGTACCCTTAGGCGCTACCAGCGGCGCATGCTTTTCATCTCCGCCCATTGGGGTTTCGTCCAGCGTTTCCATCACCAGCTTGTCGCCATCGTAGTGGAAGCGCTGGCGCAGTGGCTCCTTGTGGCCGCCCGGCTCACCGTAAAGGCCGCCGTTGGTGGCATCAGCATCTTCCAGCGCGAACCAGAAGCCCGTGCAGCTTAGTGGCTGCGTGTGCAGGAACGTGCTGTCTTGATGGCAGTTCACCTCACCGCCGATATGAGGCGGCTTCAAGATATACATGGACTGAGCCAGCAGCGGCTCTACCAGCCCCAAATCCTTGGCGGTACGTTCCATTTTGCTATTGCGGGAGAACTGGCGGAAAACCGGATCAAGATCGTGTAGGCCGTGACCCACCTTGTTAAGTGCTACCTGCTTGTCTTTGGTCAGCTTTCCACCTTCGCCAAACGCTTCTGCTTCAAAGAAGAAGCGGATTTTATCGCCGCTTTCACGGAAGTATGCATCACGGGCGTGGGTTTGAGCACCAGTTTCAAAAACCGAAGACACAGAGGCAGGGTCAAACGCGTCGATCAGATCACGCATCCGGTTTTGAAGCCCGTCACACTCCTGCGCGGTTACATAATCTTCAAGCACAAGGAAACCATCCTCCTTGTATGCTTCAAGCATTTCAGGCGTCAAAGATCCGTCACTTGTTGCCTTGAAGCTGCGTGCTTTCATCGTTCGCTCCCCTCCCTGATCTCCCCATGAGATCAGACCATCAAAATCTACTCTTACAACAACATTAGTGAAGGTACTTATGAAGTCAAAATCACCAAGTGTTGGCTCAACAAAAAATTACAAAAGCCCCTCCCCTTGGCCTTACGTCATCGGCCAAAGGGCTAATATGACAACGGGCCCGCAAGGGGCCCGTTAGTTTTAGTTACTTAAGAAAGCTCGTTCCAACCTCGCCCTGCTGGACGCCAAGATGCGCGGCGACAGTTTCGCCAATATCTGCGAACGTTTCACGCGCTCCCAAGGTGCCGCCTTCCTGACCCTTAACAAACGCGATAACCGGCACGTTTTCACGGGTGTGGTCAGTGCCCGGCCATGTTGGGTCGCAGCCGTGGTCAGCGGTTAGAATAAGCAGGTCGCCATCGTTCATCTTCTCGATGATTTCCGGCAGGCGGCGGTCAAAATGCTCCAGCGCTGCTGCATAACCAGCAACGTCACGGCGGTGACCGTAAAGCATGTCGAAATCTACGAAGTTGGAAAACACGAGGTCGCCGTCTTTTGCCAAGTCCATTGCGTCCAAGGTCTTGTCGAACAGGTCGTCGTTGCCTGCGCCCTTCATTACCTTGGTAACGCCTTGATGGGCGTAGATGTCAGAAATCTTGCCAACACCGATAACCTGACGACCTGCATCAGCCAAACGGTCCAGAACAGTTGGTGCTGGCGGCAGAACAGAATAGTCGCGGCGGTTGGAAGTGCGGGTGAAGCCCTCTTCCTTGTTGCCAACAAACGGGCGGGCAATCACGCGGCCAATGTTGTACGGGTCAACCAGCGTGCGCACTTCCTCGCAGAGCTTCAAAAGGCGTTCAAGGCCAAAGGTCTCTTCATGCGCTGCGATCTGGAACACACTGTCCACTGAGGTGTAGAAGATCGGCTTGCCGCTTTCGACGTGCTCCTGCCCGTGCGCATCGATAACATCGGTGCCAGAACCGTGCGCAAGGCACAGCGCGCCCGGCAAGTTACCAACCTTAATGATCTCTTCAATCAGCTCTGGCGGGAAAGTCGGGTCTTCTTTAGGGAAGTAGCCCCAGTCAAACAGAACCGGTACGCCTGCAATTTCCCAGTGGCCGGACGGCGTGTCCTTGCCCTTGGAGGTTTCTTTAGCGTAGCCGTAGATACCCTTTGGAGTGCCTGCAAAGTCAAGCCCTACGACCTTCTTGCCGGTAGACATGGTTGCGGCAGCGCCGAGGCCCAGTGCATCCATATTCGGCAACGACAGTGGACCAGAGCGCAGGCCGTCCTTATCAGCAGTTCCTGCTGCACAGGCATCTGCAATGTGGCCGAGGGTATCGGCACCTGCATCACCATAGTCGGCCGCATCATCAGCGCCGCCAATGCCAAAGCTGTCGAGTACACACAATATTGCACGAGGCATTTTCAAATTCCTTGGGTCTTCGCCGGTTCTTTTTTTGAACCTTAGCGGGTCACCAATTCAGGCAGCCCGCCCTTTTCACGGCTTCTGTTTTTTCTTTTTGGTGCGGGAGCCAGATCAAAGGTGGTGTCTGGCTCCTCACAAATCTTATGGCGCGATGCGTTCACCGACCAGTGTTGTTTCCTGCACATCTGCCGCGCCGCCAACCTTATAGGCTTTCAAAAGCACGGCCTGCGCCCGTTTTACCTGATCTTCGTTACGGGCATGAACAATCGCAATCGGGTTGTCGCTGTTTACCGGAGAGCCAACGCCTGCCAAATGCACAAGGCCAACGGCCGGGTCAACATCGTCTTCCGGCTTCACGCGGCCACCGCCCAGCTCTACCACGGCAAGGCCGACAGCGCGGTTGTCAATTTGCGTAACGAAGCCGGTTTCTTCTGCATAAACCGGCACTTCCATTGGTGCAGATGGCAGATAAACCTCAGCCTTTTCCATGAAGTCAACCGGACCACCCAGTTCAGCTACCATCTTGCCGAAAGTCTCGGCAGCTGCGCCAGAGTGGAATGCCTTTTCCATCGCTTCACAACCAGCTTCAGCAGATGGGTAGAGACCGCAGGTGTGCAGCAGCTCGCCGCCCTGCGCCACAGTCACATCCCAAAGGCGATTGTCGACATGGCTGAGCTTGAGGAAGTTCACGGCGTTGAGCACTTCCACAGCGTTACCGGCAGCTGATGCCAGAGGCTCGTTCATATCGGTAAGCAGTGCGGTGGTTTTGGTGCCTGCACCGTTAGCGACAAGCACTAGGCTTTCTGCCAGCGCCTTAGCTTCATCATAGGTGCTCATAAACGCGCCGGAGCCCCACTTCACATCCAGCACAAGGCTCTGCAGACCAGCTGCAAGCTTCTTGGAAAGGATGGACGCGGTTATCAGGTCGATGCTTTCCACCGTCGCGGTTACGTCACGAATGCCGTAGAAGCGTTTGTCGGCAGGGGCAAGGTTTGCGGTCTGGCCAATGATGGCGCAGCCAACCTCCTTCACCACGCGGCGGAACAACGAGTTGTCCGGCTTGGCGACATAGCCGGGAATGCTTTCCAGCTTATCCAGCGTACCGCCGGTATGACCAAGACCGCGGCCGGAGATCATCGGCACTGCCGCCCCGCAAACTGCAAGAGCTGGAGCAAGCATAAGCGAAACGTTATCGCCCACACCGCCGGTGGAGTGCTTATCAACGACAGGCGCGTCAATGCTGGACCAATCCAGCACATCACCGCTGTCACGCATGGCAAGGGTAAGAGATATACGCTCGTCGATGCTTAGACCGCGAAAGAAGATAGCCATAGCAAGGGCAGCGACCTGCCCTTCTGTGACGCTGTTGTCGGTGATGCCTTTGACGAAGAGCTGAATTTCTTCAGCGTTCAACGTACCGCCATCACGTTTTTTGCGAACAATTTCCTGAGGAAGCATTAGTACGCCTCCGTGTTCACATTGGTGGTACCTTCAAGGGCTGCCAGTACATCGCCCAGCAGACCACTTGCGCCGAAGCGGAAGGTCGCAGCGGATACCCAGTTGTGACCCAGAAGCTCGTCTGCAAGGTCAAGGTACTGCTTGGCTTCTGCCACAGAGCGAATGCCGCCAGCTGGCTTGAAACCAACTGGGCGATGGTTTTCCAAGCTCACCTCGCGGATCACGTTGAGCATGATTTCAGCAGATGCCAGCGTGGCGTTTTCTTCCACCTTACCGGTAGAGGTTTTGATAAAATCAGCGCCCTGCGCAATTGCAGTTTCCGAGGCCATATGGATGATGCGCGCGTCTTTGATCTCGCCCGTTTCCAGAATGACTTTCAAGATCGCAGGCTCTGGGATGGCCTCACGCACGCGGCGGATCATGGTTTCAGCGTAACCACGACGACCATCCATGAACGCCTTGTAAGGCATCACAAGGTCGATATCGTCCGCACCGTCGGCAATCGCCTGTTTGGTCTCAGCAACGGTTGCTTCAATGTCTTCGCCGCCGTGCGGGAAGTTCACCACAGTCGCAACGCGAACGCCGGTGCCTTTGAGCAGCTCAACGCCCTGCTTGACGAACTGCGGGAATACGCAGATTGCCGCTGTGTGGCCGTATGGCGTCACAGCGCGCTTGCAAAGGTCTTCAATGTCCTGCGGCGTGCAGTCGTCATTGAGGTTGGTCAGGTCAATCAGGCCCAGTGTGCGCAGTGCCACTTCTTTCAGGTTTTTATCGCTCATCTGATCGTCCTCACGCCATGTCTTTAAGGAACTGGCGCAGTATCTTTTTGATCTTGGCAGCGCCAAGCGGTGCCATCTGTTTGGTCTCGTCATGCGACAGGTTGGTTGCCTGAAGGCCAGCACCCATGTTGGTGATGGTGGAGATGGCAGCAACGCGCATTTCAAGGAAGCGAGCCAGAATAACCTCCGGCACGGTGGACATGCCTACAGCGTCAGCACCGAGGGTCTGCGCCATGCGGATTTCAGCCGGTGTCTCGAAAGACGGGCCGGAGAACCACATGTAAACACCCTCATGCATTTCCTCGCCAACTGTCTTTGCAGCGGCGCTCAGCGCTTTACGGATTTCTGGATCGTAAGCAGCGGATACATCAAGGAAGCGCTTTTCGTCTTCTTCACCGATCAGCGGGTTAAGGCCGGACCAGTTGATGTGGTCATTAATCAGCATCGGGAAGCCCGGTGCGATCTGCTCACGCAAGGAACCGGCAGCGTTGGTCAGAATAACCGTTTCGCAGCCCAGCTCTTTGAGGGTTTCCAAAGGCGTGCGCATGATGGACGGGTTGCCGCTTTCATAGTAATGCGCACGGCCAGACAGGATAACGACCGGCACGCCTTCCAACGTTCCGGCAACCAGCTCGCTGGCGTGGGCCGAAACGGTGGACACCGGAAACTCGGTCAAGCGGCTATATGGAACGCGTACCGCGTCTTCAATTTCATCTGCCAGTGACCCAAGGCCAGAACCCAGAATGAGGCCAACCTTGTAAGAACCCGGACGGGCAGCGCGAACAATATCAGCGCACTCTTTTCCATAACCGCTCATTATATCCCTCACTTTTTTCCGTGAAGCTCAAAACCGGCTGGCAGCAGTTCGCCAACCGTCAGTGTGGTGACCAGACCGTCGAGGTTTGCGATGTGCACCTTGACGTCCTCATCTGCGAATTCTTTAATTTTCTGTCGGCAGCCGCCACATGGCGAACATAGCGCGGCATCACCAATGACAACAACTTCAGCAATGCGCTTGTGGCCTTGACGGATCATGGCTGCGATTGCCCCAGCCTCGGCGCAGGTGCCTTCCGGATAGGCCGCATTTTCCACGTTGCAGCCAGAGACGATAGCGCCGTCTTTGGTAAGAATGGCCGCGCCGACGTTGAAGTTGGAGTACGGGGCATAGGCGACGTCAAACGCCGCCTTTGCCTCATCGAACAATTTGTCGAACATGCTCATGCTTATGTGCGCTCCTTAACGTAAGGAATACCGGAGGCTTTTGGCGGAATTGCGCGACCGATGAACCCTGCAAGCAAAACAACCGTCAAAACATAAGGCAGAGCTTGGAAAACCTGTACTGGTACTTCTCCGATGCCCGGAATTTCCTGTCCCTGCATGCGGATAGCCAGAGCATCAAGGAAACCGAAGAGCAGGCAGGTAAACATAGCGCTTACCGGGCGCCATTTGGCGAAGATAAGCGCTGCAAGGGCGATAAAGCCTTTACCTGCACTCATGTCCTTAATGAAACCGGCTGATTGGGCAATCGCAAGATAGGTACCGGCAAAGCCGCAAAGAACACCGCACAGAATAACCGCACGGTAACGCAGCCAAGTAACGGAGATACCCGCCGTATCGACCGCAGCAGGGCTTTCACCCACTGCACGCAGGCGCAGGCCAAAGCGGGTGCGGAACACAATCCACCACGTCAGCGGCACCATAACGAATGACAGGTACACCAGCAGGTTATGGCCGGAAATGAGGTCGTGATAAATCGGCCCAACAAACGGAACATCCTGCAAGGCTTCCGCAAATGGCAGAGTTATGTCGTCAAAACGGGCCGAGATTGCAAGCTGCGGTGTTCGTCCACCTTGGTTGAACCACGCCTGCCCCAACAGAACCGTAAGGCCCGCTGCAAGGAAGTTGATCGCCACACCTGCAACCACCTGATTGCCGCGCTGGGTGATAGATGCATAACCGTGAATAATCGCCAGCATAACGGAAACGATAATACCGGCCAGCAAGCCCATCCATGGACTGCCTGTCATGTAAGCGGCGGCACCTGCAGCGAAGGCTGCACCCAGCATCTTCCCTTCCAGACCGATATCTACGATACCGGAACGCTCGGAGAAAAGGCCGGCCAAACATGCAAACAGCAGCGGCGTTGATAGACGGAGCGTACTATCGAGAATGAGGATGATATCTTCAAACATTGTCGTGCCCCCTTATGCCGCAGCTTCGTCTGAGAAACGGTTGAAGAAGGCAACAACTGCCGGACGGAAGAGGTTTTCCAGAGCGCCTGCGAAGAGGATCACAAGGGCCTGAATAACCACGATCATGTCGCGGGTAATTGCCGGAATTTCAAAGGCAAGTTCTGCACCGCCCTGATAGAGCGAGCCAAACAAAATGGACGCCAGAATGATGCCTATCGGATGCCCGCGGCCCATGAGAGCCACCGCGATACCCACGAAGCCGTAGCCGGCGGTAAAGTCGAGCAACAGACGGTTCTGGGAGCCCATGACCTCGTTCATACCCATGAGACCTGCAAGGCCGCCAGAGATGAGCATGGTGATGACGGTGATGCGAACAGGCGAGATGCCAGCATAAACGGAAGCGGTTGGGTTGGCGCCAAAAGCGCGGATCTCGTAGCCCAGTTTAGAGCGCCAGATGAGGTACCAAACGAGCACACAAACGATAAGCGCAAGGAAGAACGACAGGTTGACCGGTGACTGCCCAAGGTCCAGCGACGGCCAGATGTTACGGAGCAGCGGAAGCTGACCGCCCTCTGTGAACGTTCTGGTGGATGGCTGCATGGAGCCTTGCGGACGCAGAACGTTAGAGAGCAGGTACACCATCAGCGTGGTTGCGATGAAGTTGAACATAATCGTTGTGATAACGATATGCGAACCGCGCTTAGCTTGCAGATATGCAGGAATAAGAGCCCATGCCGCGCCAAAGGTCGCGCCGCCAACGATGGCGAACAGGCCGGTTATGTACCACGGAACATAGGCATCAAAAGCAAGACAGGCCACAGCGATACCAAGACCGCCGATGTAAGCCTGACCTTCACCACCGATGTTAAACAGACCCGCATGGAATGCGACCGCAACAGCCAAACCGGTGAAGATGAAGTTTGTGGTGTAGAACAAGGTAAAACCAACGCCCTCACCATAGCCCCACGAGCCAAACAGCATCCACTTTACTGCCTCGAACGGGTCCTCACCAATGAGAACAACAACAAGGCCCGAGACGGCAAATGCAGCTATCAGATTAAGGGCCGGTAGCAGTCCGTAATCGACCCACTTAGGAAGTTGCCCCTTTGTCATCCCAATAGCTCCCCTGATGACGCTTTGCGTCCCTTGGCTTGCAGGCACCCGTACGGCGCTGCCCAATATTCTTTTTTAGAAAACAGCTTCAAGATCACGCCGCATGCTCCTCGTTAACACCGGCCATCAAGAGACCCAGTTCACCTTCGGAAGCATCTGCGCCGCGCTCGCCAACAACCTGACCGTCAAACATCACGATGATGCGGTCGGAAAGGGAGCGGATTTCGTCCAACTCAACGGACACCAGAAGCACAGCCTTGCCAGCATCACGCATTTCGATGATGCGCTTATGGATGTACTCGATAGCACCGATATCAACGCCGCGGGTCGGCTGACCGACGAGCAGTACGTCAGGGTCACGCTCGATTTCACGCGCCAGAACAATTTTCTGCTGGTTACCGCCGGAGAACTTGGCGGCTTTCAGATCAGGGTTCGGCGGACGGATATCGTATTTCTGGATGCGATGTTCGGCTTCAGAGCGGATCGCTTTCAGGTCAAGAAACCAGCCTTTTGAGTACTCCGGCTCGCGGTGATAACCCAAAATAGAGTTCTCATATTCTGCAAAGCTGGTGACAAGGCCCATGCGGTGACGGTCTTCCGGCACATGGCTCATGCCCATCTGGCGCATCTGGCCGGCATTGTGTGAATGGCTGAGGTCAACATGATCACCAGCAAGGTCCATGGTGCCTGTCTGGGCACGGCGAATACCGGAAATTGCCTCCAGCAACTCCGACTGACCATTGCCGGAAACGCCCGCAATGCCGAGAATTTCACCAGCGCGCACTTCAAAATTAACGTCTTTCACGCGCATCACGCCGCGCTCGTCTTTGACGTTGAGATTTTCCACTCGCAGTAGCACTTCGCCCGGTTCCGCAGGCTTTTTGTCTACTTCCAGCAGAACGCTGCGGCCAACCATAAGCTCGGCAAGTTCTGCCATGGACGTATCAGCTGTCTTGAGAGAGGAGACCATCTCACCACGGCGCATGACGGATACCGCGTCGGTCACGTCCATAATCTCACGCAGCTTATGGGTGATCAGCAGAACCGTTTTACCCTGATCGCGCAGCACGCGAAGGATGCGGAAAAGGTGATCCGCTTCAGCCGGTGTCAAAACACCAGTAGGTTCGTCCAGAATGAGAATATCGGCACCACGATAGAGCGCTTTGAGAATTTCCACGCGCTGCTGGAGACCAACGGACAGCTCGCCCACTACAGCGTCCGGATCAACCTTCATATCGTATTCGTCAGCAAGGCGTTTTAGCTCGGTGCGGGCTTGGTCGATGCCTTTGTTGAGCATCGCGCCGCCTTCTGCGCCCAGCATTACGTTCTCTACCACGGTGAACGGATCAACCAGCATGAAGTGCTGGTGCACCATACCGATGCCGAGTTCGATGGCCCGCTTGGAATCTGTAATATGGACCGACTTACCATCAACGTGAATTTCACCGCTGTCAGCATGATAGAAGCCGTAGAGGATGGACATCAGGGTAGACTTGCCAGCCCCGTTTTCACCGACAATGCCGTGAATAGACCCCTTGCCAACACGCAAATTGATGTCCTTGTTTGCGTGGACAGGTCCAAAACTTTTGTTGATGCCGCTCAATTCAATGGCAGGCACGCTTTGTTCCGTCATAGCCAATTGGCCCTTTTGATCTGTCAGGTCAGAGCACTCACCCCAACCGACACCCGAATGCATTAAGCCGCTACCACTGCCCGCTCCTCACCAGCGTGGTAACGCTTTCCATCTCCCAAGGTGCACAATGTCTGTGCGGGCTTCAGGCCAATCCGTCCTTTGGCCCCTCCCGTTAAAGCGTCGGCATTTGCTGCCAATTCTGATTTTTAGTGTAAACGCAAATGCCCGCCGTAATGCAAGAGCGAGCACCGCGTTTTTGCTTATTTAGTAGGTGCAGGTTCCATCCTTCATGTAATCATGCACCTTGATTTTACCGGAGATGATCTCGGCCTTGGCCTTTTCAACCTTCTCCTTCATTTCCGGTGTGATGAGCTTTTCGTTATATTCATCAAGAGCATAGGCGACGCCGTTTTCGTTCAAACCCAAAATCTGGACGCCATTTGTCCATTGGTCGTTCTTGGCATCTTCCAATGCACTATCCACCGCAACATCCACCGCTTTCACCATGGAGGTGAGCACGGATCCCGGGTGGAGATAGTTCTGGTTAGAATCTACACCGATGCCCAGCTTGCCTTTATCGGCTGCTGCCTGCAGCACGCCAATACCGGTGGCACCTGCTGCGTGGAACACAACATCAGCCCCTCTTGCGAACTGGGATTCTGCAATTTCACCGCCCTTCACAGGGTCAGTCCATGCAGAACCCGTAGTACCGGTCATATTGATGAAGATCTCGGCTTTTGGATCAACGGCCTTTACGCCCTGCTCATAACCGCAGGCGAATTTGCGGATGAGCGGTATATCCATGCCGCCAATAAAGCCAACTTTTCCGGTTTTGGAGGCCATAGCAGCCAGCATACCGGTGAGATAGGAGCCCTGCTCTTCCTGAAACAGCACTGAGCGAACGTTCGGCAGATTGACCTCTGCATCGATAATCGCGAAATCAGTATCTGGAAACTCTTTAGCCACACGCTCAAGAGCACCAGCCTGCGAGAAACCAATTGCGATAATCGGGTTCAGGCCGCGACGGGCGAAGTTGCGCATCGCCTGTTCGCTTTGAGAGGCGCTTTGGATTTCAAAATCACGGAAGGCAATGCCGGTGCGCTCTTGAAAGGTCTTTGCACCGTTGTAGGCTGCTTGGTTGAATGAACGGTCATTGCGACCGCCAAAGTCATAGACAATGCCCGGCTTGATGGTATCAGCCACAGCTGCGGTACACATCATGAGACCGAGGAGGGTTGAGCCGATTAGTTTGCGGGATGGCACTGTGCTTTTCCTTCTTCTAGCCCGGTTTTCCGGGACGGGATATTATTAGCAATCAACAAAGCTCCGGCTGGCGGCTCTGTTGCAGTAGTGATGCAAGTTCCTTTGCAATTCCCTCGTCAATAATGAGATCTGTAATGGCGCCAGTGCGCGTTGCAGCCAAGGTGGCAGTTGCTTTACCTTCCCCGCCCGCAACTGCGATTACTCGCGCCTGCTGGATATCCTTGTAGTGAAGACCGACGGCCTTTTGGTTCAGGCTGACCGAGGATTCCTTGCCGTTGATATCGACGAAGCGTCCGCAAATATCAGAGCAGGCTGTGCTTTTTGCCAGTTCCTTACTCTCATCGCGAGAAACCAAGCGGCGCTGGATAAGGTGCCCTTCCTCCTCAACCGAGCCTATACCCACGACAAACAAATCAGCCGAGCGGGCTTTGGAGAGCAGATCCTGAACTGCCCTTTGCGCTAGGAACGTGTCCCGCTCCTCTGTGCTTTCGGCAAGGTAAGGCACTGGCAGGTAATAAGCCTCCCCGCCCACGGTGCTTTGAAGCTGCTGAACAACGTCGTAAGGGTTGGCAGACAATCGGCGGGTTAGTGAGCCGGAAATTGAGATAATTTCCAGATCAGAGCGCTGCAGGCGAGGCATAGCCTCCACCATCGCCTTCAAAGTGCGGCCCATGCCGACGCCGATGCGGTCCACGGAACCACCGCTAAGAAGGGAATGGAGGTATTGTCCTGCGAAAGAGGCGACAGACGCAAAAGGCGACTGTTCGCTGCTGGCCGAAACATCTGGCGCAATAAAGCAGTTAGAAATCCCTAGTTCTTGTGCCAGGTGACTTTCTAACTCCAGACATTCGTTGGGGCGTGCATCTACATAGAATTTTATTAGGCCCTGCTTCTGGGCCGAGGCGATCAAACGGTGTACCTTAGCAGGCGACACGCCAAGACGAGCTGCAATCTCTCCTTGCGTGGAGCGTCCGATGAAAGACATCCATGCTGCTCGCACAGCTAGCGAAGTCGTCCAGTCCTGCTCGCTCACTCTCTGTCCCCGTTTCAATCACCATGAACATCGGTTGAATTTGAATAAATCTTCAACTGATGCAGAATCTTTCACTGATGACAGTTTCATAAACTGGGAACCTAGGTCAAGTCACTTATAAGGCAAATTACCTGTTACGCCGTTTTGAAGGCTAACTGTCAACACCTATAAAGCGGCGGAGAGAGCACCGACTTAGCTGCTCCACCCTTGATTGTTTCACCGACAAAGCAAGGTGTTGCCAATCGGCAACCCTTTGGTCAGGAAGATCCTAGCCCGATAGCATTACGGATTATTGATAATATCGTTACCCTAAAGAAAATTGTTTTTAAAACCATACATATGGCTAAACATTCAAACAATGAATAGAACACAATTCGTAAATCACTAACAAAATTATAATATTTACTATTTCTGAATTTAGAGAATAGAATGTAAATAATTATATCAATCGAGAAGTCTTGAGTTTTTGATAGTCTCGAATCTTCAAGATTACAGAAGCCTAAAACAAAAACATCTATGCGCTGACAAGCCTAAAAATAATAAGAACTAGGTACGGGGGACTAGCGGAAACCCTGTCCTTGATAAAAGGAGGCCAGCCCATGCGGTCAAAGTGCACAAAACCCACTGCGTCCCTTTTCCTGTCTGCCACTGCCGGCGCATTTCTTGCCGCTTCAAGCAGCTATGCCAGCGACAAATGGGCAAACCTGCCCATGCAAAACGAGGTCGATCTGGAGTTGGTGCTTGCGGTCGACATTTCCCAAAGCATGGACCCCGACGAGCAAAAGGTACAGCGCGAGGGTTACATTGCAGCTCTGACCTCTGATGAAGTTATGGCAGCTGTTAAATATGGCCCCATCGGCCGTATCGCCGTTACCTATCTTGAGTGGGGTGGCAAGGGCGAGCAGTTTGTGGTTGCCGATTGGGCGGTTATCGACGGTCTGGATTCCGCCGTAGTGTTCGCCAATCAAATTGCGGAGGCCCCTTTGCGCAGGGTACAGCGTACCTCCATCTCCAGCGCTTTAGCAGCCTCTACAGCTATGGTTTTGCAAAACAATTTTGAAGGCCTGCGCAAGGTGATCGACATTTCCGGCGACGGTCCTAACAACCAAGGCACTGATGTTACGCAGGCTAGAGATTTGGCCATTTCCAACGGCATTACCATCAACGGCCTTCCCCTAATGCTGAAGATGGAAAGTATCTCTTGGCAGTCTATGCTGCATCTCGACAAGTACTATGAGGACTGTGTGATTGGCGGGCCGGGTGCATTCTCCATTCCCGTTAGATCGCAGGAAGCCTTTGGTGATGCGATTCGAATGAAGCTGGTTCTAGAAATTGCCGGACTGACCCAAGAAAAGCCAAAGGTGGTTCAAGTTGCAGAGGAGCGGCCCAAAATCGCCTGCTCCTTGTTCAACTAACCAAACCCGCGCAACCTCTTACTCTTACAGCGGCTGGCAATCATTGCTGGCCGCTGTCTCATAAGGTGGCAAGCACCTATGCTGCGTTTTCGGTCTTTTCAGCAGCGGTTTGAGCCGTTAAACCTGACATCATCATAAGCACTTGTAGAGTGGACCGTACTCCTCATGGAAAAACCTCGCGCACTGGCACTAATCGCTCACGATGCAAAAAAAGACGAGATGGTTTCCTTCGTCAGCAAGCACCGCGAAAAGCTGAAAGACTACGACCTTTATGCTACCGGCACGACAGGCGGGCGCATTTTGGAAGCTTGTCCTGAGCTAACCGTAACCCGCATGAAGAGCGGTCCCCTTGGCGGCGACCAGCAGATCGGCGGTATGATTGCTGAAGGTAAACTGGACGGCCTGTTCTTCTTCGTAGACCCGCTAAGCCCGATGCCACACGATGTGGACGTTAAGGCGCTGATGCGTCTTGCGCTTGTTTATGACCTGCCAATGGCGCTGAACCGCAGCACCGCAGGTATCATTTTGCGCTCGTCGCGTCTTGCCGGTCTTTCTTCCACGTCCTCTACTCCTGAGGCGTCCTGACCCCCAACATTCGAGTTTGATTATTCCATGCCTTCGTCCCTCCAATTTCCCGTAGTTATTGCTGATATTGGCGGGACTAATGCCCGTTTTGCCCTTGTTGAAACACCCGATAGCGAGAGCCTGTCTCTTGGACAGGTTCCCACGGCGGATCACGAGAGCCTGCAGGATGCGGCGAAGGCATGTCTTTCAAACTGGGATGGCGCAGCTCCTAGAAGCGCTGTTGTGGCTGTTGCCGGTCCCGTTACCGGCGACATCATTCCGCTGACGAACGCCCATTGGGTGATTGAGCCCCGCTCGGTGATCGCTGCGCTGGCACTAGACAGCGTTGTCGTACTAAACGATTTCGAAGCGCAGGCACTTGCGCTTCCTTCCCTAGACGGCGCTCATCTGGAACAGCTTGGGCCGAAGCTTCCCGCAAAAGATGCTAGCAAGTTTGTGCTTGGACCCGGCACTGGCCTAGGTGCAGCGGCAATGGTCCACGCTTGCGGCAAGTGGGTTCCCACCCCCGGTGAAGGCGGGCATGTAGAACTTGGCCCCGTGAGCGAAGAAGAATACCGCATCTGGCCGTTTATCGAGAAGGAAGGCGGACGCATCGGCGCGGAGCAAATTCTATGCGGCAGCGGCCTTGTGCGCCTCGCCTCAGCCGTTGCGGCTCAGGCTGGTGCATCGCGTAGCTATGAAGACCCTGCCGATGTACCCAAAGCTGCAAGCAGCGGTGACGAGATCGCCGAAAAGGCCATGCAGCTCTTCTGCGCCGCATTGGGCCGCGTTGCCGGTGACTTTGCCCTAACCATTCTTGCTCGCGGCGGCGTTTATCTCGCTGGTGGCATTCCGCCGAAGATTGCTCCGTGGCTCCGCGGCGGTGCGTTTCGTCAGGCATTTGAAGCTAAAGCCCCGCATAACGCCATTATGGCCGAGATACCAACCTTCATAGTAACCCATGACAACCCCGCCCTTGAGGGGCTCGCCGCATACGCGCGTAACTCCGAAGGGTATCTGGTAGAC
This sequence comes from Pseudovibrio flavus, assembly GCF_009711345.1. Lineage (GTDB taxonomy): Bacteria > Pseudomonadota > Alphaproteobacteria > Rhizobiales > Stappiaceae > Pseudovibrio > Pseudovibrio flavus. Next base: position 143,345 of record NZ_SMMA01000059.1, read on the forward strand.
ACCACTGGGCGGCGCTGGGTTAAATAATCACAGGCACTTTTGTGAGGGGCGCGTATTCTGTGCTGCACCTTTTGAAGAATATGCTCTAAAACGCGCCCATGACCGAGACGACCTTGCCAATTGAAGGCGTGATCCCGCGCCTGAAACAAACCCTTCGCGACCATCGCAACGCCGTGCTTGTTGCTGAACCGGGCGCGGGTAAAACCACCCGTGTACCGTTGGCCTTGCTTGATGAGCCATGGCTTGAAGGGCGCAAGATTATTGTACTGGAGCCCCGCCGTCTGGCCGCCCGTGCTGCAGCCCGCCGCATGGCGCAGATGCTGGGCGAGCAGGCGGGTGAGACTGTCGGCTACCGCGTGCGCATGGAAAGCAAGGTTTCTGCCAAGACGCGCATTGAGGTCGTCACCGAGGGTATTTTCACCCGGCAGATCCTTCAGGACCCTGAGCTTTCAGATATCGGCGCGGTACTGTTTGACGAGTTTCACGAGCGCTCGCTTGAAGCGGACCTCGGCCTTGCGCTGGCGCTGGACGTGCAGCAAGCCCTGCGAGATGATCTGCGCATTCTGCCCATGTCCGCAACGTTGGACGCTGCATCTGTAGGCCAACTTCTTGGCGATGCGCCGACGATAACCTGCGAGGGGCGGCAGTTTCCGGTCGAGACGCGTTACCTTGGACGCGATAATGCGCAGCGGATCGAAGACCAGATTGTCCGCGCAGTCCGCACCGCGATAGCCGAGGAAGAAGGTTCCGTTCTCGTCTTCCTGCCGGGGCAAGGTGAAATCAATCGTGTGCAGCAAGGTCTGGAAGGTAAGCTTCCTGCAAACGTGGATATCGCTCCGCTTTATGGTGCGCTGGATTTCAAAGCGCAGGATTTTGCGATCAAGCCCGCCGCTGAAGGGCGGCGCAAGGTCGTACTTACGACCTCCATTGCACAGACCTCCCTTACCATTGAGGGGGTCCGCGTGGTGATCGACAGCGGCCTCACCCGCACCAGCAATTTCGATGCCCAGCACGGCCTTTCGCGCCTTGTTACCGTTCGCACCTCCAGAGCTACCGCCGACCAGCGCCGTGGCCGCGCAGGCAGAACAGAAGCAGGTGTTTGCTACCGACTTTGGGACGAAGCGCAGACCAAGGCGCTGCCAGCCGATGATTTGCCTCAGATCCTTGAAAGCGATCTCTGCGGTTTGGTGCTGGATGTTGCCAGCTGGGGCGTAAACGACCCTTCTCAGCTCTCGTTTATGACGCCGCCCCCAAAAGCTGCGTGGCAAGAGGCCTGTAGCCTGCTGACCTCTCTGGATGCGCTTGATGACAAAGGGCACATTACCGATGGTGGAAAGGCTCTGGCGAAGCTGCCTCTACACCCTCGCCTTGCGCATATGATGCAGGAAGCAGCCAAGATCGATCAGCATCCGCTGGCATCTATGATCGCCGCACTCGTAAGCGAGCCGGGCCTTGGTGGACGATCCATCGATTTGCGTGATCGCCTGCGAGCGCTTGTAAATGACAGCTCTCAACGAGCGAAAAGCGCCCGTGCTCTTGCGGGGCGTTGGAGCCAGATGGTTAGCGCCTCCAAAGGTGAGCGTCCAGACTTTGAACAGGCTGGCCCTATTATGGCCTTTGCGTACCCTGACCGCATAGCCCAGCAGCGCGGTGGTGCGGGACGTTTCCGCCTTGCCTCTGGCCGCGGTGGCCAGATGGACCTCGAAGCCGCGCTTTCAACTGAACCGTTCATCACCATCGCGGAGATGCAGGGTTCGGCAGCGCAAGGGCGTATTCTTCTTGCCGCACCAATCGAGCGTGATTTCATTGAGGAGCATTTTGCCAGCCAACTGGTGCGTAAAGAGCATGTAACCTTTTCACCGAACGGTGCCATTCGCGCAGTACGCCAATTGCAGTTGGGCAAGGTGGTTCTGGCGGAAGAGAAAATCAGCAATCCTGACCCAGAGGCTATTCTTGATGCGCTGGTCTCGGTGGTCAGCGGCCAGCCGCTTGCTAAGCTGCCGTGGACCAAGGACCAACTGCGCCTTCGGGATCGCGTAAACTATGTACGTGACCAGCTTGGCGAACCATGGCCGGACCTTTCCGATCAAGCGCTTTCTGATGACTTCGACTGGCTGCGCCCGTTCTTAAGCGGCTTAACAAGTGTGAACCAGATCAACGCGCAGATCCTTGGAGATGCGCTGGCAAACTTGCTGCCGTGGGCACAGATGAACGAACTGGAACAGCTCGCCCCCGCTCACTTTGAAGCGCCAACAGGATCACGCACACCGATTTTGTATGATGGCCCGCAGGGGCCGCGCATCGCCATCCGCGTTCAAGAGCTTTTTGGCCTAGCAGACCATCCATCCATTTGCGATGGAAAGCTGCCTTTGACTCTAGAACTTCTCTCTCCTGCGCAGCGACCTATTCAGGTAACGAGGGATCTTCCGGGCTTCTGGAAGGGATCTTGGGCCGATGTGAAAGCCGATATGAAAGGGCGCTACCCGCGCCACCCTTGGCCGGACAATCCGCTGGAAGCCGAAGCCACCAAGCGCGCTAAGCCACGCAAACAGTAGTTTTTTTTTACCGAGGAAACTCGGCAACAAAAAAGGCCGGAGAACCGGCCTTTTCATAACTCACAGAGACGCGGCGCTTATTCCGCTTCGTTTGCAGGTGATGCCTGCAGAAGACCGTAGCGCTCGATACCGATGCGGTCCACCAGTTCAAGCTGGGTTTCAAGAAAGTCGATGTGACCTTCTTCATCCATCATCAGCTCTTCAAACAGGTGCATGGTCACATAGTCACCCTGATCGCGGCAGACTTCGCGTGCTTCCTTGTAAAGCGCGCGGGCGGAGTACTCGCCAGCAAGATCACACTCAAGGCACTCTTTCAAAGATTGGCCGATGCGAAGCGGATCAAGGGTCTGGAGGTTCGGATGACCTTCAAGGAAGATGATGCGCTCAATCAGCTTATCCGCGTGTTCCATCTCTTCGATAGATTCTTCACGCTCTTTCTTAGCAAGCTTGGTGAAGCCCCAATCATCCAACAATCTGTAGTGCAGCCAGTACTGATTGACTGCAGTCAGCTCATGACGCAGCGCCTTATTAAGATATTCCAGTACTTTAGGATCACCCTTCATACCACCGTCTCCCTACCTTGTGATGACTTCCAAACACTAGAATAATTCTAAACTAATGTCCAGAACGCCTATCAGGAATTTGCCGTATCCGCGGAATCACTTTCGTGCTCTGCATAGACAAGCTCAATAATGGTCGGGAAGCAACCGCCGCATTTCGGACGTTTGCCAAGATGGGAAAAAACTGCACCCGGAGTTGGTACGCCTCCGCCTTTTTGTTCTTTCAATTTGCGCGCAGCTTCGCGCACTTCATGATCTGTTATTACGTTGCAGTGGCATACAATCATCGGACTTACTTATCCTGCTTCCGCTTTCAGGGAAAGCAAAACATGCTAGTATCATGGGTGACAACTCAAAACTAGACTAATATACTCAACTTATAGCAACCCTGTCGCGAGTTACCACTCACATGAGCACTTCTGATCATCGCAAGACCGTTGTCCTGACCGGTGCAAGCCGAGGAATTGGCCATGCTACCGTGAAAAAATTCTCCCAAGCAGGCTACCGCGTGATTACGTGCTCTCGGCATCCGTTTTCACTCAAATGCCCATGGCCGTCCGGGGAAGAAGACCACATTCAGGTAGACCTTGGCGACCCTGAAAATCTGGAAGCAGCGGTTGAGCAGATCAAAGAGCGACTGGTGCGCGACGGGTCGAAACTGGAAGCGCTGGTAAACAACGCTGGCATCAGCCCAAAGCAGGAAGACGGCGGGCGTTTCAATACGCTGGACACGCCTCTAGAGCTTTGGAAGGACGTTTTTCAGGTCAACTTCTTCGCGCCTATATCCTTGGCGCGCGGTTTGTTTGATGAGCTAAAAGCCGCTCGTGGATCCGTCGTAAACGTTACAAGTATTGCAGGCAGCCGCGTCCACCCGTTTGCTGGGGCAGCCTACGCGACCTCGAAAGCAGCACTCGCAGCTCTGACGCGCGAGATGGCAGCCGACTTTGGCCCGCACGGGATTCGCGTAAACGCCATCGCGCCGGGCGAGATCGACACCTCTATCCTTTCCCCCGGCACAGAGAAAATCGTTGAGGCCATTCCTATGCGCCGCTTGGGCACCACCACAGAGGTTGCTGAAACCATCTTCTTCCTGTGCACCCAGCCTTCAACCTATGTAACAGGCGCTGAGATCCACATTAACGGCGGGCAGCACGTTTAAGTAAGGCGTTTGACGCCAATGCAAAAAGCCGCCCAGTGGGCGGCTTTTCTGTTTTCGATTACTGCTTATATCAGGCAGCTGCGACAGCGCGCTTGGCCATAACAGTAACAAGGTTTGCGCGGTACTCTGACGAACCGTGAATGTCGCTGATAAGGTCATCCGCAGAAACGGAGATGGAGGCGACAGCATCTGGAGACCAGCTACCATTCAGCGCTGTTTCCATTTCCTTCACACGGAAGACGCCATCCTGTCCCGCACCCGTTACAGCCACACGGGTACCGTTTGCTCCCTTAGCAACGAATACGCCCGCCATTGCATAACGGGATGCTGGGTTCGGGAACTTGGCGTAAGCCGACTTTTCCGTTGCAGGGAAAACAATCGCTGTAACGATCTCGTCTTCATCAAGAGCGGTTTCAAACATGCCGGTGAAGAAGTCATCGGCGGTGAATTCGCGCTTGTTGGTCTCGATGCTAGCACCAAGGGCGAGCAGCGCCGATGGATAGTCAGCCGCAGGGTCGTTGTTGGCAATGGACCCGCCAATCGTGCCCATGTGGCGCACATGCGGGTCACCAATTTTGCCTGCAAGAGCAGCAAGCCCCGGCAGGGCCTCTTTAACATCAGCGCTACCGGCAACGTCTGCATGGCAGGTAGCCGCACCAATGCGAATAGACCCATCAGACTGCCTGCTGATGCCCTTCAGCTCGTCAATCTGGCGCAGATCAATAAGGTCAGAAGGCGCAGCAAGACGCTGTTTCATAGTTGGAATAAGCGTCTGACCGCCTGACAGCAGCTTACCGTCATCGGCTTTTTTCAATAGATCGACCGCTTCGGATACGGACGATGCCTTGTGGTAGGTAGTCTCGTACATTTTTCAAAGCCTCCCACTTGCAACAAGTGTTTTATGGCAAAGGGTTGAATTTATCTGGTTCGCGAGCGAACCCTCTCGCCGGTTGCCGGCATTGCCACTCCTGTTCTTTTCCAAAAGGGCGGCAACGCCTACTTTTCACTCCGGCTATGGAACGGTGATTACTCGGCAGCCTCCTTCATCCCTTTTTGCTGGAGAGCCTGCCAAACGCGCGACGGCGATGCTGGCATTGCAAAGTCCTCCACGCCCAGCGCGTCGGTAATCGCATTGATTACTGCTGGCGGAGAACCAATGGCCCCTGCCTCACCACAGCCCTTCATGCCCAGCGGGTTGCCCGGACATTCGGTAACCGTGGTTTCCAGCTTGAAGGATGGCACATCATCAGCGCGTGGCATGGTGTAATCCATGTAAGAGGCTGAAAGCAGCTGACCGTCTTCATCATAGGCAGCGTTTTCAAGCAGGGCCTGACCGATACCCTGCACCAGACCGCCATGAACCTGACCTTCAACAATCATCGGGTTGATGATGGTACCGAAGTCATCGGCTGCAACGAAGTTGACGACTTCCACCTTGCCGGTGTCAGGATCAATCTCCACTTCGCAGATGTGCGTTCCTGCTGGGAAGGTAAAGTTCGTCGGGTCGTAGAAAGCGCTTTCTTTAAGACCCGGTTCCATTCCCTCTGGCAGGTTATGAGCGGTGTAGGCAGCAAGAGCGATCTCGGTGAAGGAAAGTTTCTTGTCGGTACCGGCAACCTTAAGCTCGCCGTTCTCGATTTCGATATCCCCTTCAGAGGCTTCCATAAGGTGGGCGGCAATGCGCTTGGCTTTGTCTTCCACCTTGTCCAACGCTTTGACGATGGCAGACATGCCAACCGCGCCGGAGCGGGAACCGTAAGTGCCCATGCCGAACTGGACCTTGTCGGTATCGCCGTGCACGATTGCCACGTTGTCCGTAGGCAAACCGAAGCGCTCTGCAATGAGCTGCGAGAACGTCGTCTCGTGCCCCTGACCGTGCGAGTGAGAACCTGTCAGCACCTCGATTGTGCCAACGGGATTGACCCGCACTTCCGCAGATTCCCAAAGACCGACGCCTGCGCCAAGCGAGCCAACCGCTTGCGAAGGAGCAATACCGCAAGCCTCGATGTAGCAGGACATGCCGATGCCGCGTAGCTTTCCGTTTGCCTCGGACTGGGCACGGCGGCTTGCAAACCCAGCATAGTCGATCGCCTTCATGGCAGCGTTGAGCGAAGCGTCATAATCGCCCGCGTCGTAGCACATGATAACCGGCGTTTGGTGCGGGAACTCTGTCACGAAGTTCAGGCGGCGGAAGTCAGCCGGATCCATACCGATCTGGCGGGCTGCCGTTTCCATCATCCGCTCGATCACATAGGTCGCTTCCGGACGACCAGCGCCCCGATAGGCATCGACTGGCGTGGTGTTGGTGTAGACCGTTTTCACGTTAGCGTAGATGTTCGGGATGTTGTACTGGCCCGAAAGCAGCGTTGCATACAGATAGGTCGGTACGGACGAAGAGAACAGCGACATATATGCGCCGAGGTTCGCCAAGGTGTTAACCCGAAGACCGGTGATGCGGTTGTTCTCGTCCAGCGCCATCTCTGCTGTAGAGTGGTGGTCGCGGCCATGGGCATCTGTCAGGAACGCTTCAGTGCGATCAGACGTCCACTTAACCGGACGCCCCACACGCTTGGAAGCCCAAAGACAGGCGATCTCTTCCGGATAGATGTAGATTTTGGAGCCGAAGCCACCGCCAACATCCGGCGCAATCACGCGCAGCTTATGTTCTGGCGCTACGTTGTAGAACGCGGAAAGAACTAGGCGAGCAACGTGCGGGTTCTGAGATGTGGTGTAGAGCGTGTAATGCTCCTCTGCTGCATCAAAGCTGGCAACAGCGGAACGTGGCTCCATCGGATTCGGGACAAGACGGTTGTTGTCGATGTCCATGCTTACGATGGTCTTGGCACTATCAAAAGCGGCGTTGGTTGCAGCTTCCTCGCCAATTTCCCAATCGAAGATCAGGTTACCCGGCGCTTCTGGATGAAGCTGCGGAGCGCCTTCCTTAAGCGCATCACGGCTATCGACAATCACTGGAAGCTCTTCGTAATCAACTTCCACGGCCTCGGCAGCATCCATTGCCTGTTGCAATGTATCGGCCACAACAACAGCCACAGCCTGACCGACGAAGCGCACAGTTTCAGACTCAAGAGCACGCCACTGGCCCATGTTCATTGGCGAACCATCTTTGGAATGGATCATCCAGCCGCAAATGATATTGCCAATACCGTCCGCTACAAGTTGATGGCCGTTTAGAACAGCATCAACGCCCGGCATTGCCAGCGCCGCATCAGTCTTGATTGACCTTACTTTCGCGTGTGCATGGGGAGAGCGAACGAAAGCCGCATAGCCCATGCGCGGCAACTTAACATCGTCGGTGTAATTGCCGTTCCCCGTAATAAAGCGTTTATCTTCTTTGCGCAGTACCCGTGCGCCAATTCCCTCACTGGTCATAGCGTTCCCTCCCAGAAACGGTCTACTCCAAAGCCGGTGCACCTACGCTATCCCACTGGATTAGCTCGCAGGTTCGCAACCGCCCGTCCTCTAGCTTTGCAAGTGCCGGATTATTCTGCTGCCTCTAGAACATCTGCCATCTCTTCAGATGCCTGCTTAATGGCCTTCACGATGTTGTGGTAACCGGTGCAGCGGCAGATATTGCCTTCCAACTCATGACGAATGGTGTCTTCATCAAGGTTCGGACCGAGACGATTGATCATGTCGATTGCAGACATAATCATGCCCGGTGTGCAGAAGCCGCACTGAAGGCCGTGATTTTCCTTGAAAGCCTTTTGAACCGGATGCAGTTCGGCTGGTGTTCCCACGCCTTCAATGGTGGTCACAGCGCCGCCATTGGCTTGAGCAGCCAGCATGGTGCAGGACTTAACAGCCTTCCCATCCACATGCACAAGGCAAGCGCCACACTGGGACGTATCGCAGCCCACGTGGGTTCCGGTCAGTGCTAGATTTTCGCGGATGAATGTAGACAGTAACGTGCGATCCTCGACGGTTCCGCTAACGGTTTTGCCGTTAACCGTCATGGTTACTTGACCCATCAGGTTTCCTCCCTCTTTCTGACAGAACACTTAGAGCGTTCTGCGCAAACGCTGATTGGCTTTGCATTCAAGCTTCCCACGGCCGTTCCGCAAAGCCAGTCATATTCAAGGTAGACAGGTCTATAATTGCCGATTCATTTTCGCGTCCGAACCGACAAGCCAGACCTGCCCGATCCCTAGAAAATCAAATAGAGAATAATCAAAAGAAGCAGGGCGCCAAAGCCCCAGACCATTGGTCCGCCCATTGTGCCTTTACCAGCAGCGACCTCGATTTTCTCTTCAACGTCTTTTACGGTTTCTTCTACCGCTTGTTCAGCATCTACGGCCGCCTCACGAAGACCGGCTGCTGCGTTTTCATTGGCGATGGTTTTGGCTTCCTCAGCCAACCCTTCATCCAGCTCCATGCGGGTTAGATTCTCGTCCTTTTCACCAGAATCACCACCGAAGTAAGCATTAAGGGCAGAAAAGAAATCGTCTGCCATCTTCTTTGCAGTGGAATCAATAAGCCGGGCACCCAACTGCGCAAGCTTACCGCCAACCTTGGCGTTTACAGAATAGGAAAGCCGCGTCTGCCCGCCTTCTTCTGCCAATGTAACCTCGGCACCACCTTTGGCAAAGCCTGCCACACCGCCTTTGCCCTCACCGGAAATCTTGTAGGATTTAGGAGGATCAAGATCTGAAAGTGTGACTTCGCCTTTGAATTTTGCCTTTACCGGCCCGACCTTAGCGGTCACAAGAGCGTTCATTTCCGTTGCGGATGTTTTGTTCAGCTCTTCACATCCGGGGATGCATTTCTTTAAGACTTCAGGATCGTTAAGCGCTTCCCAAACAGCCTCGCGTGAAGCGGGGATCAGCTGTTCACCTGTCATTTCCATTTGAAAAATTCCCCTAAAGTTATTTTCGCCCTAACTGGAAGTCAGCTCTTGTAACAAGCAGTATTACGTAGCTTGGCTCAAGTTGGAGTGCAATGACAAGCTTTTATCTTTAAAAAGAGGCATATTTATTCTTGCAGTGTGGCAGCCCCAGACAAAGTCTGACGGTTCTTTTCCCTTATTTTGCAGAAAACATTGACCCACAGGCTCAGGCACCTTAATCGGTGTGCTCAAACACAGGCACGGCAGCACGGGCCCCGCCCTGATGCGCCACTTCGAGCTATTGAAGGCAAAGACCTTGACGACGTCAAAAAGTTCAAAAGAAAAGCCGGTTCACGAAGATACGCCGGTGAGTGTGCTTCCATCCCTGTTGGAGATGAAAGGCTGGAAAGATTACGCGCTGCTGGATATGGGCAACGGCCAGAAGCTGGAGCGCTATGGTCGCTTCACCGTTGTGCGTCCTGAGCAGCAAGCTATGGGCACGCCTCGCCTGCCTGAAAGCCAGTGGGCGCGCGCCGATGCCGTCTTTACCGGCGATATGGAAGAAGAAGGGCCAGGCCGCTGGCGCTTTTCCAAGCAGCTTCCAGAAACATGGAAGATGCAGTACGGCCCTGTAACCTTTAACGGCCGCTTCATGTCGTTCCGCCATGTGGGCGTATTCCCAGAGCAGGCAGCTCACTGGGACTGGGTGCAAGGGCAGATCAAAAAGCAGAAGCGCCAGCTGAAGGTTCTCAACCTGTTTGGTTACACCGGCCTTGCTTCTCTTCTGCCGGCTGCTGCTGGCGCACATGTGACCCACGTCGATGCATCCAAAAAGGCAATTGGCTGGGCACGCGAAAACCAAGCGCTTTCCGGCATGGAAGACCTGCCAATTCGCTGGATCTGCGAAGACGCTATGAAGTTCGTTCAGCGTGAAGTACGCCGTGGCAGCACTTATGACGGCATCATTCTCGACCCGCCGAAATATGGTCGTGGCACCAAGGGCGAGGTTTGGGATTTCTTTGAATGCATGCCAGAGATGCTGCATCTGCTTCGTCAGCTGCTTTCTCCTGACGCGCAGTTCATGCTGCTATCCAGTTACGCAATCCGCGCTTCCTTCATTGCCTCACACGAGCTTATGCGGGAACATCTAAAGGGTCTCCCTGGCACGATCGAATCCGGTGAACTGGTCATCCGAGAAGAAAACTCCTCTCGCATGCTATCCACCTCGCTGTTCTGCCGTTGGAGCGCACCTGATAGGAAAGAAAAATAATGTCGCATACCCCGAACACCCGTCAGGGCGCGGTAAAGCAGATCACTTCCCACTCGAACCCTATTGTCAAAGAAATCAAGGGTCTTGTGGCGCAGCGCAAACACCGCAAAGAAAGCGGTCTGTTTGTTGCTGAAGGCTTGAAACTGGCAACCGACGCGTTGGATGCTGGCTGGAAACTTCGCTATCTGGCGCTTGGCCCAGAGGCCCGCGAAAACCAGATCGCAATGGAAGCAGCTGCGCGCGCGAAATCTCGCGGAACGCTTATTCTGGAAGTCAGCAATGCCATTCTCGCTGGCGTAACCCGCCGCGACAACCCGCAAATGGTTGTTGGCGTTTACGAACAGCAGATGCATGACCTTTCTTATATCGACCCTCGAAAAGCGAAAACCTGGGTGTGTCTTGATCGCATTCGCGACCCTGGCAATCTGGGTACTGTCATCCGCACCGCTGACGCGGTCGGTGCCAGCGGTGTTATCCTGATCGGCGATACGACTGATCCGTTTTCCGTAGAAACCGTTCGTGCAACCATGGGCTCTTTGTTCCATATGCCGCTTGTACGTTGTTCTGAAGCGGAGTTCGTTGAATGGCGCAAGAGCTGGCCGGGCACTGTTGTAGGCACGCACCTGCGCGGCACCCACGACTACCGCGATGTGGAATACACTGAGCCAGTTCTTCTGGTTATGGGTAACGAGCAGTCCGGCATTACCGATCAGCTGGCAGATGCCTGCTCGCATCTGGTAAAAATTCCTCAGGAAGGCCAAGCGGACAGCTTGAACTTGGCAATCGCAACTGCTGTTATGTTGTTCGAGGTTCGCAGAGCCCATCTGAAGCTCTAAAAAACGAGGTACGCAGAATGAAACTGTTTGTGTTTGGAACCGGTTACAGCGCCAAGCAGTTCATTCGCGATCACGGACATCAATTTGACTGGATTGGCGGGACCACCCGTTCCGCCTCCAAGTTTCAAGAGCTATCCGAACTTGGTGTAGAGCCTTATCTGTTTGATGGCTTGGAAACCAGCCAGCCTATTCTTGAGGCTCTTGCCCACGCCTCTCATATCCTCGTCAGCATCGCTCCTGATGAACTGGGCGATCCTGTTCTACGCTTCTTCCGCAATGCTATTTCACAGGCCAAGCCGCAATGGATGGCTTACTTGTCAACGGTTGGCGTTTACGGTGACCATTACGGCGCTTGGGTAGATGAAAACAGCGAGTGCCGCCCTGCTTCCAAACGCTCTGTAGCAAGAGCGAAAGCTGAACAGGAATGGCTTGATCTTGCCCATGACGAGAACCTGCACCTCGTCATTTTCCGTCTTGCTGGTATCTATGGCAAAGGCCGCAACGCACTAGTGAATCTGGAGCGCGGCACTGCAAAGCGCATCATCAAGCACGGACAGGTCTTTAATCGCATCCATGTAGAGGATATTTCCGGCGCTCTGGGCGCATCGCTCAACCACAGTGCGGGCGGCACCTTCAACCTTTCCGACGATGAACCAGCCCCGCCGCAGGACGTTGTAACCTACGCAGCAGAGTTGATGGGCGTTGAACCGCCAGCAGAAGTCGCGTTTGAAGATGCAGAGCTTTCACCGATGGGGCGCTCGTTCTATAGCGAGACGAAGCGCTGCCGGAACGAGAAGGTCAAAAAGGCCCTCAACTACACCTTCAAGTATCCAACCTATCGTGAAGCACTCGACGCCCTTTGGGCAGACGGCTACAATTAGCCCCCTAACTGGTTTCGAACTGCTGCACCTGATCGTCTATCTCGTAATAATCGCCCTTTGATGCACAGAAGATATGGCGCGTAAGCGTGAGGCCACCTGTATCTTCCAGCGTGCCAGCAGAGACATCTATTGTCGGTGTTGCGGCGTTGGCATCTTGGTATTTCCAGAAGAGGCTCGACCCGCATTTATTGCAGAAGCCGCGATGCACCAGAGCAGACGACTGATACCAGCTTAGAGCATCGCCACCGGCTTTAATTGCCAGTTGGTCCAGATCGACCACGAGCGAGTC
>NZ_SMMA01000059.1:155912-183295 GCF_009711345.1 Pseudovibrio flavus
TGACACCGACTAAGATCATCCCTTGTTGCATTGACGGTAAATTGAATTGATCCGCAAAGGCATTGACCTTGCCGCTCCATAAGAATATCCCCTCAACTACAAGTGTTTTCCTGTGGCGAAAACTACCTAAATTCACGTGCGGTTCAGCTAGAAAGTTTAGTTTAAAGATCATCTCTACATGATTCTCCCGAGTTAAATCAGGGCAGGCTCGGACAACCTCTTAAGGTCATACCAATGCGCATATTCCTCTCGGTAATTTCAGTCGTTTTCATAGGTCTTGTGGTCGCCTCCTGCGCCAGCTTGAACAAAGAGCAGTGTGAGGCGGGAGATTGGAAAGGTGTTGGCGTGATTGATGGCAAGGAGGGCTATGCCTCTGACCGCCTCTCAAGCCATGTGAAAGCCTGTCAGAAGTATGGCGTAACGCCTAATACAGCCGAGTACGAGCAGGGCAGAGCCATTGGCCTGCAAAGCTATTGCACGCCGATCAGCGGTTTTGAGCAGGGCCAGAAAGGCGCTTACTATCGCGGCGTTTGCCCTGCCGCTAGCGAGCAGCAGTTCAAACTCGGATATAACCTTGGCAAACAGATTTACGCTGCACAGGAACAACTGGAGCAAGCCCGTTCAGACCTTGCTAATGAGCGAGCCGATATTGAGCGCGAGTACTACGAATCCTGCCGCAACAAAGGGGATGACGCATTTTGCGCTCCCTTTGCAGGCGACTTTCATTTTGGCCTAGCAATGGAACGAGCAGCCGTTATGCGCTCTGAGCAAAATCTGGCGAATGTCCGCACAGCGGTGATCTCGCAGATGGCGCTGATTGCACCGGGCTATACTCCTGCTATCCATTATTATTGATCGTTTCGAGAGGACCTTTTCATGAAAACTTGGCGCGTCTATCTTTCCGGCGAGATCCATACCAGCTGGCGTGAGCAGATTATCGAAGCTTGTGAAGCACTCTCCCTACCGGTCCATTTTGATGCGCCTGTCACCATTCATGAAGACAGCGACGATTGCGGCGCTGTAATCATGGGGCAGGAAGACAATAAGTTCTGGTATGACCACAAGGGCGCCAAGCTCAACACCATCCGCACCCGCACCCTTTTGGGTGAAGCGGATATCGTCGTCGTCCGCTTTGGTGACAAGTACAAGCAGTGGAATGCTGCCTTTGACGCTGGCATGGCCTCAGCGCTGAATAAACCGCTGATCGTCATGCACGACGAAGCTCTGACCCACGCTTTGAAAGAGGTAGACGGCGCGGCTCTGGCAGTTACGCAAACACCAGAGCAGGTGGCGGCAATTCTGCGCTATGTGATCCGCGGCGAGTTGGTTCGCTAAACCAAAAAGCATCTCGAACACAAAAGGGGTGAAGCAGCTGCTTCACCCCTTTTCTATTCAAGCGACGTTTGGCGCAAAATCAGATTGTGTCTACAAGGCCCTTGGCGTCGTCAGCATTGCTCACGATCCGCTCGCAAATACCTTCCAGAGACTGAGCATTCTCGCCCACCGCAGCAGCCAAGCGCTCACCGTTCTGGATCATCAGTTCGGTATCGCGGTCATTGTTGGTGCATGCTTGGAAGATGGAGTCTGTGTTGACTGAAATGCCTTCAATGGCATTTTCAAGATCACCAAAGGCGGAGCGGATAGACTGGGTGCCCTGCTCTGCAGTGGATGCGATATCCAACGCCTCGCCGCCCAAAACCACAAGCGCATCAGCTTCTTTGCCCAGTTGCGTGATTGTCTGATCAATCTGCTCAGTCGCCTTGCTGGTCTGTGTCGCAAGCGCCTTAACCTCGGTTGCCACAACTGCAAAGCCTTTGCCAGCTTCCCCAGCACGCGCCGCTTCGATTGTCGCATTCAACGCAAGGAGATTGGTTTGGCGGGCAATCGCATCAATAGAGCTGGAGAACTGACGGACGTTGGCAAAGGATGCCTGCAAGCCGCTTAGCTGCTCGTTGATGCTGGTGATTGCGTGGCTTAGGGAGCCAATACCCTGTAGTGCAGTTTCAACCACTGACTGGGAGCGCTGCATGTTCGTGCGCGCTTCCTGAGTTTTTTCAGAGGCACGGGAAACAGCGTCGCTCACTTCCCTGTTGCTGTTCACAACACGGCCGGAAGCGTCTTGCAGCGAACCCATCGTTTCATTGAGTTCGCCAGCATTGGCCTGCATGGCGTCAATCTGAGAAGCTGTTTCAGATAGTTCGCGAGCCAGCATACGCAGACCTTCTGCTACTGCACTTACTTTTACTCCCTCATCCGCCACCAAAGATGGTGCCGCATACTCTTGAGTATCGGTCGTCAACTGGTCAGGTTCAATTGTCTGCTCTGCAATTGCATTCCGGGAGAAAAAGCCCATGTCCGCCTCTTACTGATAATTTTCCGGAACATTTGCGCATTATCACTTACAAACTATTAATATTGAGAATTACTTTCGGTAAATTTCCGCTAAGGCTTGGCGTTCTTCTACCTAAAAACGGGAGGAAACTGGCAGAACTCTGCCGCTGGAACAGAATGGAAGCGGAAAAAGAAAAAGGCACGGCCCTTTCGGGCACGTGCCTAATCAAAGCGTCCGTTACAGACCGAGTGCTAATTAAGCAACTGCAGCCTGCGCTTTTTCAACCAGAGCCTTGAATGCTTCAGGCTGGTTGATAGCGATGTCGGACAGAACCTTACGGTCAACTTCGATGCCAGCCTTGTTCAGACCGTCGATGAAACGACCATAGGTCATGCCATGCTCACGAACAGCAGCGTTGATACGCTGGATCCAGAGCGCGCGGAAGTTGCGCTTGCGAGCCTTACGGTCGCGATAAGCGTACTGTGCCGCTTTCTCGACTGCCTGCTTAGCGGTACGAATGGTATTCTTGCGACGGCCGTAGTAACCTTTGGCTGCCTTAAGAACCTTTTTGTGACGAGCGTGGGCGGTAACGCCTCTTTTTACACGCGACATTGGTAACTCCTAGTCTCAGTTGCTTAGGGCTTAGCCGTAAGGCAGGTACTTTTTCACGATACGTGCATCTGCTTCACACAGAGTGGTAGTACCACGTGCGTTGCGGATGAACTTATTCGTGCGCTTAACCATGCCGTGGCGTTTACCAGCCTGAGCACATTTGACTTTGCCAGTCGCAGTCAGTTTGAAGCGCTTCTTGGCTCCAGACTTCGTCTTCAACTTGGGCATTTTGCGTCCTTTCTTTAAATGATCAGCAAAAACTGACCAAGATTACATCTTGGATGCATCATAAGTCGCCACGGCATGCCCTTATGTGCTTCAGCAAAAGCTTGCAGCGGACCACAAGGAATCTTTGCCGAATAAGCCGGGCGACTTCGAACCGCGGCGTTATAGGCGGGAAACGGACGAAAAGCAAGGGCGCCAGCCCTTATTTGGAGCAGAAAAATGCTCGTACGGCAGAGCCGATAAAAAATTACCCGGAGCGCGGTGCTCCGGGTAATAAAACTGACTGAAAAGGTAGCTAAACGGCTCAACTCTCTGATGAAGAAAGCTTAGCGACTCAACTCCCTTACAAAAGAAAGTTTAGCGAGCCAACGGTGCCAGAACCATCATCATCTGACGGCCTTCCAGTTTCGGATGGCTTTCCACCTTTGCGAACTCGGCAGTTTCTTCTTTCACACGCAGCAAAAGCTTCATACCAAGATCCTGGTGAGCCATTTCACGGCCACGGAAGCGCAAAGTGACCTTTACCTTGTCACCTTCGTCGAAGAAGCGGCGCATGCTCTTCATCTTCACTTCATAGTCATGAGTGTCGATGTTCGGGCGCATCTTGATCTCTTTGATCTCGACGACTTTCTGCTTCTTACGGGCTTCTGCAGCTTTCTTCTGGGCCTGGTACTTGTAACGACCGTAGTCCAGAATTTTACAAACAGGTGGCTTGGAATTCGGCGCGATCTCTACAAGATCCAAACCCTGCTCCTGCGCCATGGCAAGAGCTTCTTCGATGGCAATCGTACCTAGGTTTTCACCTTCGGTGTTGATCAATTGTACTTCGCGAACACGAATTTCTTGGTTGGTGCGCGGCCCTTCCTTAGTGGGGGGTGGTGCGCGAAACGGACGGCGAATGGTCGCTATCTCCTCTTTCGTTGCCGATCTGAATTTCTTAGTGCGGTTCCTAGACCCGTTACGCCCTCTTCGTCAATAGAAGATACGCGATAACTCAACATCAACAGGAACCCTCATAGAAGATCGAGAAAAATGCCCAATAAGTCAACACCTGTTTTTGGCGGAAACCTGCGGCATTCCTTGATTATTGCAAGAAAATGGCAGCGGCGGGCAAGTGAGGCTCGTTACACCCTGCCAAATCTCCTCAACCTCCTAAAATTTATGAGCAATTAACGACGGGTCACTTATCCAGCATCTGTTCATAGACTGCCAAAGTTGCGTCACACATTGCCTCTTTAGAAAAATGAGCATGAGTGTGTTCGCGTGCGCGTGCAATCAGAGCGGCTTTTTCGTCCGGTGCCATGTTCAGCGCCAAGGCCATAGTCTGCGATAGAACCTTTGCATCGCCTGCAGGAACATGCCAGCCGGTGCGCTGTTCATCGTTCACCACTGGCGGCACAAGAACTGTCTCCGGCACAGCACCAATGTCACTCACAATAACCGGCACGCCAGCAGCCTGCGCTTCCACTGCTGCGCGGCCAAAGGCTTCAGGCTCGATGGAGGCAACAACGGAAAGATCAGAAACCGCCATAGCAGCGGCAACATCGGCGCAGTGGCCAACAAGGCGCACGCGTCCTTGAAGGCCAGAATTCTCGATTTGTTGTTTCAAGCCAGCGCTGTAAGCCTCACGGCCCTGATCGTCACCTGCAAGAATGACGACAACATCATCAAAGCCTTCCTGCTTGATCAGTTCGCGCATTGCATCAATGAGAACCGGCTGCCCCTTCCAAGCGGTCAGGCGGGCCAAGTTCAAAACAACGCGTTCATTGCCCGACAATCCCCACGCGGATCTGATCGCCTCTTTACGCTCTTGGCTCACGTTGGCTGGATCGAGGTATTCCATATCAGAACCGCGATAGATCACGGTAATGCGGTGGGTACAGGACGGGTCGCGCTCGGCGATTATGCCGGCGGTGTAGTTTGAGTTTGCGATCACCGCATCAGCGCGGGTCATAACGGAGTTGTACCACGCCTTGAAAGCATTCTGTTCTTTGTAGAGGCCGTGATAGGTGGTGACGAACGGCAACCCCAACTGGCGCGCTGCGATAAAACCGGACCATGCGGGCGCGCGGCTGCGACCGTGGATGAGATCAACACCGTGTTCTTTGGCAATCTGTTTGATCTTGCGGGCATTGCGCAAAATCTTCAGCGGATTTTTTGTACCTGCCGGAAAAATGATGTGCTTGCTGCCTGTGCGCTCCAACTCTTCAAGAAGGCGCCCGCCTTCGGAAAGGACTATCGAGTTCCAACCGCGATCAATAACGGCTTTAGCCATATCTACTGTGGTTCGCTCTGCCCCGCCGGTTCGCAAATCAGGTACGATCTGCATAATTGTTGGCGTTTTGGACATTGCATGACCTTCAGCGTTTGCAGCGTTCTCGACAATAGTTTGGGACACAGATTCTTCTCTTTTTCTCGCGGCTGTGGCACACACAGCGGATATTGGTTCGGAGGTCACATATGAACGCTGGGATACCGCAATTTATTAGTGTTGGCAAAGGGGCACTGGAGCGCAAAATCGCAGTGCGCCATGACGAAGGCTCAAAGCTTGGCGTTTTATGGCTTTCCGGCTTCAAGTCGGACATGCAGGGCACCAAGGCACAGGAATTAGCCAAGTGGGCGCAGGAAAAAGGCATTACCTGCACGCGTATGGATTACTCCGGCCACGGCGAATCCGGCGGCGAGTTTACCGATGGTACAATCTCTAAGTGGCTAGAAGAAGCCAAAGCCGTTTTTGCTGAATTTTGTAAAGGCCCGACAATCGTTGTTGGCTCTTCCATGGGCGGTTGGATTGCACTGGCGCTGGCTAAAGCAATTGCAAAAGGCGAGAAACTGGGCACCGGCACCTTGAAGGGCATGGTTCTCATCGCTCCAGCGCCCGACTTTACCGAGGAACTCATGTGGAAGCAGGAGTTTACCGAGGAGATCAAACGCGAGATCATGGAAACTGGCCGGATGGAGCGCCCATCCGAATACGATGATAGCCCTTACATCATCACCCGTGACCTCATTGAGGATGGCCGTAACAACCTGTTGCTAGGTGAGCCAATCCCGACCGGCTGCCCAACGATTATTCTTCAGGGCCAGCAGGATGCATCCGTTCCTTGGGAATACGCGCTACGCATCACCGAGCGTCTGGTAACCGATGATGTTGTTTTGACGCTAGTTAAGGACGGCGACCACAGCCTCTCCCGCCCGCAGGATATTGTCCGCCTATTGGATGCGATTGAAACCCTGCGCAGCTAAAGAGTTTCCAAGAGCGCCTCTTATTGCAGGCGCTCTTTTCTTATTTGCTCTCAGCTAACAATTCTCTGGTCTTTTGCCTGAACCAATCATAGCGCGTTGGCAGTGTTTTGAAGCGCTTAGTAGTGAAGAAAAGCCGCTCGCCCTCCTCTACGCCCAGCGGCACCGCTGCGATACGACCGCCCATCAAGTCTTGCGGAATGGCAGCGCTAGGCAAGACCGTGAAGCCCAGCCCCTCGCAAACCGGAAGCAGGATCTGGCCGAGCTGATTGATGTAGACGTTGCGCGGTATCTCCTCCAGCCCCTTGTAGTCTTCCAGAAAATTCACGCTGAGCAGTCGGCTTGTGTAGGACGCAGCATCGGGATGATCAATCATTCCCAGCGTAATCAAACTTTCATAGGTAACGGGCTTGGCCGCAACTGAGGCAGGCACAACAAGCTGAAGCGTTTCTTTGCCCACCTCTTCCTGCAGAAGTGACGGGTCGCTTACAGCCTCGTTCACTATGCCGACATCCACGGTTCCATCTTTAATCGATGAAATAACGCGGTGGTTTGGTGCCGCCTCAATGGAGACGTTCAGTGTTGGGAATTGCTTCTGATGCTCGAGAAACGCCGGTAGCAGCAGCATCGCCAATGCACCAGAGCACGAAAACGTACAAAGTCCGGCGTACGGATCATCCTCCCTTAACCGCGAGAGAAGTTCTTGCTGATCTTGCAGCGTTCTTTTGGCGTAGTCATAGAGCAGCTGGCCCTGCCACGTTAGCTCAAAACCTTTGCCGACGCGGTTCAGCAACGGAACAGCAAGCTGGTCTTCCAGCTTCTTGATATGCTGACTAACGCCGGGCTGCGTCATGTGCAGCAACTCGGCGGTTTTGGTGAAATGGCCCGTTTCAACGAGTGATTTGAATGTCCTGAGCCAGATTTCCTTCAACATGATCAATCATTCCGAAAATTTATCATAATCAGAATATATCATAATTTTTCTTTTCAGCGCTCAGCGACTAGTTTTTGCCCAGACCTAATGCAGCCAAAGGAAAAGAAACATGACGGCTCCTTATCCGCGCACATTCTCCCACATCGGCATTTCTGTTCCTGATCTAGATGCCGCTGTGAAGTTCTACAGCGAAGTTATGGGCTGGTATGTGATCATGCCACCGACCGACGTTTATGAAGATGACAGCGCAATTGGCCAGATGTGCACCGATGTGTTTGGCCCGAACTGGAAGCACTTCCGCATTGCGCACATGTCCACCGGCGACAAAATCGGCATCGAGTTGTTCCAATTCGACAACGCCGAAAACCCGGAGGATAATTTCGAATACTGGAAGACCGGCGTGTTCCACTTCAGCGTGCAGGATCCGGATGTAGAAGGACTTGCTGCGAAGATCGAAGCGGCTGGTGGCAAACGCCGTATGAAGGAGCCTCGCTACTACTATCCGGGCGAAAAACCTTACCGCATGATCTACATGGAAGACCCGTTCGGGAACATTGTCGAGATCTATAGCCATAGCTATGAGCTGCATTATTCGAGCGGCGCGTACAACTGAACCGACTTTCACACAGAAAAATATCACAACCCTTTGTTTACTAAAGATTGCAAGGCGGGCAGAAATTCCCGCTTTGCACCCCCGTTGTTTACCGGAGAGCGTAGTCTTCCCCATAGTGTTGCCATGGGATCACCGTAATTATCATGCACCGATTCCGTAATTCTGATCACTTCACGCCGGACCCATGACAGCAAAAAGAAAACGCATAATCCTCTCCATCGACGGCGGCGGTGCGCGCGCCCTTCTCCCACTCCGTGTTCTGGAAGCACTGCAGCACCGTCTTATGGCGCAAGGGAAGACAAAGCCTTTGCATGCCTATTTCGATCTTGTTTGTGGCACGTCTACTGGCGGCATGATTGCTGCTGGCCTTTGCGCGCCTAAACCCGATGAGGATGCGCTTGGCATTCCGGCCCTTGATCTTGTTGAGCTGCGTGGCTTCTTTGAAGACGAAACCCGCGAGCTGTACATCTCCGGTCACAACTCCAAACTGACCCGCATGATCAAGCAGCCGTTTGGTCAGTTCAATAAAGCTCTGCAAGAACGCCCTACCGAAAAGCTTCTCAAGCAGCGTATCGGCTGGAGTTCAGTTGCCAGCAGTTTGACCGGTATTGTCTTGCCAGCTTACGACGTTGCTGCCCGTCGTTTGGTATTGATGTCCAATGAGCGACCGGCGAGCGAAGGATCATACAACGACTACTACTTCTGGCAGGCGGTTCGCGCCACGACGGCTGCGCCCTCATGGTTTGAGCCTGCACGGGTAGAAAACCTTGCCACCGGAGAAGAACATGTGATGATTGATCCATCACCGTTCCTCAACGATCCGGTCATGATCGCTTATGCAGAAGCAAGAAAGCGCGGCTGGGAACCGGAAGACCTCGTGATTGTTTCTCTTGGCACCGGCAACCCAACCAATCAGGGCTTCCCGTTCACCGAAGTTTCCAGCTGGAGTTCCGGCACTTGGATGTCTCCTGAAAAAGGCGTTCCGCTACTGTCCTTCCTGATCGACGGCCAGACCCGCGCAAAGGGCGTTGAAGCATCAGCGCTTCTGGCTGACATCGCGGGCCTTGAGTACCACCGCATCACCACTGATCTGCCGGAAGGTCTTGCTGATTTCCATGATCCGCGCCCTCGCTACATGAGCCAGCTCAACGAGGTTGCCGAGCAGATGATCCGTGATCATGGCGGTGAACTGGATGCTTTGGCCCAGAAAATTGAAGAAAGAGCCGACGGTCCGGGCTATTAACTCTTTCGGGGAATACACATACCTGCCAAAATAGGGGTACGGCTTTCACCAGATTAGCCGTTGACCCCTGAGGCAGATTGATGACGACAACGACAACAAAGCTCGCCGCAGCTCTACTCTTCTTGGTTGGCGGGCTTTCGCATGTGCAGGCGGAAACTATACCGCTTCCAACACACAAGCCATTCAAAACACCAGCCTACAATCCTGCCCATCATGCAAGCACACTACCGCTGCATGAACCGGCAAAGCTCCACTTTGGAAAGAAGAAAAATCCGGCTGCGCTCCCGCCGCAAGCCGTTGGCGGCTACGCAAAGGGCTGTTTGGCCGGAGGTGAAGCGCTTCCCAAAGACGGTGAGAGCTGGCAGGTCATGCGCTTGTCACGCAATCGCAACTGGGGCCATCCTGAACTCGTCGATTTTCTAGAGGCGCTGGCAAATGACGCCCCTGCCCTTGGTTGGCAAGGCTTGCTAGTTGGCGATATGGCGCAGCCTCGCGGCGGCCCAATGTTGACCGGACACGCAAGCCATCAGATCGGCCTTGATGCCGATATCTGGCTAACGCCTATGCCTGATCGCCGCTTCACGAGAAAAGAACGCGAGAGCACCAGCGCGATTTCCATGCTGAAAGGCAACATGGAGCTACCCGGGGCCGATAGAAGCGTTGACCCGAAAAAGTGGAGTGATAGTCACTCCCGCCTCATCCGCAGAGCAGCACAAGACGAGCGGGTTGCCCGCATCTTCGTAAGTCCGGCTATCAAGAAGGCGCTTTGTGAATACGAAACGGAAGATCGGGACTGGTTGCGGCGTGTTCGCCCTTGGTGGGGCCATCACTATCACTTCCACGTTCGTTTGAAGTGTCCAAGCGATAGCGCATCCTGCGTAAATCAGCCTGCGCCGCCTCGCGGCGATGGATGCGGAGATGAGCTCACATGGTGGCTCTCTGACGAGCCTTGGGTACCCGTTAAGCCGAAGCCGGGAGAGAAACCAAAAGAGGTAAAGAAAAAGCCGCCCCTTACCTTGGACGACTTGCCGGATGTCTGCCAGACCATTTTGCTGGCAGACGGTAAATAGAATTTGGAAGGGAGTACTGCTCCCTTCGTATGCTTTACTCGGTGGCAGCTGGTGCCGAAGCTTCATCAAGGATCATGGTCACCAAGGTCAGATCCAACCAGCGGCCGAACTTGTAGCCAACCTGCGGCAGAATTCCGCTTACCTCAAAGCCAAGCTTACGGTGCAGGACGATAGATGCTTTGTTTTCGCTGTCGATCGCACCGACCATGGCATGAAAACCATCCTCACGGGCCTGATTGATAAGAGCCAGCAGCATCTTGCGGCCTGCGCCTTGCCCGCGAGCACCTTTTTTGACGTAGACAGAGTGCTCAACGGTTAGGTCGTAGCCGGACTTTTCACGAAAGCGGCCATAACTGCCAAAGCCGAGCACTTCGCCATCAGCACTTTCTGAAACGATGACCGGATAGCCCAGCTCCATACGCTGGTGAAACCATGTAGCGCGTTGGTCGAGGGAATCTTCAGCATCAGTCCAAACAGCCGGAAGTGTTTTCACGGCGTCATTATGGATTTCCAGAATTTCTGGAAGATCACGTTCGATTGCGGCACGAATTATCATTTGTCCCCCTGCGCCTTGGAATTGAAGTTTTAATTCCATAGAGCCGCCCTCGGCGCAAGACGCATCACGGTAAACTACACGAATAGTTTGTAATGGAGTGTCGCAGGTGGGACTAAGAAAAACTCACAAAGCGAACCTTGGTAAGCGAACATTAACCTTAATAATCATAATTATTTTTACTTACTGATTTTTAAAGTCTGCGTTATCAAGGATGTCATTAATGCGCAACTGTAAACTCGCTTTGGCTACTCTTAGCACACTAATCGCTTTCGCAGGAACCGCATCCGCAGCTGATGCACTGCGCGGCTCGATTGCACCATCCAACAGTATGTATGTTGGTGCCAGCATTGGCGTATCTGCGCTTGCCCCAAGCCCTGTAGGCCCAGCAGACGGAAGCGCTTCAGCGGTAAACTTCGAGTTTGACACCGGTGTAGCCACCAATGTGTTTGCGGGTTTCCGCCCACTCAACAATGTACGTCTTCAGGGTGAACTCGGCTATTTCGCTCAAGAAATCTCAAAGACTGCGAGTGGCTTGCCAGTTACTGGTGATGCTGCGGCTCTCTATCTGCTAGGCTCTGTTTATTATGACCTACCGCTTACAGAAAAGTTCTCGCCATATGTAGGTGTAGGTGCTGGTGCCGCGTTCATCGATGGTGACATTACAGTAGGCACGAATAATCCATCTAACACCAAAGGTGACGACAACCCTGTTTTGATCGTAAAAGTTAGCGCTGGGGCGTCGTACGCACTCTCCGACAGTATCGACCTCTTTGCAGACTACAGCTACATGCAAACGCCGGACTTCTACTTGGATACCACTCTATCTGGCGGCGCCAAGCAGATCGACAAAACCGACATTTCCGCGCACCTAATCAGTGCAGGTATGCGCTATAATTTCTAATTTCACATCAGATAGATGATTTAGGGCGCCGCTGGCGCCCTTTTTTGTTGGCCCATCAAGATATATCAGCCTAACCTTAAAAAGAAATAAATCTCATCGAAACCGTCACAATTTACCACTCCAATCCGCATAATAATTAGTATTTTTAACTAGTAGAATTTAGCGAATCTAAATAAAAAGTTATCATTACTTTAAAAATTGGTGACATCATGTTTAGAAAAAATATCGGCTATATTTCAGCCGCATGCTTTCTGCTGCTCAGCTCCACAAATACCTCTGCGGAAGGTTTGCTAAATAATTCATATATTGGCTTTTCTGGTGGTTTTGCTTCAATGTCGGATGCTGACGTTTCGATTACCGACGGCGTTGACACTATCGGCCTTGCGAACATCCTAGAATACGATAGCGGCTATACCTTTGCGGCTTTTGCCGGCACATCCGTGCATGACAACGTCCGCATTCAGGCTGACCTAGGCTACATCTCAAGTGACTTTTCTGGTTTTTCCGTTCCATTGCCAATTGAAGTAACCAGTGGCGGTCTTTCCGGCTTTTACGCGACCGGCTCGGTATTCTTCGAAGCCCACTTGAGTGAAGCATTAACTCCGTACCTTGGTGTTGGTGGGGGCTTCTTCGCACCTAACGTCTCCGACATCTCGGTGAGTGATGGAGGAAGTACTCTAGACGTTCCGCTCAAAGCGGCAGATTCTGTCGTTCCGTTGATTAAACTATCTGCGGGAACAGCCTATCGCATTTCAGAGAACTTGAGCGTAACCGCTGATTACAGTTTCTTGCAGTCAGCAGACTTCGATATCGAAATTGATCCAGACCCACGAGCACCAACCTTGGTATCGGACCTTACTGCTCACACGTTCGGGGTTGGCCTTCGCTATCACTTCTAGATAGCGCTGGTCATTACTGAGTTCAAAGCAGGCGCTTCAGGCGCCTGTTTTTCCTTAAGGCGGCGCAGCTTCAAAGCGCCTCAGCACAAGCAGTAAACCTGTTCGATCCGTCCGCTAACCCAACAACAAACTATTCGCGCGCGCTGAAAGGCTGTCACCACTCCTGTTTTGAAGTACAGCTTGGCTACTTGCTCGCTTAAGGAAACCATTTTCGCCGCTGATTTCATCAGTTATTGGCAATCAGAGTATGCGGGCCGCCGATAACAATAAAAAAGGCTCTTTCGCATCAATTATGCTCTTTGCCAATCTCGCAAAGGGTGGTAATTGAGCGCCCATGACGACGAAAACCCTGTCCAACATTCGAAATTTTTCTATTATCGCGCACATCGACCACGGTAAATCTACCTTGGCCGACCGCCTGATCCAGTCTACCGGTACGTTGACCGACCGCGAGATGACTGAGCAGGTCCTCGATTCTATGGATATCGAGCGTGAGCGCGGCATCACGATCAAGGCGCAGACTGTTCGCCTGATCTATAAAGCCAACGATGGCAATGAGTATACGCTGAACCTCATTGACACCCCGGGTCACGTTGACTTTGCCTACGAGGTCTCCCGTTCTCTTGCTGCGGTGGAAGGCTCCCTGTTGGTGGTTGACGCCTCCCAAGGCGTAGAGGCGCAGACCCTTGCCAACGTTTATCAGGCAATCGACAACAACCATGAGATCGTAACTGTTCTCAACAAGGTTGACCTGCCTGCAGCAGAACCTGAGCGCGTGAAAGAGCAGATCGAGGACGTAATCGGCCTTGATACCTCCACCGCTGTAGAGATTTCCGCAAAGACCGGCATCGGCATCCCTGACGTGCTGGAAAGCATCGTTAAGGACCTGCCTGCACCTCAAGGTGACCCTGATGCGCCGCTGAAGGCCATGCTGGTAGACAGCTGGTACGACACCTATCTGGGTGTGATGGTGCTTGTGCGCATCATCGACGGCTCCCTGAAAAAGGGCGATTCCATCAAGATGATGGGCACCGGCGCAGTTTACCCTGTAGACCGCGTTGGCGTTATGACCCCTGCCTTCGTCGTTACCGACCGTTTGGGCCCAGGTGAAATCGGCGTACTCACTGCTTCCATCAAGGAAGTAGCTGATACCCGCGTTGGTGATACCATCACTCATGACAAGAAGGGCTGCGCGGAACCGCTTCCGGGCTTTAAACCAGCTCAGCCTGTTGTGTTCTGTGGTCTCTTCCCGGTTGATGCGAACGACTTTGAAGACCTGCGTGCTGCCATGGGCAAGCTGCGCCTCAATGATGCGTCCTTCTCATTCGAGATGGAAACATCGGCTGCGCTTGGCTTTGGTTTCCGCTGTGGCTTCCTTGGTCTGCTGCACCTTGAAATCATTCAGGAACGTCTGTACCGCGAGTTTGACCTTGATCTCATCGCAACCGCTCCTTCGGTTGTTTACGAGATGGAACTGACCGACGGCTCCCAGATCGAGCTTCACAACCCGGCTGATATGCCTGACGTGGTGAAAATTCGTGAAATCCGCGAGCCTTGGATCCGCGCTAACATCATGACGCCGGATGAGTATCTTGGCCCTATCCTGAAACTGTGTCAGGACCGCCGCGGTGTTCAGATCGACCTTTCCTACGTTGGTTCACGCGCCATGGTCGTTTACGATCTGCCGCTCAACGAAGTTGTATTCGACTTCTACGACCGCTTGAAGTCCATCTCCAAGGGCTATGCATCTTTCGACTACACAATCAGCGATTACCGCGAAGGTGACCTCGTAAAGATGTCTATTCTGGTCAACGAAGAGCCGGTTGATGCGCTTTCCGTTCTCGTTCACCGCTCTCAGGCAGAGCGTCGTGGCCGTGCAATGTGTGAAGTGCTGAAAGAACTGATCCCGCGTCACATGTTCAAGATCCCTATTCAGGCAGCAATTGGCGGCCGCGTGATTGCACGCGAAACCCTTTCTGCACTGCGTAAGGACGTTACCGCGAAGTGTTACGGTGGTGACGCCACCCGTAAGCGCAAGCTGCTTGAAAAGCAGAAGGCCGGTAAGAAGAAGATGCGCCAGTTCGGTAAGGTAGAAATCCCTCAGGAAGCCTTTATTCAGGCTCTGAAGATGGATGACTGAGAACTGCTCTTAGCGCCTTTAACCAAGACATTTAAAGATCGGCCTCAGGGCCGGTCTTTTTCTTTAAGCGTATAGCCAAGGCTTGCAGAGCCCGCCGCAAAACGTTACGCGCAATACAAAGCCCACAAGCAGGCCTGCGATTTTTAAAGAGCAGTAGGTGCACGGGCGAAACAACAAACCTAAAAAGGTAGGAAACCATGTCACTGGAAACCGAGCTGCGCGCCCGCGCTGATAACAAATGTGAGCTGTGCGGTGCTACCGAGAACCTCACTGTTGCCGCTGTTGGCCCAGAAGGTGGTGAGAGCGCTGAGCGCTCCATCCTTGTTTGCTCCACTTGCGATGCGCAGATGGCCGGCCGCGAAGAGCTGGGCACCAACCACTGGCGCTGCCTCAATGACAGTGCGTGGAGCACCGAGCCTGCTGTGCAGGTAACCGCGTGGCGCATGCTAAACCGTCTTGAAGGCGAAGCTTGGGCCCGCGACCTGCTCGACACACTCTACCTTGACGAAGAAACCCTTGCATGGGCGCAGGCTGGTCAGGACGCAGGTTCCGACGATGATGCTGTCGTTCACAAAGACACCTACGGCGCGGTTTTGAGCGCAGGTGACACCGTTACCCTCATCAAAGACTTGAAGGTTAAGGGCGCAAACTTCACAGCAAAGCGCGGAACTGCGGTTCGGAACATCGGTTTGGTGCCAGATAACGCAGGCCAGATTGAGGGCCGCGTTAACGATCAGCGCATCGTGATCCTGACCGAGTTCGTGAAGAAGAGCTAATCCCAATCAAAAAAGCGGCCCCAACCTTGGAGCCGCTTTTTATTTGCCTGATCTAAACCCGCTGCTCGTGAAACGGTGACTTCTCACCCAGCGCCTTATTGAGCAGGTTCCGCAAGTGCGGCCATAGCAACCGCGCTAGTCTACCTAGGCCAATGCCAGAGCGGATCTCAAACTCCTCATAGAAGAAGCGATTAGGGGCCACCCCCCGTTTTGAGAGGCTTGCCTTAAAGCTCTCGCGCATAGGCTTCGGCCCGCAAAAGAAAACAGAGGCTTTCGCCAGAGGGCCATCGAGTACTTGCTCGATCACATCTGCGTTGAGTTTTTGGCCTTTGTCCGAGACTATAAGGTGCAGGTGGAACCTATTGTTTTCGGCCTCGATCGCCCGAAGCTCAGCCACATGGGGCGCCTGATCGAGATTTCTAACGCAGTAGAAAAGGTGGACCGACGGCCCCGCCTTCTCAAGAGCTTGCGCCATAGCGGCAAAAGGCGTGATACCAACACCTGCGCCAATCCATACTTGCGCCCCCTTACACTTGTGAACTCCAAATCTGCCATAAGGCCCTGCTATTTTCACAGCAGTTCCAACTTTCAAGTCACGGCCTAGTCGCCCAGTATAATCTCCCAGTTTCTTCACCGAGATGCGCAGCGATTGGTCTGACACCGGTGCACTGGAAATCGTGAATGGATGGGCTTCCTTCAATCGGCCCTGATCAAAAGAAAAGAACGCGAACTGCCCTGCCCTGTGAGAAATACCAGTACTGACGGGCGTCATGGAGATTTCTGCAACATCACCTTGATGGACGTTTTTGCGGACGACATAAGAAACGCTCTTCCGCCCAACTGTGAAGGCGATCAACGCATACAAATAGCTGGCCACACCCAATACACAGAAGAAAAGCACATACAGGCCGAGCGGGCTCGTAAGGCTAAACGGTTTCTCGATCAGCACATAGTGAACAGCCCCCAGAATGAAGAAGATACCAATGAGGCGGTGGCTCCAGCGCCACAAATTGTAGGGAATGAAGGTCGCTATGGAGACAACGGAAAGCACCAGAATACCGTTCAGACCAAATTCGCCCAGATCTTTTGCAAGGCCATGAAAGGCGTTTTGATATGCAAGGCTTTTGATTTCTGCGCTGATATTCTCATGAAGAAGGAGGAAAACGACAGCGGCAATACCCAGCCATTTATGTATCAGGTATGACCTATCAAGCCCACCTGTTAGCCGCTCCATCCATGGCAAGCGAAGTGCTAAAAACTGAGAAAACCCCATAACAACAAGCGCTGCAGAGCCTATATAGAGACTGGTAACAGCCTCCGCGCTGTATGTACTGTAAAGCGGCAAAAAACCAACTAGGGGAAAAAAAGTTAACATTGCCGCCACAGCAACAGCACGCGCGTTCATGATTTTCTCCAACTCCTAAGAATCGCTTCCCTCTTTTTCCTAGGACAAGACTGTGGCAAAAACAATGTTTGAGTAAAAAGATAATAAATCACTATTCAAACGCAACAAAGCTACTTCAACATCCCAATATACCTTTAGGGCATTGAATAGTTAGCAACCGAACAATCGCCCATTTGTTCTGCCAGATTACTCTCCTGTGAAAATGTGATTGTTTCGATTAACAGTGAATTCACATCACCACGAAGGAGACAAAGGTGCTTGCATTAAGACCCTCTGGATGGATCTTTCTTCTTGCCTTTGTGTCCGCAAGCTGTGGACTTAGCTCCACATCACACGCCCAGCCCGCCACGCAGCCTTTGATTATCCAAGACAACCGTTTTGACCACAGCCCGCCTTCATGGGCGCTGGATATGTACACGATCAGCAAGTCCGGCAAGATATTGGACGGTCCGCGGCAGGGCGAAAAGGAGCCGATTGACTATTCGTGGCTTGCATCGAACGAGCACAAGCAAGACCTGTTCTTGAATAGCGCATTTGGAGCTCAAAAAAGGCTGCAATCCATTACACCTCAACGAGATAGGATCAAAAAGCGCCGGCCTAATGGCCTCATTGACGTTGTCGTTTCCGTTAGCAGTAAAATGGAGGATCCTGAAGGGGCGCACGACAAGCTGATCAACGCCTTACGGCGCATTGGAAAGACAACAAACCTTCGCTTCCGCCTAACGAAAAAGCCCAGTAAAGATGTAATTTTCGTAGCGATTGGATCGCGTGACTACATCTACCGCAATTATTCAGGCCTCTATGAGAAACTGAACAGGAAGGGCTTCTTTGACCACTTCCTGAAACTCATCCCGCCCAAGCACCCAATGTGCTTTGTGGTTCAACACGCGCACCCTGAACACCCCAAGCACCTTGGCCTCTCCAGTATCAGCCTTGAAGATCGGTTCTTTGAAAGCTGCTTGTATGCCCAGCTCTTCCAAGCTCTTGGCTTCGGCAATATTTACGGAAGAAGCGTCGGCTCGGTGTTGGATGGAACAGGACGATACAAACAGCCAACCCACCTCGACTGGCTAGCTCTCAAAGCCCTCTACAGTGAGGACATTAAAGCGGGCATGTCGCGTGATCAGGTAGAAGCAGTCCTGCCAAGCCTGATGTAGCGGAAAACGGGATTTTTTTGTTTTCCGCTACTCCTTGAATGCCGACTACTTGGGCACTTTTGTCGACTTAATGGCCACCAGAACCTTTATTCTAAGGAAGTATGTGGACAGCATAGCAACTTCTGTCTTCGACGCCCCGCAGCTCCCTACAAATCTGCTAGGTACTCTCTGATTTTAAACATTAGTTTGGAGAGTAGAGGCGGATGCAAACCTCTAAGCCTGATAGTTTTCGCGGAGATATTGAAGGCCTTCGCGGAGTAGCCGTATTATTGGTTCTTCTGTTTCATTTTGAGCTATTCGGCTTTACTGCGGGCTTCATCGGCGTCGACATTTTCTTTGTAATATCTGGTTTTCTCATGACCCAGATTATTATGCGCCCCAATTTTAATTGGAGCGGAAGTTGTATTCTGAACTTTTACGTAAAGCGTTTTTGGCGACTCGCACCTGCATATTATTTTGCAGCAGTATTGGCAGCGCTGACTATTTGGTCGACCCTCGGCGGGCTTGACTTCACTACTATCACCGAGGCTTTTACATATTCGACCTTTTTTTCCTATAACATAATTGCCCCAACACACATGGGCTACTTCGCCCCAGAAGCACTACTGAACCCTTTTTTACATTTTTGGTCTTTGGGCGTCGAAATACAGTTCTATATCCTCTGGCCTATCTTGCTTTTCTTCATAAAAAGAACGTCACTCAAAAGGCAAATCGCATCAGTGTTTACCATCTCAGTGATCTCATTCATTGTGATGTCAATTTTGATCATAAAGGACCCTGAGGCCGCCTATTTCTCTATACCTGCAAGGCTTTGGGAGTTCGGGGTAGGGGCGATTGCCGCACTCCTAACTATGCGTGATTTAGAATTCAAGCACTATAGTGGATCTGTATGGCTCTATAACACCTCAATGGTAGTTTTATTGCTTTTTTCCTTCACACCAGCAAACCAAGGCTGGCCCAGCCCATTAACGCTACTGCCAGTTTTAGCCACCGGTATTATTATTGCTGTTGGTTCGCAGAGTTCCACAAGATCTCTCAATCCTCTTAACAACACACTGTTGAGGCGGCTGGGCAAGTGGTCTTACAGCACCTACCTTGTTCACTGGCCAATCGCTGTTTTATGTACTCAAGTGCTAACAGATTACGCTGACAACGCTCTTGTACGTCTCGCGGCTCTCATTACTTCAGTCTTTTTGGGCTACCTCCTCTTCAAATATGCCGAAGAACCACTAAGAACTGAGCGCAACAGAAAAACAGCCAGTTTAGCAAAGCCAGCCTTCGTTGGTGCAATGCTATCATTCTGCGCAATGGCTGTAGCAATGCAAAGTCAGAGCGTTACGCAGAGCATTCTCCCTACGCGATACCTGCGACTCGCTGAGCAAGACAAAGAATATGCGACAGCTTTTAGCAATTGCTCGACAACTTCCACCTTTGAGAAGGTATGCTCGATTGGCCCAGATGGAGAAAGACCCACGTACTTGGTCTGGGGCGATTCTCATGCAGCACACCTTAAGTCGGGCTTGGATGAACTAGCAATCGGTCAAAACATTCGAACTCTCATTTCCACACGCTCTACATGCCCACCGCTGATAAACGCGGTGCCAGAACGCAACGACAAATCTATGCTTCTTTGCAAGGAAAACAACGCTGCAGGACTCTTGGTGGCAAAAGACCCCGCTGGGCCCAAGACCGTTGTTTTGGCAGCAAGATGGGCATACTATAACGATCGACAAAAGGCGCTCATAGATGATAAGGGCAAGCCAATAAACATTGTCTCCGCGATAAGAGATACTCTGAATGCTTTGGCGGATGCTGGCAAACGCGTTATCATTGTCGCTCAAGCACCAGAAACATCGGGGCAGACTTCTGCGTGCCGCAGAGCCTTTGTTTTTGAATCAAGTAACTTTGACGCCTCTTGCACCATCAAGAACCTAGACGTCCTTCAGGAGCAAGAACGTCTTCACGTGAAGCTACAAAACTTGGCAAACCAATATGACTTTGCCAAATTGATAAGACTGGAAGACGCGCTGTGCGAAGGCCCGCATTGCAAAATCGCGGACAAAACCGGCGTCTTTTATCGCGATGAAGATCACCTAAGCGCTATAGGATCCCGAAAGGCAGTAGAGCACATCTTTATTGGCATGTAGGATCGCTGGTGGCGGAGAAACTCCGCCGCTCCATATTGCAAACGCCCTCACACGAGGAAAATGACACTATTCCCAGCAAGCATGCCTACCTAACAACTCTGCTCCCACTAAATCCTCGTTGACACCACCTCCGCACTGTTTTACCACCCCTCTATGCAATTGAGGCTAAACATATCGGCTCCTGCGGCGGCTTTTCAGCTTGCCTGCGGTCTGTCCGGTCCCGCTTGCGGACGATTTACCACCTCGCGTGTCTAGCACGCGCTGCAGGTGCAGGATAATCGTGTCCTGTCACCGTGCCTCATGAGAGCGGCCAGCCACCAAGAAACGCCAGACAGCCGATCGGCCAGCGATCAGCTCGCCTTCGCGTCAAAAACCCTTGTGTTGGCACTGGAAAGCCTCGCTATTTCTGTTAAAAGAACCTCCACGAATTCGTTAGTCACGTTTGGCTTTTTAGCCTGCTGCAAACCCTTGAGGGATTATGTCCGACCTCGAAACTCTTGAATCCGAGATCAGCGCTGCGATTGCGGGCGCGGAATCGGAAGCCGCACTGGAAGAGGTGCGCGTTGCTGCCCTTGGCAAAAAGGGTAGTATCTCTGAAAAAATGAAGACCCTTGGCAAGATGTCTCCTGAAGAGCGTCAGGAAATGGGTCCTAAGCTGAACGGCCTCAAAACCCGTATTGGCGATGCCCTTGCCGAGCGTAAAGAAGTACTGAAGGAAGCTGCTCTTGAAGCGCGCCTGAAGAGCGAAACCATCGACGTTACCCAGCCTCTGCGCCCTGCCGCAATCGAGAGCGGCCGCATCCACCCTGTTTCTCAGGTGACTGATGAGCTGATCGCGATCTTCGCTGACATGGGCTTTTCCGTTGCTGAAGGTCCGGACGTTGAAACAGACGAGCTGAACTTCACCGCGCTGAACTTCCCAGAAGGCCACCCAGCGCGTGAAATGCACGACACCTTCTTCTTCAACGAGAAGGAAGACGGTGAGCGTAAACTGCTTCGCACCCATACCTCTCCGGTTCAGATCCGCACCATGCGCTCCCAGCAGCCGCCACTGCGTATCATCATTCCGGGCCGTACGTACCGCTGCGACAGTGACCAGACCCACACCCCGATGTTCCACCAGCTGGAAGGCCTTGTTATCGACAAGACCAGCCACATTGGTCACCTGAAGGGCACTCTGGAAGAATTCCTCAAAGCGTTCTTCGAGGTTGATAACGTTGAGCTGCGTTTCCGTCCGAGCTTCTTCCCGTTCACCGAACCTTCCATGGAAGTAGACGTGAAGTGCGACCGCTCCGGTAACGAAGTGAAGATCGGCACCGGCAACGACTGGATGGAAATTCTGGGCTGCGGCATGGTTCATCCGAACGTTCTGCGCAACTGCGGCCTTGATCCAGACGAGTATCAGGGCTTTGCATGGGGCATGGGTATCGACCGTCTCGCAATGCTGAAATACGGCATGCCAGACCTTCGCGCGTTCTTCGACGCCGACGTTCGCTGGCTGAAGCACTACGGCTTCCGCCCGCTCGACATGCCTAGCCTGCTGGCTGGTCTTTCCAAGTAATCTGCGGTCCTTCCGCTGCCTAGACGATAAAGAGCTTAAGATATGAAGTTCACTCTTTCCTGGCTCAAGGACCATCTTGAGACCGACGCAAGTCTCGATGAGATTCTTGATAAGCTGAACATGATCGGCCTTGAGGTCGAAGAAGTTGTAAATCCGGCTGAAAAACTCGGTGCCTTCAAAATTGCGAAGGTTCTGGATGCACAGCCACACCCGAATGCTGACCGCCTGCGCGTTCTGAAAGTGGACACCGGCGAAGGCGAGCCAATGCAGGTTGTTTGCGGCGCGCCGAACGCACGTACTGGCCTTGTTGGCGTTCTGGCAAAGCCGGGTGACTACGTTCCGGGCCTCGACGTGACACTGTCCGTTGGCAAAATCCGCGACGTAGAAAGCTACGGCATGATGGCTTCTGAGCGCGAGCTGGAGCTGTCTGACGAGCACGATGGCATCATCGACCTGCCGGAAGATGCGCCAGTTGGCATGCCATACGTTGAGTACGCTGGCCTAAACGATCCGGTCATTGAAATCGGTCTCACACCAAACCGCCCTGACTGCGCAGGCGTTTACGGCATTGCCCGTGACCTTGCAGCAGCTGGCCTTGGCAAGTTGAAAGCCCACAAGAAGCCAGAGTTCGTTACTTCTGGTGCTTGCCCTGTTAACCTGACGCTGGAACTGGGTGATAACCCAGAGCACTGCCCTGCGTTTGGTCTGCGTCTTGTAAAAGGCGTCAAGAACGGCCCTTCTCCGAAGTGGTTGCAGAAGCGCCTGACAGACGTTGGCCTGCGCCCAATCAACACTCTCGTTGACATCACCAACTACTTCACAATGGGTCATGGTCGCCCGCTGCATGTATTTGATGCAGACAAGGTTGCCGGTGATCTGGTTGTGACCCATTACGATGGCGACGGCGAAGAGTACAAAGGCCTCGACGACAAAACCTACATGCTGGAAAGCGGCATGGTTGTTATCTCTGATGACAACGGCGTTGAGTCTTTGGGCGGTATTCTTGGCGGTGAAGCTTCTGGCTGTACTGACGAGACCGTCAACGTTCTCATCGAATCCGCTCTGTGGGATCCGCTGATGATTGCACGCACCGGCCGTAAGCTGGGCGTAAACTCTGATGCGCGTTACCGCTTCGAGCGTGGTGTAGACCCTGCATACATGGCTCCTGGCCTTGACGCTGCAACCCAGATGGTCATTGACCTTTGCGGCGGTGAAGCAACTGACGCTGTGATCGCTGGCGAAGTGCCTCAGGTCGAAACGATCATTGACTTCCCTTACTCTGAAGTGAAGCGTCTTTCTGGTCTGGAAGTTTCTCATGCTGAGATCAAGGGCATCCTCACTCTGCTCGGCTTCCATGTTTCCGGCATGGGCGATGTTGTGAAGGTATCCCCTCCAAGCTGGCGTCCAGACGTATTCGGTAAGGCCGATCTGGTTGAAGAAGTTGTACGCATCGTGGGTCTGGACAAAGTTCCAACCGACACCCTGCCACGCACCTCTCCTGTCTCCCAGAAGGTTCTGACTGAAAGCCAGATCCGCCGTTCCAACGCACGCCGCACCCTTGCAGCGCGCGGTATGGATGAAGCGGTCACTTGGTCCTTCATTTCCAAGGCACAGGCTGAACTGTTCGGCGGCGGCGCTCCTGAACTGGCGCTTGCAAACCCGATCTCCAGCGACATGTCCGACATGCGTCCGTCTCTGCTACCGGGTCTTCTGCTTGCAGCACAGCGTAACGCTGACCGTGGCTATCCTGATGTTGCTCTGTTCGAAGTTGGTCAGGTGTTTGCTGACGACAGCGAAAAGGGCCAGAAAATGGTTATCGCTGGCGTTCGTCGCGGCTCTGCAACCATGGGCGGCGCTGGTCGTCACTGGTCTGGTAATTCTGCTTCCGTCAACGTGTTTGACGCGAAAGCAGATGCAGAAGCAGCGCTTTCCGCTATCGGCGCACCAACTGATAAGCTGATGGTGTTCACCGATGCGCCTGACTATTACCATCCAGGCCGCTCCGGCGCGCTGAAGCTGGGCCCTAAGAACACTCTTGCGCTGTTTGGTGAAATTCACCCACGTGCGCTTGAGAAGCTGGACATCGACGGCCCACTGGTCGCGTTCGAGGTTTATATCGACGCTGCACCGGAAGCCAAGAAGAAGGCAACCCGCTCCAAGGGCGCTCTGCAGATTGCAGACCTGATGCCAGTGAGCCGTGACTTTGCATTCCTCGTTGATGCATCTGTTCCGGTTGAAAAAATGCTGAAGGCAGCAAAGGGTGCTGACAAGGCTCTGATCACCGACGTTAATCTCTTCGACATTTACGAAGGTGTTGGCGTTCCTGAAGGTCAGCGCTCTCTGGCGATTGACGTTACCCTGCAGCCTACCAAGAAGACCCTGACCGACGAAGAAATCGAAGCAGTTTCTGCAAAGATCGTCGCAGCGGTTTCCAAGGCTACCGGCGGTGTTCTTCGTGGCTAAGGTCTTCTGACCATAATGACTTCAAAAGGCGACTGTGCTCACGCGCAGCCGCCTTTTTTCGTTTTCTCTGGAGCGTAATATGCGGTTTTTAAATAGTCTTTTTGGTGGAGCAGAGAAGGAGCGCCAGTTGCAGTCGCTTGGCTTGGCTGACCTTCAGTACGACTTCATCACCTTTGACTTTGAAACCGCCAACACCTCATCGGCCAGTATTTGCCAGATCGGCGTTGCTGCGGTTCGCAACCATCAAGTGGTTGATGTGTTTACCGACCTTGTTGACCCCGAAGAACCGTTCCACTTTGGTAACGTCAATGTCCACGGCCTGACGGAAGAAGACGTTTACGGCGCACCGATCTACCCGCAGATCGTTGACAAGTACGGCGCTTTATTTGCTTGCAACATTGCCGTTAGCCATAGCGCATTTGATAAAACCGCCATTCACCGTGCTAGCGAGAAATACAGCCTGACCAACCCCCTACGCCATTGGGTAGACAGCACCCGCATTGTGCGCCAGACATGGCCGCAACAGTACGGCAAGCGCGGCTACGGTCTTGGCAATCTCGCCAAGGACTTCGGTTTGGAGTTCGGCCATCATGACGCTGGTGAAGATGCCCGCGTCACCGCACTGATTGTGCTGCGAGCACTGGAAGAGGGTAACAAGACCATTCAAGACTGGCTCAACCCGACACCTGCCAAGAAAAAGCGCTAGTCCCTGATTGGCTCCAGATAGCCCTGCTCTTTCAAGTGCAGCGGTAACGCTACTGGAAACGGCAGCAGACTGGCATCGTTGTCTCCGCAGCCGAACGTATCGTTTGTTTGTGCGCACATCAAAATGCCAAAGTCGCTATTTGGATTATAGAGCGGCATGATGCGCGCAAACGCATCACCAGCCTCACCGACCCGCGCTTTGTTGGCAGCCCAAGCAGCGAGATATCCGTTCTCGTTCCATAGCTCTTTGTTTTCCTTTGCAAGCTCTTCCATGCCCTCCAGCTCATGGCGGAAGAACCCTTTGAAGCTGCTGTCTGCACTGACGTTTTCCAGCTCAGTTCCTTTGAGAGTGGAGATTTCTGTTGGCGCGAAGCTGCCCGCATACGGAGCAAACAGATACAGGAACGTGTTGTCGCGATTGTACAGCTCCACCGCACCATCCCTGTTGAGATCGGCATAGCTGTAACCGTAGCCGCCATCCAGCACAGCGCCGTCCACCACTGCCCAAGCGCCACTTGCATCCTGCGTGATGATTGAATTTTCAATGCAGCAATGGGCTCCGCCGGTGAAGCGCTTTACCACAACTTGCGGAAACCGCGTTGCAGGAGAAAGGCGTATAACTTCAACGATCTGACCGAAGGAAGAGTAGGCGCTGGCATCCGTTTGAATGGTGAAGAGATCCTGCCCGTTGCTTTTGCCCGTTACAACAATACTGGTATCCTCATAGTCGTCAGGGTTTGGTAGTTCGCCCTTGGTGTTTTGTAGTCGCGCATGAACCTCTAACCCTTCAAGGTTCACCCAGTACCCTTCAGGCTTATCCAGATCGATGGTTTCCAAGGCGGGGCTCGACCATTCCTTAGAGACAAAGCCCTTGCCTTTTGAAAGGTAAGCATCCTCTGGCAAAAGCCATGCCCGATCCTTCTTCATATCTGCGATATCTTTTTGGCCCATCGGACCAAGCACGACTGCATGGAACCCGTTGCGAGCTTTCAATACGTGTACGGGATAGCCGGAATACGTGTAGCGCAGCGCCTCGTAGACAGCCTTATCGGCGCTCTTGTGGCTTTCCATCACGTACCAGCGCTCGCTGCCTTCCAAGGCGAGTGACCCGTTCGCATATGCTCCGGAAAGCGTCAGCAGCAAAATCACAAAGAGATGGGAAAGGTATTTAAGCACGGCATCGACCCCAATAAGCGTCGGTTGAAATTCGGAAAGCGAAATCATAACGGCTATTGCCGCAGAGGCAACCTGCGGCACTCACATTAGACGCCTGCAACACCCTGACTTAGGCGTTGCGAGAGGCTGTAAAACATTACGCCAAAATTGAACTAAGTCATGGAACTGCAAGAGTGTTTTTTCCTAGGCTCAAGCATCACACACAGGAGATGTGAGAATGAAAAAATTAGCTCTTGTTATTGTGCTCGCTGGCTTCGTTAGCGGTTGTGCCGTTTCCTCACCTGTCACGGTTATTGGTCAAGACGGACGTGTCTTGAAGGGAACCAACTCCTCCCACTTCGCAGACGGCAAATTTGTCGTGAGCGATGGAAAACTAACCTGCACAGGTGAATATCCGGCTCTGAATAGCTCCAAGACCATTTCGGCACCAGTCACCTGTAACGACGGTCGCCATGGTATTGTGCGTGCCTTCAAAGATACGCCAACAACCGGCTCAGGAACTGTACGGCTGGAAGATGGCTATGAGGCCGATTTCTTGTTCGGCAAAGCAGCTGAAGAAATCTGATCTGCAAATATATTGAATGCATGTCGCTGACGGGGCAAAAAGCCTTGTCAGCGGGTGAGCTTCTGAGGGGTTTAACGAACCCGTAAGCAGCTCGAACTTAAGTGGCGGCTGCGAGACACAGCCACCGAATTGCTTTGTAGATTAAGCTAGAAGATCGCGGTGGATTTTCAAAACCGCTTTGCGCACTGGCGCGGTTTCTCCTGAAGGGGAGACCTGCGGGCGATGGAGTTCAGCTGGATAGAAGACAGCGAAGTCCCGCGGTGCCATGCGGATGAACTTTTCATTCTCGATCATCGCCGTGAAGGCAACATCCTTTTCAGCCAATTTGTCTTCGGTCAGCGGACCTGTTGGCATGTGGCCATAGCCCAAAATTTCTTCGCCCTCCAAGAGGATCTGAACGTCTAGATACTTTTCATGCAGTTCCGGACGGCGCTGCTCCAGCGGCTGAACTTCAGTTTCCATTACCAAGATGAAGAGTTTGTCGCCGACAAGTTCATGACGCCCTGCTTCTGGCTTCATCGCCAGAAAGTCCTTCGCCTGAAGAATGAACTGAAGCAGGTCTGGGTGGATATATGGAACGGTTTCCAAGTGATCGAGGTTTGCGCTTAGCATTAGTTTGTCTTTCTATTTCTTTGCGTTTTTGACCAGAGCGGCGGCGCG